>JALSJQ010000010.1 GCA_026989275.1 Albidovulum sp.
CGGATGCCGGCGAGCCCCCGCAGGATGATCCCCGCCTGTGCCGAGCTCAGCCCGCCCCAGACCGGCGTGCCGGTGCCCGGGGCGAAGGCCGGATCGAGCGCGTCGATGTCGAAGCTGAGATAGGCCGGGCCGGCCCCCACCACCCGCCGGACCATGGCGGCGATCTCGAGCGGATCGCCCAGATGCACGGTGCGGGCGTCGATCACGCCGATGCCCATCGTATCGGGACAGGAAGTGCGGATGCCGATCTGCACCGAGCGCGACGGGTCGATCAGCCCGGCCTTCACCGCCTTGCGGACGAAGGTGCCATGATCGACCCGGCCCGGATCGTCATCGGGCCAGGTGTCGGAATGCGCGTCGAACTGGATCAGCCCCAGGGGACCGTGGCGGGCGGCATGGGCGGCAAGGAGCGGCCCGGTGATCGAATGGTCGCCGCCCAGGGCGAGAAGGGCGGCGCCGCTCTCGAGAATCGCCCGGGCATGGGCCTCGATCCGCGCCGGTACCTCGGCGGGCCGGGCATAGTCGAAGGCCATGTCGCCGTGATCGACGATGGTGAACGTGCTCAGGGGATCGACATCCCAGCCCCAGGGCGGATCGAAGGGCTGGAGCGTCGAGGCCTCGCGAATCGCCCGCGGGCCGAAGCGCGCCCCCGGCCGGTTGGTGGTGGCGCAGTCGAAGGGAATGCCGGTCACGGCCACGTCCACCCCCGCGAGGTCCTTGGCGTAGCGGCGGCGCAGGAAACTCGTCACTCCGGCAAAGGCGTTCTCCCAGGCAAGGCCGCGGTCGGCCGTCGGGTCGAGTGCCCGGTCGATCTCGCGGCCGGCGTCTTCCAGTGCCATCTCGTCCTCTCCCGCTGCCCCTTCCGGCCCCGAGGTTAGGCGCTCGGCCGGCGAAACGGAAGCGCCGGTCCGGGGCGGACATGCTCACTCCGGCTGCACCCCGCATTCCCCCGTGCGCTCGACACGCTCGAGAAGCCGCCGGAAGCGCAGCGCGAGCAGGGCCGCGGCCGCGCCGAGGCCGATCACGAGGCCGAGCCAGACGCCGACCCCGCCGAAGGGGCCGGCGATGCCGAAGGCCCAGCTCGCGGTCATGCCGACGCCCCAGTAGGTCAGCGCCGCGAGCACCATCGGCACGCGGGTATCGGCCATGCCGCGCAACAGCCCCTGCATCAGCACCTGCGCCCCGTCGGCAAGCTGGAAGAGCGCGGCGACCATCAGCAGCTGCCGGCCGAGAGCCAGGATCGCCGGAGCCGCCGGATCCCCCCGGTCGAGAAAGAGGGCGACGAGACGCTCGGGCCAGAGCAGGAAGACCAGCGTGGCGAGGAGTGCGAAGCCGCCGGCCAGAAGCGCCGCGGCCCGGGCGGTGGTGCGAATCGCCGCCGGGTCGCAACGCCCCCAGGCCTCGCCGACAAGGATCGTGGCGCCATTGGCAAGGCCGAGATAGATCATGAAGCTCATCGCCGCGAGCTGCAGCGCGATGCCGTGGGCGGCAAGCGGCACCGCACCGAGCCAGCCCATCATCAGCGCCGCGGCCGAGAAAAGTCCGGTCTCGGCCAGCATCGTCATCCCGATCGGCCAGCCGGTGCGGAAGAGACGGGCCAGCGTTGCCGGATCGAGTCGCCAGATCCGCTCGAACCAGCGCCTTGCCGCAAGGCCCGGCGCCCGCGCGAGCCAGAGAGCCAGCCCCGCGGCCGAAACCAGCTGCATCAGCACCGAAGCCAGCGCCGCACCGACGAGCCCGAGCTCGGGCAGGCCGAGACGGCCGAAGATCAGGAGCCAGTCGCCCACCGCGTTGATGACGAGGGCCGCGAGCGTCACCGCCAGCACCATCCGCGTGCGACCGAGCGCCGAGAGCGTGCTTCTGAAGACCATCACCGCCAGTGCCGGAAAGAGCCCCCACATGGCGACGCGCAGATATTCCTGGGCACCCAGCGCCAGAGCGGGCGGCTGACCGGCCCGGCGCAGAAGCTCGCCCGAGAACCACATCAGCGGCAATGCGGGAAGGCTGTAGAGGAACGAGAGCACCAGCCCCATCCGCATCAGCCGGCGGGCCGCCCGCCCGTCGCCCCGCGCTTCGGCGGCCGCCGCGAGCGGCATCACCGCGAGGGCAAAGCCCGAACCGACGATGAAAACGACGAAGAAAAGCGAGGTCGCCAGCACCGCCGCCGCCAGCGCCTCGGCCGAGTAGCGCCCGAGCATCAGCGTATCGACCAGCTGAATGCCCGTCTGCGCGAGATGCGCCCCGACGAGCGGCAGCGAAAGCCGCATCAGCCGCCCGGCCGTCTGTCGGATCGTCGTCATCGAGCCCGCCTTCCTTCGTCCGTCCGTTCCTCACTGGGCAAGACGCCAGGCGATGGCAAGGGCGGCAGGGCAGGTGGCGCAAGCCGCGCCCATGCAGAAGGGCCGGCCCGTGGGGAGAGCGGGCCGGCCCTGCCGAGCAACGTTTCGCGTCCCTCAGGCGGGGCGTTTCAGGTCGAAACGGTCGGCATTCATCACCTTGACCCATGCGGCGACGAAATCCTCGACGAACTTCCTCTCGGCATCATCCTGGGCATAGACCTCGGAAAGCGCCCGCAACCGGGAATTGGCGCCGAAGACGAGATCGACCCGCGTGGCCGTGAAGCGCTTCTCGCCCGTGGCCTGCTCCCGACCCTCGAACAGGGTTTCGGACGCATCCTTCGGCTGCCATTCGATGGCCATGTCGGTGATGGTGCGGAAGAAGTCGTTGGTCAGCCGGCCGGGCCGGTCGGTGAACACGCCGTGGGGCAGATTGCCCCAATTGGCGCCGAGGGCCCGCATGCCGCCGACGAGCACCGTCATCTCCGGCGCCGACAGGCCGAGGAGCTGGGCCTTGTCGAGCAGCAGATCCTCGGCGCGGCTGCCGCAACCGGGCTTGAGATAGTTGCGGAAGCCGTCGCCCACCGGCTCGAGCACGGCGAAGGCCTCGATGTCGGTCTGCTCCTGGCTCGCATCGGTGCGCCCCGGCACGAAGGGCACCTCGATCTCGTGTCCCGCATGACGCGCCGCCTCCTCGATGGCGGCAGAGCCCGCCAGCACGACGAGATCGGCGAGGGAGACGCGCTTGCCGTCGGCACGGCCGTCGTTGAAGCGCCGCTGCACCCCTTCGAGCGCCGAGAGCACGCCTTCGAGCATCGCCGGTTCGTTCACCTCCCATTCGCGCTGCGGCAGAAGGCGGATCCGCGCCCCGTTCGCACCGCCGCGCTTGTCGGAATTGCGGAAGGTGACGGCCGCGCCCCAGGCGGTCTTGACGAGATCGGCGAGCGGCAGGCCGAGGCCGAGAATGTCGCGCTTGAGAGTGGCGATGTCGTCCGCCTCGATCAGCTCGTGATCCAGCGGCGGCAGCGGGTCCTGCCAGATCAGATCCTCCTCGGGCACTTCCGGGCCGAGATAGCGGCTCTTCGGCCCCATGTCGCGATGGGTGAGCTTGAACCAGGCGCGGGCGAAGGCGTCGGCAAAGGCCTCGGGATCCTTGTGGAAGCGCCGCGAGATCGGCCCGTAGATCGGGTCCATCCGCATGGCGAGATCGGCGGTGGTCATGATGGTGGTGACCTTCTGCGAAGGATCGTCCACCTGCGGCGCCAGATGCTCCTCGGCAGGCGAGATCGGCTCCCACTGCCAGGCGCCGGCCGGGCTCTTGGTCAGCCGCCATTCATAGCCGAAGAGGATGTCGAAGTACCCCATGTCCCACTTCACGGGGTTCGCCGTCCACGGCCCCTCGATGCCGCTCGAGATCGTGTCGCGGCCGTGGCCCTGTCCGTAGCGGCTCTTCCAGCCGAGGCCCATCTGCTCGAGCGGCGCGGCCTCGGGTTCCGGGCCGAGATGGGACGGATCGGCCGCGCCGTGGCACTTGCCGAAGGTATGCCCGCCGGCCACGAGGGCGACGGTCTCCTCGTCGGTCATGCCCATGCGCGAAAAGGTGATGCGGATGTCGCGGCCGGCGGCAATCACGTCGGGCTCGCCGTTCGGCCCCTCGGGGTTGACGTAGATCAGCCCCATCTGCACCGCGGCGAAGGGATCGTCGAGCATGCCGGGCTCGGCGCGGCGGCTGTCGCCGAGCCACTCGGCCTCCTCGCCCCAGAACACGTCCTCCTCGGGCTCCCAGATGTCCTCGCGCCCGCCACCGAAGCCGAAGGTCTCGAGGCCCATCGATTCGAGAGCGACATTGCCCGCGAGGATCATCAGGTCGGCCCAGGAGATGCGGTTGCCGTATTTGCGCTTGATCGGCCAGAGGAGCCGGCGGGCCTTGTCGAGATTGACATTGTCAGGCCAGCTGTCGAGCGGTGCGAAGCGCTGGTTGCCGCTCGAAGCGCCGCCGCGCCCGTCGGCGATGCGATAGGTGCCGGCCGAGTGCCAGGCCATGCGGATGAAGAACGGGCCGTAATGGCCGTAATCGGCCGGCCACCAGGGCTGGCTGTCGGTCATCAACGCATGGAGATCGCGCTTGAGGGCCTCGTAGTCGAGCCCGGAAAAGGCTCTGGCATAGTCGAAATCGGGGCCGAGCGGCGAGGCCGCCGGCGGATTCTGGTGCAGGATGCCCAGATTGAGCTGCTCGGGCCACCAGTCACGCACGCCGCGCATTCCCTGCCGGGTGCGCGCACCATGTGCGTAAGGGCAGCTTCCCGTGCCGTTTCCGTCCATTGTCGTCTCCTTCGTCTGGCGCCCCGCCACCCGCGCCGGGAACGGGGCTCGAATCTGCAGCCCGCCGGAGCGGGGCATGCGGCGGATCACCACCCGCCATGCACAAGCCACCTTAGAGCGATTCCATGTTGATGAGAATTTGCATCTTCCGATCGGAGTGATAAGAAAAACTTATGACAACACCGACACTGCGGCAGCTGCGCTATTTCGAGGCCGTCGCCCGCCACGGCCATTTCGGTCGCGCCGCCGCGGCCTGCGCCGTCTCGCAACCCGCGCTTTCGGTGCAGGTCCGCGAGCTCGAGGCCCTGCTCGGCACGGCTCTGTTCGAACGGACCGGCCGCGCGGTGCGGTTGACGGATTTCGGCCGCGACTTCCTGCCCCATGCACGGGCGATCCTGCGACAGGTGGAGGAGCTGGGCGAAATGGCGCGCGCCCGCGGCAGCCGGTTTCTCGGCCGGCTGCGCCTCGGCATCATCCCGACGATCGGCCCCTATCTCCTGCCCCGCCTCGTCACCGCACTGCGGGAAACGCTGCCCGATCTCGACCTCGCCATCCGCGAGAGCAAGACCGACACGCTCGTCGCCGAACTCGAGGAGGGGCGGCTCGATGCGGCGATTCTCGCCCTGCCGATCGCTTCGCCGCGTCTTGTGGAACGGCCGCTCTTTCGCGAACCCTTCCTCCTCGTGCGCCACGAAAGCGCCGCCGGGGAGCCCGCTCCGCGGGCCGAGGAACTCCCGGCGATGCGGTTGCTCCTCCTCGAGGAAGGTCACTGCTTCCGCGATCAGGCCCTGTCCTTCTGCGGGCTGACCCCGACGGCCCAGCGCGAAACGCTCGATGCCAGCTCGCTCTCCACGCTGGTGCAGATGGTCGGGGCCGGTTTCGGGGTGACGCTCCTGCCCGAGATGGCGGTGCCGGTGGAAACGCGCGCCGCCCCCGTCGTCACCTGCCGCCTGCCGCCGCCCGAACCCGAACGCACCATCGGCATGATCTGGCGGCGAACCGACCCCCTGTCCGGGCGGCTCGAAGGCCTTGCCGATCTCGTAGGCAAGGCCTGTGCCGCGCATCGCCCGGCCGCGGCGGCCGAGCTGCCGGCCTGAGGGAAAGCGGCCGCGGATCGTCGGCTGCCCCGTGCGCCCGTCCCTCCCCGGTTCCGCGCGTTCCCCGGCGCTTCCGGAACGGTCCGGGGAAGATGCGTGCCACGGGCACCGAGGACGGCCACCGCCGCCGATCGGGCCCGGAGCGAAACCGTTTTCATCCATTCGGGGAAATCGCGCCCCGCTGGCGCCGCCCCGGGATCTTCCATCCGGGGTTGCGGCCGGCTAAGCTGCCCCGAGGAACGGGATGTGCCATGCTCGATCACGCTTCACTCAAGGACAAGCAGCGCCGGCTGCGCGACGGCTTTCCCGAGACGATGGGGCTCAAGGTCCATCGGGCGCTGAGCTGGGTCGGCCGTGCCGAGAAGGAAGGGGAGAAGGACCCGGATGCCGCCTTCCTCTTTCTCTGGATCGCCTTCAACGCGCTTTATGCCGACATGGACCTCTCGAGCGAGCAGGAGCGCGCCCGCTTCCGCAACCATTTCGCCCAGCTCGTCGCCCTCGACCGCGAGCGGCGGATCTACGATGCCGTCTGGCAGCGCTTTGCCGGGCCGATCCGCCTCTTCATGAAAAGCCCCTATGTCTTCCAGCCCTTCTGGCAGTTCGTCCACGGCATTCCCGGCCATGAGGACTGGCAGGAGCGCCACCTTCAGGCTGCCCACGCCTTCAAGCGGGCCGTGGAATGTGGCGACACGGCAGCGATCCTGTCGATGCTGTTCGATCGGCTCTACGTGCTGCGCAACCAGCTCTTTCACGGCGGGGCGACATGGAACAGCACCGTCAACCGCGAGCAGGTGCGCGACGGTGCCGCGATTCTCGGCTGCCTCGTGCCGCTCTTCATCGACATCATGATGGACCATCCCGATGCCGACTGGGGCCAACCCCATTACCCGGTGGTGAAGGAATGACCGGCCGCCCGGCGGCAAGGTTGTCGGCGCGGAAGGGGAGGAACGGGGCGGGGCGCAAGGGGCGGAGCACGCCGCGGAGATGAGCGCTCCGGCCGAGGGCGCTTCCCAGCCCCGCGAATCCCGGCCGCAAGCGGGGCGCAAGGGGCACTCGCCATCGGAGCCCGCCCCCATGGCCCTTCGGACAGGCGGACGGGCGGCGCCTCAGTCGAGGCGGATGCCGTGCCGACCGGCCAGGTCGAGGAAAAACTGCCAGGCGACGCGGCCCGAGCGCCCGCCACGACCCTGCTGCCACTCGATGGCCTCGGCCCGAAGCCGCTCCGGCGCGATCTCGAGGCCGTAATGGCGGCAATAGCCCTCGATCATGGCGAGGAACTCGTCCTGGGTGCAGGGGTGGAAGCCGAGCCAGAGCCCGAACCGATCCGACAGCGACACCTTTTCCTCCACCGCCTCGGCCGGATGGATGGCCGAGGAACGCTCGTTCTCGATCATGTCGCGCGGCATCAGGTGACGCCGGTTCGAGGTCGCGTAGATCAGCACGTTGTCGGGGCGGCCGGCAATGCCGCCATCGAGCACCGCCTTGAGCGACTTGTAATGGACGTCCTCCTTCTCGAAGGACAGATCGTCGCAAAAGAGGATGAACCGCCGCTCGGGCGCCGCACGCAGAAGATCGAGAAGCCGGCCGAGGGACGGCAGGTCCTCGCGCTGGATCTCGACGATGCGCAGCGTCGGCACCTCCTCCATCACCGCCCCGTGCACCGCCTTGACAAGGGACGACTTGCCCATCCCCCGCGCGCCCCACAGGAGGGCGTTGTTGGCCGGCAGGCCGCGGGCGAAACGACGGGTGTTCTCGAGCAGCGTATCGCGCGCCCGGTCCACGCCGCGCAGCAGCGCCAGGGGAATCCGGGCGATCCTTTCGACCGGCACCAGACGGTCGGGCTCCGTCTCCCAGACGAAACCCGGCGCGGCGTCGAGGTCGGGCAGATGCGCCGGCGGCGGCGCCAGCCGCTCGAGCGCGGCGGCGATGCGGGTGAGGTTCGCCGCCATGGATTCGGACGCCGGTGCCTCTTCCGTCCCGCCACGGCCGACCGTCACCCCTTCGGGCAGGGACGCCGAGGTTCCTCCGGACCGAGACCGGGCCTCACCTGCCGTCATCGCCGCCCTGCTCCGCCGCCGTGTCGCCTTCGTCCTCGTCATCCTCGAACCACAACCCCTCGGCCCTGAGCTGTTCCTCGCGCTTCTTCTCGACCCGGCGCACGAGAATGATCGACACCTCGTAGAGCCCGTAGACCACCGAGAAGAGGATCACCTGGGTGATCACGTCCGGCGGGGTGACGATCGCGGCCAGGGTCAGGATGGCGACAATGGCGTATTTGCGCACCGAGGCCAGCCCGGCGGCCGTCACGAGCCCGGCCTTGCCCATCAGCGTCAGCAACACCGGCAACTGGAAGGTCAGGCCGAAGGCAAGGATGAACTTGATCGTGAGGTTGAGGTATTCCATCACCGAGCCCTGGAAGGTGATGCCCACCTCGGCAAGACGATCACCCGCCCCCTTCGCCACCTGCGCTCCCTCGGCGGCCTCCTGGGGCATGAGCCCGGTCTGCTGGAAGCCGAGGAAGAAATTGAAGGCCATGGGAATGACCACATAGAAGGCGAAGGTCGCTCCGAGCAGGAACATGATCGGCGAAGCGATCAGGAAGGGCAGGAAGGCCTGCTTCTCGTTGCGATAGAGACCCGGCGCCACGAACCGCCAGAGCTGATAGGCGATATAGGGGAAGGCGAGCACGAAACCGCCGAGCAGCGAGATGCGGATGGCGACGAAGAAGCCTTCCTGAAGCTTGATCAGGATCAGGTTGCACTCCTGCCCGCGGGCGACGAGGGCGTCGCAGATCGGCTGGGTCAGGAAATTGAAGATCGGATTCCAGAAGGAAAAGGCGATCACCATGCCGATGAGAAAGGCGATCACCGACTTGATGAGGCGCGAGCGCAGCTCGGCCAGATGCTCGATGAGCGGCGCCGCGCTCTGCTCGACCTCGTCCTCGATCCCGGTTTCGTTGGCCATGGCCGTTCAGATCCTGTTTGCTGTCGGTAATGCCGCGCGGTGGCGGCCTGTCGCGCCTGCGGCGATCTTCCGCGCCCCACGGACCGCCGGCCGGGGCGCCGTGCCAGGTCTCGAGAGCGACCGTCTCCGAAGCCGGCGCGCCCGGCCCGCACGCCCGATCCGGCCAGATCCGGCCAGATGGCCGCCGACCGGGGCCCGCCTTCGTCAGCCCGTCCCCTTCTCCTCGGCCGGATTGGCCGCTGCCGCCCCCGCGGCCGCCTCGGCGACCTTCTCGGACGGCAGGGTGACGGGCTTTGCGACCTCGGGCCCCGGCGCATCCGGGTCCGGCGTCCAGGGAGCGTCGCCGT
>JALSJQ010000011.1 GCA_026989275.1 Albidovulum sp.
CTCTTCGGTCATGTTGCGGGCGAGTGATTTCAGTCCATGCCATCGTGATCCCCTCCGAATCGTCAATCCAAAGGGAATCACAACAGACTGAAATCACTCAACTTCAATTTTCGGTTGGGCTCTGAGAATATCTAACATGAGAAAATTTCGGAAAACCTGCCGGGAGCAACTTCGAATCCGGTGGCCGAAGCCCCGGAAGCCGAGCCCGGCATCGGCCTTCCCGCCGCCTCGCGCCCGCCCCCTCCGCGCAGTCGCCTGCGCTCAATCCGGCACCAGCATGTAGCCTTCGCCGCGCACGGTGCGCAGATAGCGCGGATTCTTCGGGTCGGGTTCGATCTTGCGCCGAAGGCGGGTGATCTGCACGTCCACCGCCCGCTCCTGGGCCCGGCCCTGCCCCCGGCCGAGCTTCTCGACCAGCTCCGCCCGGCTCACCGGCTCGTTCGGCCGCGCCGCGAGAATGCCCATCACCGCGCTTTCGGTGGCGGTGAGATGCACCGGTCCGTCGGCATCGGTCAATTCGCCGCGGGCCACATCGAAACGAAGCGCCCCGAGGCGCAGCCGGCGCGGCGTCGTCCGGGCCGCATCATCGGGCCGGCGGCGCAGGATGGCGTTGATCCTCAGAAGCAGCTCGCGCGGCTCGAAAGGCTTGGGGAGGTAATCGTCCGCTCCGGCCTCGAGCCCCGCGATGCGGTCCTCGGTGTCGCCGCGGGCCGTGAGCAGCAGGATCGGCACATCCGCCCCCGAACCGCGCAGATCGCGCGTGAGGGTGAGGCCGTCGGTCTTCGGCATCATCACGTCGAGGATGACGAGATCGAAGGCCAGCCCCTGCAGCAGCCGCCGTGCCTGTTCGGCGTCGCGGGCGGTCGAAACGAGAAAGCCGCCTCGGCGCAGATATTGCGCGAGAAGGCGCCGCAGCCGCTCGTCATCGTCCACCACCAGCAGGTGGTGCCGCAGCGTGGCGTCACTCTCCCGGGAGCCCGCCGACATCGTTCGGCCCTCCTTCATGCCGTCCCGTCGTGCCGTCATGCGCCGTCGCGGCGCCGGCGCAAGGCTTCGTAATGACGGCGCAGATCGGGGTCCATCATGTGTTCGAGCACGGTGCGGAAGCCGGCCACCGCCTCGGGGCCGGCCGCACGATAGGCCGCCCGGACCCGCCTGCGCTGGGCCTCGGACAGCTCCCGCTCGAAAGCCTCGCCCTTCGCGGTGAGATAAAGGTTGCGCTGGCGCCGGTCCTGTTCCCCGACCCGGCTCTCGACGAGTCCATCGTCGATCAGCCGCCGCAGAACCCGGTTGAGTGACTGCTTGGTGACCCCGAGAATGTCGAGCAGGTTGTTCACCGTCGTGCCGGGGAAACGCTTGATGAAATGGATCGCCCGGTGATGGGCCCGCCCGTAGCCGCTCCTGGCGAGGATTCGGTCCGGGTCGGCCGTGAAACCGCGATAGGCGAAGAACATCGCCTCGATCCCGCGGCGGATCTGGTCGTCGGTCAGGAAGAGGAGATCCTCGTCTCCCGAATCCGTTCTCTTGCGCAACCGCTCGTTCATTCTCTCTTCCTCTCGCCCCGTCTTCCTTCCGCCCCCGGCCCGGCGACCGCTGCGACCTGATGTCCCTGCCGTTTCAGTTTATGTCAGCTTCGTTGACATTCCAAGCAGCAAATGTTAGCGATTCGTCAGGTTCACGCAATAATATGTCCGAGACGGGCCTTTCGGGGCAACTTGTCGGAAGATCCCTTGCCCCCGACCGGCGGCATGTGCGGGAGGACGAGATGGCGGAAAGCGGATACGACGATCGCGACGGCTGGATCTGGCTGGACGGCAAGATGGTCCCCTGGCGCGAGGCCAACACCCATGTGCTGACCCATGCGCTGCATTACGCCAGCGCCGTCTTCGAGGGAGAACGGGCCTATGGCGGCAGGATCTTCAGGTCGCGGGCGCATTCCGAGCGGCTGCTCAATTCCGGCAGGCTCCTCGACATGCCGATCCCCTGGTCGGTGGACGAGATCGAGGCCGCCAAGGCGGAGGCGCTCGAAGCGAACGGCCTCGAGGATGCCTATGTCCGCGTCATCGCCTGGCGCGGCGCCGGCCCCGACATGGGCGTGGCCTCGGCGCGCAACCCGGTCCGCATGGCCGTCGCCGCCTGGCCCTGGGGGGCCTATTACGGCGACGCCCGCCTCAAGGGCGCCCGGCTCGACATCTCCCGCTGGAAGCGGCCGAGCCCGGAGACCATCCCCTCCCACGCCAAGGCCGCGGGGCTCTACATGATCTGCACCATGTCGAAGCACGAGGCCGAGGCGAAAGGCTGCTCGGACGCCCTGATGCTCGACTATCGCGGCCATGTCGCCGAAGCCACGGGCGCCAACATCTTCTTCGTCAAGGATGGCGAGGTGCACACGCCCCTGCCGGACTGCTTTCTCGACGGCATCACCCGGCAGACCGTGATCGCGCTTCTGAAGGAGCGCGGCATTCCGGTCCACGAACGCCACATCCGCCCCGAAGAGCTCGACGGTTTCGAGCAGTGCTGGCTGACGGGGACCGCCGCCGAGGTCACGCCCGTCGCCGAAATCGGCCCTCACCGTTACGAGGTGGGCGACCTTGCCCGCGAAATGGTCAGCGCCTATGACGCGCTCGTGCGCAGCGGGGAGTGACCATCCCTTGAGGCGCGCCACCGGCGCTGATATTCTTTCCCTACGGGAAGCACCACCCACAAGGCAGGTCAGGTGCAAGAATGGAGGCCGAAATAGTCACCCCGAACGGTACTGCGGTCCCCGCCGCAGCTGCGTCTGGCAACACCGCGAACGAAGGCATGTCGCCCGACGACCTTTCCGCATCCGCCCCGTCCGTCGAGGCGGTTCTCGAACGGATCCTCGCCTCGCTTGACGATGACAAGGCCGAAGGGATCATCCCGATCGATCTGCGGGGCAAGTCTCCGATCGCCGACTGGATGGTGATCTGCTCGGGCCGCTCCAGCCGTCAGGTGACGGCGATCTCGGAGCATCTCGTGCGGAACCTCAAGGCCGATCTCGCCCTTCACTGCCGTGTCGAAGGCAAGGATCAGGGCGACTGGGTGCTGATCGATTGCGGCGACATCGTCGTCCATGTCTTCCGCCCCGAGATCCGCGAATTCTACCAGCTCGAAAAGATCTGGCTCGAGCCCGAGGAGCTGGCCGCCGCCGGTTTCGCCCCGGCCGGCACGGCTTCCCCGGAAGCGGCGACCGACGCCACCCCGTGACACGGTTGCACATCCTCGCCATCGGCCGGGCCGGCCGCGGCCCCGAGGCCGAGCTCGTGGACGACTATCGCCGCCGCCTCGCCCGGCAGGGGCGCCGGGTCGGGCTCGGTCCGCTCGAGATCGTCGAACTCGAGCCGCGCGGCAGGGGCGGCCGGGATGCCGAGGCGGCCCTTCTCGAGAGGCATCTGCCGAAAGGGGCCCGGATCGTCGCCCTCGACGAGCGGGGGAAGATGCTGTCCTCGCCCGATCTCGCCCGCTGGATCGGGGCGGTGCGCGACGGGGGCGCCGGCGACATCGCCTTTCTCCTCGGCGGCGCCGACGGGCTTGCCCCCGCCCTGCGCGAACGGGCCGATCTGGTACTTTCCTTCGGACCGATGGTCTGGCCCCATCTCCTCGCCCGCGCCATGCTGAGCGAACAGCTCTACCGCGCCACGACCATCCTTGCCGGCACGCCCTATCACCGCGGCTGAGCCGGCCCTGCGCCGGAACCGGCGCTTCCCTGCCCATGCCGCCTTGTCCATGACGCGCCTGCGGCCTATGACAGGGCAGCCCGCGCCCGCCCAGCAAAGAGGCCCCCATGACCACTTCCTCCGCCGATCCCCACAAGGCCGCGACCGCCGCATCCGCCCTGCCGCCGCGTCCGGTGGTGCTGATGATCCTCGACGGCTGGGGCCTGCGGGAAGAGCGCGAGGCCAACGCGCCCGCCCTTGCCGACACGCCGAATTTCGACCGCATCTTCCGCACCTGCCCGCGCGCCACCCTCGTCACCCATGGCCGCGATGTCGGCCTGCCGCCGGGGCAGATGGGCAATTCCGAGGTCGGTCACATGAATCTCGGGGCCGGCCGGGTGGTGGCGATGGATCTCGGCAGGATCGATCTCGCTATCGAGGACGGCAGCTTCGCCGCCGCGCCGGCGCTCAGGCGTTTCATCGCCGCGCTCAAACAGTCGGGCGGCACGGCCCATGTGTTCGGTCTCGTTTCCGACGGGGGCGTTCACAGCCATATCGACCACATGAAGGCGGCGATCCGCACATTGGCCGGGGAGAACATTCCCGTCGTCGTCCATGCCGTGACGGACGGGCGCGACGTACCGCCGGGCTCGGCCGAGGGCTATCTGCGCGACCTCATGGAGGCCCTGCCCGAAGGGGCGCGCATCGGCACGGTGACGGGGCGCTACTACGCCATGGACCGCGACCATCGCTGGGAGCGGATCGAACCGGCCTACCGCGCCATCGTCGGGGCCGAGAGCCCCTTCATCGCGCCCGACCCGATCGCCGCCATCGAGGCTGCCGATGCACGGGGCGAGAGCGACGAATTCATCCAGCCCACGGTGATCGACGGCCATCCCGGCATGAAGGACGGCGACGGGATCTTCTCGATCAACTTCCGGGCCGACCGGGTGCGTGAAATCCTCTCCGCCCTGGGAGAGCCCGCTTTCGACCATTTCGACGTGCGCCGCCGGCCCCGCCTCGCCGCCATGCTCGGCATGGTCCAATATTCCGATGTGCACGATACGTTCATGGACGCCGTCTTCCCCAACGAAGACATCGTGCACACGCTGGGGGAATGGCTCTCTCTTCACGGCAAGAAGCAGTTTCGCCTCGCCGAGACGGAGAAATACCCCCATGTCACCTTCTTCTTCAACGGCGGCCGCGAAGAGCCCTGGCCGGGGGAGGAGCGCTTCATGCCGCCAAGCCCCAAGGTGGCGACCTACGACCTTCAACCCGAGATGTCGGCCCCTGCGGTGACAGAGAAGCTGGTCGAGGCGATCCGCTCCGACAGCTACGATCTCATCGTGGTCAACTACGCCAACCCCGACATGGTGGGCCATACCGGCGTGCTCGATGCGGCCATCGCCGCCGTCGAGGCGGTCGATCGGGGGCTCGGCGCCGCGCTCGAAGCCGTCGAGGAGATGGGCGGGGCAATGATCGTTACCGCCGATCACGGCAATTGCGAGCTGATGGTCGATCCTGCGACCGGCGCGCCTCACACCGCCCACACCACCAACCCGGTGCCGGTGATCCTCGTCGGCGGACCCGGGGGGGCGCGGCTGCGGCCGGGCCGCCTTGCCGATGTCGCGCCGACGCTTCTCGAGCTGATGGGGCTCGAGCCGTCGCCCGAGATGACCGGGCGCAGTCTGATCGAACGGGGCGCATCCGCTCCCGGGACGCTCGAGCAGGCGGCGGTCGCGAAAACCCCGGTCGAACAGAGCCGATGATCCCGCTTCGCCTGCTGCCGGCCCTGTTTGTCGCAACGCCGCTTCTGCTCGCGGCGTTCGCCGGCCGCGTGACGGCACAGGAAACGGCGCCGCCTCCTCCCGGCGCAACGGCACCGGCCGCACGCAAGGTCGCCATCGCCGCCGACCGGCTGCGCGAGGCGCGCGCCGCCCTCGCCCGGGCGGAGAACACGAAGGAACGGCGCCGGGCCCTTGCCGCCGCCATCGAGAGCTACGAGAGCGCCCTCGGCGAGATGCGGGCCGAGCTGCGCCGCCTCACCATCCGCAGCCGCAGGATCGAGGCTGAGCTCGCAGCCCGTCGTGCGGACAGCGCGGCCCTTCTCGCCGCCCTCGTGGGCATTGCCCGCACCCCGCCGCCGGGACTGCTCGCCCATGCCGGCGGGCCCGTCGCGGCGGTAAGGGCGGCGATGATCCTCGAGACGAGCCGCGCCCGACTCGAACGCCGGCTTTCCCGGCTGGCCGCGAGCTGGCGCGAGGCCGAGGCCCTGCGTCGGCGCCGCGAGGAAACGGTCACGGCCGTCACCACCGCGCTCGCCGAGCTGCAGAAAGCCCGTGCCCGCCTCGCCGCCGCCGTGGCCGAACGCCGGCGCGGCCGGCTCGTGCCCGTCGAGGCGGCACTTCTGGCCGATCTGGCCCGCTCCGCCGCCACGCTCGACGAATTCGCCGCCGCGCTGATCGCCGATCCGGCGACGGTGCCCCATGCGAAGGAGCATCCGCAGATGCGCCCCGCCCTGCCCCGCGGTGCCCGCATCCTATACCGAGCCGGCGAAGCGGACGCGGCCGGCATCCGCCGCCCCGGCCTCGTCCTCGCCCTGCCGCCGGGCAGCCTGCTCACCAGTCCGGTCGATGCCACCGTGCGCTATGCCGGACCGCTTGCCCGCTACGGAAACGTGATCGTTCTCGAACCCGACCCGGCCCGTCTCGTCATTTTCTCCGGGCTCGGAACCCTTTACGCGGATACCGGAGACGTCGTCGTGAGGGGCGACCCCATCGGCCTTGCAGCCGGCAATCCGCCGGTGCCGCAGAACGCGACCGATAGCCCCTTGCTCGACGCGCCCGCTTCGGCCACGCTCTATCTCGAGCTCCGCGAGAAGGGCAAACCGGTGGATCCGCTCGTCTGGTTCACCTCTTCCAGGGATTGAGACACATGAGGAAGTTCGTTCTCTTTGCACTTGCCGGCATCGGTCTCGGCGTCGGCCTCACGACCCAGCTGGCCGCCCCCCTCATCGCCGAGGAGAAGGGGCGCAAGCTCACTGTCTATCAAGCGCTCGACCTCTTCGGAGACGCCTTCGAGCGCATCCGCACCTATTACGTCGAGCCGGTGGACGAGAAGAAGCTCGTCGAAGCCGCGATCAACGGGATGCTGACCTCGCTCGACCCCCATTCGAGCTACCTGCCGCCCAAGGACTTCGCCGACATGCAGGTCAACACCAAGGGCGAATTCGGCGGGCTCGGCATCGAGGTGACCATGGAGAACGGCTACATCAAGGTCGTCTCTCCCATCGACGGCACGCCGGCGGCCAGGGCTGGCATCCAGGCCGGTGACCTCATCACCCATATCAACGGTGAATCCGTGCTCGGCATGACGCTCGACGAGGCGGTGGAGAAGATGCGCGGCCCCGTCGGCACCGACATCACCATCACGGTCTTCCGCAAGGGCAAGGACAAGCCCTTCGACGTCACCATCACCCGCGACGTGATCAGGATCGCCGCCGTCAAGCCCCGGCTCGAGGGGCGTTTCGGCATTCTGCGGATCACCACCTTCAACGAACAGACCTATCCGGGTCTCGAGGAGGGGATCCGCAAGCTGGCCGAGGAAGCGGGCGGCATGGACAAGATCGACGGCTTCATCATCGATCTGCGCAACAACCCGGGCGGGCTCCTCAACCAGGCGATCAAGGTCGCCGACGCCTTCCTCGAGAAGGGCGAGATCGTTTCGACCCGTGGGCGCAACCCCGAGGATGGCGAACGCTTCTTCGCCTCGCCCGGCGATCTGGCCGAGGGCAAGCCGATCGTGGTGCTCGTGAACGGCGGCACGGCTTCCGCGTCCGAGATCGTCTCGGGCGCGCTGCAGGACCACCGGCGGGCCGTCATCGTCGGCACCAAGACATTCGGCAAGGGCTCGGTGCAGACCATCATGCCGCTTCAGGGCAACGGCGCGCTGCGCATCACCACGGCGCGCTACTACACCCCTTCGGGCCGTTCGATTCAGGCGCTCGGCATCGTGCCCGATGTCGTCGTCAAGCCGCTGCCGGAGCTGGCCCAGGCCGAAAGCGACGACAAGATGGCCGAACGCTTCCGCCGTTCCGAGGCCCAGCTTCGCGGCCGGCTCGAGAACGACGCCATCACCGAGGAGCAGAAGAAGAAGCTCGAGGAGGAACTGAAGGCCCTCGAACGCGAAGAGAAACTGCGCCGCGAGGACTTCCAGCTCTCCTATGCCATCGACCTTCTGCGGGGCATGCGGGTGCTTCAGAGCCTGAAGGCGAATGCCGGCTCGGAAAAGGGTCCGGCGAAGAACTGAGAAACGGACACCGAGCGGCCGGCGGCTCCGGGGGGCTGCCGACCGCCGCTCTCCGGGGCCGTTCTCGGAAAGCGGCCGCGCTGCCGGCCTGGAAGTCCGCGGATGTGATGCAAGCGTGAAGCGAGCCGGGCAGGCATCGCCCAGAGGCGACGGAACGGCCCCTCGAACACGGAAAGGCCCCTTCGGCCCTCGCGTCGCGTTCGCAGGCGGATCCGGCGTTTCCCGAAGGCGGGCGGCGGGACGAGCCCGCATGCGGTTCTCCTGCGATGGGCGGCCTTCTTCTTGACTTTCCTGCCGCCATTGCCCACTCCCTGCCGTGATCTCGACACTCGACCCCGGGAGCGGATACGCATGAGCCTTCACGATCTGCCCTATCGCCGCGGCGCGGGCGTGGCCCTCGTCAACCGCAACGGCCTCCTGTTCGCGGGCGAGCGGATCGACAGCCCCGGCGCATGGCAGATGCCCCAGGGTGGTATCGACGCCGACGAGGCGCAGCACGCGGCCGCCCTGCGCGAGCTCGAGGAGGAGACCGGCGTGCCCGCTTCCGCCGTCACCCTGCTCGACGAGACGCCCGACTGGCTGCGCTACGATCTGCCCGAGGATCTCGTGCCGCGGCTGTGGGGCGGGCGCTTCCGGGGACAGGAGCAGAAATGGTTCCTCTTTCGCCTCGACGGCGGGGACGAACTCATCGACATCGCCACCGCCCATCCCGAATTCCGCAGCTGGCGCTGGATCGACCGCCATGCCCTGCTCGAGCACATCATTCCCTTCAAGCGGCCGCTCTACGAGCAGATCTTCGCCCGCTTCGGCCCGCTGATCGACGCGCTCGCCGCCGGCGGTGGCGTGGAGGAAGGCTGACATGGCCCGCCGCAGCAGCAGGCGGATCGACAGCCGCGCCGTGGGGCTCGACATCGCCCTGGCTGCCGCCCGTTTCCTCACGGGCCGGGAGAATCTGCATTACGGGTTGTGGGAGGGGCTCGAGGTCAACGCCGGCAATCTCGGTCGTGCCCAGGAAGCCTATACGGAACGGCTCTTCGCCTTTGCCGGGCTCGACGACGGCCGCCCGCGCCGCATCCTCGACATCGGCGGCGGGGCCGGCGAGACGGCGCGGAAGCTCCTCGCCCTCGGGCACGAGGTCGAGATCGTCATCCCGAGCGAGGTGCTGGCCGCCCGGTGCCGCGAGAACGCGCCGGCGGCCCGCGTGCATGAATGCCGGTTCGAGGATTTCGCTTCCGACGAGCGCTTCGACATCTGTCTGTTTTCCGAAAGCTTCCAGTATATCCCGCCCCGGATCGCCCTCGAGAAGGCGGCGGCCCTGCTGACCGAAGGGGGCGAGATCGTCATCTCCGACTGCTTCCGCTCCCCCGACTACCGCAAGGAGAACGAGGAGGTCGTGGTCGGCGGCGGGCACCGGATCGAGCGCTATCGCGAGGCGCTGGTCGATCTGGGGCTCGAGGTGCTGGCCGAAGAAGACATCACCCGCGCCGTGGCGCCCTCGGTCGAGATCGAGCAGGATTTCTACAATGTCGTCGGCTTCGCCATCAGCCGCATCGACCGGGAGTTGCGGGAAAGGAAGCCGTGGCTGAGACGCAGCCTCGCCGCGCTCCTGCGTCTTTTCATCGACGAGCGGCGGCGGCGGCGGCTCGATCAACGGCTCAACCACCGCACACGCACGGCGGAGAACTTCACTCGCAACAACATCTATCTCATGACCCGGCTGCGACCGCCGGCCTGAACGCCCGCCCGTGGCCCGACGGGAGTTGCCAGGGCATGGAGCAGCCCCTACCTTCCGGGCACGAACCGCCCCCACCTCGCCAAGGCAGGAAGCACGAAAGGGACAGACGACATGATTCCCGGTTTCGGACAACGCAAGCATTTCTCCGACCTCACGGAAAAGGAGATCCTCGCGCTCGCCATTTCCTCCGAGGAGGACGATGCGCGCATCTACCGCATGTATGCCGAGCGGCTGCGCGAGGATTTCCCGAACACCGCCCGCATGTTCGAGGAAATGGCCCGCGAGGAGGACGAGCACCGCAAGCGGCTGATCGACCTCTTCAAGAAACGCTTCGGCGACACCATCCCCCTCATTCGCCGGGAGCATGTCGCCGGTTTCTATTCCCGCCGGCCGGTGTGGCTGGTCGAGAACCTGCCGATCAACCGGATCCGCGAGGAAGCAGCCCTGATGGAGCGCGAGGCCCACGACTTCTATCTCCGGGCCGCCCAGCGCACTTCCGACGCCGACACCCGCAAGCTCCTGGGAGATCTCGCCGCCGAGGAGGCGAAGCACGAGAAACTGGCCGAAGAACTCGAGCGCGAGCTCGAGGAGGCCGGCACCAAGGACAAGGAGGATCTCGTCGCCCACCGGAAGTTCGTCCTCACCTGGGTGCAGCCCGGTCTTGCGGGGCTGATGGACGGTTCGGTTTCCACCCTCGCGCCGATCTTCGCCACGGCCTTCGCCACCCAGGACACCTGGACCACCTTCCAGGTCGGCCTCGCCGCGTCGATCGGGGCCGGGATCTCGATGGGATTCACCGAAGCGGCCTCGGATGACGGCGTGCTGTCGGGCCGGGGCTCGCCCTGGAAACGCGGCATCGCATCGGGCGTGATGACGACCATCGGCGGGCTCGGGCACGCGCTGCCCTATCTCATCCCCGATTTCTGGCTCGCCACGGCCATCGCAATTGCAGTCGTGTTCGTCGAGCTGTGGACCATCGCCTGGATCCAGCATCGCTACATGCAGACGCCCTGGCACCGGGCGATCTTCCAGGTCGTGCTCGGGGGCGTGCTGGTCTTTGCCGCGGGCGTGCTCATCGGCGGCGGCTGATCCATGGCCGCGGTCTTCTGGCAGGCACTGCCCTTCTTCGCGCTCCTCGGCTGCGGCTTCCTCGCCGTCCGCGCAGGGCTCTTCGCCGCCGAAGGCGTGCGCTGGCTGAGCCGTTTCGTCTTCCTGTTCGCCCTTTCGGCGATGCTGTTCCGCTTTGCCGCCACGCTCGATCTGGCCGCCATTCTCGACCCGTCGCTCCTGGCCGCCTATCTCCTCGGCACCGGAGGGCTCTATCTTCTCGTGATGCTCGCCGGCCGGTTGCGCGGTGTATCCTTCGAGGAAGCTGTGATCGAGGCGCAGGCGAGCGTGATCGGCAATGTCGGCTTCATGGGCGTGCCGATGCTTGTGGCGCTGATGGGGGAAGCTGCGGCCGGGCCGATCCTGCTCGTGCTCGCGACCGACCTTCTGGTTTTCGGCACGCTCATCGGCGCGCTCGTGGCCCTCTCCCGCGGCGGGGCCGTTTCGCTGACTGCCCTCCGGCCGGTGGCGAGGGGCGGGCTGTCGAACCCGATGGTGCTGTCGATGGCGGCGGGCCTCGGCTGGTCGGCCTTGGATCTGCCGCTGCATGGCGCCCTCGACCGTTTCCTCTCCCTTCTCGGCAATGCCGCGACACCGGGAGCGCTCTTCGCCATCGGCGCCTCGCTCGCCGGTGCCCGGCTATCGCGCCCGGCGGTGGCCCTCGGCCTTTCCTTCGTCAAGCTCGTCCTGCACCCGCTGGCGGTGCTCCTCGCCGCCCGGCTCGTCGCCGTCGGCGGTTTCCCGGTCTCGGTCGCGGTCGCCTGTGCCGCCCTGCCCACGGCCGGCAATGTCTATCTTCTCGCCGAACACTACCGCATCGCGCCGGCGCGCATCTCCTCGACCATCTTTCTCTCCACCCTGCTTTCGATCCTCACCATCCCCGTCCTTCTCACCCTGACCGGAGCCGCGAGCACCCCATGAGCACAGGAAACACCCCCGAAGCCGTCATCTTCGACATCGGCAATGTGCTGATCGGCTGGCAGCCCGAACGCTTCTACGATCGCCTCGTCGGCCCCGAGACACGGCGGCGCCTGTTCGAAACCGTCGATCTGCACGCGATGAACGAAAGGATCGACCGGGGAGCGGACTTCCATGCCACCGTCGAGGAGACGGCGGCGGCCCATCCCGAATTCGCACCGCTCATCCGGCTGTGGCGCGAACGCTGGCTCGAGCTCACCGGCCCCGTCATCCGCCCCTCGGTCGCGCTCCAGAGAGCCCTGCGGGCAGCGGGCGTGCCGGTCTTCGCGCTCAGCAATTTCGGCATCGGATCCTTCGAAATCGCCGAATCCCATTACGGTTTCCTCGCCGATTTCGACCGCCGCTTCATCTCCGGTCATCTCGGGGTCACCAAACCCGACCCGCGGATCTATGCCGTTGTCGAGGAGGAAAGCGGCCTGCCGCCGGAGCGGCTCCTCTTCATCGACGACCGGGCCGACAACATCGCCGCCGCCCGGGCACGCGGCTGGCAGGCGCTGCACTTCACCGACCCCGCCGCAAGCCCCGCCGCCCTGGCAGAGCTGCTGACGGGGGCCGGGCTCGTCGGCCCCGAGGTGGCGGCCGCGGCCCTGGCGGCGACAGGAGCAACGGGGGAGGAGTCGGCATGAGGACCATCGGCGCCGACATCGAGGCGCGGCTCGACTGGCTGGAGCTCGCAGGCGCGCTCGAGGCGGGCCATCTCCTGCCGAAGCCCCGGATCTCGGACGTGCTCTTCACCCGCGGCGAGGACGCCATGCTGTCACGCCATGCCTGGGTCGACGGGCTCGGCATCCTCGTCAAGACCGCGACGGTCTTTCCCGGCAATGCCACCCGGCAGCTGCCGTCGGTCAACGGTGCCGTCACCCTGTTCGACGACGTCACCGGGCAACCCAGGGCGCTGATCGATTTCTCCCTCGTCACCCGCTGGAAGACCGCTGCCGACAGCCTTCTCGGCGCGCTGCACCTCGCCCGGCCCGACAGTCGCGCCATCACCGTCATCGGTGCCGGAGTAATCGCCGGGATGCTCATCCGCGCCTATGCCGCCGCCTTCCCGCAGGCCCGTTTCACGATCTGGAACCGCAGCCCCGAACGGGCCCGGGCGCTCGCCGCCAGCCTTGCCGGTCTCGCCCCGATCCGCCTTGCCGACGACATCGAGAGCGCCGTGCGCGATGCCGACATCGTGACCGCCGCGACCATGAGCACCACACCGCTGATCCGCGGCGCCTGGCTCCGTCCCGGCCAGCATGTCGATCTCGTCGGTGCCTTCCGCCCCGACATGCGCGAAGCCGACGACGAGGCCCTTTCACGCGCACGAATCTTCGTCGATGCCCGCGCCACCACCATCGGCGAGATCGGCGAACTCGTCATCCCGATGAAGAAGGGCGTGATTTCCGAAAAGGACGTGATCGCCGATTTCCACGACATCGCCACGGGCGGCTTTCGCCGCACGTCAGCCGAGGAAATCACGCTTTTCAAGAACGGCGGCGGCGCCCATCTCGACCTGATGACGGCCGCTCACATCGTCCGCAAGGCCGAAGCCGCTCAGGGCTGACGCCCCCTTTGCGTGCCGATGAGGGCGGCGCAGAGATTGCCCGTGCACCAGGCGCCCAGATCGATCCGCACATAACCTGGCGCAATGACGGGCGCCGGCATCACCGTATGCCCGTGAACGATCCAGACCCCTTCCCGATGAGGCGGGTCCGCCGGGGAAGGGCGCCGCCACAGGAGATCCCTTTCGCGCTGGGTCGCGAGCGGCCTTTCGGGCGCAACAAGCGCATGAACGGCGACGACATTGCCGCTCCGCCACATCAGCGGCCGCTCCCCGAGCCAGGAAAGCAGCCCGGACGCCCCGAGCGCGGCCTCGAGGCGGGCGGCAAGCGCGGTCGGGCCGTATGCATGCGGGTCGATGCCGAAACTCGCCAGCGTTTCGGCGCCGCCATTCATCATCCAGAGCCGCCCCGCACCGGCCGGATCGGCGAGGAAGTCGCGCATCATCCGCTCGTGGTTGCCCATGAGCGCCACGGCGCCCGTCTTCGTCAGCGCCTGCACCCGCAGAAGCACCTCGCGGCTCGCCGGCCCGCGATCGACCAGATCGCCGAGAAACACGAGCCGCACCCCGGGCGCCACCTCTCCAAGGGCCGCGAGCAGCCTGTCGAGCAGATCGGCCCGGCCGTGTATGTCGCCGATCACGGCCAGAGGCTCCGCTGCGGCAAGCGGGCCGAGGCGGCCTGCCGGCGCCCCTCCTTCCTGCTGCGGCACCACCGGCCGCACGGTGACAAAACCGATCGCCCCCCATGCGGTCCCGACCGTGATCCCGGCCATCACCCCCTCCCCGTACCGGCAGGCCCTGCGCGATTTCCGCTCATCGGCTCCCTGCCCGCGAAAAGTCCTTGCCCCGAGGCCCATTCCTATTTACGCAAAAATTGAACAAAAAACTGCTGGCGCCCTCTTCATTTTTCCCTGGCCTGCCCCATTTCGCGGCAAGGCGCATGTTGCGAGCACATGCAGACGGGAACATGGAACGGGATCGCGAGAATGACAGAACCGGCTGAGGCAATTCGACAGGAAATCGTTCAGGCCGTGCCCGGCGCCGGAACGCCGCAGGAGGAAGGGCTCGTTCTCGAGGAGTTCGTGCCCTACCTGCTCGTGCGAACCGTCGGCAAGCACACGGCGCGGCTGAGACGGCGGCTGGCGCCTTTCGGGCTTACCATCGTCAAGATGCGGACCCTGGGCGTTCTGAGCGTCAATGACGGCGTCCAGATCGGCGAACTGGCCATGCATGCGGTCGTCGAGCAATCCACGCTCTCCCGCGCGCTCGACGGCATGGAGCGCGACGGGCTCGTCGTGCGGCGGGTCAACCCCGAAGACAACCGCGCCGTGCGGGTCTACATGACCGACAAGGGCCGTGCCCTCTTCGAGCGCATCTGGCCCTTCATCCGCGAGGCCGGTGACGAGCTCTTCAGGGGCATCACCGAGGAGGAGAAGGCCGCCTTCAAGGCGACGCTCAAGAAGATGCTCGCCAATATCGACGAGGATTACCGCATCCGCCAGGCCCTGGCCGCGGAGGACTGAGCCGGCGGCATGTGCCGCAGGCCCGGCTCAGCCCCGCGGCGGGTGCAGGCTGCGCTCGAGAAGGTCGACCCAGTTGCGCCAGAGGATGCGCTCGATGAGGGTTGCGCCGAAGCCGGCGTGCTCCATCTCGGCCACCAGTCGCGGAAGACCGGCCGCATCACCGAGCGCGTCGGGGATCTCGGCCCCGTCGAAATCGGAGCCGAGGGCGACGCCCGTCTCGCCGAGCCGTTCGACGAGATGCGCCAGATGTGCCACGATGACCGAAAGCGGCGTGCCGGCTTCGCGGCGGCCATCCTCGCGCAGGAAGCCGACGGCGAAGTTCACCCCCACGAGCCCGCCCGATTCGCGAATCGCATCGAGCTGCCAGTCGGTGAGATTGCGCGGAGAAGGGCAAAGGGCGTGCACGTTGGAATGGCTGGCCACGAGCGGCGCATCCGACAGCGCCGCCACGTCGCGAAAACCCGCGGCGTTGAGATGACTGAGATCGAGGACGATGCCGAGACGGTTGCAGGCCCGCACGAGCCGCTTGCCCGCCTCCGTCAGCCCCGGCCCTTCCTCGGGCGTTCCGGGAAAGCGGAAGGAGACGCCGGTGCCGAAGATGTTGGGACGCGACCAGACCGGGCCGAGGGAGCGCAGACCGGCGGCATGAAGCACCTCGAGCTCGTCGCAGCCGGGGCCGATCGCCTCGGCGCCCTCTATGTGCAGCACGCAGGCGACGGCCCCCCCCGCCCGGGCCGTCTCGATCTCCCCGGCCGTGCGGCAGATGCGAAAGTCGGCGGGCCGCGCGCGAGCCATGCGATGGGCGATGGCCATCATCTCGAGCGTGGCGCGGCGGGCATCGGCCGGCTCGATCGGATCGAAGGCCGGCAGCGTCTCGAGCGGCAGGGCCGTGAAATCCGGCATCGGCCCCCCTTGCGGCACCCAGATGGCGAAAAGGCCGCCGGCGAACCCGCCGGCGCGGCAGCGGGCGAGGTCCAGATGCCCCCCGGCTCGCCCCGCGAAGAACGCCTCCCCCTTCCTGTCTCCCGCGGACCAGAGCTTGTAGAGAAGATCGTTGTGCCCGTCGAAGACGGCGTGCCGCCCGCTCATCGATCCGGTCCCCCTTGTGGTGAAACGCCGCCACCCCCACAACGAAAAGGACTCGACAGGGGGCGCGACAATTTGTCAATCTCCCGAAGGACGCCGACAACCGGCGCCTGCCGATCGAAGGATCGCAATTCAGCAGGGAGATGAAAAGATGTTTCAGGAAAGATTGCGGGGCCTTGCCGCCGCGCTGACGCTCGGCCTCGGTCTGGGGCTCGGCGTGGCACCGGCCATGGCCGGCACCCCGGACAACGTGCTGGTCATCGCCGACAAGATCGACGACATCGTCTCGCTCGACCCGGCCGAGAGCTTCGAGTTCTCCGGCAACGACATGCTCAACAACATCTACGACACGCTGGTCGAGCTCGATCCGAACAATCTCGGCCCGCTCGTGCCGGGGCTGGCGGAGAGCTGGTCGGTCGCCGATGACGGCAGGACCTACACCTTCGTCATGCGCAAGGGGGTGAAGTTCCATTCGGGCAACCCGGTGACGGCCGAGGACGCCGCCTGGTCGCTGCAGCGGGCCGTCAAGCTCAACAAGACGCCCTCCTTCATCCTCACCCAGTTCGGCTTCACTCCCGAGAACGTGGACGAGCGCATCCGCGCCGAGGGCGACAAGGTCATCATCACCACCGACAAGAAATACGCTCCGTCCTTCTTCTACTACTGCCTGACGGCGGTGGTCGCCTCGATCGTGGACAAGAAGGAGGCGCTGGCCCACGAGCAGGACGGCGACATGGGCTACAACTGGCTGAAGACCCATTCGGCCGGCTCCGGGGCCTATCGTCTCGCGCTCTACAAACCCTCCGACAGCTACATCCTCGAGGCCAACAAGACCTACTGGCGCGGCGCACCGGCGATGGAGAAGGTGTTCGTGCGTCATGTCGCCGAACCCGCCACCCAGCGGCTCTTGCTCGAGAAGGGGGATGTGGACATCGCCCGCAAGCTGACGCCGGTCGATATCGAAGGGGTGAAGGGCAATCCCGACATCAAGGTGAACGACGAGGTCCGGGGGCGGATCATGTATATCGCCCTCAACCAGAAGGTTCCCCCTCTCGACAATCCGAAGGTCATCGAGGCGATCAAGTATCTGATCGACTATGACGGCATGGCAGGCAGCTTCCTCAAGGGCGCCTATGTCGTCCACCAGGCCTTCCTGCCGAAGGGCTTTCTCGGCGCGATCGACGACAGGCCCTACAAGCTCGACATCGAGAAGGCGAAGGCGCTGCTCGAGGAAGCGGGCGTCGGCCCCTTCAAGGTGCGGATCTTCGTGCGCAACGACCAGCAGCGGCTGGAGATGGCCCAGTCCCTGCAGAACACCTTTGCCAAGGCCGGGATCACGGTCGAGCTTCGGGTCGGCACCGGCAAGGAGATCCTGGGCCAGTATCGCGCCCGCAAGCACGAGATCTATCTCGGCGCCTGGGGGCCGGATTATCCCGATCCGCACACCAACGCCTCGACCTTCGCCTGGAACCCCGACAATTCGGACGAGGCGAAGCTGACCGGCATTCTCGCCTGGCGCAATGCCTGGCCGGCGAAGGAAACGACGCCGCTGGTCGAGGCCGCCGTGGTCGAACGGGATACCGACAAGCGCCGGGCGATGTATGAGAAGATCCAGCGGATCCATCAGAAGGTGTCGCCCTTCGCCGAGATGTTCCAGGCCATCGAGCAGGTAGCCATGCGTCGGAACGTCGAGGGCTTCGTCGCCGGCGGCTCGATCCACTCGGCCTTCTACTGGACCGTGAAGAAGAACTGATCGGGCGCGGCACGGGCGCGCTGCCGTCGGGCCGGGGCGCTCGTGCCGGAAGCCGGGAGAAGGAAGGGGCCTGCCGGGGGTGGGCCCCTTCGAGCGGCGGGGAACGCGCCCCGCATCCGCAAAGGAAGAGGCAGGCTTGAGCAGCAACACCACCACCACCACCCTTCCCCCCGACGACATCTCGCACCGGCTCTGGCGGTTGGCGAGGGATGCCTTGCGTCTTCTCGTGATGCTGGCCACGACCTTCCTCGGCCTTCTGGCCATCACCTTCTTCATCGGCCGGGTGGTGCCGATCGACCCGGTGCTGGCGATCGTCGGCGAAAGGGCGACGCAGGAACAATACGAGGCGGCGCGCCACGCGCTCGGGCTCGACCGGCCGCTGATCGTCCAGTTCCTGATCTATGTGAAGGATGCCGCGACCGGCAATTTCGGCACCTCGCTGCTCACGGCGAAACCCGTGCTCGATGATATCGGCCGCGTCTTCCCGGCAACGCTCGAACTTGCCACCATCGCCACCGTTCTCGGTGTCCTTCTCGGCGTGCCGGCCGGGGTGATCGCCGCCACCCGTCCCGGCACCCTCGTCGACCAGATCATCCGCATCGTCGGACTCATGGGCTATTCGATGCCGGTCTTCTGGCTCGGGCTGATGGGCCTGCTGATCTTCTATGGCGAACTGGGCTGGGTCGGCGGGCCGGGGCGGCTCGACACCTTCCAGGAGATGATGTTCGAGAGCGAGGTGCCCCGTCATACCGGCATGATCCTGATCGACAGCGCCCTGGCCGGCGCGTGGGACATCTTCCGCAACGCGCTGTCGCACATCGTGCTGCCGGCCGGCGTGCTGGCCTACTACTCAATGGCCTATATCAGCCGCATGACCCGCTCCTTCATGATGAACGAGCTCTCGCAGGAATACGTCACCACCGCCCGGGTGAAGGGGCTGCCCGAATGGCGGGTGGTCTGGGTGCACGCGCTGGGCAACACGCTCGTGCCGCTCGTCACCGTCATCGCCCTGTCCTATGCCAATCTGCTCGAAGGCTCGGTGCTGACCGAAACCGTCTTCGCCTGGCCGGGCCTCGGACTCTACATCACCAATGCGCTGATGTCGGCCGACATGGCGGCGGTGATGGGAGGGACGATCATCGTCGGCGCCGCCTTCATCCTGCTCAACATGGCCTCCGACATCCTCTACCGGCTGATCGATCCGCGCGCGAGGGCGGCGGCATGAGCCGGTTCCTTCGCTCCCCCCTCGGCCGGCTCTCGGCCTGGCTGACCGCCCCGGACCCCACCTCGCGGCTGCAGGCACGGCTCGGCCAGGCCTGGCTCACCTGGCTGCGCTTCTCGCGCAACCCGCTGGCCATGCTCGGCCTCGGCATCATTCTCGCGCTGGTCCTGATGGCGCTGTTCGCACCGCTCCTCGCCCCGCACGATCCGCTCGAGCAGGATCTCGCCCAGCGGCTGCTGCCGCCGTTTTCGCCGGGGCACTGGCTCGGCACCGACGAATTCGGCCGCGACATTCTCTCGCGCATCATCCACGGCGCTCGCATCACCCTGACCATCGTTGCCCTCGTGGCCGTCACCGCCCCCGTCTTCGGCCTGCTGATCGGCACGGTCTCGGGCTATTTCGGCGGCTGGGTGGACACCGTGCTGATGCGGCTGACGGACATCTTCCTTGCCTTTCCGCGACTCATCCTCGCCCTGGCGCTGGTGGCGGCACTCGGCCCCGGCATCGAGAACGCCATCCTTGCCATCGCCCTGACCGCCTGGCCGCCCTATGCCCGCGTCGCACGCGCCGAGACGCTCACCGTGCGCAGTGCCGACTACATCGCCGCCATCCGCCTTGCCGGCGCCTCGCACGGGCGAATCATTCTCGGCCATGTCACGCCGATGTGCCTGCCGTCGGTCATCATCCGCGTCACGCTCGACATGGCCGGCGTGATCCTCACCGCGGCCGGCCTCGGCTTTCTCGGCCTCGGCGCCCAGCCGCCCCTGCCCGAATGGGGGCTGATGATCTCCTCGGGGCGCAAGTTCCTGTTCGACCAGTGGTGGGTCGCCACCATGCCGGGGCTCGCCATCTTCATCGTCTCCCTCGGCTTCAACCTGCTCGGCGACGGGCTGAGGGACGTGCTCGACCCGCGGAGTGCCAGCCGATGAGCCTTCTGGAAGTGGACGATCTCGAGGTGCGTTTCCCGACCGAGACCGGCATGGTCGAGGCGGTGCGGGGCGTTTCTTTCCGCCTCGGTCGCGAGCGACTCGGCGTGGTGGGCGAATCGGGCTCGGGCAAGACCATCACCGGCCGCGCCATTCTCGGCCTCGTCCGCCCGCCGGGGCAGGTGAGGGCGCGGCGGATGCTGTTCGACGGCATCGACCTCGCCCGGCTCGACGAGCACGGGATGCGCCGGTTGCGCGGCCAGCGCATGGCGATGATCATGCAGGATCCGAAATATTCGCTCAACCCGGTGATGCGCGTCGGCAGACAGCTGACCGAAGGGCTCAGGCTGCGCGAGCGGATGAGCCGCAGCGAGGCCCGCAAGCGGGCGCTCGAGGCCCTCGAAGCGGTGAAGATCCGCGACCCGGAGCGCGTCTATGACGCCTACCCTCACGAGCTGTCGGGGGGCATGGGCCAGCGGGTGATGATCGCCATGATGCTGATTCCGGGCCCCGATCTTCTCATTGCCGACGAACCCACCTCGGCCCTCGACGTGACGGTGCAGGCCGAGGTGCTGAAGATTCTCGACGCCCTCGTGCGCGAGCGCGGCATGGGGCTGATCTTCATTTCCCACGATCTCAAGCTGGTCTCGCGTTTCTGCGACCGCGTGCTGGTGATGTATCGCGGCCGGGTGGTCGAGGAGATCGCCGCCGACCGGCTCGATCAGGCGCGTCACCCCTATACGCGGGGACTGCTCGAATGCCTGCCGCGCATCGGCGGGCCGCGCGGCCATCTGCCGGTGCTCACGCGCGATCCGGCCTGGGAGGAAGCGTGATATGGCGGCGATGATCGAGATCGACGGGCTCGATGTCACCTTCCGCGTCAAGGGCCACGAAGTCCGGGCGGTGCAGAAGGCCGGCTTCACCGTCGAGGCGGGAGAGAGCTACGGGCTCGTCGGCGAATCGGGGTCCGGGAAATCGACCATTCTTCGGGCGATCTGCGGTCTTGCGCCCGTCACGGGCGGCACGATCCGCATCGAAGGCCGCCCCCTCGGCTCCCGTCGGGACAAGGCTTTCGCCCGCAAGGTGCAGATGGTGTTCCAGGATCCCTACGCATCGCTCCATCCGCGGCACACCCTCGACCGGATCCTTTCCGAGCCGCTAGCCATTCACGGCCTCGGCGACCATGACAGGCGGGTGGTGGCCGCGCTGGAGAGCGTCGGGCTGCCCGCGAGTTTCCGCTTCCGTTACCCGCATCAGCTTTCGGGCGGCCAGCGCCAGCGCGTGGCCATCGCCCGGGCTCTGATGCTCGAGCCGCAGATCCTGCTTCTCGACGAGCCGACTTCGGCGCTCGATGCCTCGGTGCAGGCCGAGGTGCTCAACCTGCTGTGGGATCTGCGCGAGGAAAGGGGGCTGACTTATCTGATGGTGAGCCACGATCTCGCCGTGATCGATCACATGTGCGACCGCATGGCGGTGATGGAGGCCGGCCGCATCGTCGAGACGCTCGAGCGGCCGGATCTTCTCGCGGGCCGTTTCCGCCACCCCTATACGCGCAAGCTGTTCGAGGCGAGTCTGGAAGCGGGCGGCTGAGACAGTCCCCGCACCGACCCTCTCATGCTCCGCCGGCAGAGAACCGGCGCGGCACATGCCGGAACCGACAACACGCCCAGGGAAATGTTCCGATCAGGGGGATCTCTGGTCGGAGTGGCAGGATTTGAACCTGCGACCCCTGCCTCCCGAAGACAGTGCTCTACCAGGCTGAGCTACACTCCGACCGTGGCGCTGATTTAGGACGCTTCCGCGCCATGCGCAAGGGGGGGCGCCCGGGATTTTCACCCTTTCCCGCCACTTCCGCCCCTGCGCGGAGGATGCCCCTCAGGCGGTCGCAAGGCTCTCGTCGAGCGCGCAGATGATGGCATCGCCCATCTCGGCCGTGGTGGCCGGAACCGCCCCTTCCTTCTGCAGGAGGTCGGGCGTGCGCACCCCCTCGGCCAGCACCTTCTCCACCGCCCGCTCGAGCCGGTCCGCCTCCGCGCCCTCGTCGAAGGAGTAGCGCAGCGCCATCGCGAAGGACAGGATGCAGGCGCAGGGATTGGCCTTGCCCTGGCCGGCGATGTCGGGCGCCGAACCGTGGACCGGCTCGTAGAGCGCCTTCGGCCGGCCATTCGCCATCGGCGCGCCGAGCGAGGCCGAGGGCAACATGCCGAGCGAGCCCGTCAGCATCGCGGCGACGTCCGAGAGGAGATCGCCGAAGAGGTTGTCGGTCACGATCACGTCGAACTGCCTGGGCTGGCGCACGAGCTGCATCGCGCCGGCATCGGCATACATGTGGGAAAGCTCGACATCGGGATATTCGTTGTCGTGCACCCACTGGACTTCCTCGCGCCAGAGAATGCCCGATTCCATCACGTTCGCCTTTTCCATCGAGCAGACGCGGCCCCGGCGCCTGCGCGCCAGCTCGAAGGCGACGCGGGCCACCCGGCGCACCTCCTCGGTGGTATAGCGCTGGGTGTTGATGCCGACGCGGCCGCCCTCGTTGTCGTCGAAGATGCCGCGCGGTTCGCCGAAATAGACCCCCGAGGTCAGCTCGCGCACGATCATGATGTCGAGCCCCGCGATCACCTCGGGCTTGAGCGAGGAGAAATCGGCCAGGGCATCGAAACATTGCGCCGGGCGCAGATTGGCGAAGAGGTCCATCTCCTTGCGCAGGCGCAAGAGGCCGCGCTCGGGTTTCACCTCGAAGGGCAGCTCGTCGTATTTCGGCCCGCCGACCGCACCGAGCAGCACCGCATCGACCGACTGTGCCTTCTCCATGGTCTCGTCGGCAAGCGGCACGCCATGGGCGTCATAGGCCGCCCCGCCGACGAGATCCTCCTCGACATCGAAGACGAGCCCGCGCTTCTCGCCGAACCAGTCGATGATCTTGCGGACCTCGGCCATCACCTCGGGGCCGATGCCGTCGCCGGGCAGGATCAGAAGGGAAGGATTGGCCATGTGCATCTCCTCGACTGGCGGAACTTGCATTCAGCGACTGGCTATGCCCCGGGGCGGGCAAGGTCAAGCATCGGCGCATTGAAGGGGCGGCGTCATGGGGGTAATGATCCGGGGGGCCTGAAACGAAACCCGGACGGCCCGTTTCCCCGTTCACGAGGTGACTTTCATGTATCGGCTGGTTCATCATCCGCTCTGCCCCTTCTCGCGCACCGTGCGGCTGGTCCTGGGGGAAAAGCGGATCGACGCCGATCTGAGGGAAGAGCCCTTCTGGGACCGCCGGTCCGAATTCCTGCGGCTCAACCCGGCGGGCATGGTGCCGGTGCTGGTGATCGAACCCGAAGGCGCCACCCGCCCCCGACCGCTCAAGCTGGCCGATTCGGCTGCCATCTGCGAATATCTCGACGAAACCCATCCCGAACCGCCCCTCATGCCCCGCCGTGCCGAGGAGCGGGCGGAGGTGCGGCGGCTCGTGGCCTGGTTCAACGAGAAATTCGCCCGCGAGGTCTCGATGCCGCTTCTCGAGGAGCGCCTGTTCAAGAAGATCATGTCGGCCGGCCACCCCGACAGCCGGCGCGTGCAGAACGCGCTCAGGCGCCGGCGGCTGCACATGGCCTACATGGAGAAGCTGCTCGAGCGGCGGCGCTGGCTCGCGACCGAGCGCCTGACGCTGGCCGATTTCGCCGCCGCCGCCCATCTTTCCTGCCTCGACTATCTCGGTCTCGTGGACTGGAAAGGCAGCGAAACCGTCAGGACCTGGTATGCCACCATGAAGTCGCGCCCCCCCTTCCGGTCGCTGCTGGCCGACACCGTACCCGGTTTCATTCCGCCGCCCCATTACACGGATCTCGACTTTTGACCGATCCCGCCGCGCTCAGAACCGCCCTCATCGCCAGGGCACATGAGGAAGGTTTCGACGATATCGGCATCACCACGCCCGATGCGATCGTCCCCGAGGCCGGGAAGCGGCTCGCCGAGTTCGTCGCCCGCGGCTGGCACGGCGAAATGCGCTGGATGGGCGAACGCATGAACTGGCGCGGCAATCCGGCGGCGCTGTGGCCCGCGGCGCGCTCCGTCATCATGCTGGCGGAGAACTACGGCCCCGAGGAGGATCCACGCGCCATCCTCGCCCGGAAGGACCGCGGAGCGATCTCGGTCCATGCCCGCGGGCGCGACTATCACGACGTGGTCAAGAAGCGCCTCAAGCGCCTCGGGCGCTGGCTGATCGAGCAGGCGCCGGGAACGGAGATCAAGGTGTTCGTCGATACCGCCCCGGTGATGGAAAAACCGCTGGGGCAGGCGGCCGGCATCGGCTGGCAGGGCAAGCACACGAATCTCGTCTCGCGCAAGCTCGGCAGCTGGTTCTTCCTCGGCGCCATATTCACCACCCTCGACCTGCCGAAGGATCCCCCCGAACACGACCATTGCGGCTCCTGCCGCCGCTGCCTCGACATCTGCCCCACCGGCGCCTTCCCCGCCCCGCGGCAACTCGATGCCCGCCGCTGCATTTCCTATCTCACGATCGAGCATGCCGGCCCGGTGCCCGAAGATCTGCGCCCCGCCCTCGGCAACCGCATCTATGGCTGCGATGACTGCCTCGCCGTCTGCCCGTGGAACAAGTTTGCCGCCCTCGCCCGCGAAAGCCGCTATCATGCCCGCGAAGCGCTGCGCGCGCCGCGACTGGCCGATCTCGCCCGGCTCGACGATGCGGGCTTCCGGGCGCTGTTCTCGAAATCGCCGATCAAGCGGATCGGCCTTGCCCGTTTTCTGCGCAATGTCCTTTATGCCATCGGCAATTCCGGGAAAGGCGCGCTTCTCGAAGTGGCGCTCGAACACCGCGACCATCCCGAGCCGGTCGTGGCCGACGCCGCCCGCTGGGCCGCCGCCCGTCTCGCGGCCACGGCACATGACGAACCGGGAGAGCCGGCAGAGGAGGAGAGCAGCACATGACAACCGGGGCCGAACAGGCGAAACGATCAGGCACGCTGCTCATCGTCGGATGCGGCTATGTCGGCACCGCCTTCGGCCGCAAGATGGCGCGCGAGGGCTGGGAGGTGATCGGCACCACACGCGAGGCATCCCGGCTCGAGGCGCTCGCGGAGGCCGGCATCACCCCCCGTCTCTGGCCGGGCACGCCGCTTGCGCCGATGATCGACCGGGCCGACCACCTGCTCGTGGCCGCGCCGCCCGATGCCGCGGGCGATCCGCTGATCGGCGCCGAAGAAGCGCGCCTCGCCCGGGCACATCATCTCGCCTGGGTCGGCTATCTCTCGACCACCGCCGTCTATGGCGACCGTCAGGGCGGCTGGGTGGACGAGGAAACCCCGCCTGCGCCCACCTCGCGGCGCGGCCGCTGGCGCCTCGCGGCCGAGAAGGCGTGGCTCGCGCTCCACCGCCACCACGGCCTGCCGGTGCACGTCTTCCGCCTGGCCGGCATCTACGGCCCGGGACGCGGCCCCTTCGCCAAGCTGCGGCGCGGCACGGCCCGGCGGATCGTCAAGCCCGGGCAGGTCTTCGGGCGCATCCATGTCGATGACATCGTGGCTGCGCTCGCAGCCTCGATCGCCCGGCCCCGCCCCGGACGGATCTACAACCTCACCGACGATCTGCCGGCACCGCCCGACGAGGTGATCGCCCATGCCGCAACCCTTCTCGGCCTCCCTCCGCCCCCGGCCGAGCCCTTCGAGACGGCAGAGATGTCGCCCATGGCCCGCAGCTTCTACGGCGAATCGAAACGTGTCTCGAACCGGCGGCTGAAGGAGGAGCTCGGCGTCGCGCTGCGCCATCCCGACTATCGCAGCGGGCTTGCGGCGATACTCGAGGAGGAAGCCACGGGCAGGAAGGGCTGATCCTGCCGCCTGTTCCCGCAAGAAAAAACGGCGGGCCGAGGCCCGCCGCTTGCTTGCCATTCTGCTGTCCGCCGATCAGCGGGTGGCCGCATACACCGCCAGAAGCACGAGGATCGGCACGATCAGACCGGTGGAGGAGGAGGAGGTGTCCTCCTGGATCACTTCGGGCTCCATCACCGGCTCGGCCACGTTGCCGGCCATGGCGGCGGTCGCGCCAAGCGAGAACGCAGCGGCGAGAACGATTTTCTTCATCTGTCTTCCTCCTGAGAATTCATGCCAAATGGGCACAGCGCGTGTTCGTGTGATCACACTTAAGCCTCCGATCGGCGCAATTGCAACTGTCCGCCTCGCCCGGAAGCCGATTTTTTTCGGTGAACCGTGTCAAATGATCAACACCTGCGTGCCCACCTTCGTCAGCGCGAACAGATCCGCGATCTGGCTGTTGTAGAGGCCGATGCAGCCATTGGACGAGCGACGACCGATCTTTCGCGTGTCGTGGGTGCCGTGAATCCGGTAGTAACGCCAGGAGAGATAGAGCGCATGGGTGCCGAGCGGGTTCTTCGGTCCCGGGGGGATGTAATCGGGCCATTCGGGGTTGCGCCGTTTCATCGAGGGGGTCGGCCGCCAGCTCGGCCCCACCACCTTGCGCACCACCCGCGTCCGCCCCTTGCGGGTGAGCTCCTCGCTCATCGGCACCGAACAGGGATAGAGCTTGTAGATGCTCTCGTCCTCGGACCAGAAATGCAGCGCCCGCGATTCGATATCGACGAGGATGGCGCCATTCTCGAGATCGGAGAAGTAGGGCCGCCAGTCGAGGGTCCGGAAGCCGGCGATGTTGTGGCGCACTGCCTCCCCCACCGGCTTCTCCATCTGCACCGTGTTCGGGAGCGGGGTGGGGGGTTGCGGATCTTCCGCCCTGAGCGGCGTGGCCAGCCCTCCGGCCGCTGCCATGCCGACGCCGAGCCCGATCGTGAAGCGGCGCCGTGTCAGACGGGAAGAGGAGATGGTCATGGCTGCGCTCCTGTCCTCCGGGGATCGGTCTGGCCCAGACATAAGTCGAAGCCGGCGAATCTTCAATTCACGCGTTCTTGATTGGCAAAATCGCCCCCTCTGCGGCCTTTTCGGGCGAGTTTCGACCGACCACGGCCGGTCGATGCCTTCAAGGGGTTGCACCACGCGCCTTCCGAGGTCATCGTGCGGCCGCTGAGAACGAGGACAGACGCATGATCCGGCTTGCCGCCGCATTGATGACCCTCTTCGCCCTCGGGGCGTGCACCGTCGAATCGACCCGTTCGCTCGGCGCCGACGGCCCGCCGCTGCCGCAGGCGAAAAAGATCGGCTATTTCGAGGCCCGGCGCATTCCGAAGAAGGTGCTCGCCGCCGTCAATGCCGTGCGGGAGGGCCGCGGGCTGGCGCCGCTCGCGCTCTCGCCCGAGCTCACCGCCGCCGCCATGACCCATTCCGAGGACATGGCCCGGCAGCAGCGGCCCTGGCATTTCGGCTCCGATGGATCTTCCCCGCCACAGCGCGTCGCCCGTGCCGGTTACACGGGGCGTCTCACCGGAGAGCTCGTTTCCGAGACCTTCGAACATGCCGAAGAAACCGTCGGCGCCTGGCTCGAGGATACGTTCACCCGGGAAGTCCTGCTCGACCCCGAAGCCCGGGAGATGGGAATCGGCTGGTATCAGGAGCCGAACCGCAAGATCTGGTGGACACTGGTTCTCGGCAATCCCGACCTGCCGCCTCTTGTGCCGGCCCCCGTGCCGCCGCCGCCTGCCGAGGACACGCGCGACGGCAAGCCCGTTCCCTCGAGCTGAAGGGGCATCGGCTCTCCGAAAGCCTCGAAGGACGAAAGCCTCAGGGGTAGATGTCGATCGGCGTGCCGATCTCGACCAGTCGATAGATTTCCTCGATCTCCCGGTTGGAAACGGCGATGCAACCCGCCGTCCAGTCGCGCCGTCCCTTCAGAAGCCGGATGAGGAAAGGGCGGCCGTGGATGAAGATGTCGCCTCCCGGGCTCTTGCCGAGCCGCGCCGCCTCGGCCCGGTCGCGCGCGTTCGGATAGGAGATGCCGAGCGAGAGATGGTAGCGGGAATCGGGGTTCTTGCGGTCGATGACATAGCGCCCTTCGGGGGTGCGTCCATCTCCTTCCACCTTCTTGTCGCCCCTGGGCGCAAAGCCGAGATCGATGCTGTAGCGCCGCACGACCTTCTCGCCCGAAAGCAGATAGAGCCGCCGCCTGTGCTTGACGATCACCAGCCGGGTGATCTTCGGCGCGGAACCCGCGGATCCGTCGCCTTCCGGGCTCGGCCCGGCTCCGAGGGGGGCGGCCGACAGCACCAACCCTCCCGCGACCAGACCGATGAAGCGGCGCCGGTGCATCTTCGCCCCTCCTACCTGCATGGCTCGGCGATCGCAGGCGCATGGTGCCTTTCGCGGCCGCCATGGCCGATGGGGCGAACGGTTCGCGGCGCATGACGGGCGCATTCGAGCTCTAGCGTGGCGTGATCGATCGCGAAATCCCGGACAAGAAGCTCCTTGAGAGCTGCCTTGATGGCATCGCCTTCGCTCCAGCGCCCTTCCGAGAGGGTGACGCTGGCCGTCAGCGCCGGACGGCCTTCCTCCATCTCGAACAGATGCAGGTGGTGGACATTGGCGACCCCGTCCTGCGCCATCATCGCCGCCCGCACGGTTTCGGCATCGATCCCCGGCGGCGTGCCGAGCATCAGAAGGCGGATCGTCGGGCCGATCTCGGCAAAGCCGTGGTAGAGCACATAGCCGGCGATGCCGAGCGTGGCGATCGGGTCGGCGATGGTCCAGCCATAGCGCCAGACGAGGAAGCCCACCGCCAGCACCGCCACCGAGCCGAGCGCATCGGCCAGATTGTGCAGGAAGGCGGCGCGCATGTTGGCCGATCCCTCGACCATGCGCCCGATGAGAATCGCCGTGCCGACATCGATCACGAGGGCGATGCCCGCCACGATCATCACCGGCACGCCCGTCACCGGCTGGGGGTCGAGGAACCGCTGCACAGCCTCGCCCACGAGATAGAAGCCGATGGCCATCAGCGTGACGTAGTTGACGAGCGCCGCCACGCTCTCGGCCCGCCTGTAGCCGAAGGTCATGCCGAGATCTGCCGGCCGCCGGCCGATGCGCCGCGCCCCCCAGGCGATCACCAGCGAGGCGGCATCCGAAAGGTTGTGGACCGCATCCGCGATCATTGCCAGCGAACCCGACAGGATGCCGGCCGCGATCTGCACGAAGGTCAGCGCAACATTGAGCAGAATGGCGAAGACGAGCCGCCGGTCGCCGCTCTCGAGCGCCTGATGCGCATGGACGTGATGATGATGATCGTGTGGCATGGGCTCTCCTTCGCGTTTCGGCGCCGCAACCCGGCCTATTCGCCCGCCAGGCCGGCTTCGGCCTCGATCTCGGCCCGGCGCTTGCGCGCCCGTTCGGTGGCCGATTTCAGCTGCCCGCAGGCGGCCATGATGTCTTCGCCCCGCGGAGTGCGGATCGGCGACGCATAGCCGGCCTTGTAGATGATGTCGGCGAAGGCGCGGATCCGGTCCTGCTCGGAACGCTCATAGGGCGCACCGGGCCATGGGTTGAAGGGAATGAGGTTGATCTTGGCGGGAATGCCGGAGATCAGCTTCACGAGGCGGCGCGCATCCTCGTCGCTGTCATTGATCCCCTTGAGCATGACGTATTCGAAGGTGACGCGCTCGGAATTCGACAGCCTGGGATATTGCCGAAGCGCTTCGAGCAGGGTGGCGATGTTCCACTTCCTGTTGATCGGCACGAGCCTGTCGCGCACCTCGTCGGTAGTGGCGTGAAAGGAGATGGCGAGCATGCAGCCGATCTCGGCACCGGCCCGTTCGATCATCGGCACGACACCGGAGGTCGAAAGGGTGATTCGCCGCCGCGAGAGCGAGATGCCCTCATGGTCCATGGCGATCTTCATCGCGTCGCGGACATTCTCGAAATTGTAGAGCGGCTCGCCCATCCCCATCAGCACGATGTTCGAGACCAGCCGCGTCTCGTCCTTGGGATGGCGGCCGGGTTTCGGCCATTCGCCGAGATCGTCGCGCACCACCATCACCTGACCGACGATCTCGCCCGCGGTCAGGTTGCGGACCAGCTTCTGGGTGCCGGTATGGCAGAAGGAGCAGGTCAGCGTGCAACCCACCTGGCTGGAGACGCAGACCGTGCCCCGGTCCGCCTCGGGGATATAGACGGTCTCGATCTCGTGCCCGCCGGCAACGCGCAGCAGATACTTGCGCGTCCCGTCGGCCGAAACCTGCCGGGAGACGATCTCGGGCACGGCGATGACGAAATTCTCGGCCAGCTTCGCGCGATAGTCCTTCGCGAGATTGGTCATGGCGGCGAAATCGCGCACGCCCTTCTGGTAGATCCACTGCCAGAGCTGGCCGACGCGCATGCGCAGCTGCCGCTCGGGCGTGCCGATGGCGGCGAGCGCCTCGGCCAGCCGGTCGCGCGTGAGGCCGACGAGATTGCGGCGCCCGTCGGGCCGGACCGGCCTGCGGGGCAGGGCCACCACCTCGGGCGTGATCGGGGAGAGCTCCTTCCTCGCCATGCGGCTTTCGCCTTTCAGCTCGTTCATCTTCGCTTCCTCATGCACGACACCCCCGCCCGCGGCGAGGGTGCCCGATCATTCGCTTCCATCCGCCCCCCGCCGGAAGGCGCGGAAGAGCGTAACAGCCACGCCGCACTCAGGCCGGGGGTTTCATGCCGCAGCGACGCGCCGCCTCGTTGAGCGCGGCGGTGAAACCGAGGAGCGAGAAGGTGTCCTCGGTGCGGGTGCCGCGCTTCGAGGTGCCGATGGCAACGGCCTTCACCCCGCGCTTGAAGGCCGCGATGATCCTCTTGTCGTCCTCGGGAGAGGGCGACCAGGCCCATTCCCCCTTGGTGAAGAGATCGGCGACCTTCTCGCCGTCCACCTCGAGCCGCACCAGCGCCCCGTCGGCGTAGGGATAACCGCCGGTGAAGGACACCTCTCCCGCCGAGCCGCTCGACGGGCGGAAGGTGACGAAGAGCGCGGTCTTGCCCCGGCGGACATTGACCGGCCTGCCGCCACGGGTGTTGACCTGTTTCTCCGGCGTGGTGGTCGCCCAGCATTCGGTCGGGTTGCTGCCGACAAAGACCGCCCAGGCCTTTTCGGTAGCGACCCTGTTGGTGCTCTCCTGCGCCTCGGGCGCAGCCGCACCGGCCATGCCCAGCGCCACGCCAAGCATCATCGCAGCGAATTTTCGCATCATCCGTCCTGCCTCATCGCTTCTTCGGGCGACGTGCCGCCCTGCTGCTCCCGGGAATCCCGACCCTTCCCCCGTCCCGGCTGCCTGCAGGCGGAAACGGCCGGATACAACCTCCAGGGCCGGGGCCCCGGCACGATATGCGGCATGATACAGACAAGCGCACCGCCTTTCCACCCTCGGCAGACGCGGTGGCGCAGTCGTGCTCCGTCCCGCTTGCGATGGCCCTCGCGGCGGTGTATGGGCATGGCCATGAAGCACGCCGTCTTCATCATGGCCGATCGCGCCCGCCTGCCCTGGCGGTTCTTCGGCATGCGGATCTCCCTCCTTACCGGCCTTTGACGCGAACTTTCCCGCCGTGCCGCGCACCCCATCCATGCCGGCGGCACCGGCGCCGTCATGCAGCGGCGATCCGCGACCCGTGGCGCCCCCGTTTCACGCCATGCTCCGTTCAAGACACCCCGAGAGGATCCGATGAGCGAACCGCGCACTCTCTACGACAAGATCTGGGACGCCCATGTCGTCCATGAGGCCGAGGACGGCACCTGCCTGATCTACATCGACCGCCACCTCGTGCACGAGGTCACCAGCCCCCAGGCATTCGAAGGGCTGCGCATGGCCGGCCGCTCGGTGCGGCGGCCCGAAAAGACCATCGCCGTCCCCGACCACAACGTGCCGACCGACGAGAGCCGCCTTCGCGGCATCGAGAACGAGGAGAGCCGCATCCAGGTCGAGACGCTGAAGAAGAACGCCGAGGAATTCGGCATCGAATACTATGACGTCAACGACCCGCGGCAGGGCATCGTCCATATCATCGGCCCCGAACAGGGCTGGACGCTGCCGGGCAGCACCATCGTCTGCGGCGACAGCCACACCGCCACCCACGGCGCCTTCGGGGCGCTCGCCCACGGCATCGGCACCTCCGAGGTCGAACATGTGCTGGCGACCCAGACGCTGATCCAGAAGAAGTCGAAGAACATGCTCGTCGAGGTGACGGGCTCGGTCGGCCCCGGCGTCACCGCCAAGGACATCACGCTGGCCATCATCGGCGAGATCGGCACCGCCGGCGGCACCGGCCACGTGATCGAATATGCCGGCGAGGCGATCCGCGCCCTGTCGATGGAAGGGCGCATGACCGTCTGCAACATGGCGATCGAGGGCGGCGCCCGGGCCGGCCTCATCGCCCCCGACGAAAAGACCTTCGAATATCTCAGGGGCCGCCCCCATGCGCCGAAGGGGGGGATGTGGGAACTCGCCGTCGAGCAATGGAAGCGGCTCGGGAGCGACGAGGGGGCCCGTTTCGACAAGGTGGTGCGGATCGCGGGCGAGAAGATCGCCCCGGTCGTCACCTGGGGCACCAGCCCCGAGGACGTGGTGCCGATCACCGGCACCGTGCCCCACCCGGAGGATTTCGCGGGCCCCAAGCGCGAAGCGGTGCGCCGCGCACTCGACTACATGGGCCTCGAGCCCGGAACACCGATGCAGGAGATCGAGATCGACACCGTCTTCATCGGCTCCTGCACCAACGGCCGGATCGAGGATCTGCGGGCCGTTGCCGAGATCGTCAGGGGGCGCAAGGTCAAGGAAGGGGTCCGGGCGATGGTCGTGCCCGGCTCGGGTCTCGTGCGCATGCAGGCCGAGGAGGAGGGGATCGCCGACATCCTGAAGGAAGCCGGCTTCGAGTGGCGCCTGCCGGGCTGCTCGATGTGCCTCGCCATGAACCCCGATCAGCTGGCGCCCGGCGAGCGCTGCGCCTCGACCTCGAACCGCAACTTCGAGGGCCGGCAGGGCCGCGGCGGACGCACGCACCTCCTCTCGCCGGCCATGGCCGCCGCCGCCGCCCTCACCGGGCGGCTGACCGATGTGCGCGATCTGATGTAAGCGGAAGGACCAGCACCATGGACAAGTTCATCACCCTCACGGGCATTGCCGCGCCGCTGCCGCTGGTCAACGTCGATACCGACATGATCATCCCCAAGCAGTTCCTGAAGACCATCAGGCGCTCGGGGCTCGGCAAGGCGCTGTTCTACGAGATGCGCTATGACGAGAACGGCCATCCGAACCCGGATTTCATCCTCAACCGGGAGCCCTGGACCCGGGCCGAGATCCTGGTGGCGGGCGAGAATTTCGGTTGCGGCTCGAGCCGCGAACATGCCCCCTGGGCGCTCAAGGATTTCGGCATTCGCTGCGTGATCGCCCCGTCCTTCGCCGACATCTTCTACAACAACTGCTTCAAGAACGGCATCCTGCCGGTGGTGCTGCCGGAGGAGGCGGTCGAGAAGCTGATGGCGGACGCCGGCAAGGGCGGCAACGCCCGCATCACCGTCGATCTGCCGAACCAGACGGTGTCGGGCCCGGAGGGCGAAGTGTTCCGTTTCGAGATCGATCCCTTCCGCAAGCACTGCCTGCTCGAGGGGCTCGACGACATCGGCCTCACCCTGCAGAAGATCCACCACATCGATACCTACGAAGAGCGGCAGAAGGGTGCGATGCCCTGGCTCTGGGGCGAGAGCGCAGCCTGAACGCCGCCCCGAGGCAAAGGACGGGGGCGCGGCAAGCCGCGCCCCTTCTTGCGTTGCGGACAGGTTGCGGACAGATGAGACGTCGGCCGCAAGGCAGGGCCGGTGCCCGCAGAAAATACCCCTTTTGCCCCATTTCCGGCCGAAAATACCACACTTTCCGCCTTGCGGCGGTGGAACATACCGAGCCAGGGAATGGGCCCTCGCGCGAGCCCCCGGAAATCAAGGGGTTGACGAGAGGAGTTCGAGCGGGCCAGAATTGGGCAGAAATCGGGCATAAAGGTGCCGAAAAACGGGCAGCGTGAGGGAGCCGCAAGAGCTCCGCAACGAGGTGATCGGGCAGTGATCGGGCAATTTGCCGGCGCAATCATTCGCGGCATGGCTGCGGCATCGGTGGTTCTGCTGCCGGCGCTCGTCCTTGCACCCGTATCGGGAGGGGAACCCCCCTACACCGCCTTGCTGGTGGCGCTGATCCTCGCGCTTCTGGTGACGACGGAATACCACTCCTCGCAACCGATCATCACCGAGTTTCGCGACGCGCCCCCCTATAACCTGCTCCGCTTCACCGTGCTCGTGCTCATCTTCGTCAGCGCAAGCCTCATGTTCCGCCATGCCCTGATCGGCGGTTCGGCGAAAGCCGACATGCTCTACGGGCTCGGCCTGCTCGTCGGCCTTGCCATGGATTTCCCCGGCAGTCCCGTGCGGCTGATGACGACCGTGCTTTCACAGGGGGCCGACCCGGCCTTCGCCCCGGTCATCACCGCCGCCGTCGGCATCGCCTATCTGGCGGGCCTTGTCGGGCTCGCACTGTTCTCGATCCTGATCCATGCCGGGCTCTGGCCGGGGCGGCGCAAATCCTTCAACAAGTGGGTCAACCTGCCCAATCACGACTGGACCGCCCCCGGCAACCGGCGCGACGGCCTCGTTCAGGATGCCCGGGTCAACATCATCTTCGGCTTCACCCTTCCCTTCCTGACGCCGCTTCTCCTCTCGGTCGTCCTGCACGAGGAGATCATGCGCCGGCTCGTCGGCCATCCGGCGGCGCTGGTGTGGATCATCGCCATGTGGAGCTTCCTGCCCTTCTCGCTTTTCATGCGGGGGCTGGCCTTGGGCGCCATTGCCGAGCTGTTCGCCGAGAAGGAACGCGGGGACACCCCGAAAAGGGAGGACGGGCAGGACGAGACCGAAAAGCTCGCCGCCGCGTGAGCCGCGGTCGCGTCAGCGAAAGCAGGCGTCGCGCCCGTCACGGGCGATGGTGCGGGCGCCATCCTCGATCTGCCGCACCCGGACACGGAAACGCGGCGCATTGCTCTTCGGGTCACGTCCTTTCGGATCGGGCAGCACCGCCGCGAGCCGCGCCGCCTCGCGCAGGGTGAGCCGTGCCGCCGGCTTGCCGAAACGGCGCCGCGCCGCAGCCTCGATGCCGAAAATCCCTTCGCCGAACTCGGCCCTGTCGAGATAGAGCTCGAGAATCCGGCGCTTGCCCCAGAAAAGCTCGACCAGCGGCGTGATCAGCGCCTCGAGCGCCTTGCGCGGCCATGAGCGCCCCTGCCAGAGAAAGACGTTCTTCACCGTCTGCTGGGTGATGGTCGAGGCGCCGCGTCGGCCGCCCGCGGCAATGGCCCGGCGCAGCTCGGCCATGTCGAAGCCGAAATGGCGACAGAAATTGGCATCCTCGGCCGCGACCACCGCCCGTCGGGCGGCAAGCGACACCTTATCGAGCGGCACCGGCCGATGATCGATCCGTCCGAGCCGCGCCGCCTCGCTGCGCATGTAAAGCCCCCGCGGCGGATCGACGAAGGCCGGCAGGGCGACGACGAGGAGCACGAAAGCGACGAGGAACGCGAACGCGGCAGGAAGCCACCGCCGCCACGGCCCGAACCCCGCTCCCCGTTTCTGCCGTTTCCCTGCCCTCGCCTTGCCGGGGCGGCCCTTTCGCCGTGCCATCGGTTCCTCCTTCGTGCGCGATCATGCCCGAAGGAAAGGGCCGCCGGAAGCCCGCCGGCCGCCACCCCGCTTCCCTCCCCCGCGCCCGGTCCCGCCCTGGCAATGCTTGGCAGGGGCAGACAAGAGAGGCCCGGGACCGGCCCCGGACCCCTCCTCGCTCGCCCCTCCCTCAGGCGCGCTTCTCGGCCTCCTCCTCGAGGGTGAGCGGATGGGGAATGTGGGGCAGCATCTCCTTCGGGCATATCTGGAGGAAGCGGCCCTTCGCATTCTCCCAGTCGAGCAGGATCTCCTCGGCCTTGCGGCTCCGCGTCTCGCGGAAATGCTCCTCGATCAGCCCCTTGAGCTCGGCCTCCCAATGGGGGTGACTGACCGGCACCACCACGAGCGTGTCCATGTTCATGTAGTCGCGGGCATTACCGGTCTCGTCGAAGACATAGGCCATGCCGCCGGTCATGCCGGCCCCGAAATTGGCGCCGATGCGGCCGAGGATGACGGCGACCCCGCCCGTCATGTATTCGCAGCCGTTGGAGCCGCAGCCCTCGACCACCACCTTCGCCCCCGAATTGCGGACGGCGAACCGCTCTCCGGCCCGACCGGCGGCAAGGAGCTTGCCGGCGGTGGCGCCGTAGAGCACGGTATTGCCGATGATGACGTTGTCGTCGGCCTTGAGCGGCGAGACCAGCGGCGGCCGCACCACGATCATCCCGCCCGAAAGCCCCTTGCCGACATAGTCGTTGGCATCGCCCGAAACCTCGATCTTCAGCCCCGGCGCGGCGAAGGCACCGAGCGACTGACCGGCCGAGCCGGTGAGCTTGATCGTCAGGTGATCGGGCTGAAGATCGTTGTTCATGCCGAAGCGCCGCACGATATGCGAGGAGACACGGGCGCCGATCGTGCGCTGGGTGTTGCGCACGGTGTAGCTGAGCTGCATCTTCTCGCCTTCGGAGAAGAAGGGCTCGGCATCGCGGATGATCTCGGCGTCGAGCGTGTCCGGCACCTCGTTGCGCAGCGCATTGCGGCTCCAGGCGAAGCGCTCGGTTCCGTCCACGGTGATGAGAAGCGGGTTGAGATCGAGATCGTCGAGATGGGCGGCACCCCGGCTGACCTGGGCCAGCAGATCGGCCCGGCCGATCACCTCGTCGAGCGAGCGCGCTCCGATCGAGGCGAGAATCTCCCGCACCTCCTGGGCGTAAAAGGTGATGAGATTGACCACCTTCTCCGGGCTGCCGGCGAATTTGGCCCGCAGCTTCTCGCGCTGGGTGCAGATCCCGACCGGGCAGGTGTTGGACTGGCACTGGCGCACCATGATGCAGCCCATGGCGATGAGGGCCGCGGTGCCGATGCCGAACTCTTCCGCTCCCATCAACGCCGCCACCACGATGTCGCGGCCGGTCCTCAGCCCGCCATCGGTGCGCAGCGTCACCCGATCGCGCAGATTGTTCATCGCCAGCACCTGATGGGCCTCGGTGAGCCCCATCTCCCACGGCAGGCCGGCGAACTTGACCGAGGTCGCCGGGCTGGCGCCGGTGCCGCCGTTGTGCCCCGAAATCAGGATCACGTCGGCCTTGGCCTTGGCCACGCCGGCGGCGATGGTGCCGACGCCCGACTGCGCCACCAGCTTGACGCAGACCTTGGCACGCGGGTTGATCTGCTTGAGATCGTAGATCAGCTGCGCCAGGTCCTCGATCGAGTAGATGTCGTGATGGGGCGGCGGCGAGATCAGCGTCACCCCCGGCGTCGAGTGCCGCAGACGGGCGATCAGCTCCGTCACCTTGATGCCCGGCAGCTGGCCGCCCTCACCGGGCTTGGCACCCTGGGCGATCTTGATCTCGAGTTCCTCGCAATGGTTGAGATACTCGGCCGTCACCCCGAAACGGCCCGATGCGACCTGCTTGATCCTTGCCGAGGCATTGTCGCCGTTCGGCATCGGTCTGAAATGGGCAGGATCTTCGCCGCCCTCTCCCGAATCGGACTTGGCGCCGATGCGGTTCATGGCGATGTTGAGCGTCTTGTGGGCCTCGGGGCTGAGCGCGCCGAGGCTCATCCCCGGCGTGACGAAGCGCTTGCGGATCGAGGTGATGCTCTCGACCTCCTCGATCGGAATCGGCTTGCCGAGAGGCTTGATCTCGAGAAGGTCGCGCAGGTGAATCGGCTGGTTTTCCTGCATCATCTGCGAATAGCGCTTCCATAGCGCATAGGCGCCGCGCTCGCAGGCCGATTGCAGGAGATGCATCGCCTGCGCTTCCCAGGCATGGCGCTCCCCACCCTTGCGCAGCTTGTAGAAGCCGCCGATCGGCAGGATGTTGGCTGGGCGCTTCCACCCCCTGGCGTGGATCTCGCGCACCTTCTTCTGGATGCCGTGAATGCCGATCCCCGAGATGCGCGAGATCATGCCGGGGAAATATTCGTTGACGAGGGCACGGCTCAGCCCCACGGCCTCGAAGTTGAGTCCGCCACGGTAGGAAGCGAGCACCGAGATCCCCATCTTCGACATGATCTTGAGGAGCCCCTGGTTGATCGCTTCGCGATAGCGATCGACATTCTCCTTGAGGCCGCCCTCGAGAAGCCCGCGTTCGACGCGCTCGGCAATCGTGTCCTGGGCCAGATAGGCGTTGACCGTGGTCGCCCCGCAGCCGATCAGCACGGCGAAGTAATGCGGGTCCATGCACTCGGCCGAACGCACGTTGAGCGAGCAGAAGGTCCTCAGCCCCTTTCCCACCAGCCACGAATGGATCGCGGAGGTGGCGAGGATCATCGGCACCGGCACCTTGTCCGGCCCCTGATGCTCGTCGGTGAGAACGAGATGGCCGGCTCCCGAGCGCACCGCCTCCTCGGCCTCGGCGCGGATGCGGGCAAGCGCTTCGGAGAGGGCGTTCTCGCCCCCCTCGTCCGGGAAGGTGCAGTCGATCCACGACACCTGTTCGCCGAAGACCTCCACCATCCGCTCGAACTGGGCGTTGCTGACGAACGGGCTGTCGAGCACCAGGATCTCGGTCTGGGCCGAGCTCTGGTCGAGCACGTTCTTGAGGTTGCCGAACCGGGTCTTGAGGCTCATCACCCGGTATTCGCGCAAGGAATCGATCGGCGGGTTGGTCACCTGCGAGAAGTTCTGGCGGAAATAGTGGCTGAGGGGGCGGTAGCGGTCGGAAAGCACCGCCTGCGGCGTGTCGTCCCCCATCGAGACCACCGGCTCCTTGGCGTCCTCGACCATCGGCGCCAGAATGTTCTCGACCTCCTCGAGCGTATAGCCGGCGGCGATCTGGCGCTTGCGCAGCTCCTCGCCCTCGAAGAGCCGCTTCTCGCGCTCCACGCGGGTGATCTCGTCGAGATCGACGATCTTCTTCACCCATTCGCCGAAGGGCTGGCTGTCGGCCAGCTCGTCCTTGATCTCCCTGTCGTGGAGGAGGATGCCGCGGGCCATGTCCACCCCGACCATCTGCCCCGGTCCGAGCGCCCCCTTCTCCTTCACCGTCGCCTCGTCGGTCGGCACCATGCCGACTTCGGAACCCGCGATCAGCAGCCCGTCGCCGGTGACGACATAGCGCATGGGCCTGAGCCCGTTGCGGTCGAGCCCGGCGACGACCCAGCGGCCGTCGGTCATGGCGAGCGCCGCGGGCCCGTCCCAGGGCTCCATCACCGAGTTGCAGTAGGAATACATGTCCTTCCACTTCTGCGGCAGCTCGACCGCCTGCTTCGACCATGCCTCGGGAACGAGCATGGTCTTGGCCATCGGCGCGTTGCGCCCGGCGCGCACCAGCACCTCGAAGACCGCATCGAGCGCCGCCGAATCGGACGAGCCCTTGGGCACGATCGGCTTGATGTCCTCGGCCATCTCCCCGAAATAGCTCGAGGCCATGCGAATCTCGTGGCTCTTCATCCAGTTGAGATTGCCCTTGAGCGTGTTGATCTCGCCGTTATGGGCCAGCATGCGGAAGGGCTGGGCCAGCCACCATTCGGGGAAGGTGTTGGTGGAATAGCGCTGGTGGTAGATGGCGAAGGCCGATTCGAAGCGCTCGTCCTTGAGATCGGGATAGAACTCGGCCACCTGTTCGGCCAGCATCATCCCCTTGTAGATGATGGAACGGCAGGACAGAGAGCAGACATAGAACCCCTTGATCCCGGCCGCCGCCACCGCCTTCTCGATCCGGCGGCGGATGATGTAGAGCTCGCGTTCGAAGCCCTCCTCGTCGAGCCCCTTTGCGTCGGAAATCAGGATCTGCTCGATCTCGGGGCGGGTGGCGTTGGCCTTCTCGCCCAGAACGTCGATGTTCACCGGCACATGGCGCCAGCCATAGATGCGGTGCCCCATGCGCAGCACCTCGCTCTCGACGATGATGCGGCATTCCTCCTGGGCGCCGAAATCGGTCCGCGGCAGGAAGATCTGGCCGACGGCCATCAGCCGCTCATGGTCGGGCTCGTGGCCGGTGCGGCGGATCTGGTCGTAGAAGAACGGCACCGGAATCTGGATGTGGATGCCGGCCCCGTCGCCCGTCTTGCCGTCGGCATCGACCGCACCGCGATGCCACACGGCCTTGAGGGCCTCGATGCCGTTCTCGACCACCTTGCGGGAGGGCTTGCCGTCGATCGACACCACCAGACCGACGCCGCAGGCGTCATGCTCGAGCGCCGGATCATACATGCCGAGGCGCGCGAGCCGCTCCCGCTTCGCCCTTTCGGCCTTCACCCAGTGCGGATCGAACTTCGTCATCGCTTCATCCTTCCCGTATCCTGCTCCCGGAGCATGATCCGCCCGATCATTCCGCAGAGCCGTAAATCTCGTTGCACTGCCGACCGGTCAGTTTCCTGTGCGGCTCGTCGCGATAGGCGTAACTGTCGGGCTTCACATCGACATGGATCTCGCTTTCCAGCACGAACCCGTCCGGTTCGTCGAACAGCCCCAGCGGAATCTCCGTCATCCCGAACCCCGGGTTTTCGGGATCGGTGACCCGGAACCACAGACCGGAGCCGCATTGCGTGCACCAGGCCCGTTCCGCCCATTCGGAGCTCTGCCGGACGGCGACATGCTTTCGCCCCTGCCATTCCACCCTCTCGCTCGGCACGCTCACGCTCAGCAGGGAGGAGCCCGTCCAGCGGCGGCACATCTCGCAATGGCAGATGTCATAGACGCCCGGCACGTCGCGCGCGACGAAGCGCACCGCGCCGCACATGCATCCGCCCTGCCGTTCCCGTTTCGCCATTCGTCATCTCTCCCGACCGGATACGCCCGGCGATGCCACGGCACCCCGGAGCACCCCTTCGCCGCGGGTCCGGTCCGCTCGTTGCGTTCGGCGGCTCATTCGGCAGCCATGCGGGCCTTCTCGTCCATCCAGGCGCAGATCGCATCGGCCGCTTCGCGCCCGTCGCGGATCGCCCAGACGACGAGCGAGGCCCCGCGCACGATGTCGCCGGCGGCGAACACGCCCGGTATCGAGGTGGCATGGCTCCTGAAATCCGCCTTGATCGTGCCCCAACCCGTGGTCTCGAGCTCGTCGGCCACGCCCCATTTCTCGGCCAGCGGCTCGGGTTCGAAGCCGAGCGCCATCACCACGAGATCGGCTTCCTCGGTATATTCGGAGCCGGGGATCTCCTCGGGCCGGCGCCGCCCGTCGGCATCGGGCAGGCCGAGGCGCATCCGCACCACCCGCACCCCGCGCACATGCCCGTCGCCGAGGAAGGCCCTGGGCGCGGTCAGCCAGACGAATTCCACCCCTTCCTCCTCGGCGTTCTGCACCTCGCGGCGCGAACCGGGCATGTTCTCGCGGTCCCGCCGGTAAAGGCACCGGACCGAGGACGCGCCCTGGCGGATGGCGGTGCGCACGCAGTCCATCGCCGTGTCGCCTCCCCCGATCACCACAACGCGCTTGCCCTTGGCGTTGAGGATGCCGTCCTCGTATTCCGGCACCCTGTCGCCGAGATCGACCCGGTTCTGCGCGGTGAGATAGTCGAGCGCCTTGACCACGCCCCCGAGCCCCGCCCCCGGCACCTTGAGGGTACGGGCCTTGTAGACGCCGGTGGCGATGAGCAGCGCATCATGGCGCCGGCGCAGCTCCTCGAAGCTCATGTCCCTGCCGATCTCGCAGGAAAGCCTGAAGCGCACACCGCCCTTCTCGAGCTGCTCGAGCCGCCGGGCGACCACGCTCTTCTCGAGCTTGAAGCCGGGGATGCCATACATGAGGAGACCGCCGGCACGGTCGTTGCGGTCATAGACCGTCACCTCGAACCCCATGCGCCGCAGCCGGTCCGCCGCCGCGAGCCCGCCCGGACCTGCACCGATGATGCCGACCGACTGGCCGCACTCGGTCATCGGCGCGACGGGCCGCACCCAGCCCCGCTCCCAGGCGGTATCGGTGATGTAGCGCTCGACGGCGCCGATGGTGACGGTGCCGTGGCCGGCCTGCTCGATGACGCAATTGCCTTCGCACAGACGGTCCTGCGGGCAGATTCGGCCGCAGATCTCGGGAAAGGTGTTGGTCTCCTGGCTGATGAGATAGGCCTCCTCGAGCCGGTTCTCCGCGGTCATCAGCAGCCAGTCGGGAATGTTGTTGTGCAAGGGGCAGTGGCTCTGGCAGTAGGGCACGCCGCATTGGGAGCAACGCGACGCCTGGGTGCGGGCCTCGCCGTCGCTGAAATCGGCATAGATCTCGCGGAAATCCGCCCGCCGCTCCTCGACCGGGCGCTTGGTGGGCATCCGCATCGGGATGTCCACGAATTTGAGCATCGGCTGCTTCGCCATGTTCCGCACTCCGCTGGCTGTTCCGATCGCGACCGGGCAAGCGGCCGCACCGGCAGAAGGACAGGCCGGGGCCAGCACTATTACGTGCCCGGCCGGCATTTTGCAAGATGATCGGGAAATCATGCTGACCTTTTTCGGCGTTTTTCGAAAAATCCATCAGACCTTCCGCCCATTCACCCCCATAACAGGTCAGTATGGTTTCCGATGTTTCGTCTTGCGTCGCGGCGCGGCCGGGTGCATCGCAAGGGAAAGCCCACACGGGGAGCGCACCATGTCGCTGTATCATCTCCTGATCCTCGCCCTCATCCAGGGGCTGACCGAGTTCCTGCCGGTATCCTCCTCCGCGCATCTCATCCTCTTCCCCGCCCTCACGGGCACGACCGACCAGGGCCTGGCGGTGGACGTGGCCGTCCATGTGGGCACGCTCGGGGCGGTCATCCTCTATTTCCGCCGCGACGTCGCCCGCGCCTTCCGCGGCTTCCTCGCGGTGCTCCGCGGCCGGCTGCACGGGGCCGATTCACGTCTCTTTCTCCTCCTCGTGGCGGCAACGGTGCCGGTGGTGGTTCTCGGCCTCCTCTTCAAGCTCACCGGCCTCGAGGAAAGGATGCGAAGCGTGACGGTGATCGGATGGGCGATGGTCGTCTTCGGCCTCCTCCTCTGGTGGGTCGATCGCCGTTTCCCGGAACGCCGCCGGGCCGAAGGCTGGAACCTGCGCGATGCGGTGGTGATGGGACTGTGGCAGGCGGTCGCCCTCATCCCCGGCACTTCGCGCTCCGGCATCACCATCACCGCCGGCCGGATGCTCGGCTATGCCCGGGAAGACGCGGCGCGGCTCGCCATGCTGATGTCGATCCCGACCATCCTCGCCTCGGGCACGCTCCTGGGGCTCGACGTCGTCCGCTCGGACAACCCGCTCCTGTGGCGCGAAACCGCCATCGCCGCCATGCTGGCCTTTCTTGCCGGCTTCCTCGCGCTGTCGCTGATGATGCGGCTTCTGCGCCTCGTCAGCTTCACCCCCTACATCCTCTACCGCCTCGCGCTCGGCGTGGCGCTTCTCTGGATCGCCTACGGCTGAACCGGCCGGTGGAACGCGATTCAGCGGATCCGGGAAAGACCTTCGCGAATCGCCGTGTATTGCCCTTCGGGCCGCCAGATCCACAGATAGGTGTCGAGAATGGCATCCATCGCCACGGGGTCGATCCCGAGATCGGCGAGCCCGGGCAGCTCCCCGCTCACCACATTGTCATGCCTGAGCAGCCGAACCTGATCACGGGTCAGGACGCGATTGACCCAGAGCCCGCCGCTGAGAAACTGCGCCCCGTCCAGCACCGCGGCCAGCGCGTTGGCGAGGGGGAAGGGCACGTTCAGGATCAACCGACGACGGCGGATGATGCCGAGCATCCGCTCCATGAGCGCGCGGAAGGTCTCGACATCGGGGCCGCCGAGCTCGAACACCCCCGCCGCCCCGGTCTCGACCGCCTGCACCGCGGCACGCGCCACGTCATCGACATAGACCGGCTGGAAACGCGTCTGCGCCCCGACCACGGGCAACACCAGCGTGAAGCGGGCCATGTCGGCGAAGCGGTTGAAGAACTCGTCCTCGGGCCCGAACATCACCGAGGGCCGCAGGATCGCCGCGCCGGGGAAGGCGCGCAGCACCGCCGCCTCACCCTCGGCCTTGCTGCGGGCATAGCGGCTCCCGGAGCCGGGATCCGCCCCCAGGGCCGAAAGATGCACCAGCCGCGCGATGCCGTTCTCGGCCGCCAGCCGCGCGATGCGACCGGCACCTTCGACATGGATCGCCTCGAAGGTCCGACCCCGGCTCTCGTGCATGATGCCGACGCAGTTGACCACCGCATCGGCCCCCGCCATGGCGGCGGCCACGGACGCGTCGTCGCGAATGTCGGCATGGACCGGCTCGACCTGGCCGAGAATGCCGTAGATGCGGACGAAAAGCGCATGATCGGGGTAGCGCACCGCCACGCGGACACGCCAGCCTTCATGTGCCAGCCGCTGGCAAATGTAACGCCCGGCGAATCCCGAACCTCCGAAAACCGTCGCGATCCTGCGCATCCGCCCCTCCCTTGCCTGCGGCAGGCCCCCGGCCTGGCCGCTGCCACCTTCTCCCGCAGGGCATACTATCGTGCACCGGCCATGACAAGCGTGCCCCTTGCCGCAACATCTCCCGCCGCCCGGGCACCGGACCTCCGACGAAAAATCCCCGATCCCCGTTGACACCTTCCGGGGGCAACTATAAATCCCCCTCAGCCGACACCAAAGCCCAGGTGGCGGAACTGGTAGACGCGCTAGCTTCAGGTGCTAGTGCCCTTACGGGCGTGGAGGTTCGAGTCCTCTCCTGGGCACCAATTTCTCCGCTCCCTCCGGGCGATGAGGGCAGTGAGGAGGAGAGACGTGGCCATCCATCTTCATCGGGGCGATCTGCCCGACGATCTCGATCTCGGCCCGGTGGTCGCGGTCGATACCGAGGCGATGGGCCTCGACTTTCACCGGGACCGGCTCTGCCTCGTGCAGCTTTCCGCCGGCGACGGAAACGCCCATCTGGTGCAGCTGCCGAAGACGCCCGCGCCGGCTCCCAATCTCGAGCGGCTTCTGGGCGACAAAGCCGTGCTCAAGCTGTTTCATTTCGGCCGGTTCGACATCGCCGCCCTCTACAACCGGTTCGGCGTGCTCACCGCTCCGGTCTATTGCACCAAGATCGCCTCCCGCCTCGCCCGCACCTATACCGATCGCCATTCGCTCAAGGCGCTGACGAGCGAGCTTCTCGGCATCGACCTCTCGAAGCAGCAGCAGAGCTCCGACTGGGGCGCCGAGGAACTCTCGGACGCGCAGCTCGCCTATGCCGCCTCGGACGTGCTCCATCTGCACGCGCTGAAGGAAAGGCTCGACGCGATGCTCGCCCGCGAGGGCCGGACCGAACTGGCGCAGGCCTGCTTCGATTTCCTGCCCCACCGCGCCCGGCTCGATATTGCCGGCTGGCCCGAGATCGACATCTTCGCCCATTGACCATCCACCGTCCGAGCGGGCAGATGGAAGCACCCAGCTCGAGGATCCCGCCGATGGATGTCACCCGCCCCGTTCCGAATCCCGCCGATCGTGCCCGGTTCCTGCGGATCGGCCGACGGGTGATCCGCCGCGAGGCCCGGGCGCTCGAGCTGCTCGAGGCCGGGCTCGACGGAGCCTTCGCCGATGCGGTCGGAACCGTCCTGGCGGCCACGGGGCGCGTGATCGTGTCGGGGATGGGCAAGTCCGGCCATGTGGGGCGCAAGATCGCCGCCACCCTCGCCTCTACCGGCACCCCGGCCCATTTCGTTCACCCGGCCGAGGCCAGTCACGGAGATCTCGGCATGATGGCCCGCGGCGACGTGGCGCTGGTGCTCTCGAACTCCGGGGAGACGGCCGAACTCAAGGACCTCATCTCCTACACCCGCCGCTACGCCATCCCCCTGATCGGCGTGGCGAGCAACCGCAACTCGACCCTGCTGCGGCAGGCCGACGTGGCCCTCGTCCTGCCCAGGGCGCCCGAGGCCTGCGAACGCGGGATCGTGCCGACGAGCTCCACCACCATGACCCTCGCTCTCGGCGACGCGTTGGCCATCGCCCTGATGGAGCACCGCCGCTTCACCCCGGAGCATTTCCGCCTGTTCCATCCCGGCGGCAATCTCGGAGCGCGGCTCGCCAAGGTCCGCGACCTGATGCACGGGGCCGACAAGCTGCCCTTGGCGCATGTCGGCGAACCGATGGGGGAAGTGCTCCTGAAGATGACGGAAAAGGGTTTCGGCGTGGCCGGCATCGTCGATGACGGCGGCCATCTCGTCGGCATCATCACCGACGGGGACCTGCGGCGGAACATGAAGGGGCTTCTCGATCATGTCGCCGGCGAGGTGATGACCCCGAATCCCCGCACCATCTCCCCCGACGAGCTAGCAGAAAGCGCCCTCAACCTGATGAACAGCTGCAAGATCACCACGCTGTTCGCCGTCGAGCGCGAAGAGGGCGCGGACACGGACCGGCCGGCGCTCAGGCCCGTGGGCATTCTCCACGTCCACGACCTGCTGCGCGCCGGTGTCGGCTGACATGGCACGGGGCGGCGGCAGGGTGCGGCGCTGGCTCAAGCTGGCGGTGCCGCTTCTGGGGCTCGTCGTCATCGCTTCGGTCTTCCTCATTGCCCGGCCCCGTCCGCCGATCGAGCATGAAGTGACCGACCCCGTCCCCGGAAGCTCGGTGCTGCGGCCCCGCTTCGTCGGCCAGATCGACGAGGGAATCCGGCTCGAGGTGACGGCGCGGCAGATCAACGAGACGGACGGTCCCGGAAGGCTTTCGCTCGATGCCCCGCGGCTCGTGATGCGCACGCAGGCGCACCCCGAGGCGGCGCTTTCGATCGAGAGCCGGGCCGGAACGCTCGAAACCCGCCCCCTGCGCGGAACCTTCACCGGCGCGGTTCGCCTCGATGCGCCGGATCTCCGGATCGAGGCCCCGAAACTGACCATCGCTCTCGTCGGGGAGGGGACGCGCCTCGTCCGTCTTGTGGCGGAAGGCGGTGTCACGGCCCGCAGCGGCCCCGGCCGGATCAGGGCCGGGAGCGCCGAGATCCTTCACGACCCCGATCGTCCCGAGCGCACGCGCGCGCTGTTCAACCGCAATGTGCGGCTGCTATACAATCCCCTGTAAGCCGATCCGCCCGAGGCGGTGTCCGATCAGAGGATCCTCTCATGTTGCGTGCCCTTGTCACTGCCTGTCTCGTCGTTGCCGGCATCGCCCCGGCCGCGCCGCTCCCGGCCCAGGAAACCACCGTGGAGATACCGAAAGGCGGGATCAGCGCCGATTCCCCGCTCGAGATCAACGGGGATCGCCTGCGGATCGAGAAAGGCGGCGAGATCGCCATCTTCGAGGGCAACGTCGTTCTCACCCAAGGCGACATCACGCTCGGGGCCGACCGGATGACCGCGCTCTTCGCGAAGGACGAGAAGGGCCGGCAGCGAATCACCGAGGCGCTGGCCGAGGGGCACGTCGTTCTCGAGCGGCCCGGCCTTGAGGTGCGGGCCGGCAGGGCGCACTACGACGTGGCCGCGAACGAGGCCCGCTTCAGCGGCGATGTCTTCCTCGTGCAGGGGCCGATCACCATGCAGGGGCAGGAGCTGGCGCTCGATCTCGCATCGGGCAAGGCCGTCTTCTCGGGCCGCGTCCGCACGGTGATCAGGGGGGGCGGCGGCACGTCCGCCACCCGGCCGGAGCCGGCGCAATGAGCAAAGACGCCATCGGTCTCGAGGCGATCGGCCTCGGCAAGAGCTATCGCGGCCGGCGAATCATCCGCGATGTCTCGATCACGCTGAAACCCGGCGAGATCGTCGCCCTGCTCGGTCCGAACGGGGCCGGCAAGACAACCAGCTTCTATGCCATTGCGGGGCTGGTCTATCCCGAAGAAGGCTGCGTGCGCGTCGATGGGCAGGACGTCACCCGCGAACCGCTCTATCGCCGCGCCCGGCTCGGCATAGGCTATCTGCCCCAAGAGGCATCGGTCTTCCGCGGCCTCGCGGTCGAGGACAACATTCTCGCCGTGCTCGAGCTGCACGAGCCCGATCGCACGCGCCGCCTCGCGCGGCTCGAGGAACTGCTGGGGGATTTCTCGCTCGACCATCTGCGCCGCGCCCCGGCCCTGTCCCTCTCGGGCGGCGAACGGCGGCGCACCGAAATCGCCCGCTGCCTCGCCGCCGCACCTCGCTATCTTCTCCTCGACGAACCTTTCGCCGGCGTCGATCCGATCGCCGTCGGCGAGATCCGCCAGCTGGTCCAGAGCCTGGCCGCGCGCGGCATCGGCATTCTCGTCACCGACCACAACGTGCGCGAAACCCTCTCCCTCGTCGATCGGGCCTACATCCTCCATGACGGGCGGGTGCTGATGAGCGGCACGCCCGAAGACGTCATCGCGCACGACATGGTGCGCGAGGTCTATCTCGGCAGCAGTTTCGAGCTTTCCTGAGGCCGGGAAACCTCCCCGGAAGGCGCGGGCAGAACCCCGCCGGGCCGGGCCAAGAGTATTGACAGCCCCTCCCCCGATGGCGCCAAATGAAGGAGATGGAGCAGGATTCCCACACCCGCCGCGCGGCACGTCCGTCCCGGATCCGCGCCACGACCGGTCAGGACCACCGCCTCCCCGCCCGCGGGAGGAAAGATCGGGTCAGGAAAAGTTTTTCATTGAATTTCAAAGAATTAATGGCATGCGGCGCCCCTGCCGCATGCACAATCAGCAGGAGGTGCAGACCATGAACTTCAAGGTCAGCGGCAAGCAGATCGACATCGGCGAAGCCCTGCGCGAGCACGTCATGGACGAGATGACCGCCACCATCGAGAAATATGCCCAGCGACCGACCGACATCACCGTGGTCTTCTCCAAGGATGCCTACAACTATACCTGCGAAGCCATCGTCAACCTGCCGACGGGGCTGACGGCCCAGGCCAAGGCCGCCGCCACCGATATCTACGCCGCCTTCGAACTGTGCCGCGAGAAGATGGACAAGCAGCTCCGTCGCCACAAGCGCAGATTGCGCGACCATCAGAAAAAGCGCGCGAATCCCATTGAAACCCTCCCGGCGCAGGCGTATATCCTCGCCGCGAACGAGAACGAGGAAGAGGAAGGGGCGGAGACCGGAGCGGACCCTGTCATCATTGCCGAGATGGAAACCCGCATCCCCTCGCTGTCCGTCAGCGAAGCGGTGATGCAGATGGAGCTGGCAGGCAGCCCGGTGCTCGTCTTCCGCAACGAACGGGACAACGGCATCAATGTCGTCTATCGCCGCGATGACGGGAACATCGGCTGGATCGACCCGCGGCTGACCTCTTCCGCAAGCTGAAACACCCAGGACCGAGGGCCCGATGAAACTGGCAGACATCCTGCAGCCCGAGGCCGTTCAGAGCCTGAGCGGCATCGGCAGCAAGAAGCGGCTGTTGCGCACGATCGCGGAAGCGGCGGAGAAACTGCACGGCCTCGATGCGGATCAGGTCTTCAATGCGCTTCTCGAGCGCGAAGCCCTCGGGCCGACCGGCGTCGGCCGCGGCATCGCCCTGCCCCATGCCCATGTCGAGGGACTCGACAAGGTGGTCGGCGGCTTCCTGCGGCTGGACACGCCCGTGAATTACGACGCGATCGACCATCAGCCGGTCGATCTCGTCTTCTACCTTCTGGCCCCGCCCGAAACCGGTGTCGAGCATCTCAAGGCGCTGGCGCTCGTCTCGCGCACCCTGCGCGACGAGAACCTCGTCACCAAGCTTCGGCGCAACGATTCGCCCGCCGCGCTCCACGGCATGCTGACCGACCCGATGGTGGGACGCACCGAGGCCGCCTGATCCGGGCCTGAACAGTCAGCCGGCGAATGCCGTCGTCCCGATCCTGCGGTTCATGCAGGTAGAAGGGCGCTTCACAGGAATGGCGGGAAGCGGGGGGAGCGATCACACGCTCGCGTTCCGTCTCGGCCCGGATGGCGGCGCGGCCGTCTCATTGCCCGTGCGGTGCCCACGGACCGAAACCGAAGGCGAGACAGTCGCGCCGGTAGATCTGCCGGGCCATGCGGTCGAGCTCGGACGTCACGATATCGGCAAGCGGCCAGGGCAGGCCGAGCGGCTCGGGCAGCACCGGCCGCCTCCCCTTCCCGATCCGCATTCCGGCGATGCGGGACAGCTCCTCGGCGGCTTCCTCCTCGCGAAGGATTCGGTGCGGCATGTGAAAGCGGGCCATGCCCTCGAGCAGGGCGGCCTGGCCGGCCCAGGCGGCATCGACGCGAATCGACGTCTGCCCGGCCAGGTTGGCCTTGAGGAAGACGAGGAAGCGCTCGAGAATCCGCCGGAACGCCTCCGCCGAAGCCGGGGGACGCCCCTCGGGCAGCGGCACGGCGTAAACTTCCCTCAGCCGCTGGCGGATGTCGGCGAAATCGTGGGAGCCGACGCCGAGAATGTAATCCCACAGCACATGACAGATCCGCTCGAACGGATGCCGCACCACGGTGAAGGAGATGAAACCTTCGCTGCGGCGCATCAGCTGCCGCAGCTCCTTGCGGGAGAGCCCCTCGGCGGGAGCGTCTCCGCCGGCATCGCTCTCGACCTCCTGCAACCAGGCCCGCACCGTTTCCTCCGGTCCGCCCTTCACGGGCAGGAACAGCAGCCCGGCCCGCGGCGCCATCACGAAGCGACGCACGTTCGGCCCCCGCTCGGGCTCGATGGCCGGCAGGGCGGCGATCGAGAACGGATCGAGCCGCGCAAGCGCCCGTTGCAACGCGTCGGGGTTGACCAGCTTTTCCTCGATCCCACCCGGGTTCTGACGCTTGAGCGTCCGGTCGAGTTGCGCGAGGCGGTGGCCCGAACCCAGCCAGCGACCGAGCCCGTTCATCACCTCGAGACGGCCGAGATCGTCGTAATCGACATGAAAGCCCGCCTGCCCGCCCGTCTGCAGCCCCTCGCGGATGCGCCGCAGGAAGCCCGCGACCCGTTCGAGATGGGCGACGAATGCCCTTTCGTCGAACCGCACCCTTGCCGCGCGGCGATTCTTCGCGTCGGTCAGCCGCCACTGCCCCGTCTCGCGGGCGATGAGAAGGGAAATGTAGCTGTCGAGCGGGTTCCGGGTCAGAACGATCTTGGCGCAGCTCTCGTCGGCCAGGCAGTGGGAGAGCACCCGTTCGTCATGGTCCGGGAAGAGGCGGAAACCGGGGATGACGCCGGGCCGGGCGGCCTTCATCGCCTCGATCATCCCGATCGGGTCGCGTTCGCGGGCGGCCTTGTCGAAACCGAGGAATTCGTGACGATCGTGGTGGCCGATGAAGCTCGGGTTGAAAAGCTCGCCGTGGCATTCGATGTCGGGAAAGGCGTTGAGGTTGGCCTCGAGGAAGTTCGAGCCGGTCCGCATGTCGGCCAGCACGACGAAATATGAGAAGCGCCCCCCCATCTCAGCGCACCACCCGCGGGCGCATGGCGGGCGCCGGGTTCGGGCGCGGCAGATCCTCGAGCGGGAAATGCCCCGCGAGATGGGGGTTCATGCCGCTGTTGCGCAACTTCTGAAGGAACCGGCCGAAGCCGCCGAGCGGCTTCATCACCGGCGCCTGCACCAGCCTGCGGGCGGCGATCGGGCTCAGATGGTCGAGCACATCCTGCAGGAAGGGCAGCGGTTCCTCGATGAACTCGGCCAGCGTCACCACCCGGGCCCGCGCCCTGGCACCTTCGCGCCCGAGAAGCTCGAGATGGGCCTGCTCCGCCTTCTGGTAGCGTGCGGCAATGCGCTGCACCCGCTCGAAATCGAGATCGGCATGGAAGAGCGGCACCAGCCAGGCGCCGCTGATCACCCAGATATGGGCATTGGGATCGTCCGAAAGGAAGGCGCTGATCGTCTGATCGTCCGCTGGCCCAAACATGAAGCACTGGGGTTCGCCCCGCGTGTTCCACACCAGATTTCGCAAGAAGGCGACGGGGTTGTAATCCCTCAGGCGGCGACTGGCGCTCAGGCAACCCTCGAAAACCCGATCTCCGCCGGCGAACTCGACCCGCGAACGGTGGAACAGATGGCCGTGAATGCGCGAGCCGACACGCTTGCCGAGCCAGACGGGGAAATTTTCGAAAAGATCGGAAAACCCCTCCAGAACGGTGTAAGGGGCCGCCGTCGGTGACGGGTCGTGAAACAGGGGCGATGGGAACCGCCCCTGATTGACGAGGCCGGGCCGGCCGCGCGTGCGCCGCTCGTCGGCCCGCTCGAACATCCGCTCGAGCCGCCGCCGGTTGACCGGGGCCATGCCCGGGGAAGAGGATGCCGGAGACAGGAAGGTCTCGTAGAGCCGCCTTGCGCCGGGCCAGATCTTGCGGGCGACGAAATGTTCGGCCTGCTGCAGCGCCGGGAGGTGATCGTCGTAGAAGATGTAGGGCTTGCCGAACATGTCGAACCTGGCGAGGGTGAGCGAGCGGCTCTCGATCGCTTCCGAATGCTTGCGCGCCAGGGTCTGGAAATAGGATTCGTCCGGGATCCAGACCCGGCGGAAATAGCGGTCGTATTCCTCGCGCCGCGGGTCCTCGAGAATCGCGCTCAGCGTGGCGCGCGTGAGGCACCACCACTGGGAGCCGAGATGCGGATCGAGCCCTTCGGGGATGCGCCGCTGATAGCCGATGCGGCGTTGCAGATCGACATAGAAGTCGAAAAGCCGCCGCTGCCGGCGCCAGGAGAAGGGAAAGCGGAGCGTGAAGCGTTCGATGTCAAGACCGCCCACGGTCCAGACCACTTCCTCGGTGGTAACCGATTCGATGAAGTCGCGCCCCGGGTGGCGGGCGAGATAGGCGTTGAGACGGGCAAGCGGCTTGAGCGGCAGGCAGGCGCCGCTCGCGAGATAGACATGGGTCACCTCGGGAAACCGCTCGAGCAGCAGGGCGGCGGCCTCCTGCGTCGCCTCGACGAGACCGAACATGCCCCATTCGCAGCGAAAGCGCCGACCGGGAAAGACCACATTGTCCAGATCGGCGAGAGAGCGGACGAAGGCCTCGTGCGCCTCGAGGCGCACCTTCCTGTCGATATGGATCACCACCGGCGCCCCGGCCTCGGCCCAGTGACGCGCCACGGCGGCGGCCCTGTCGAGATGATCATGGGCCAGCATCACGAAACCGACATGCGCCCTTTCCGCCGTCATGCCCAGTTCCCCCGCGAGATCAGACCGAGGTTCTCGAGCTGGCGCCAGCCGCGATATTCGGTCGACTTTTCGGTCCAGAAGCCGCCTTTCTCCGCCATGACGCGGCGATAGGCGACGTATTCGCGCGAGCCGCCGTAATGCTGGCGCCGCGTCATCTCCGCCTCGACCTTCTCGGCCAGGGGCGCGATGAACTTGGCATGCAGCAGGCACCCCGAAGGCTTCTCGCCGCCCCATTCATCATAGACGTAATTGAGCCCGCGGGGGAGCAGCATGTGCGTCGAGCTGACATAGGCATAGCCCTTTCGCCAGCGCACGAGCGGGATCTTGTTGAGCGCCGGCGCCCGATCCGGCGCCCCTTCGAAGAGCACCCGCAGGCGCGGCCCCCCCTGGATCCAGAGATTGGCATAATGCGGATTGCGCGAGATCACGTAGTTGCCGGCATCGAACCAGCGCAGGATCTCGAACGGATCCCGCCCTTCGGCATAGCGGGCCTCGCTGACCGGGCCCCTGGGATACATGTCGAGCAGCATGGCCGGGAAGGACTTGATCGCCGAAGCATCGAGCCAGTCCGTCAATGCCGGCAGGGGGCGCGTGTCCATGAAGGGATAGACGAGGAATTCGTCCGGATCGACCACCAGCACCCAGTGCCCGGCCCCGTGGCGGTAGAGCAGGGCGTTGATCCAGTCCATTCCGAAACGGGAGCGGCGATAGCTGCCGCGGGCGTGCCAGAGCGACACGTCCTCCTGATCGGCGAGGTATTCGCGGGAGCCGTCGTTCGAGCCGTTGTCGATGATGAAGAAATGGGAGACGCCGAGGCGGCGGTAATAGTCGAGGAACCAGGGCAGCCGCAGCCGTTCGTTCCACAGGGTCGCGAAAAGGAGAATGTCCCCCGGCTTCCTGCGATCACCGCGGAAGACGACGCGCGAAAGCTCGCGGCTCTTGCGCCAGGCCCTGAGAAGAAGCCTCTTGCGCTCGAGGCGCAACCGATAGCGTGTCCAGACGCTCACCGCCCCGCCCTCCACATGGCCGCCGCTCCGCCGGACATGGCCGGGGTCGCGTCACCCGCTGCCCTGCCCCGGCAGAAGGCCGAGCGCCTGCGCCGCCCCGACGACGTGATCCTGCCAGCGGGGCAGGGACGGGGGACTCCTGCGAGACATTCCGAGGCGGGACTGCTCGTCACTCACAAGCCTCATTATGGTTTTTTCCCAAGCATACGCATCGTCCGCCTTCAGGTAAACGGGATAATCCTTAAGAATTTCCCTGAAAACCGGCAGATCGGAAACGATGACCGGAATGCCCCGTGCCGCCGCCTCGAGGGCCGGCAGGCCGAACCCTTCCGCACGGCTCGGCAGGAGCAGCGCCGCGGCCTTCTCGAGCAGTTGCCCCACGGCCGCGTCGGGCATCCCTTCATGGTGGTGGATGCCGATATCCCGGTTCACGAGATGGTCGAGCCGGGCGAAGAAGGCCTCGTCATGCCAGCCGCGACGGCCGACGAGATGCAGCTCCGGCCGGCTTTCGCCCGGCAATTCGGCGGCCAGCCTCTCCCAGATGTCGAGGAGCAGGGCATGGTTCTTGCGCGGTTCGATCGTCGAGAGGCAGACGAAACGGGCCGGCCCCGGCGGAGGCGGGGGCGCCGGTGCGGCCGCTTCGACCCCGAGCGGCGCGATGACCCAGCGGTGCCTGCGTGCAAGATGCGGCCGGATGTCCGCCCGTGTCGCCTCGGCGCTCGTCATGATGACGTCGGCGCAACGATCGGCCAGCGCAATGTGCCTCCGGAAGTGGATCACGCTCTCGGGCCGGCAGAAACGGGGATGGGAGAGGGGGATGGCATCGTGCAGCATCACGACGATCCCGGCCCCGATCTGCCGCGCAAGGCCGATGGTCTGCGGCGTGAGGTTGACATGCCCGAGATTGAGATAGACCGCCTCGCCCACGCCGAGACGCCAGAGCCGGGCGGCGCATTCCCCGGCCGTGCCCATGGCCAGGGCTGTGGCGCGCAGACAATCCTCCGCCGCCCTGCGCGCCGGCCCGCCCCGGCCGCGGCGCCGCAGCCAGGGGGGGAGCCGCACCCGCTCGCCCCGGCCGGCCAGATGGTCGCGAAAGGCCCGCGCGCCCACGTGATCTGTCACGACGAGCCGCCGGCCGCTTCTGACGAGAAACAGCGCATCGGGCCGCAGGCGCAGGAGCCAGTCGAGCCACGCCTTTTCCACCCGGTCGATCCCCGTGAGCGGACCGCGGCCGATCCGGGTCAGCAGGCGGGTCATGTCGAGGATGGGCCGTTTCATGCTTCAGCGCCGGTAGTCGCCGCGCTGGTGCCAGCGCCATGCATCGGCAATCATGTCCTCGAGCGATCGCCGGGGCCGCCAGTCGAGTTCGCGAGCGGCCCTGCGCGAGCCCGAAACGAGCCGCGTGCAGTCGCCGGGGCGGCGATCCCCCTCGATCACCGGCACCTTCTCTCCCGTCACCTTCTCCGCGGCCTCGATCACCTCGCGCACCGAATAGCCCCGGCCGCTGCCGAGATTGAACACCGCGCCGCCCCGGCCTGCGCGCAACCAGCCGAGCCCGGCGAGATGGGCTTCGATCAGATCGACGACATGCACATAGTCGCGGATGCAGGTGCCGTCGGGCGTGTCGTAATCTGTGCCGAAGATGGTGAGCGTCTCCCGTCGCCCGCTGATCGCGTCGAGCACGAGCGGCACGAGATGGGTTTCCGGGCGATGAAACTCGCCGATCTCCGCCTCGGGATCGGCCCCGGCGACATTGAAGTAGCGGAAGGTGACGGCCTCGAGACCATGCGTTGCCGCGAAATGGCCGATCATGTCCTCGATCGCGGCCTTGGAGGCGCCATAGGCGTTGATCGGTCGGCGGGGAGCGTTCTCGTCGAGAAGCACCCCGTCCTGCTCGCCATAGACGGCGCAGGTGGACGAGAAGACGAGGTGGCGGCAACCGGCCCTGACCATCGCCTCGAGGAGGTTCACCGCCCCGGCGATGTTGCGCCGCCAGTAGAGCCCGGGTTCGCGGACCGACTGGCCGACATCGGAAAGGGCGGCGAAATGCATCACCGCCACCGGCCGCCAGCGGTCGAAGACGGCATCGAGCCACGCCCGGTCCTCGAGAGCACCCTCCTCGAGCGGGCCGAACTTCACCGCATCGGCCCAGCCGGTGCTGAGATCGTCACAGGTGACGGGAAGATAACCCGCCGCCTTCAGCGCCTTGCAGGCATGAGAACCGATATAGCCTGCCCCGCCCGTAACGAGGACCGCCCCGGACATGGCCGTCACTCGGCCGCATCGCTGCGGGCGACGATGCCTTCGAGAAAGCGGCGGAACCCTGCGCCGAGATCCTCGCGGGCGAGCGCGAAGGACACCGTCGCCTCCAGAAAGCCGGCCTTGGAGCCGCAATCGTAGCGTTCGCCCTCGAACCGGTAGGCATAGACGCCTTCGCCCCCGATCTCGGCGGCAATGGCATCGGTGAGCTGGATCTCGCCACCGGCGCCGACCTTCTTGCGGTTGAGGTGGCGCAGGATCTGGGGGGTCAGGATGTAGCGGCCGATGACGGCGAGGTTCGAGGGGGCCGTCTGCGGATCGGGTTTCTCGACCAGACCGCCGACCCGCACCATCCGCCCCATGTCCTCGGCAATGTCCACCACCCCGTAGGCCGACACCTTCTCGCGCGGCACTTCCATCGCCGCCACCATGTTGCCCCCCGTCTCGGCATAGGCCTCGACCATCTGCTGGAGCACCGGCCTCTCGGCGCTCATCACGTCATCGGGCAGGATGACGGCGAAGGGTTCGTTGCTGGCGATGAGGCGGCGGGCGCACCAGACGGCATGGCCCAGCCCCTTGGCTTCGTGCTGGCGCACATAGGCGATGGCGCCGCTGTCCATGTTGGTGGACTGGAGAATTTCGAGAAGTTCCTTCTTGCCGGCCTTGCGCAGCGCCTGCTCGAGCTGCGGCGCATGGTCGAAATAGTCCTCGAGCGCGCTCTTGCCACGGGAGGTGACGAAGATGAACTCGCGAATGCCGGCGGCCCGGGCCTCGTCGATCGCATACTGGATCAGCGGCCGATCGACCAGCGTCATGATTTCCTTGGGAATGGCCTTGGTGGCAGGCAGGAAACGGGTGCCGAGCCCGGCCACGGGGAAGATCGCCTTTGTCACGCGGCGTTTCATGCAATACTCCGATCATCTTCCGACGGCGAGGCACGAACCCGCCGCCCGAAAGGCTGTGGATAACGGATCCGTTATTGGCGTTTTGGACCGACGGTTCAACAAAAAACGACCGGCGCCGCCCACATCGGACAAGACCGGCCCCGTCACCTGCAGCCGAGACATTCCTTCCGCAACAAGATCGGGAGTGCATCCGGCGCCCGATGCCCGCAACGGGTGGATCACGGCCGACGGCCGTTCAGCAGGCGCCCGGATCGACGCCGGGGACCTTGCCGAAGCCGGCCATCTCGCAGATGATGCGCCACTCCGCGGGCCGCACCGGCTGCACCGACAGGCGCGAATTCGTCACCAGCACCATCTCCGCGAGGCGCGGATCGGCCTTGATCTCCCCGAGCAACACCGGCCGCGGCAGGGCACATTTCGCCTGCACATCGACGCATTCCCAGCGCGGATCGTCGGTGGTGGAATCGGGATGGGCCTCGCGGCAGACCTCGACGATGCCGACGATGCGCTTTTCGTTCACCGAATGGTAGAAGAAGCCGAGATCGCCCCGCTTCATCTGCCGCATGAAGTTGCGCGCCTGATAATTCCGCACCCCGTCCCACTCCTGACAGGGCGGCTCGGCGCCGACCTGGTCTTCCCAGCTCCAGGTGCCGGGCTCGGACTTGAAGAGCCAGAACTGCATCACCACCCCCCTCAGCCGATCACCCGCTTCCACGGCCGCAGGCTGACCCGCTCGAACAGCCCTGCCCGGGCATACGGGTCGTTCGCCGCCCATTCGCGCGCCTCCTCGAGGCTTTCGACCTCGAGCACCGCCATCGAACCGCACATGTTGCCCTCCTCGTCGAGGAGGGGACCGCCGAAGACCACTTTCCCCGTTTCCTCGAGATAGGCGAGATGCGCTTCGCGGTTGGCAAGGCGAATGTCGAGCGCGCCGGGCCTGTCCTCGGCGTAAAGGGCGACATACATGGGGCGATCTCCTTCGTGATCCGGTCGTCGGGCAATCCGTTCCTGCGCCATCATAACGGCGCCCCCCGGCAGGAGAAAGGCTCCGCGGCTCAGCCCTCTTCCCTGAGCGGACGGGCCAGGAGCGCCTCGGCCGCCTCGCCCACGGTGATGCGCCGGGTGACGATGGCGGCCACCATGCGGGTGATCGGCATGTCGATGCCGAGAAGCGCGGCCTTGTCGGCAATGGCCCCGGCGGTGGCGATGCCTTCCACCGTCTGCCCTTCGGGCGGGGTGTCGCCGGCGCCGAGCGCCCGTCCGAAGCTGAAATTGCGCGAAAGCGGAGAGGTCGAGGTGAGGGCGAGATCCCCCAGCCCGGAAAGACCGGCGAGGGTTTCGGGACGGGCGCCGAGCGCCGCCGCGTAGCGGCGCATCTCGGCGAAACCGCGGGTCATGATGGCCGCGCGGGCTGATTCGCCGAGCCCCGCCCCGATCGCGAGGCCGCAGGCGATGGCGATCACGTTCTTGAGCGCACCGCCGAGTTCGGCGCCGGTCACGTCGTCGGTGCGGTAGAGCCGCAGGCTCCGGGTCGAAAGCAGGGTCTGCAATTCCTGTCCGAGCCCCGGCGCGCGCGCGGCCAGCGTCAGGGCGGTAGGCTTGCCGGCGGCGATCTCGGCGGCGAATCCCGGCCCCGTGAGCACCGCCACTTCGGCCCCGGGCACCCGGGAGGCGATGATCTCGCTCGGCAGCATGCCCGTCTCGCGATCGGCCCCCTTGGCGCAGCTGACGAGGGGCACCGGCGGCAAGAGCCCGCCCTTGCGATCGAGAAATCCTCCGAGCGCCTGCGTCGGCACGGCGAGAAGGACGGCCTCGCTCCCCTCCAGATGAGCGAACTCGCCCGTCACCCTCACCCCGTCGGGGAGGACATGCCCCGGCAGACGCGGGTTCAGACGGCTTTCCTCCATCGCGGCGGCGCGCTCCGCATCGCGATCGACCAGAACGACGTTGCGCCCGTCGGTGGCAAGGGCCGTCGCGAGCGCCGTGCCGAAGGCCCCTGCGCCGACAACGCCGATCTTCCTCATGCCTTGGCTCCCTTCCTGCCCGCGCCGAGAAGCGCCGGGCTCGTTTCGTCGAGCGGCCAGCGGGGACGCGCCGCAAGCGTCGGATCGTCCTGCCGGCCATCGAGATACCATTCCGCCCCGGCCCAGGCGATCATGGCACCGTTGTCGGTGCAAAGGGGCAGAGGCGGTGCGTCAAACGGGATCTGTGCGCGCGCAGCCACCTCTTCAAGGGCCGCCCGCAGACTTTCATTGGCGGCGACCCCGCCGGCCACGGCGAAACGGCTCGGCCGCCGCCCGAGCCTCTCCTCGAAGAGCGCAAGGGCCCGCCGCGACTTTTCGGCCAGCACGTCGCGCACCGCCGCCTGAAAGGAAGCCGCCAGATCGGCCTGGTCCTGCCGCGTGAGCCCGCCCTGCTCCGCCAGGAGCCTGTCGCGCGCCCGCAGGACGGCGGTCTTAAGCCCCGAGAAGGAGAGATGGGCGTCATCGCGGTCGAGAAGCGGCCGGGGAAAGGCGAAGCGCGCCGCATCGCCCCGCCGCGCCACCCGCTCGACATGGGGACCACCCGGCTGGGGCAGACCGACGAGCCGCGCCACCTTGTCGAAGGCTTCGCCGGGGGCGTCGTCGATGGTGCCCCCGAGACGCAGAAAGTCACGCGGCCCGCGCACCGCGAGAAACTGGCAATGCCCCCCCGAGACGAGGAGCAGGAGATAGGGGAAGGGCGTCGGGGAGGCGAGCCGCACCGTCAGCGCATGACCGGCAAGATGGTTGACGCCGACGAGCGGCTTGCCGGTGGCCGCGACCAGCCCCTTGGCGAACATCACCCCCGAAAGAACGCCGCCGATGAGCCCCGGCCCGGCGGTGACGGCGATCAGGTCCACCTCCTCGAGCGCGATCCCCGCCACGTTCAGCGCCTCGCGCGTCACCGGCTCGAGCCGCTCCGCGTGGGCCCGGGCGGCGATCTCGGGCACGACACCGCCGAAGGGCGCATGCAGCTCGGTCTGCGAGGCGACCACATTGGCCAGGATCTCGCCCCGCGGCCCGTCCGCCGGCCGCACGCGCACGACGCCCGCCGCCGTCTCGTCGCAGCTGCTTTCGATGCCGAGCACGATCAGCTCGGCCGGTGCCTTCGTCTCTCGTCTCATCCCCGCCTCGGCTTGCCCCCCGGGCCGGGGCCAGCTAACACCCTTCCGATGAAGGCCACAACCGCAGAGCCCCTCGTTCTCGTCACCCGGCCCGAACCGGCGGCCAGCCGCTTCGCCCGTCGGCTGCACGACCACCTGGCCGGAAGCGGCGCCAGGGCCGAGATCCGCGTGGCGCCTCTTGCGCGAATCGCCCCCGCGCCCTTGCCGGCGCGCCTCGACAAGCGCCCCCGGGCCGCCATCCTCACCTCCCGCAATGCCCTGCCGGCCCTCACGCGGCTCGTGCCGCGGGACGTGCCGGTCTTCACCGTCGGCAAGAGCACGGCGGCGGCGGTGCACCAGGCGGGTTACGAGGCCGTCGCCGGTCCCGGCACGGCCCGGCGGCTCGCCCCGCTCCTCCAGCGCCGCCTTTCCCCGTCCGAAGGGCCGCTGCTCTATCTTCACGGCGCCCCTCTCGCCCACGACCTTGCGGGCGAACTGGCCGGGTTGGGCTACGACGTCGCGACGCTTCTGGCCTATCGCCAGGAGCCCCGGCCCTTCGACGAGGACATCCGCACTCTCCTTCGTGCCGCCGACGAGAGGGGGCGCACGGTCATCGTGCCGGTTCTCTCCCCCATGAGCGCGCAATATCTTGCCGATGCCTGGGCCGGAGCCGCACTCTCCGCGGATCGCCCGCCCCGCACCGTCGCCTTCAGCCCCCGAATCGGCGCCACTCTCGAAAGACGGGGCCTTGCACCGGCCGTTGTTCTGGACAGGCCGGAAAGCGACGCGCTGATGGCCGCCCTCGAAACCCTCGTCAGGCGGCATGGCGGCGCCCTGCGTTGAGCCGCCATCTTGTGACCGCTCCCGTCATCCACTAGGGGGAGAGCGAGCAGCCATTGGAGGCGATCGTGGCCAAGCGAACCACAGCTTCGACATCCCGCACCTCGACACGCAGGAAGGCTTCGGCGAAACGTCCCGCGGAGGAAAGCACGACCGGCGCCCCCTCCGGCGAAAACGCCGAAGCGACGGCGGAAAAGGCGAAGGACACGGCATCCACCACGGCCGGGAAACCGGCAGCGGAGCCGCAGGCACCCTCGACCGACAAGCAGGCGCCTTCGGCCGACAAGGAGGCGTCTTCCGTCGGCGATGGGAGGGCGGCCGCCGGCAAGAGCGCCGACGGGACCGACGGGAAGCGCGGCGATGCGCCCTCCGCCGCTCCCTCCGAATCCGGGACGGCCGGCAAGGGCGCGGCCCGCAATGCGCCCCGATCGGCCGACGGAGCCACGGCGCACCCCGATGCGGAAACCGCTCTCCCGCCGGAGATCCCGACGCGCCGCACGGGCGGCATGACGGGAGCGGTGCTCGCCGGCACCTTCGCCGGTGTGCTTGCCGGCGCCCTCGCAGGCGGGATCGGCAGCTGGTATTTCACCATGATGCGCGCCGACCCGGCCGAGATCCGCACCGAAATCGACCGCCTCGCGCAGAAGACCGCGGCGGAGGCCCGCCGCACGGAAGCGGCGCTCGAGGAGATCCGCCAGCGCCTTGCCGGCAAAGAGGAGGTGATCGCCGGGCTGAAGGACCGGCTGGGGGCGCTCGAAAAGCGGCTCGACGCGCTGGCGAGCGCACCGTCCGTCGCCGCAACCGGCCCCGATCTTTCGCCGCGCATCGAGGCGATGGGAAGCATCCTCAAGGAGCGCGGGGAACAGATCGACCGGCTCACCGCCACCGTCGGCGATCTCGGGCAGGCGCTGGCCGCTCTGGAGAACCGGACCACTACCCTCGAACAGGATCTGCAATCCCTGAAGCGCGAGCTTGCCCGTCTTGCCGAAAAGACGTCCGCGGCGGACGGGGCGGCGGACACGACCGTTCTCGAGACCCTTGGAAAATCGCTCGAGGCCCGAATCGCCGAGAACAAGGCGCTGGCCGAGAAATTCGCCCGCCTCGCCGCCGAGGCCGAAGCCCGGATCGCCGAGGCGGAGAAGCGCGTGGCCGAAGCCGAGGCGAAGGCCGCCGATGTCAGGGCGCTGACCGAGGCGGCGAGCCGCGATGCGCGCCGCGCCGTCGCCCTGGCCGAGATCGGGGCCGCGCTCGAGAGCGGCGCACCCTACGGCGCCGCCATCGCCACCTTGCGCGAAACCGGAGCCGATGTGCCCGAGGCGCTGGCCCGCAATGCCGCTTCGGGCGTGCCGACCCTTGCGACCCTCCGGGAACGCTTCCCCGCCGCCGCACGCGCCGCGCTCGAAGCCGCGATCCGCTCCACCCCGGACGAAAGTCTTGCAAGCCGGATTGCCGCCTTCCTCAAGTCGCAGATCGGCATTCGCTCCCTCGCTCCCAGAGCCGGCAACGACCCTGACGCCATTCTCTCCCGCGCCGAGGCCGCGCTCCGGGCCGGAGATCTCGCCGCCGCGCTCGAGGAGATCGAGAAGCTGCCGCCCGAAGCGCGCGCAGCCCTCACCCCCTGGACAGGCGAAGCGAGGCGTCGCCTCGAAGCCGAACGGGCCTTCGCCCGCCTGCAGGCCGCTCTCGCCGGCCGGAGGTGAGGCCCGGATGCCCGAAGCCGACCGCAACTGTCGAAAGCCTCCGTCATGATCTGGTCCTTGCTGCGGATCCTGCTCTTTCTGGCCTTCGTGGCCTTCGCCGCCTTCGGCGCCACCTGGCTTGTCGATCACGGCCAGCCGATCCTGATCGTGGTCGGCGGGGTCGAGATTTCCCTCTCGCCGCTGATGGCGGCGATCCTGGCGATCCTGCTCGTCCTTGCCATCTGGCTGTTTCTGAAGCTTCTCGGCTTTCTCGGCGCCCTGTGGCGGTTCCTCAGGGGCGACGAGACCGCCCTGTCGCGCCATTTCGACAAGGCGCGCGAGCGCCGCGGCTTCGCGGCCCTTGCCGAAGGGTTGACCGCGCTTGCCTCGGGCGAGCCGAAACTGGCGCTGATCAAGGCGGCGCAGGCGCAGAAGCTGCTCGGCCGGCCCGACCTCACGCTGCTGATCAGCGCCCAGGCCGCCGAGCAGGCCGGCGACCGCCGACAGGCCGTCCGCTTCTACAAGGAGCTGGCGCAAAGCGACAGAACCCGCTTCGCCGGTCTCTACGGGCTGATGCGCCTCAAGCTCGCCGAAGGGGACACCGACACCGCGCTCAGGCTCGCCGAAGAGGCCTTCGCGCTCAAGCCGCGGCATGAAGCCACGCTCAACACCCTGTTCACGCTTCAGAACCGGCGCCATGAATGGGAGAAGGCCCGCAAGACGCTCAAGGCCGAGCTCAAGGCGGGGCTCCTGCCGCGCGACGTGCATCGGAGGCGCGATGCCGTGCTGGCTCTGGCCGAGGCGCGGGAGAAGGCCGCTTCCGGCGACACGGAGGCGGCCGACCGGCTCGCGCTCGAGGCCAACCGGCTCTCGCCCGACCTCGTCCCCGCGGCAGTGATGGCGGCCGACGCGCTCATGCGGGCCGGCTCGCCCCGCAAGGCGGCGAAGGTGCTGCGAAAGGCCTGGGAGGCGGCGCCCCATCCCGACCTCGCCGCCGCCTGGGCCGCGCTTCAGCCCGACGAGACGCCCGAGGAGCGGCGCAAACGCTTCCGACCCCTGCTCAGGATCCACCCCGATCATCCCGAAACCCGGATGCTCGAGGCCGAGCTTGCCCTTGCCGCCGAGGATTTCCCGAACGCGCGCAAGGCGCTCGGCGATCTGCCCGAAACCCGGCCCACGGTTCGCTCGCTCGCCCTCATGGCCGCCATCGAGAAGGGCCAGGGAGCGCCCGAACCGGTCGTGAAGGCCTGGCTTGCCCGGGCTCTCACCGCACCGCGCGGGCCGGCCTGGATCTGCCGCAAATGCGGCCATGTGCACGGCGAATGGGTGCCGGTCTGCGAGCAATGCGGCGCCTTCGATTCGCTTGAATGGGCCATGCCGCCCGAGCAGCCCGAAGACGCGCGGACAGCCGGTCTCCTGCCCCTCATCGTCGGCCGGATCGAGGACAGAAGCGCAGCGCAGGAGAAGAGCGCCGCCGCCCCCGACACCGCCGACGACACGCCCTCCACCGCCACCGCACCGAATGGGGAACGGACGGAAGCGCCCCTCGAGGCCGAGATCGTCGGTGAGGAACAGGCCGGAGAGGACGGCCCGCAAAAATCGTGACCGGACTCTTCACCTCGCCCCTTTCCCCTGCTATTGAGCGGTCCGGGCCGGTGTAGCTCAGCTGGTAGAGCAACGCATTCGTAATGCGTGGGTCGGGGGTTCGAGTCCCTCCACCGGCACCATGGCGCTTCCACTGGAAGCGCGATATCGACACCTTCGCGGCAGGGTGTCCTTCGGCGGACCTTCCAGGCGGACAGGGGAAAGCGGCCAAGGTGGCCTCGGCGCGCCACCCGCCGGGCCGTGCTTGGTGAAGCCGAATGGCAGCGCCCGGCACCGACCCGGCGTCGCGACCCGACAGGCGGGGCACGACCGTTCCCGACGAGGATCACCCCGTCGATCCTCCCATCGGTGCGACCGGATCTTCGGGCTGGTCGATCAGCGGTGTCGGCGCGGCATAGGCCTCGAGCCGCGCCCGGTCCTCGATGACGACTTCGCCCCCCTCGACCCTCACCCCCTGGCTCGTCAGCGCCTTGAGCCCGCGCGAGAGGCTCTCGGGCGTCATGCCGAGATAGGCGGCAATGCGGCGCTTCTCGAGCGGCAGGGGGAAGCGGTCGGCATTGCCGGCCCGGCGGCTCTGCCGCAGCAGCCAATTGGCCAGTCGCTCGGTCGAGGTTCGCAGCTTGATCTCCTTGGCGTGGCGAACCGCAGCCCGATAGCAGCGGGCCAGCTCGTCGATCATGCTCACGGCGAAGGCGGGATCGGTGGCGATGGCGCTGCGCACATCTTCCGACGGCAGCATCACGATACGCGAACGATCCAGCGTTCGGGCCGATTTCAGATAAGGCGCATCGCGCACCGTGGCCGCCAGGATGAACGAAGCCCCCGGCATCAGGATCGCCATGGTGGTCTCCCGCCCACGCCAACCGGCATGAAGCTCGACCCGCCCATCCACCAGCACATGGAGGAAATCGGCCTGTTCCCCTTCGGCGAAAAGCTCGAAGCCGGCAGGAAAGGTCTTGAGATAGGCACCGCGCATCAGCGATTCGAAACTCTCGGACGCCATGGCGGAAAAGGGCGGCCAGGGCCGCACCTGCTCGATGTCCTCGCGCTTCATGCCGTTCTCCCCGCAGGCCCCCAGGTGGCTGCTTGATATGTGTCAAGCGTGACCGCGACATTTTGTCAAGCAGGAGACGGAAAACATCTTCCCTTGGAGCGAAAGATGCCTCTGCCAGGACGGGAATTTATCAAAATTCCTTATTTTTCAAGGGATTACCTTCGGTCAATTGATTTGGATCAAGGTGCCGTTCCTCCTGCGGCGTCAAGGTCCGGCCGAGACGGGGTTCCGACCCCCGTGACGGGCCCGCAGCGGCACGCACCACCTGCGGCCGGAGTGCGGGCCAGAGCAAGGAGGGACAGATGAATACTTCCGGCAAGATTGCACGTTCCGAGAGCTGGCGAGCGCTCGGGCTCTCGACCTTCGCCTTCACGGTGTGCTTCGCCGTGTGGACGATCTTCTCGATCATCGGCGTGCGCATCAAGCAGGAGCTGGGGCTGAACGATACCGAGTTCGGCCTGCTCGTCGCCACGCCGGTGCTGACGGGTTCGATCAGCCGCATCTTCCTCGGCATCTGGACCGAGCAGTTCGGCGGCCGGCTCGTCTTCAGCCTGCAGATGCTGATCACCGCCGCCGCGGTCTGGATGCTGACCTGGGCGAACAGCTACCCGATGTTCCTGCTGGCCGCGCTCGGGGTCGGCCTCGCGGGCGGCTCCTTCATCGTCGGCATCGCCTACGTCTCGCGCTGGTTCGACAAGGATCATCAGGGCACGGCGCTCGGCATCTTCGGCGCCGGCAATGTCGGGGCGGCCGTGACCAACTTCGTCGCCCCCTTCCTCGTCGTCTCCTTCGGCTGGAAGGGCACGGCACAGATCTACGCCCTCGTGCTCGTGGCCACGGCGCTCCTGTTCTGGTTCCTCGCCAAGGACGATCCCGAACATGCCCGTCGCCGCGCCGAGGGCAAGCCGCCGGTGCCGCTTTCGGACCAGCTCGCGCCGCTGAAGAAGCTCCAGGTCTGGCGCTTCGCCACCTACTACTTCTTCGTCTTCGGCGGCTTCGTCGCGCTCGCATCCTTCCTGCCGCGCTACTATGTCGGCGCCTATGCGCTGCCGCTGACGACGGCGGGCGTGCTCGCAGGCCTCTATTCGCTGCCCGGCTCGGTCTTCAGGGCCCTGGGGGGCTGGATGAGCGACAAGTGGGGCGCCCGCTTCGTGATGTATCTCACCTTCATCGTCTCGCTGGTGGTGCTCTTCATCATGAGCTACCCGCGGACCCATTACCTCATCTACGGCATCCGCGGCACCATCGAGTTCGAGTTCGGCGTGCCGCTGTGGCTGTTCGTGACGCTGTCGGTCGTTCTCGGCTTCGTGATGAGCCTCGGCAAGGCCGCGGTCTACAAGCACATCCCGGTCTACTACCCGCACCATGTGGGCGCGGTGGGCGGCCTCGTCGGCATGATCGGCGGCCTCGGCGGCTTCTTCCTGCCGATCGCCTTCGGCGCCCTGCTCGACCTCACCGGGATCTGGACCACCCCCTTCATGCTGCTCTTCGGCATCGTCGGCGTGTCGCTGATCTGGATGCACGTCGCCATCCGCCGGATGGAGCGGGCCAAGTATCCGGAGCTGCGGGAGGAGAAGTTCCTCTCCGACGTGCCGGCCACGCCCGTGCCGCCCAGCGGCAGCTGACCCGAGAACATGGCAGGCGGCGCTCCGGGCGGCGCCTGCCCCTTCACCTTTCCAATGAGGAGACATCCCATGGCCAAGGATCTCACAGGCTGGAATCCGGAAGACCCCGAACAGTGGGAAAGCTGGGGCAAGAGAGTCGCCAACCGCAACCTCTGGATCTCGATTCCGGCGCTTCTGGTCTCGTTCGCGGTGTGGCTCTACTGGGGCATCATCACCGTGCAGATGATCAATCTCGGCTATCCCTTCACCAAGGCCGAGCTCTTCACCCTCTCGGCCATTGCCGGGCTGTCGGGCGCCACGCTGCGCATTCCCGAGACCTTCTTCATCCGCATCGCCGGCGGCCGGAACACCATCTTTTGGACCACCGCGCTGCTGATGATCCCGGCCTTCGGCACCGGCCTCGCCCTGCAGAACCCGAACACGCCGCTGTGGGTGTTCCAGATCCTCGCGCTGCTGTCGGGTATCGGCGGCGGCAACTTCGCTTCCTCGATGTCCAACATCAGCTACTTCTTTCCCAAGCGCATCCAGGGCTACGCCCTCGGCATGAACGCGGGGCTGGGCAATTTCGGCGTCACCACCATGCAGATCGTGGTGCCGCTGGCGATGACGGTGGCGCTGTTCGCGCCGCTGCTCGGCGCCGAGCCGATGGTGCTGAAGGCGCCCTCGGGCACGCTGATCAGCAAGATCCCCGCCGGCACCGAGACCTGGATCATGAACGCCGGCTACGTCTGGCTGATCCCGCTGGTGCCGCTGGCCTTCGCCACCTGGTTCGGCATGAACAACATCCGCGATGCCCATGTGACGCCGAATCCGCCCCATCCCTTCGCCGCCTTCGCGATGCTCACCGGCATGCTGGCGATCGGCCTCGTGACCGCCGCCTTCGGGCTGTGGCTGATGCTGCCGGCCAAGGTCGGCGGCTCGGGCTGGATGCTGTCGAAATGGATCGTCCTGCCGATCGTCATCATCCTGACGGTGCTGGCCCTCCGGGCGATCCCGGGCGAGATCGGCAGCAATCTCAACCGGCAGTATCGCATCTTCCGGGACAAGCACACCTGGGTGATGACGATCATCTACACCATGACCTTCGGTTCGTTCATCGGCTACTCGGCCGCCTTCGCGCTGGCCATCAAGGTGGTGTTCGGCTTCCAGCACATCATGGTGGACGGGGTGATGACCCACAACACCATCAACCCCGACGGCCCCTCGGCGCTCACCTACGCCTGGATGGGCCCGTTCATCGGCGCCCTGATCCGTCCGATCGGCGGCATGTGGGCCGACCGAGCCGGCGGCGCCAAGGTGACCCAGATCATTTCCGTGGTGATGGTGCTCTCGGCCGTGGGCGTCGCCTGGCTCCTGAAGCTGGCCTACGCCTCGGCCACCCCGCAGGACTACTTCCTGCCCTTCATGGTGCTGTTCCTGATCCTGTTCACCGCCACCGGCATCGGCAACGGCTCGACCTTCCGCACCATCGCGGTGATCTTCGAGCGCGAACGCCGCGGCCCGGTGCTCGGCTGGACATCGGCCGTCGCCGCCTACGGCGCCTTCATCATCCCGAAGGTGATCGGCGAACAGATCAAGGCGGGCACCCCGGAGGTGGCGCTCTACGGCCTCGCCATCTTCTACGCCGTCTGCATCGCCATCAACTGGTGGTTCTACCTGCGCCCCGGCGCCTACGTGAAGAACCCCTGACGACGACTGACGCCGGGCGGCACCGCGCCGCCCGGCCCCCCGAAATCCGCAACAGGGAGCTGCCCCGATGAGCCAACTCCTCGACAGACTGAACTTCCTCAAGCCGGCGAAGCTCGAAGAATTCTCCGACGGGCACGGCATCACCACCGCCGAGCCGCGCGAGTGGGAAGAGAGCTATCGCAACCGCTGGCGCCACGACAAGATCGTCCGTTCGACCCACGGCGTGAACTGCACCGGGTCATGCTCGTGGAAGATCTACGTCAAGTCGGGTATCGTCACCTGGGAGACCCAGCAGACCGACTATCCGCGCACGCGGCCCGACATGCCGAATCACGAGCCGCGCGGCTGCGCCCGCGGCGCCTCCTACAGCTGGTATCTCTATTCCGGCAACCGGGTGAAGACGCCCCTCGTCCGCGGGCGGCTGCTGCGCACCTGGCGGCGGCTGCGCAAGACCCTCTCGCCGATCGAGGCCTGGGAGCGCATCCAGACCGACCCGGTTCTCAGGGCCGAATACGTCACCCGCCGCGGCAAGGGCGGCTTCGTGCGCGCCAGCTGGGACGAGGCGACCGAGATCGTCGCGGCCGCCAACGCCTGGACCATCCGCACCTACGGGCCCGACCGGATCTTCGGCTTCTCGCCGATCCCGGCCATGTCGATGGTCTCCTACGCCGCCGGCACGCGCTACCTGTCGCTTCTCGGCGGGGTCTGCATGAGCTTCTACGACTGGTACTGTGACCTGCCCCCGGCCTCGCCCATGACATGGGGCGAGCAGACCGACGTGCCCGAATCGGCCGACTGGTACAATGCCGGCTTCCTGCTGCTGTGGGGCTCGAACGTGCCGCAGACCCGCACGCCCGACGCCCATTTCTACACCGAAGTGCGCTACAAGGGCACCAAGTCGGCCGTCGTCTCGCCCGACTATTCGGAAGCGGCCAAGTTCGCCGACATCTGGCTCAATCCCAAGCAGGGCACCGATGCCGCACTGGCACTGGCCATGGGGCACGTCATCCTGCGCGAATACCACATCGACCGGCAGGTGCCCTATTTCGAGGGCTACGCCCGGCGCTATACCGACATGCCGATGCTGGTGCGGCTCGAGGAAAAGGACGGCCGCTACGTCCCCGGACGGTTCCTCAGGGCCTCGGATCTGGCGGAAGGGCTCGGCGAGGAGAAGAACCCCGACTGGAAGACCGTCGCCTGGGACGCGAAGTCGAAGCGCCTCGTCGTGCCCAACGGCTCGATCGGCTTCCGATGGGACGGCTCGGCCAGGTGGAACCTCGAGGAGAAGGCCGCCGGCGAGGACACCGAGCTCGCCCTGACCTTCATTCTCGATGAGGATCACGACGATGTCGTGCCCGTCGCCTACCCCTATTTCGGCGGCAGGGCGACCAGAAACTTCACATCCACGGAGCACCCGGAAGTGCTCGAACGCAACGTGCCGGTGAAGACCGTCCGCCTTGCCGACGGCAGCAAGGTCCGCGTGGCGACGGTGTTCGACCTTCTCGCGGCCAACTACGGCATCGACCGCGGCCTCGGCGGCGAATGGGTCGCCGGTTCCTACGACGAGGACATCCCCTTCACCCCGGCCTGGGCCGAACGGATCACCGGCGTGCCGCGCGACCGGATCATCGCCGTGGCCCGCGAATTCGCCACCAACGCCGAGAAGACCAACGGCCGTTCGATGGTGATCCTCGGAGCCGGAATCAACCACTGGTATCACATGGACATGAACTACCGCGGGATCATCAACATGCTGATCTTCTGCGGTGCGATCGGCCAGTCGGGCGGCGGCTGGGCCCATTACGTCGGACAGGAGAAGCTGCGCCCGCAGACCGGCTGGCTGCCGGTGGCCTTCGCCCTCGACTGGGCGCGCCCGCCGCGGCAGATGAACTCGACCTCGGCCTGGTATGCCCATACCGACCAGTGGCGCTACGAGACGCTGACCGCCGGGGAGATCCTCTCGCCCACCGCGCCCGAGGGCGAATGGACCGAGCTGCGGATGATCGACTACAACATCCGCGCCGAGCGGATGGGCTGGCTGCCCTCGGCGCCGCAGCTCGCGACCAATCCGCTCGAGGTCGGCCGGGCGGCGCAGGAGGCCGGCAGGCCGGTCGCCGAATACGTTGCCGAGAAGCTGGCCGCGGGCGAGATCACGATGGCCTGCGAGGATCCCGACGCACCCGAGAACTGGCCGCGCAACCTGTTCGTGTGGCGCTCGAACCTGCTCGGCTCCTCCGGCAAGGGGCATGAATATTTCCTCAAGCACCTGCTCGGTGCCGACAGCGGGCTTCTCGGCCGCGATATCGCCGAGCGGGGCGAAGCGCTGCCGAAGGAGGCGCGCTGGCACGAGAAGGCACCCGAAGGCAAACTCGATCTTCTGGTGACGATCGACTTCCGCATGTCCACCACCGCCGTCTATGCCGATATCGTGCTGCCGACGGCGTCCTGGTACGAGAAGAACGATCTCAACACCTCGGACATGCATCCCTTCATCCACCCGCTGCAGGCGGCGGTGGATCCGGCCTTCGAGTCGAAATCAGACTGGGAGATCTTCAAGGCCATCGCCCGCAAGTTCTCGGAGATCGTGCCGGGCTATCTCGGGAAGGAGACCGACGTCGTCGCCCTGCCGATCCTGCACGACACGCCGGCCGAGATCGCCCAGCCCGAGGTGCGGGACTGGAAGAAGGGTGAATGCGAGCTCGTGCCGGGCAAGACGGCGCCGAACTTCATCGCCGTCGAACGCAACTACCCGGAGGTCTATCACCGCTTCACCTCGCTCGGCCCGCTTCTGGAGAAGCTCGGCAACGGCGGCAAGGGCCTCAACTGGGAGACGAAGGACGAGGTCGAGCATCTCAAGGCGCTCAACGGCGTGCATGAGAGCGGCCCCGTGGCCGGCAGGCCGCGCATGGTGAGCGACATCGAGGCGGCCGAGACCGTGCTCATGCTGGCCCCCGAGACCAACGGCAAGGTCGCGGTCAAGGCCTGGCGCGCGCTCGAGAAGGTGACCGGCCGGGAGCATGCCCATCTCGCCCTGCCCAAGGAGGACGAGGAGATCCGCTTCCGCGACATCGCCGCCCAGCCGCGCAAGATCATCACCTCGCCGATCTGGTCGGGCATCGAATCCCACGAGGTGAGCTACAATGCCGGCTGGACCAACGTCCACGAGCTGATCCCGTGGCGCACGCTCACCGGTCGCCAGCAGCTCTATCAGGACCACGAGTGGATGCGGGCCTTCGGCGAGGGCTTCGTCACCTGGCGGCCGCCGGTGGACCTGAAGACCATTCCCGAGGCCGAACCGATCGCCGCGGACGAGCCTCATGTCATCCTCAACTGGATCACTCCGCATCAGAAATGGGGCATCCACTCCACCTATTCCGACAACCTTCTGATGCTGACGCTCAACCGCGGCGGGCCGGTCGTCTGGATGTCCGAGAACGACGCCCGCAAGGCCGGCATCCGCGACAACGACTGGGTGGAGGTCTTCAACGCCAACGGGGTGCTGGTGGCCCGGGCCGTCGTCTCCCAGCGGATGAAGGACGGCACCATGTTCATGTATCACGCCCAGGAGAAGATCGTGAACACGCCCGGTTCGCAGATCACCGGCAAGCGGGGCGGGATCCACAACTCGGTCACCCGCACCGTGCTCAAGCCCACCCACATGATCGGCGGCTATGCCCAGCAGAGCTGGGGCTTCAACTACTACGGCACCGTCGGCGCCAACCGTGACGAGTTCGTCATCGTCCGCAAGATGAAGCAGGTCGAATGGCTCGACAATCCGGCCGCCGACGCCCTCGATGTGAAGGAGATCGCCCAATGAGAGTTCGCGCGCAGATCGGCATGGTGCTCAATCTCGACAAGTGCATCGGCTGCCATACCTGCTCGGTCACCTGCAAGAACGTGTGGACGAGCCGCGAGGGCGTCGAATACGCCTGGTTCAACAACGTCGAGACCAAGCCCGGCACCGGCTACCCCACCGACTGGGAGAAGCAGGACAAGTGGAAGGGCGGCTGGGTCCGCACCCGCTCTGGCAGGCTGAAGCTGCGGCAGGGCGGCAAGCTCGAGGTGCTGGCCAAGCTCTTCGCCAACCCGAACCTGCCCCAGATCGACGACTATTACGAACCCTTCGACTACGACTACGACCATCTCAAGTCGGCGCCCGAGATGGAGGCCTTCCCCACCGCGCGGCCGCGCTCGGCCATCACCGGGGAGCGGATCGAGAAGATCGAGAAGGGCCCGAACTGGGAAGAGATCCTCGGCGGCGAGTTCGAGAAGCGTTCGCAGGATTACAATTTCGAGGCGGTCGAGAAGGAGATCTACGGGGCGTATGAAAACACCTTCATGATGTATCTGCCCCGCCTGTGCGAGCACTGCCTCAACCCCTCCTGCGTCGCCTCCTGCCCGTCGGGCGCGATCTACAAGCGCGAGGAGGACGGCATCGTCCTGATCGACCAGGAGAAGTGCCGTGGCTGGCGGATGTGCGTCTCGGGCTGCCCCTACAAGAAGATCTACTACAACTGGTCCACCGGAAAGTCGGAGAAATGCACCTTCTGCTATCCGCGAATCGAGAGCGGCATGCCGACGGTCTGTTCGGAAACCTGCGTCGGGCGCATCCGCTATCTCGGGGTGATCCTCTATGACGCCGACCGCATCGCCGAGGCGGCCGCGGCCGAGACCGAACAGGATCTCTACGAGGCCCAGCTCGACGTGTTCCTCGACCCGAACGATCCGGTGGTCCAGGAGCTCGCCCGCGAGGACGCGGTGCCGGGAGAGTGGATCGAGGCGGCGAAGCGCTCGCCGATCTGGAAGATGGCGATGGAATGGAAGATCGCCTTCCCGCTGCACCCGGAATATCGCACGCTGCCGATGGTGTGGTATGTGCCGCCGCTCTCGCCGATCTCCACCGCCGCCTCGGCCGGCCAGCTCGACGAGCGCGACGGCATGCCCGACGTGCGCAGCCTGCGCATCCCGGTGCGCTATCTCGCCAACATGCTGACGGCCGGCGCGGAAGGGCCGATCGTCGCCGCGCTCGAGAAGATGCTGGCCATGCGTGCCTTCATGCGGGCGAAGACGGTGGACGGGGTGACCGACGAGGCGCTGGCCGCCCGCGTCGGCATGACCCCCGGAGCGATGGAGGAGATGTATCGCATCATGGCCATCGCCAATTACGAGGACCGCTTCGTCATCCCGACCACCCATCGTGAGCTCGCGGAAGACGCCTACGAACTCAAGGGGGGCTGCTCCTTCACCGATGGCGGCGGCTGCACGCCGGGGCGTTCGGCGGGCACGCTCTTCGGCGGCGGGCCGGCCTGTCCCCGCACCCGTTTCACCTTCCCGACGGAGGCGCTCGAATGAAACCGATCAGGCTCGATCCGACCCTCAAGGCGCTTTCGGTGCTGCTGAGCTATCCTTCCGACGCGCTCAAGGAGGCCCTGCCGGAGATCCGCGGCATTCTCGCGGCGGAGAAACGCCTCTCGGAGCGGACGCGAAAGGCGATCCTCGCCCTGCTTGACCACCTCGAGACGGGGGACATCTGGGATCTTCAGGCCGAATATGTCGAGCTTTTCGACCGCTCCCGCTCGCTCTCGCTCAACCTGTTCGAGCATGTTCACGGCGAAAGCCGCGAACGGGGCGGGGCGATGGTCGAACTGCTCGAGATCTACCGCCGCGGCGGATTCGACCTCAAGGGGGTGGAGCTGCCGGACCACCTGCCGGTGCTGCTCGAATATCTCGCCACCCGCCCGCCCGGTGAGATGCGGGAGATGCTCGGCGACGCGGCGCACATCCTCGAAGCCCTGCGCCAGCGGCTCGAGCGGCGCTCGAGCCGGTATGCGGCGGTTTTCGCCGCCCTGACGGAGCTGGCCGACGCCAGACCCTCGGCAAAGGCCCTCGAACCGCTCCTCGCCGTTCCCGACGAGGACCCGAACGACCTCGAGGCGATCGACGCCGCCTGGGAGGAAACCGAGGTCGTCTTCGGTCCCGATCCGGGCGCCGGCTGCCCCGAGGTGCGGAAGATGCTCGCCCGCATCGACACGGCATCCCCCGCCCCTGCCAAGCCCCATTGAAGGAGGCCCCGATGAACGAGATCCTTTTCGGCATCTATCCCTACATCGCCCTCACCGTGCTGATCCTCGGCTCGATGGCCCGTTACGATCGCGACCAGTTCACCTGGAAGACCAAGTCGAGCCAGCTTCTGCGGCGCCGCCAGCTGATGCTCGGTTCGGTGCTGTTTCACGCCGGCGTGCTGCTGATCTTCTTCGGCCACCTCTTCGGCCTCCTGACGCCGGTCCGGGTCTTCGACGCGCTCGGCGTCAGCCACGGCGCGAAGCAGATCCTCGCCATGGTCTCGGGCGGCATTGCCGGGGTGATCGCCCTGCTCGGCGGCATCCTGCTCCTGCATCGGCGGCTGGCGGATCCGCGCATCCGCAAGCATTCGACGCCGATGGACAACCTGATCCTGAGCCTGCTTCTTCTTCAGCTGGTGCTCGGCCTTCTCACCATCACCGTCTCCGCCCGGCATCTCGACGGTGAGGAGATGGTCAAGCTGATGCGCTGGGCCCAGGGCATCTGGACCTTCGACCCGCGGGCGGCCAGCTACATCGCGGATGTGAACATCCTCTTCAAGCTGCACCTGTTCCTCGGGCTGACGATCTTCCTCCTCTTCCCCTTCTCGCGGCTGGTGCACATTCTCTCGGGGTTCTCGGCCCCGGTGCGCTATCTGATGCGTTCGGGCTGGCAGATCGTCCGCAGCCGGCGCCAGGCGCCGCTGCCGCAACGGGCGCGTCGGCCGCTGCGCACGCCCCGCTCCTGAGGACGGAATGGCGCGAACCCCGTGCCGCGGAGGCACGGGCAGGGCGGCCGGTCTCCCCCCGGCCGCCCCCCCGGACAGTCCGGCCGGCCTGCCGCCTTGCGGACCGGCCGGACCCTTCGTTTCCCGGTGACGGGAACGGTGGACCCTGCGCCGGCCGGTCAGTCGCGGTTGAGACTGTCGAAGGTTTCGCCGCGCCGGACGAGATCGACGAGAAGCGGCGAAGGCTGCCAGACGATCGGATCCTCCTCGGCGAAGGCCTCGATATCCGCCAGGATCTTCCCGAGTCCCACCATGTCGGCATGTTTCATCGGCCCGCCCCGCCAGCGGGGAAAGCCGTAGCCGTAGATCGCCACGACATCGACATCCGACGGCCGGAGGGCGATCCCTTCATGGACCACATTGGCCGCCTCGTTGATCATCGCCGCCAGATAGCGACGCAGGATTTCCTCCTCGGTGAAGGCGCCCACGGGCACGCCCTTCAGAATCCTCTCCGAAGCGACGATCTCGAGCACTTCCGGGTCGGGCCGGCCCTTGCGGCTGCCCTCCTCGTAGCGATACCAGCCCCGCCCGGTCTTCTGCCCGAACCAGCCGCGCTCGCACAGCTTGTCGGCGATGGCGACATAGCGCCGGCGCGGATCGCGGGTCGGGGCGCGGCGCTTGCGGGCGGCCCAGCCGATGTCGAGCCCGGCAAGGTCCGCCACCTCGAACGGCCCCATCGGATAGCCGAAGCTGCGCACCGCCCGGTCGATCTCGTAGGGAGAGGCGCCGTCCTCCATGATGAAGAAGGCTTCCTCCACATAGCGGTTGTAGATGCGGTTGCCGATGAAACCGTCGCAGACCCCGGCCCGCACCGGCACCTTGCCGAGCCGCTTCGCCAGCTGAAGGCCGGTGGCCACGGCATCGTCGGAGGAGGCTTCGGTCACGACGATCTCGAGCAGTTTCATGACATGGGCCGGCGAAAAGAAGTGCAGCCCGATAACGTCCTCGGGGCGCGAGGTGGCGGCAGCGATCTCGTTCACGTCGAGATAGGAAGTGTTGGTGGCCAGAACCGCCCCCTTCTTCACCACCGCGTCGAGCTTGCGGAAGATCTCCTGCTTGACGCCCATGTCCTCGAAGGCGGCCTCGACGACGAGATCGGCATCGGCCAGGGCGCCGTAATCGGTCGTCGTGGCGAAGTCGGCAAGGAGGGCATCGCGTTTCCCGGCAGTGAGCCGGCCCCGCTCTACATCTCTGGCAAGGATGCCGGCAACGCGCTCGCGCCCGGCAGCGGCCGCGGCCTCGTCGCGCTCCACCATCGTCACCGGGAGCCCCGCCCTGAGCATGGCCACGGTGATGCCCGATCCCATGGTCCCTCCCCCGATCACGCCGGCCCGGTCGAGCGGCCGGGGCGTGCCGCGGGCGGCCTCGGGGATCTTTCGCGCCCGCCGCTCGGCGAAGAAGGCGTGAATCAGCCCCTCGTGCTGGGGCGAACGCATGCAGGCCTCGAAAGCCTCGCGCTCGAAGGCCATGCCCGCCTCGATCGGCAGTTCGATCACCTTCGCGACACATTCGACGATGCGGAAGGGCGCGAAGAGCTGCGGCGACTTCTTCTCGAGCCGCGCCCGGGCCTCGTCACAGGCCACCCGCCAACTCTCGGGATCGGTGAGACCGTCGGTGCGCGTGCCGGTGCGGCGCAGGGCATCGGGCCGACCGGCCAGCTCCCGCGCCCAGGACTTCGCTTCGGCGACGAGATCCCCCTCGCCGATCCGGTCGATGATGCCGAGATCGTGCGCTTCCGCGGCAGAGACGTGGCGCCCTGTCAGCATCATGTCGAGCGCCTTCCGCGCCCCGACGATCCGCGGCAGCCGCTGGGTGCCGCCGGCGCCGGGCAGGATGCCGAGATTGACCTCGGGCAGACCGACCTTCGCGTTCCTGTCGGCAATGCGCCAATGCGCGGCAAGGGCGACCTCGAGCCCGCCCCCCAGGGCGGTGCCATGAAGCACGGCGATCACCGGTTTCGTGCAGGCCTCGATCCGGTTGACGACATCGGGCAGCCACGGCGCGGCCGGGGGCTTGCCGAATTCGCGGATGTCGGCCCCGGCCGGGAAGGTGCGCCCCGAGCCGCGGATCACCACCGCCTCCACCGCCTCGTCGGAATCGGCCCGCTCCATCGCCTCGACGAGCCCGCGCCGCACCTCGGCACCCAAGGCATTCACCGGCGGGTTGTCCACCGTGACCACCAGAACGCCGTCCTCGAGCTCCTGCCTGACTGCCTCGCTCATCGCCCCTTCCCCCTTTCGTTCGCTCCGATCGTCCCGTTGCATGTCACTCCGTTGCATGTGCCACGAAATGACAAATGACGCGACGCTGCGCAAGGTCGGGCGGAAGGGCGGCCGGGGCGGCTCGTCGCGCCGCCCCGCAAGGCTCAACCGCCGATCTCGCCGAGAACGCGGGAAAGGGCGGCATCGAGACGATCGACGAGAATCTCGAGCTCCTCGTCGCTGATGATGAAGGGGGGCGCGAGAAGAACATGGTCGCCGCGCCTGCCGTCGATCGTGCCGCCCATCGGATAGCAGATCAGCCCCTCGTCGAAGGCCGCCTGCTTGAGCCGGGCCGCAAGGCGCAATGCAGGGTCGAAGGGCTCCTTCGTGTCGCGGTCGCGGACGAATTCCATGCCGCGGAAGAGCCCTCGGCCGCGAATGTCGCCGACATGGGGATGCTGGCCGAACCGGGCGCGCAACAGCGCGTCGAGCCTTTCGCCCATCCGGCGCGAGCGCGCCGGCAGGTCGCGGCCGATCAGCGCCTCGACCACCGCGCGGCCGGCCGCGGCCGCCGCCGGATGCCCCATGTAGGTATGCCCGTGCTGGAAGAAGCCGCTGCCGCGGTCGATGGCGTCGAAGATGCGGGAGGAGCACATCATCGCCCCGATCGGCTGGTAGCCGGCGCCGAGCCCCTTGGCGAGGGTGAGGATGTCGGGCACGACGCCCTCCTGTTCACAGGCGAAGAGCGTGCCGGTGCGCCCCATGCCGCACATCACCTCGTCGAGGATGAGCAGCACGCCGTGACGGTCGCAGATCTCGCGGATCCGGCGGAAGTAGCCCGGCACCGGCGGCACCGCCCCCATCGTCGCCCCGACGACGGGCTCGGCGATGAAGGCCATCACCGTCCCGGGGCCGAGCCGCTCGATCTCGGCCTCGAGCTCGTTCGCCACCCGCTGGCCGTAGGCTTCGAGCGTTTCTCCCGGCATCCGGTCACGATAGGCATAACAGGGCGAGATGTGCGACGTCTCGATGAGGAGCGGGTCGAACTGCCGCCGCCGCCACATGTTGCCCCCGGCCGCAAGCGCCCCGAGCGTGTTGCCGTGATAGCTCTGACGGCGGGCGATGATGCGGCGCCGCTCCGGTTCGCCGATCTCGACGAAATACTGCCGCGCCAGCTTGATCGCCGCCTCGACGGCCTCGGAGCCCCCCGAGACGAGATAGACCCGATCGAGATCCCCCGGCGCGTTCGCGGCCAGAAGATCGGCCAGGGCCTCGGCCGCGCGCGAGGTGAAATAGGCGGTATGGGCGAAGGCGACCCTGTCGATCTGGGCCTTGATCGCCTCCCTGACATCCCGGTCGGAATGACCGAGGCACGAGACGGCCGCCCCGCCCGAGCCGTCGAGCCAGCGCCGGCCCGTCTCGTCGATCAGCCAACAGCCTTCCCCCCGCTCGACCACGGGCAGGGAAGCCCTGGTCGAGCGACCAAACAGATGTCCCATCGCTCTTCTCCTGACATGTGCGGCGGTGCGATGCCCCGCCAACGCTCAGCCGGTGTTCCTGCTCAGCCCCTCATGGCCACCTTTCCCCGTCTCCCCGTCCCGACAGACTGCTCCGGAGCGCCCCTGCCCCGCGGATCAGGCTCCGTTCGGGTGGCGAACGACATAGACCGACCGATCGGCATGACGCACCACCCGGGCCGCGTTCGATCCGAGGAGATAGTCCTGGAACTCGGGGCGGTGGGCGCCGATGACGATCAGGTCGGGGGCGATCCTGCGCGCCCGGTCGAGGATCTTGCGGTAGATCGACCCCATGGCGACATCGGCGGCCACGTCGAAACCGTCGAAGCCGTGATCGGCAATCCAGGCCTCGAGGCGCTCGCGGGCCTCGGCCCGGGCCTTCTCCTCGAAATCGGGGGGGAAGTAGGAGCCGACGATCGGCATGCCGACATCGGGAATGACGGTCAGCACATGGATCCGCGCCCCGTCGGGCCGCGCCTCGCGTTTCGCCACCTCGGCCAGGCGCGCCGAACCCTTCTCGTCGGACAAATCGATCGGCAGGAGGATGGTCTCGATCTTCATCGCTTTCTCCATCAGAAGGCCGGCACCGTCATGCGCCGCCGCTGCACGAGAGCGACGACGAGAAGGAGCAGCAGTGCCGGGATGAACATGATCTCCTTCGGCGGCCGTTCGCTCCGCACCTCGACGCGGGCGACGGTGACGGGTTCGTCGGCGTAATAGTCGAACTCGTTGCCGATCTGGCCGAAATGAGGCGTGCCGGGCAGGGGTTCCTCCATCTTGACCGTATCGCCCTCGACGCTGACTATGAGCCCCTCCTTGTCGAAGGTCGCCATCGCATCCCCGCCGACGACGATGATCGGAATCGTCTTCTCCTTGATCTTGCCGGTGTCGAAATCCGGGCCGCGCACCACGAGGCGGACCTGCTCTCCCTCGGGCCGGCTGGCGATGGTCTCGAGCATGGCCTTGCCGGTCACGCTCTCGTAGGGCGGCCAGATCCGGTCCATCCAGAAATCGGGCCGGAACAGGGTGAAGGCCACGAGGAGAAGCGCCACCGTTTCCCACCAGCGGCTGCGGGCGAGGAGATAGCCCTGGGTGGCGGCGGCGAAAGTCAGCATGGCGACCAAGGCGACGAGGAACACCAGCACCGCCTTCAGAGGCCCGACATCGATCAGGAGAAGATCGGTGTTGAAGATGAACATGAAGGGCAGGAGCGCGGTGCGAATGTCATACATGAAGCCCTGCACCCCGGTCTTGATCGGGTCGCCCCGCGAGATGGCCGCCGCCGCATAGGCCGCCAGCCCCACCGGCGGCGTGTCGTCGGCGAGGATGCCGAAATAGAACACGAACATGTGCACCGCGATCAGCGGCACCACGAGGCCCGACTGCGCCCCGACCGACACGATCACCGGCGCCATCAGCGAGGAGACGACGATGTAGTTGGCCGTGGTCGGCAGACCCATGCCGAGGATGAGGCTGAGGACGGCCACGAGGATCAGCAGGACCATCAGGTTGTCGCCGGCGACGGTCTCGATCACCTGGCCGATCACCTGATGGGCGCCGGTCAGCGAGATCGTGCCGACGATGATGCCCGCCGCACCGGTGGCGACGCCGATGCCGATCATGTTGCGCGCCCCCGAGATCAGCCCCTCGACGAGGTCGTTCCAGCCCTGGCGCAGCGCGGCACCGATGTCGTGGCGGCGGAAGAAGGCCTTGATCGGGCGGTGGGTCAGGGCGACGATGATCATGAACACCGTTGCCCAGAAGGCCGAGAGGGCCGGCGAGAGCCGATCGAGAGTCTCGGTGCGCACCATCAGGTTCCAGATCAGCACGAAGATCGGCAGGGCGTAATAGGCGCCGGCCAGCAATGTCGGCGTCAGCCGCGGCGCCTTCACCACGGGAGCGTTCGGGTCGTCCACCTCGAGATCGGGAAATTGCGCCGAAAGATAGAGAAGCGCGATGTAGATCACGAGCAGGATCACGAGCGCCACATAGACGGTCTCGCCGGGCATCATCGGCTCGAGTGCGGTCCGCAGCGCGATCATCGCCCAGGTCGCGATGCCCATGAAGATGAAGCCGGTGAGGAACAGGAGCAGGATCAGCGGAATGGTGATGCGCCGCCCTTCCTTCTCGAGCCCCTTGAGCCCCATCTTCAGGCTCTCCAGATGGACGATGTAGAGCAGGGCGATGTAGGAGATCACCGCCGGCAGGAAGGCGTGCTTGACGACGTCGATATAGGGAATGTTGACATATTCGACCATCAGGAAGGCCGCGGCTCCCATCACCGGCGGTGTCAGCTGGCCGTTGGTCGAGGAGGCCACTTCCACCGCTCCGGCCTTTTCGGGTGGAAAGCCGATGCGCTTCATCAGCGGAATGGTGAAGGTGCCGGTGGTGACGGTGTTGGCGATCGACGAGCCGGAGATCATCCCCGTCATCATCGAGGAAAGCACCGCCGCCTTGGCCGGGCCGCCCCTCAGGGCCCCCAGAAGGCCGATCGCCACCTTGATGAACCAGTTGCCGCCGCCGGCCTTCTCGAGGACGGCGCCGAAGAGGACGAAAAGGAAGATCATCGTGGTCGAGACGCCGAGAGCGACGCCGAACACCCCTTCGGTCTGCATCCAGTAATGGCCGAGAGCCTTGGAGAGGGAGGCGCCCGAATAATTGGTGATGTCGCGGATCCATTCCACATCACCGCCGAAGAAGGTGAAGAGCACGAAGGCGCCCGAGATCACCACCAGCGGCAGGCCGAGGGCGCGGTAGACGGCGACGAACAGCATGATCATGCCGATGGAGGAGATGACCACGTCGCCCGTGGTCCACAGGCCGGGCCGCTCGGCGATCTCGTTGCGGAAGACGATGAGATAGAGCGTCGAGACGATCGAGAGGACGATCAGCACCCAGTCATACCACGGAATGTGGTCCCGCGGGCTGCGCTTCGTCAGCGGGAAGGCCATGGTCGCGAGGACCAGCGCGAAGGCGAGGTGAATGTAGCGCGCCTGCGCGACGATGTTCGCGAATTCGTTGACCCCGGTCCACTGCGCCAGGAGCCCCGGCACCTTCGAGGCGATGTAGAGCTGGAACAGCGACCAGGCGATGCAGGTCCAGATGATGAGCTTCTTCTGCCAGCCGCGGGGGTTGCGTGCCCCGGTATCGACCTCGGCAACCAGCGCCTCGGCATCCTCCACGCGCGGCACATCCCGCGTGCTCTCACTCGCCTTCTCCGTCATCCTCTCCCCCGACTTCCTGACATGCGCCCCTTTCCGGGCCTCCTGCGGCAGCCTCTGCGGGCGCCTTTCCTCTGGTTTCGCTTACTGGCGCCATCCAGACGGTTGCGCCCTACGGTTGCGCCCTGCCATCCCGCGAGCGGACCCTTCCCGCCGGTGCGGCCTCTCCCGCAGCCGCCCGGCTTCGACTCTCCCCGCGAGTGCAACCGCGCAGTCGTCCCGGTGAATGTTCCGTGCAAATGATTTTCGGAAATTTCCCGAAAGCGCGTCCCCGGGCGGAGCGGCCCGGGGACGCGCCCGCGTTCAGAGCCTTACTTCATCAGGCCGAGTTCCTTGTAGGCCTTGACGGCACCGGGATGCAGCGGCGCGGACAGACCGGCGCTGATCATCTCCTCCGCCTTGAGGTTGGCGAAGGCCGGATGCAGCTTGCGGAAGGTGTCGAGGTTCTCGAACACCGACTTGGCCACCACATAGGCCGCCTTTTCCGACACGTCGGCCGAGGTCACGACCGTCGCCCGCACGCCGAAGGTTTCCACCGGATCGGGATTGCCGCGATACATGCCGCCCGGGATCACCGCCTTGGCGTAGAACGGATACTTGGCGACGAGATCGTCGATCGGCTTGCCCTTCACCGACACCAGCCTGGCGTCGCAGGCGGTGGTGGCCTCCTTGATGGCCGCGGCCGGATGACCGATGGTGTAGATCATCGCGTCGATGTTGCCGTCACACAGCTGCTTGGCCATTTCCGAGCCCTTGTATTCGGTCGCAAGGGCGAAGTCGCTCATCTTGATGCCGAAGGCGTCCATCACGACTTCCATCGTCGCCCGCTGACCCGAGCCGGGGTTGCCGACATTGACGCGCTTGCCCTTGAGGTCCTCGAACTTCTTGATGCCGCTGTCGGCCCGGACCACGAGAGTGAAGGGCTCGGGATGGACCGAGAACATCGCCCGCAGTTTCGGGAAGGGATTGTCCTTGAACTTCGAAGTGCCGTTGTAGGCGTGATACTGCCAGTCGGACTGGGCGACGCCGAATTCGAGCTCCCCGGCCTTGATGGCGTTGATGTTGTAGACCGAACCGCCGGTCGACTCGACCGAGCAGCGGATGCCGTGCTCCTTGCGCCCCTTGTTGACGAGACGACAGATCGCACCGCCCGTCGGGTAATAGACGCCGGTCACGCCGCCGGTGCCGATGGTGATGAACTCCTCGGCCGAAGCGGCGCCGCCGACGCCCACCGCAGCGACGGTGGCCACGGCCAGAAGTTTCTTCAAAGGTTTCATCTGCAATCCTCCCTGGATCTGCTGCCCCTGACGGGGCGGTTGAACGTCTTCTCGAGGGAGGAGTGCATCACCCGATGGCGGCGAATCACCGCACCCTCCCCCGATTGCGTGCACAGATTACAAATGAAAAGACGCTTGTCATTCCCTAACTGACGTTATTTCTCCTGCGCCGGCGCTGCTTGCCGGACCTGCCCGGAATGGCGGCACGGATGCACGAAAGGCGCCGGCGGAGCCTCCCCCGGAATGCGCGGCAGGAAGCGCCGCACCACCCGCCGCAGCCCCGCTCCCGACCGCTCTCACCCCTGGCGGCGCCAGTAGGCGGAAAAGCGGTCCCGCAACGCCTCGTAGGCCGCGATCCGGGTCCGGGCGGCCTCGCCCTCTTCATGGATCAGCTCCGCGAGGATCAGGTCCATGACCCCGAGCGCCGCCGTGAAGCTCGCCAGCGGATGCGCTCCCTTCACGCGGGCCGTGAAGATGATGTCCGGTACGAGATCCGGCGTCACCACCGGGCTGTCGGTCAGGAGAATCATGCGTGCTCCCCGCTCCTGCGCAAAACGGCACGCCTCGATGGTCTCCTTGCTGTAGGGGTTGAAGGTGATGGCGAAGAGCACGTCGCGCGCGCCGATCTCCATCAGCTCGTCCACCGCCGTATTCGCCTGACGCGGTGCCAGCACCACCTCCGGCAGGGCCATGCGGCCGATATAGTGGAAGTAGTAGGCCGCGCTCATGGCCGCCCGGTAGCCCATGACATAGACCCGCCTGGCCCCGCGCATGTAGGCGACCGCCGCGTGAAGCCGCTCGGGCCGCAGCTGCGCGAGGCTTTTCTCGAGATTGTCACGGGTCACCGCAACGGCTTCGGAAAGACGGGCATGGTCGCTGGCCGGCAGGGCCATCGGCCGGCTCATTCCTTCCCCGCCCCACACCCCCTCGGCGCTGTCGGCAATCGCGCGGATCGTGTCGCGGAAGGGTTCGCGCAGGGCGTCGAAGCTCTCGAAACCGAGGGTCTCGGCAAGCCGCACGAGCGAATAGGTGCTGACCCCGGCGGCACGGGCCGTCTCGCGAATCGGATCGAGCGCGAAGGCGGCCGGATGGTCGATGATGTATTTCGCCGCCCGCTGCAGGCCGGGCGAATAATGGGCGATGTTTTCCCGCAACCGGGCGATGACCTCCGCTGCCTCCATGGCGGCATCCCCCCTTGTCGTTACCCCTTCCCCTCTCATCCGGCCGGGCGGCAGGCCCCGCCGGGTTCCGGCCATGAGAGAAAACACGCGACGCAGAAAGAGTCGTTGTCACACGTATGTTATCACGCCCTTGCTCCATGTGCCAAATCCTGCCTCGATGCACCTCGATCCCGCCCCGGTGTCACGAAAGGCGGCCGACGCAAAAAGGCCCGGAGGGCGAACCCTCCGGGCCTTTCTCGTTCCGCAACCGGCGCGGCCGCCCGTCAGTGCAGCCGGGCCTCCACGTCCTTGATCGTCTGTTCGATCAGGGCGTTCGCGTCCCTGGCGGTCATCTTCTTGCGGATGACCTCGGCGGCGGCATCGGTGGCGATGCCGACGGCCAGTTCGCGCACCTCGCGCTTGACCTTGTCCTCGGCCGCCCTGATCTGCTCCTCGGCCGCCTGCATGCGGCGCCGGATGCTCTCCTCGATCTCCTCGCGCGCCTGCCGGGCGACAAGCTCGGCTTCCTCGCGGGCATGGGCGACGATCCGCCCGGCCTGCTCCTGCGCTTCCTTGAGCCTGCCTTCGAAGGAGGCGAGAAGCCGTTGCGCCTCCTCGCGGATGCGCCGCGCCTCGTCGATCTCGGCCCTGATGGCCTCGGCCCGCCTGTCGAGCATCTCGCCGATCTTGTGCGGCACCTTGAGATAGACGAGCAGCGCCAGGAAGAGCACGAAGGCGATGATGACGACGGTTTCGTGATTGCGGAGGGAGAAGAAGGATTCCCCTCCTGCCGCCAGCGCCGGGGATGCGGCGAACATCATGCCTGCCGCAGGAAGCAGGGCCTTTCCTGCACGTCTCATCGCGACACCTCCTTCACCCGCTTCTCGACGGCCTGCGCCACCGCCTTCTCGTCGAGAAGGTGCGGCATGATCGCCCCGATGACGGTGCCGGCCACGTCGCGAGCCACCTCGGCCACATGGGCAAGGGCGCTCTCGCGCATCTCGGCGATCCGCGCCTCGGCCTCGGCGCTCATGCGGGCGATCTCCTCCTCGGCCTTCGCCTGCGCTTCCTTGAGCTCGGCGTCGAGAGCCTCTCTGGTCTCGACGATGATCTGGTGGGCTTCGGCCCGTGCCTCGGCCAGCGCCTTTTCGTAGGCGGCCTCGGCCTCCTCGGCCTTGCGCTTCAGCTCCTCGGCCCGCGCCAGCTCGGAGGCGATGGTGTTGCGCCGCTCCTCGAGCACCGCCGCAATGCGCGGAATCGCGATGCGGCTGATGACGAAGTAGAGCACCACGAGCGCAACGACCAGCCAGAAGATCTGGTTGGCATAGGTGGAAAAGTCGAGCTGCGGCATGCCCGCGCTGCCTGCCGCCTCGGCTGGGTTCATTTCAGACGCCATGGCATCCCCCTCGAACTGACCCTCGAGCCTCCTTCGGCGGACCGCCCCTCGGGGACGGATCGGCGAAGGAGCGGGCGGCACCCCGGGCCACGCCCGAAGCGCCGCGTGCCCGGCTCACTGGGCATACATCAGGAGAAGCGCCACGAGGAAGGAAAAGATGCCGAGCGCTTCGGAGAAGGCGATACCGATGAACATCGTCGCCGTCTGACCGGGCGCGGCCGAGGGGTTGCGCAGGGCGCCGGAGAGATAGTTGCCGACCACGTGGCCGATGCCGATCGCGGCCCCGCCCATGCCGGTGCAGGCAAGACCCGCGCCGATCAGGGCGCCCATCTGGACAAGATCACCTTCAACTGCCATTTCCGTTCTCCTTGGTTTGATTGGCTGCGTTCTGGGTTGGACTGGTTGCGCTGCATTGCCGGCCGGCCACGGCCGGCCGCGTCGAAACGCCCCGTCAGTGCGCGCCCGGATGCAGGGCGTCGTTGAGATAGATGACGGTCAGGATCGTGAAGACGTAGGCCTGGATGAACGCCACGATCACCTCGAGACCATAGACCGCCCCGATGGCGATGATCGGGAAGATCGCGCCGAGGCCGAGAATGCCGGCGAAGGCCGCGAACACCTGGATCACCGCATGACCGGCCATCATGTTGCCCATAAGCCGGATCGAATGGCTCACGGGACGCACGAAGTAGGAAATGAGCTCGATCAGGGCGAGGATCGGACGAAGCGCCAGAGGCGCGCTGTCGATCCAGAAGAGCCTGAGAAAGCCGAGCCCGTGCCGGACGAAACCGAGCACCGTCACCGAGAGGAACACCGCAACGGCGAGAAAGCCGGTCACGGCCAGATGCGACGTGGTGGTGAAGGCATAGGGCACGAGGCCGAGATAGTTCGCCGTCACGATGAACATGAAGATGGTGAAGATGTAGGGGAAATAGCGCAGCCCCTCCTTGCCGGCGATGTCCTCGATCATCTTGTGGACGAAACCGTAGCTGAGCTCGGCGATCGATTGCGCCTTCGTGGGCACGACGGCCCGGCCGCGCGCGCCGAGGACGAGCAGCGCCGAGGCGACCACCACCCCCACGAACAGCCAGAGCGTGACATTGGTCGGAGTGTACCAGTGGATCTCGCCGCCCCCGAAAAGCGGTCTGACCACGAACTGCTCCATCGGCTCGATCTCGAAGCCGCCGCTCATCTCTTCCGCCACTTCCGCACCTCTTCCGCTTCGCGTCGGACCCCGGGCCCGTTGCGGGGGCCAGAGCCCCTTCTCATCCCTGGCGGCCGTCGCCGCCCTCCTCCTCGCGGCGACGCGCCGCCTCTTCTTCCATCACCTTCCCGACCTCCCGGGCCGTCTGCAGCATCACCCGCACGCCGGCCGCGAAGCCGAGAAACAGGAACACCACCAGAAACACCGGCGACGTCCCGAACAGATAGTCGATCCCGTAGCCGAGGGCGAAGCCGACGCCCATGCCGGAGACGAGATCGATAACCATCCGCCAGGCCTGCCCTGCCTGAGCGACATGGCCGACCTTGCGCTCGGCGGGGCCTTCCATCGCGCTGCGCGCCGCGGCGATCTTCTCCTCGAGCGCCTGGAGACGTTCCCGCTCCTCGGGCGACAGCGCCATGGGCCCCTCCGAAACAGTCGCGCGGACACTAGAAAGTCGCCCCTTTCGAGTCAAGCAGGAACAGACGCGACGGAATGACGGCGCAGTTTGCTGGAAATAAAGGTTTTTTTTGTGAAGGAGCCATCTCCGCCCCGCCTGGCATCGACCGCTCCGATCACCACCCCATTCTCAACCTTCCGGTTGACCGTCTGTTGACCTCGGGGCGCGAAATGCCCATCCTCCCCCTGCCGCCGCCATTGCCCGGGAGGAGCTCTTGCCCGCCGATCTCGACCTCGTCTTCGCCGCGCTGGCCGATCCGACCCGGCGACGGATCCTCGAAATGCTGCTCGAGGACGACATGGCGGTCAGCGACGTGGCCGATCCTTTCGCGATGTCGCTCGCCGCGATCTCGAAGCATCTGGCCGTCCTGAGCCGGGCCGGGCTCATCAGCCAGGAGCGCCGCGGGCGGGTGAAATGGTGCCGGCTGGAACCCGAGGCGCTGCGCGCGGCGACCGTCTGGCTCGAAAGCTTCGGCCTGTTCGAGCCGATCGACCTCGACCGGCTCGAAGCCGCGATCGACCGCACCCTGTCGGCCCCGCTGCCCGAGCCGCCGGCCGGCAAAGCCGATTGAGCCATGGATCTTGACAAGCGGAGCCGGGGGCACTAAGGGCCGGCAGACATCCCGGAAGCTTCGGCCTTCCGGTCCCGGCCAAGGCCCGGGATCGCCTCCCGTCAGCGAGGGTTCGCCCGCGGGAGCCGTCCTGCATTGCCGGGACATCGCGCCGAAGCCGCCGGGCAGACAGGAGTGGCTTCGCCCATGTTCGAGACCCTATCCGAGCGCCTCTCCGGCGTGTTCGACAAGCTGACCCGCCGCGGCGCCCTCACCGAGGAGGACGTGGACGCCGCGCTGCGCGAGGTGCGGGTCGCGCTGCTCGAAGCCGATGTGCCGCTGCCGGTGGTCCGCCAGTTCGTCCGCGCGGTGCGCAGGAAGGCCACCGGCCAGGCGGTGATGAAATCGGTCACGCCCGGCCAGCAGGTGGTCAAGATCGTCCATGACGAGCTCGTCCGCATCCTCGCCGGCGACGCGGGCGAAGACGGCGGCGACGCCGCGCTCAGGATCGACACGCCGCCCGCGGCGGTGATGATGGTCGGCCTCCAGGGTTCGGGCAAGACGACGACCTCGGCCAAGATCGCCAAACGCCTGCAGGAGAAGGCCGGCAAGAAGGTGCTTCTCGCCTCGCTCGACACCCGGCGCCCGGCGGCGATGGAGCAGCTCGAGGTGCTGGGCCGGCAGGCCGGGGTGGACACGCTGCCGATCGTCGAGGGGCAATCGGCGGTGGACATCGCCCGCCGTGCCAGAAGCCGGGCCCTTCTGGGCGGCTATGACGTCTATATCCTCGACACCGCCGGGCGGCTCCACATCGACGCCCCGCTGATGGCCGAGGTGGCGGCGGTGCGCGACGCCGTCGAGCCCTCCGAAACCCTGCTCGTGGTGGACAGCCTCACCGGTCAGGACGCGGTCAACATCGCCAGCGAATTTTCCGACAAGGTCGGCATCACCGGCGTTGTCCTCACGCGGATGGACGGCGATGCCCGCGGCGGCGCCGCGCTGGCCATGCGGACGGTGACGGGCAAGCCGATCAAGTTCATCGGCACCGGCGAGAAGCTCGGGGATCTCGAAACCTTCGACCCGGCGCGCATCGCCGGACGGATCCTCGGCATGGGCGACATCGTCGCCCTCGTCGAGAAGGCGCGCGAGACCATCGAGGCCGAGGAGGCCGAGCGGATGATCCGCCGCCTCCAGAAGGGCCGTTTCAACATGAACGACCTCAAGCTGCAGCTCGAGCAGATGCTGAAGATGGGCGGCATGCAGGGGGTGATGGCGATGATGCCCGGCATGGGAAAGATGGCGAAGCAGATCGAGAAGGCCGGCTTCGACGATCGCACCATCCGTCACCAGATCGCCCTCATCAACTCGATGACCCGGAAGGAACGCGCCAACCCGCAGATCCTCCAGGCCTCGCGCAAGAAGCGCATCGCCAGGGGCGCAGGACTCGAGGTCTCCGAGCTCAACCGTCTTCTCAAGATGCATCGCCAGATGGCGGACATGATGAAGAAGATGGGCAGGATGGGCGGCAGGGGAATGCTCAAGGGCGCGCTCGGCTCGCTCTTCGGCAAGGGCCTTCCGAAAGACCTGCCGCCGATGGACGCCCCGCTCGAGCCCGGCGCGCTGCCGCCGGGGCTCGGCCTGCCGGGCGGAATGCCGGGAGCGGGCGGCGGCCTGCCCGCCATGCCCGGCCTCGGTGGCAAGTCGCGCAAGGCCAGGGGGAGGAAGCGGCGATGACCGCCACCGGAACCCCCGCACCGACAGGCGCAGCGGCACAAAGCACCGGCGTTCGGGCCGAAGATGCGACCCGGCGCGCCGCCGAGATTCTCGCCGAGCATCGTCGCTCGATCGACCGGCTCGACGCGATTCTCGTCTTCACCCTTGCCGAGCGTTTCAAGCACACCCAGGCGGTGGGCCGGCTCAAGGCCGAGCACGATCTGCCCCCGGCCGACCCGGTGCGGGAAGCCGAGCAGATCGCCCGGCTCGAGGCGCTGGCCCGCGAAGCCGATCTCGACCCCGAATTCGCCCGCAAGTTCCTCAACTTCATCATCGCCGAGGTCATCCGCCATCACGAGCACCACAAGGCCTCGCGCGAGGAAGGAAAGGAAGGGGGTGGCGGCTGAACCCGTCTGCCGGAAACGCAGCACCACTCACGAATCACGAACCGAAACCGCATTCACGCGAAACACCAAGGAGAAACGACATGGCCGTGAAGATCAGACTTGCCCGCCGCGGCGCCAAGAAGCGCCCGTTCTATTCCATCGTCGCCGCCGACAGCCGCGCCCCGCGCGATGGCCGCTTCATCGAGAAGCTCGGCACCTACAACCCGCTGCTGCCCAAGGATTCGGAAGAGCGGGTGAAGATGAACATCGAACGGGTGCAATACTGGCTCTCCCAGGGCGCCAAGCCCACCGACCGCGTGGCCCGTTTCCTCGAGGCCGCGGGCATTCTCGAGCCGAAGACCCGTTCGAACCCGAAGAAGGGCGAGCCCGGCGAGAAGGCCAGGGCCCGGGCCGAGGAGAAAGCCGCCAAGGCCGCCGAGGCAGGCAAAGAGGAAGCGGCCGAATAAGGCACGAACGATGCGCGAAGAGACGGGCCGCCCGGCCACCGAAGCGGGGATGACGGCAGAAACCGAAGAACCTGCCGCAGCCGGTGCCTTCCCGCGAGCGTTCCGCGCCGAGCTGACCCGCCTCTTCCGCCTCAGGCGCGACGTGCGTCATTTCCGCGAGGATCCGGTGCCGCCGGCGCTGCTCGATCGGTGCCTCGGGGCCTTCGCCTCCGCGCCGTCGGTCGGCCTGTCGGAGCCGTGGCGGATCCTCTCCGTCGCGTCTCCCGAGGCGCGGCAGAAGGCGCTGGCCAACTTCACGGCGAGCAACCGGGCGGCGCTGGCCGGGTATTCGGGAGAGAAGGCACGGCTCTATGCTTCGCTCAAGCTCTCGGGGATGCGCGAAGCGCCGGTGCAGCTCGCCGTCTTCTGCGACGAGACGACGGCGAAAGGCGCCGGCCTCGGCGCCACCACCATGCCCGAGATGCGGCGCTACTCGGTCGTTGCCGGCATCATGGCCTTCTGGCTGATGGCCCGGGCCAAGGGGCTCGGGGTCGGCTGGGTGTCGATCCTTGATCCCGAGCGGCTCGCCCGTGATCTTGCCGTGGATGAAAACTGGCGCCTCGTCGCCTATCTGTGCATCGGCTGGCCGAAGGCCTGGGAGGAGAGGCCCGAGCTCGAGAAGGTCGGCTGGGAGGAACGCAACCCGGCTCTGGCGCGTCCGATCACCCGCTGAGCCGGCACCCGAAGCGGCAGGGAGTCACGGCGGAACATGGCGAAAGAGAAAGAGGCGGACGAGCAACGGATGGTCTGCGTCGGTGCCATCGCCGGAGCCCACGGGGTGCGCGGCGATGTGCGCCTCAAATCCTTCTGCGCCGACCCGAAGGCGATCGCGACCTATCAGCCGCTCGTGGACGAGAGCGGGCGCCGGTGGCGTTTTCACATCAAGGGGCCGGTCAAGGGTGGCTTCCTCGCCCGTTTCGAGGGGGTCGAGGATCGCGAGGCGGCCGAGGCGCTCAGGGGCACACGACTCTATGTCCCCCGGGAAGCGCTGCCGCCGCTCGGGGAGGACGAATTCTACCATGCCGATCTCCTCGGGCTCATGGTGACGGATACGGGCGGCGCGACGATCGGCCGCATCAAGGCGGTGTTCGATCACGGCGCCGGCGACATTCTCGAGATTCGCCTCGCGAACAGCCCGAAAACCGCGCTCCTGCCCTTCACCCGTTCCTTCGTGCCGACGGTGGACATCGCCGGAGGACGCCTCGTCATCGACCCGCCGGAGGACTGGCCATGAGCCGCCGCGGCAAGCTGCGCCTCCTCGGGCAGGGGCTGCTGTGGAGCGGGCCGTTTCTCGCCGGCACGGTGCATCTCGGCTGGCACCGGGCCGCCATGCTCGGCCTCGTGCTCACCCTGGCCTTCCTTCTCGGAGAGGGGTTCGACGCACTGGCCGGCAGGCTGGGCGAAACCGGCACCCTGCCCCTTGCCTTCCTCCTGGCCTTCGGGCTGACGGCAACGCTTTACAGCCTCGGCGCCGGGCTCCTCTTGCTCGTGATCGCGCAGCTTGCCGGTGCCCTGCCGAGCGTGCCGGCGACCTGGCCGGCGGGCCTGTCGATCGCCGGGCTTGTCCTTCTCGTGCTGCTGCCACCGGAGGCGACGGAGGAGGACGATCTTCTTGTTCGCGCATTGCGCTGGCTGCATCTGCGGGGAGGAGGCGATGGCTGAGAACGACAGGACGCGCGAAGGCGACAAGCCTTCCGGCGCACGCCCGACCGATACCGGATCCGATACCGAAGACGTGCGCAAAGCCCCCCCGGCGCGTTCCCACGGCCGGCTCTCGATCCGGCCCACGGCGGTGCCGCGGCCGCTGATGGAGGAAAAGCGGCTCGAAGACGCCTGGACGGCCCGGGTCGTCACCCTTCTGCCCGAGGCCTTTCCCGGCCCCCTCGGCCTTTCGCTCACCGGCCGCGCCCTCAAGGAACGGATCTGGCAGCTCGAAACGATCGACCTGCGCCGCTTCGGTGTCGGCCGGCACCGCAATGTCGACGACATGCCCGCCGGCGGCGGTCCGGGCATGGTCCTGCGGCCCGATGTGCTCGCCGCCGCCATCGAGGAGGCCCGCCGTGGCGTGAAGGCGCCCCGGAGCGCCTGGCCACTGCTCCTGCTGTCACCGCGCGGACGGCCCTTCGATCAGGCCATGGCCCGCCGCCTCGCCGCCGGGCGCGGCGTCACCCTCGTCTGCGGCCGTTTCGAGGGCGTGGACCAGCGCGTGATCGACCATTACGACCTCGAGGAGGTCTCGATCGGGGATTTCGTCCTCACCGGCGGAGAGATTGCCGCAATGGCCTTGATCGATGCCACGGTTCGCCTTATACCCCGCGTGCTCGGGAATCAGGCCTCGACCGAGGAAGAGAGTTTCTCCCACGGTCTGCTTGAGCACCCGCAATACACCAGGCCCACGGACTGGGAAGGGCGCAGGATCCCGGAAGTGCTCCTCTCCGGGCATCATGCCAACATCGCCCGCTGGCGATCCGAACAGTCCGTGAAGCTGACCCAGGAACGCCGCCCTGACCTCTGGCGGGCCTGGCGCGCAAGGCGCGGCGGGGACCCGGAAGGAGACCAGGAGCTCTGAGGGCGCACACACCTTCGCGGCAGCACCGCGAGCAGACGGGAAACGGAAAGATGGACATTCTTCGCGAGATCGAGGCCGAGGAGATCAGGCGCCTCGGCAAGAACATCCCCGACTTCAAGCCGGGCGACACGGTCCGTGTCGGCTACAAGGTGACGGAAGGCAGCCGCACGCGGGTGCAGAACTTCGAGGGTGTCTGCATCGCCCGCCAGGGTGGCGAAGGCATCGGCGCCTCCTTCACCGTGCGCAAGATCTCCTTCGGCGAAGGCGTCGAACGGGTCTTCCCCCTCTACTCGACCAATATCGAGTATATCGAGGTGGTGCGCCGCGGCCGCGTCCGCCGTGCGAAGCTCTTCTACCTGCGCTCGCGTCGCGGCAAGGCGGCCCGCATCCCCGAGAAGACCAACTACAAGCCGAAGAAGACCAGGGCCGGCGAGGCCGAAGGCGCCTGAGAGCCGCAAAGGAGCGCGAGATGAAAAAGGACATTCACCCCGACTATCACGTCATCAACGTGAAGCTGACCGACGGCACGGTGGTGCAGATGCGGTCCACCTGGGGCAAGGAAGGCGACACCCTCACCGTGGAGATCGACCCCTCGGTGCACCCGGCCTGGACCGGCGGCGGCCAGCGGTTGACCGACCAGGGCGGCCGCGTGTCCCGCTTCAAGAAGAAATACGAAGGCCTCGGCTTCTGAGCCGGCCTTCGCCGATGGAATGCAGGAGGGCGTGCCGGCAGGTGCGCCCTTTTGATTCGGCTGATTCGGCCGTCGATCCCCGATCCGCCCGTCGCTCCGTTCCGGGACCGACCCGCGCGGAAGATGCGCCTCTGCCGCCCCCCTTGGCCACCGCCGCTGCCCCCCTTGGCAAGCGCAGCGCGAAATGGAATGAGACGGCTCCGATCGGCCTTCGGGGGCGGGACAAGGGAGCACCCGGGTTCAGGGACAAGCGGGAGCGGACATGACGCGGATCATCGTCTTCGGCAACGAGAAGGGCGGCACCGGCAAATCCACCACGGCGATGCATGTGGCCACCGCCCTTGCCCGGCAGGGGGAGCGGGTCGGGGCGCTCGATCTCGACCTGCGCCAGCGCAGCCTCGGCCGCTATGTCGAGAACCGGATGCGGACGATCGAAACCCTCGGCCGCCCCCTGCCCACGCCGCGCTACCTGCCCCTGCCGAAAGTGCGGCGCGAGGAGCTGGCGGAAGGCGAAACGCCCCATGAGGCCGCCTTCACCCGCGCTCTCGAAACCCTCGCGCGGGAAAGCGACACGATCGTCATCGACTGCCCGGGCGCCCATACGCCGCTGGCGCGGCTGGCCCATGCGGCCGCGGACATCCTCGTCACCCCGCTCAACGACAGCTTCGTCGATTTCGACCTCCTTGCCCGGATCGACCCGGCCGACGGCCGCATTCTCGGCCCTTCCGTCTATGCCGAAATGGTCTGGCAGGCGCGCCAGAGCCGCGGTGCCGCCGGCGCGGCTCCTTTCGACTGGGTGGTGCTGCGCAACCGGGTCGGCAGCCAGAACATGCACAACAAGCGCAAGGTCGGCGCCGCGCTCGAGGAACTCTCGAAGCGCATCGGCTTTCGCGTCGCGCCGGGCTTCTCGGAACGGGTGATCTTCCGCGAACTCTTCCCCCAGGGGCTGACGCTGCTCGACCTCAAGGATGCCGGCATCGGCCGCGGCTTCAGCCTCTCCCACATCGCCGCCCGGCAGGAGCTGCGCGAGCTGATGGCCGCTCTCGGCCTGCCGGCCACGATCTGACGGCCGCCCCCGCCGGTCTGCCCCTGTTGCCCCCTTCCCCCCCCCGCGGGAGGGCGAGACATTTCGTCGCTCCATTCAAAACATTCGCATATTGAAATGTATCCCGAATCCCTCTATCTCCACCCCCGTAAACATTCATTTCGCATTCAGCTTTGTTCCGTTGCCGCCCGGCAAGGCGAATGCGAGGGGAAGCCCGCAGGGGCGCAGGAGGACTGGACATGGACATCAAGCGCATTTCACCCGATTTCGCCGTTTCCGAGCAGATCACGCCTGCCGACGTGGCCGAGCTGGCGCGGCAGGGCTTCTGCACCATCATCTGCAACCGCCCCGACGGCGAGAGCGACGACCAGCCCGCCGCCGACGCCGTGGCCCGGGCCGCCGAGGAGGCCGGCATCGCCTTTCGCTACCTGCCGGTGAAGGGCGGCGAGATCGGCCCCGAGCAGATCGCCGCCTTCGGGAAGCTTCTTGCGGACAACAAGGCGCCGATCCTCGCCTATTGCCGCACCGGCACCCGGTCGATCACCCTGTGGTCGCTGGTCAACGCACCGCGGCTGCGCCCGGAAGTGCTGCTCGCGACGGCGGAGAATGCCGGCTACGATCTCTCCCGTCTCGCCGAGGAGTTTGCCGCCCTTCACGAGAACCGGCCCTTCAACCTCTCGGCCGAGCATCACGATATCGTCATCATCGGCGGCGGCGCGGCCGGGCTCGCGACGGCAGGCTCCCTTCTCAGGCGCAACCCCGATCTCGACATCGCCGTCGTCGAACCGCGGGACGAGCATTACTACCAGCCGGGCTGGACGCTGGTCGGCGCCGGCGTCTTCACCCGCAACCAGACCCGCAAGCCGATGGCCGCCGTCATGCCGAAGGGCGTGAAGTGGATCCGCCTGGCGGCCGCGGCCTTCCTGCCCGAACAGGACGAGGTGATTCTCGAGAACGGCGAGGTGCTCTCCTACAAGCAGCTCGTGGTCGCGCCCGGCATCAAGCTCGACTGGGACCGGATCGAGGGGCTGCGCGAAACCCTCGGCCGGAACGGCGTGACCTCGAACTACACCTGGGACACCGCCCCCTACACCTGGGAGCTGGTGAAGGGGCTGGGGAGGGGCCGCGCCATCTTCACCCAGCCGCCGATGCCGATCAAATGTGCCGGCGCACCACAGAAGGTGATGTATCTCTCGGCCGATTACTGGCATCGCAAGGGCCGGCTGAAGGACATCGAGATCGAATTCTACAATACCGGCGCCGTTCTCTTCGGCGTGCAGGAATACGTGCCGGCACTCGAGGAATACGTCCGCAAATACGACGCCAGGCTCCATTTCGGCCACACGCTGGTGAAGGTCGATGGCGAGAACAGGGTCGCGACATTCGAGGTGACGGACGAAAACGGCCCCCGGACCGTCGAGCGCACATTCGACATGCTCCACGTCTCGCCGCCGCAGACCGCGCCCGACTTCATTCGCATCTCGCCGCTCGCCAACGAGGCCGGCTGGGTCGATGTCGATCAGTTCACCCTGCGTCACACACGCTATCCGAACGTCTGGAGCCTCGGCGACGCCTCCTCGGCGCCGAACGCCAAGACCGCCGCCGCCGTGCGCAAGCAGGCGCCGGTCGTGGCCGAGAACATCGTGGCGGTGATGGCCGGGGGCGAACCGGTCGTCGGCTACAACGGCTACGGCTCCTGCCCGCTGACGGTGGAACGCGGCAGGATCGTCCTTGCGGAATTCGCCTATGGCGGCAGGCTCGATCCGAGTTTCCCGTCCTTCATCCTCGACGGGCGCAAGCCGACGCGGCTCGCCTGGTTCATGAAGGAGAAGCTGCTGCCGCCGATGTACTGGTATCTGATGTTCCGCGGCCATGAATGGCTCGCCGAGCCCCAGCCGCTGAACGAGCTGGTCCCGGCCGTGGCCGAGTGATCGGCCCGGCAGGACACGTCCCGTCCCGTGTCCCCCCGGCCATGCCCGTCCTCCTCCCGCGGGCATGGCCGGACCGGGGCGGACGGGATCGGAAGAAAGACGAGGAAACACCTCCCCGAAGGGGAGCCTGCCGTTTCAGGTTCAGGAAAGGCGGAAGGATGCAGAGCGGTGGCACGAAAGAAGGCCGGAAGCGGAGCGCGGGCTCAGCCCTCGCCGCCCTCCGGTCGCGGCGCGTGCCCGTCTCCCGCCCCTTCGGCCGACGGGGCGAGGTCGGGAAGGTGCAGTGCCAGCCGGCCCAGAAGCGCATCGCGATTGGCGGAAATGTCGGCGATCGTGACCCTGTCGAGCACCTCGAAGAAGGCACGGGTGGCGCGGTTGATCGCGCCCGACAGCCTGCACACGCCGAAAAGCGGGCAGGTGTTCGTCGTCGGGTTGAAGCACTCGACCACCTCGATCGGCCCCTCGGTCAGTCGCAGCACCTCGCCGACGGTGATGTCCCCCGCCGGCCGCGCGAGACGGAAGCCGCCGCCGCGTCCGCGCACCGTTTCGAGAAACCCCGCCTGCCCGAGCTCGTGCACGATCTTCGTGATGTGGGAATTGCTCAGCCTGTGGGCATTCGCCACCATCGCCACCGTCGTCAGTCGCGGATGGCGCAGCGCCGCCATCTGCAGGGTTCTGAGCGCATAGTTCGAATAGGACGTCAGCTTCACGAAATTTCTCCCCCGGACTGGCGTTTCCTCCTATCATGTTCATCGGCCGGCCTCCATATGGGGGCGGCGCGGCGCCATGCCCCGGCATGGGCCTCAACAGGAGAGTGACAGATGTTCGGTTTCGAAGCACTGGACCTCGCCCGTTTCCAGTTCGCCTTCACGGTGATCTTCCACATCGTGTTCCCGGCGTTCTCGATCGGGCTTGCCAGCTATCTCGCCGTCCTCAACGGCCTGCACCTCATCACCGGCCGCGAGGCCTATCTCAGGGTGTTCAACTACTGGAAGACCATCTTTGCCGTCGGCTTTGGCATGGGAGTCGTCTCGGGCATCGTCATGTCCTACCAGTTCGGCACCAACTGGGCGGTCTTCTCCGACAAGACCGGGCCGGTTCTCGGCCCGATGCTGGGCTATGAAGTGCTCTCGGCCTTCTTCCTCGAGGCCGGTTTCCTCGGGGTGATGCTGTTCGGGCGCGAGAAGGTCGGCCCGAAGCTGCACTTCCTCGCCACGGCGATGGTCGCCCTCGGCACCTTCTTCTCGGCCTTCTGGATCCTCTCGGTGAACTCCTGGATGCAGACCCCGACCGGCTACACCATCAACGAGGCCGGGCAGTTCGTGCCCGAAAGCTGGCTCGAGGTGATCTTCAACCCGTCCTTCCCCTATCGTCTCGTGCACATGCTGCTCGCCTCCTACCTCACCACCGCCCTCGTGGTCGGTGCGGTCGGGGCGTGGCATGTGCTGCGCGACCGCTCGAACGACAGCGCCCGGCTCATGCTGTCGATGTCGGTCTGGATGCTGCTCTTCACCGCGCCGCTGCAGATCCTCGCCGGTGACGCCCACGGCCTCAACACCCTCGAGTATCAGCCGGCCAAGGTGGCGGCGATGGAGGGCCATTTCGAGGGCCACCCGAACGGCGGCGCACCGCTCATCCTCTTCGGCATTCCCGACGACGAGGCCGAGACGGTGCATTACGCGGTGGAGATCCCCTATCTCTCGTCGCTGATCCTCACCCATGACCTGACCTCGCCGCTCAAGGGGCTCAAGGACTTCCCGAAGGAAGACCGTCCTCCGGCCGAGATCGTCTTCTGGAGTTTCCGGGTGATGGTCGGACTCGGCTTCGCCATGCTGTTCCTCGGCCTGTGGG
>JALSJQ010000012.1 GCA_026989275.1 Albidovulum sp.
GGGTCGTCGATCCGCCGCGGCGGGGCGTAGCGGGTGAGGTCGTAGCCCGGCAGTCGTGTCAGGATCGCCGCGCGGTCCCATTCCTCGTAGGGAATGCCGAGCGTGCGGCAGAAACGCTTCTGGCGCTCCAGATGACCGTTTTCCGGCGTTTCCATAACGAGGCAGCCGCAATGGACGAAGCGAGCGACGGCATCTTCGCCGTGCTCGGCCCGAGCCTTCTGTTCGAGCCAGTCATGGTAGCCGTCCCAGGCCAGGGCGGTGCCCTCGAAGGTGGAATAATGGACCCGGATCACCGCCGAGGAAGAGGAGGTCGATCCCATCCCCGGCGCGTGATTGCGCTCGACGACGAGCACCCGCCACCCCCGCCCCGCCAGTTCGCGGGCAAGGCTCGCACCGATGATGCCGGCCCCGATGACGAGTGCGTCCGCGCGGTCCGATGCGGTCATTTCCGCCTCCCTTCCGGTTTCCCGGGCGAGAATGGCGCAAGGAGGATGCCGTTTCAATGGCAACGAGGTGCCCGCTTCCGAAGCCGGCAGGTGTGCAGACGTCCCCCGGCCCTCGATGCCGGCGCTCCGACGAGGCGGATGCCGCACCACATCCTGCCGGCACCGGGGCGGCTGCCGTTGCCCCCTCGATCGGCGATGCGGCGGGGAGGCGCCCTTGCGCTGACGGGGCGGTCCTCTCCGCTCCCCTGCCGTCCCGCAGGGCCATGCGCCGCGCTTCTTTTCCGCCTCTCCGCGCCGGGCGGAGGTGGCAGAGGGAGATGCGCCGAGCCGCCATGCGAGTGCCGCCGCGGCAGGGACCGGCGATGCCGCGGCGTCCGGGCCGGTTCGTCAGACGAGCACTTCGCGCGGTGTCAGCTCTCCGACTCCGAAGACGCGCTTGTAACGCGCGATCTCCCCGGGCGGGCCGATGGCCTTGAGCGGATTGTCGGAAAGTTTCACCGTCGGCCGGCCATTGGCCGCCACCGCCTTGCAGACGAGGGAGAAGGGAGCGAGCCGGTCGCCGGGGGCGAGGCCGCGGAAGTCGTTGGTCAGGAGCGTGCCCCAGCCGAAGGAGGTGCGGGTCCGCCCCCTGAAGCGGGCATGAAGGTCAGTGATGAGATCGGCGTCGAGCCCATCAGAAAAGATGGTGAGCTTTTCCTTCGGGTTGCGGCCTTTCGAGCGCCACCAGGCAAGGGCGCGCTCCGCTCCCTCGACCGGATCGCCCGAATCGATTCGCACCCCGGTCCAGTCGGCGAGCCAGTCGGGGGCCCCGCGGAAGAAGGCTTCGGAGGTGAAGGTGTCGGGCAGGATGATGAGGAGATTGCCGTCATACTCCTTCTGCCAGTCGGCGAGCACCTGATAGGGCGCCTGGCGCAACGCCTCGTCGCTCTCGGCCAGGGCGGCATAGACCATCGGCAGTTCATGGGCGTTGGTGCCGATGGCCTCGAGGTCGCGCCGCATGGCGATGAGACAGTTCGACGTGCCGATGAACTTCTCGCCAAGCCCCTCGGTCATGGCCTGCACGCACCAGTCCTGCCAGAGAAAGGAATGGCGCCTGCGGGTGCCGAAATCGGCGACGACCAGCCCCGGCAGCTTCTTCAGCCGCTGGATCTTCTCCCACAGACGGGTCTTGGCACGGGCATAGAGGATCTCGAGCTCGAACTTGCCCATCTCGCGAAGCACCGCCCGTGAACGCAGCTCCATGATGACGGCCAGCGCCGGGATCTCCCACATCATCACCTCGGGCCAGCGCCCCTCGAAGGTGAGCTCGTACTGATCGCCCCGCCGCTCGAGATGGTAGTCCGGCAGGCGCAGACCGGCGAACCAGTCCACGAAATCGGGTTTGAACATCTGCTGGCGGCCGTAGAAGGTGTTGCCCCTGAGCCAGGTGATCTCGCCACGGCTGAGAGAAAGGGTGCGGACATGGTCGAGCTGCTCGCGCAACTCCCCCTCGTCGATCAGCTCGGCCAGCGGCACCTGCTTCGAGCGGTTGTGCAGCGCGAAGGTGACGGTGACGTCGGGCCGGTGATGGAGCACGAACTGCGCCATCAGGAGCTTGTAAAAATCGGTATCGAGAAGGGAGCGGATGATCGGATCGATCTTCCAGTTGTGATTGTAGACCCTGGTGGCGATGTCGATCATGGACGGCTCCTTCTGCCGGCGGCCTCGGCCGCGTTCGCGCTCAAGGGTGGCATGCGGGCCTGCTCCTGCCAAGGGGCCCCGGCTCCTCTGCCGGCCCGCGCCCGTTCGCGGGCCCGGGCGGATGCCGGAGTGCCGGAAAGGGCCGAGGCGGGGCGCTCCCCGCCTCTCCGGAGGGAGGGTCGAGGGCCCGCCCCTACATCTGCGCCGGGTGTCGGCCGGGTCGCTCAGGCGCCGACGAGCCGCACTCCGGCGGCGCGCATCGCCTCGCGGGCCCTTGCGAGCGAACCTTCGAGGTCGATCGCGCGGCAGGCGCGCTCGTCCACCGTCACCTCGTAGCCGAGCCGGGCGGCATCGACCGCCGAATAATGCACGCAGAAATCGGTGGCGAGACCGACGATGGTCAGCGCCTTCACCCCGTGCTCCCGCAGCCAGCCATGCAGGCCGGTGACGGTCTTGCGGTCGTTCTCGAAGAAGGCCGAATAGCTGTCGATCTCCCGTCGCCAGCCCTTGCGCAGGACGAGCTGGCCGGGCGTGGTATCGAGATCGGGGTGAAAGGCCGCGCCCGTCGTCCCCTGCACGCAGTGGTCGGGCCAGAGCACCTGCGGTCCGTAGGACATCTCGACGGTTTCGAAGGGCTGCTTGCCGGCGTGAGCCGATGCGAAGGACAGATGATCCTTCGGGTGCCAGTCCTGGGTGAAGACCCGCAACGGGAAGTCGCCGAGCATCCGGTTGATGACCGGCACCACGGCGTCGCCCTCCGGCACGGGCAGGGCGCCGCCGGGGCAGAAGTCGTTCTGCACGTCGATGACGAGAAGGGCATGATCGCGATGTGCCATGGCAGGTCTCCCTCGAATGAGATCCCCTCTGCACAGGTGGGACGCCGGGCAGGAATGGTCAAGCGGGCCGGGTGCGACGGGGCCGCCGTCGCCCCCGTCAGATGAGGAATTCGGCGAGGATCTCGTCGTCGGTGATGTCACGGTAGTTGAGGCCGGCGGCATCCATCCGCGCGTGAAGGCGGGGGAAATTGGCCGGATCGTCGGTCTCGATGCCGATCAGCACCGAACCGAAGTTGCGCGCCGACTTCTTGAGATACTCGAAGCGGGTGATGTCGTCGTGGGGGCCGAGCAGGTCGAGGAATTCGCGCAGCGCCCCCGGCCGCTGGGGCATCCGCAGGACGTAGTATTTCTTGAGCCCGGTGTGGCGCAGCGCCCGTTCCTTCACTTCCGGCAGACGCTCGAAGTCGAAATTGCCGCCGGAGGTGAGGCAGACGACGGTCCTGCCGGCAATCTCGGCCTCGAGGTCGCGAAGCGCATCGACGGCCAGCGCACCCGCCGGCTCGAGCACGATCCCCTCGACATTGAGCATCTCTATCATGGTGGCGCAGATCCGGTCTTCCGGCGCCACATGCACCTTTTCGAGCGGCGTGTCCGCAAGATGGGCGAAGGTCAGTTCGCCGATCCGGGCCACGGCGGCCCCGTCGACGAAATTGTCCACCTTCTCGAGAGTGACCGGACGCCCGGCCACGAGCGCGGCGGTGAAGGAGGCGCCACCCGCGGGCTCGACGAAGTGAACGTCGATCCCGGGGGCCTCCCGGCGCAGGTATTCGACCACGCCGGAGGCGAGACCGCCACCGCCCACCGGCAGCACCAGCACGTCGGGCAGAACCCCGAACTGCCCTCGTGCCTGCTCGAGAATCTCGACGGCGACGGTGGCCTGCCCCTCGATCACGTCCTCGTCGTCGAAGGGGCTGAGGAAATGCCCGCCCTCCTCGGCACAGAATTTGCGGGCGGCGGCGAGGGTGTCGTCGAAATAGTCGCCGACGAGGCGGATCTCGACCGCGTCCCCCCCGAAGATGCGGGTCTTGTCGATCTTCTGCTGCGGCGTCGTCACGGGCATGAAGATCACCCCCCTGACCGCGAAATGACGGCAGGCATGGGCCACGCCCTGGGCGTGGTTGCCGGCCGAGGCGGCGACGAAGAGCCGATGCGCCGGGTCGCGGGCAAGGGCCTTGCGCATGGCATTCCAGGCGCCGCGGATCTTGTAGGAGCGAACCGGGGTGAGATCTTCCCGCTTCAGGAGCACCTTCGCCCCGTGCCGGGCCGAGAGATGGGCATTCTCCTGCAGTGGCGTCGGCGGAAAGAGGTCGCGCAGCGCCTCGGTCGCGGACCGGGCGCGGGTGGCGAAATCGTCTCTTTCGGCGGCGTGATCGCTCATGGTGCATGAATGCCCCTGCCGACGGTCGAGTGCAAGGGCGGCACTGTCGCGCCGGCCGGCGGCACGGTCAGCCAAGCGGCCGCTTCTCGACGACGTGGCCGTGCACCGTCGTCAGCAGCGAAAACCCGGTCATCATCACCACGGCGTTGACGAGGAGGGTGACGAGCGGAGCCGCGGTCGGTGCGAAATGGCCAAGGGTGAACCGGACCTGCATCAGCAGCCAGCCGATCCCCATGGAGAACAGGGTGAAGAGAAAGGCGGCCACGAGAAGCGCGGAAAGGAAACCGCCCGTGGTGCGGAAGGCATCGGCCACTCCCGTCGGCCGGCCGATGGCCGCGCCGACCAGCATCGGCGCCAGCACGAGAACGAGCCAGGTGGTGACGGTGTTCATCACCAGGGAAATGACGAGGGCGAGCGAACTGCCCGGTCCGAGGCCGAGCCTGCCGAGGAGGAAGGCCGACAGCGTCATCGGCAGGAACAGGATCGTCAGCACGACGAGCGCGGCGATCACGCCGCGGCCGAAATAGGCAAGGATTGCCCGCGGATGCAGCGAAGGTGCGAGGCCGGGGCGTTCGTCGCACAGGATGAACCGGTGCCAGGCGACGGCCATCCAGCCAAGCACAAAGAGCATGGAGAGCGCCAAGGCGAAATCGAGAATGAACAGTACGGGCGGCGGACCGGCCTCGGAGCCGCGCGCGGCGAATATCAGCCGGCCGATCCGGTCCATGGCAAGCTGGACGAGCATCAGCAGACCGAGGGGCAGCGCCACGATCCGCAGCGTGGCCGGCGCATTGGCGGCGAGCATCCTCAGCGCGTGGGCGAAGAGTCGCATGCCCGAGGCGGGTGGTGCGGGTCGCGGGACGGGCGCGGGTTCTTTCGTTTCGGTCATCCTGGTCTCCCTGTCGCGGGTTCCCCTGCCTGAGGGAGCCGGGCGCCCATGTCAACCATTGCGGTACGGGCAGGGTGAAGCCGGCCGGGAACGCGGGCAGGGCATGCTTCGCGGGCGGCCCGGAAAGGCGATGCCGGAAATCCCGTTCTGAAGGGCAACGGATGTTCCGGGCGAATCGCCCGCCACATGGCCCGCGGGTCAGGCGGCTTCCGGGTGATCTGCGGCCGGGGCGGCGCTTCTTTCCGGCAGGATGGCGGGCACGATCTCGAAGGCGATCCCGGCCGCTCTCGCGGCGGCGCCGACGGCTTCGGCAAGGGCATGCCGGCCCCCTGCGGCCTCGAGCAGCAGCACCACCCGTCGCCCCTTCCCGGCCTCGGCGAGAGCGGCGCGGACGACGGGCGTTGCCGCCCGGGCCAGGAACGGGGCGTCCCCTCCTGCCGGCCCGATCCGGATGCGGACGGCGTCGCGCCGGGCAAGCTCGAGCGCTTCTTCGCCCGCCTTGCCGGCATGAAGGATCACATCCGCCTCCTGCAGGCGCGCGAGCGCGCGCAGCGTCAGGAGGTCGCGTGCCGCGGCGGGGGCCGCCACGACCGAGATGCATCCCTTCTCCTCGCGCACCGGTCGGCCGGTCTCGACGGCCTGCTCGAGGAGACGTGCGGCCGATCGGCGGTCTCCCCGCTCCCAGAAGTGACGCGGCGGTCCCTGAAACACCCAGCGCCAGAAGGCGCGGCGTCCGGACCGCGGGACGGCCCTCTCGACGGCGCCGCGCAGGCGGCCCGCAAGGGCGGCGAGATCACCGAGATCGGGGGCGAGCATGGTTTCGACGGCGCAGCGGATCTGCCGAACGAGCACCGGCGCCGTGCCTTCCGAGCCGATGGCGACCACCAGCGGCGAACGATCGACGATGGCCGGCGTCGTCAGATCGCACAGATCGGGCCGATCGACCACGTTCACCGGGCAGCGGGCGGCCCGGGCGAGGGCGGCCGCCGCGGCGTCGAGCGCGGCGCAGCCGCTGGCGATGAAGGCAAAGGCCGCTCCGGCGAAAAGCGCCGGGGTGAGCGGCCCGGCGTGGTGCGCCGCGCGCCCCTCGGCCACGAGAGCGGCCAGTTCGGGGGAGAGCCGTGGCGCCGCCAGAAGCAGGCGGGCGTCGGTTCTGAGGAGAAGGCGCGCCTTCTGCGCCGCCTGTTCGCCGCCACCCACGATCAGCACCGTTCTGCCGGTGGTGCGGATGAACATGGGAAAGGCCTTCATGGCATGATCCTTTCATCGGAGGTTCCGGCGCGGCACCCGCCCGAGGCGGGCAGACCGGGAAGGAGTCGGTGGCGGGTCCGCCACAGCCGGGCGGCCTCGTCCTGCGGATCGGGAACGCCGAGGGCGTCGAGAGCGAGGGCGGCGGTGCCGAGCACGACCGCCTCGGCAAAGGAGTCGCGCCGCACCCCGTGCCAGAGCGCCGCTAGATCGAGGCCCTCGGCCGGCCCCTCCGCCAGGCGGTTGTGTCCGTCGCGCAGAGAGGGAAGCGTTTTCTCGAATCGCCGGCCCTCGCGCAGGCCGAAGATCCGCACCGGCTTGGCGGGGTGACGTTCGAATTCGCCGCCGCCGCCCTTGATGATCGCGAGGGCCCGCCAGCCCATCAGGCATGCGGCGTCGAGTTGCAGCGGGCGATACCCCGGATGGAACACGCCCTGCACGCTCGTCCGGGCCCGCGCCGGGTTCAGCATGCGACAGACGGTATGGACCGCGGAGCGCAGCCCGAGCGTTTCTCTCAGCCCGATCAGCCGATACAGGGGCGGAGAGAGCACCTCGAGCGGCAGATAGGCCACGCCGACCTCCGAAAACGCCCTCTGGAGCCCGGAGAGGCGATCGACCCGGGGGATGCCGGCAGCGGCGAGATGGGACCGGACCGGCTCGTCGCGACCGTTCCAGCCATGCACCAGCACCCGGAAGCCGGCAAGGGCCACGAGCCGGGCGGCGAGCAGAAACCAGGGCAGGCCGCGGCTGCGGCCGGCAGCGTAGCTCGGCCAGTCGAGATCGACCGTGGGCAGGGCCGGCATCGACTGGTGGGCGGCAAGGCTCATTCCGGCGATCTCCGCCGCCGTCTCGCCTTTCATTCGCAAGAGCATCAGGAAGGCGCCGACGGCCTCGGGCGCGGCGCGACCGGCGAGAATCGCGCCCATCGCCTCCCCGGCTTCGGCCAGGGTGAGGGACCGTGAGCGGCCCGGCCCGCGGCCGAGCGTGGCGACATGGGCGGCAAGGCTCATTCCGCCGCCTCCTGCGGGATCATGCGGGCGATGAGGGCGGCGATCTCGGCCCTGCAGGACCCGCAGCTCGTTCCGGCACCGGTGGCCTTGCCCACGTCCTCGGGCCGCGACAACCCGCCTGCGGCCACAGCCCGGGCGATGGTGTTGACCCCGATGCCGAGGCAGGCGCAGAGGGTCGGTCCCGGATCGGGACTGTCCGCCGGCGGGCGGCCGGCAAGCACATGCGGCGCCTCGGTGCCGAGACAGGAGACGACATGCTCGCGCATCAGCGCCACCGGTTCGGGCGCGACGAAAAGAACCGCCGCGAGCCGCCCTTCCTCCCGCAGGGCGAGGCGGCAGATCCCACGGGCCGGATCGGCGAGACGGGCGATGTCGGCCGCAGGCAGGGCGAAAAGCCGCCGGGCCAGCGCTTCCCAGTCGTCGATCGGATCGCGCCCGGCCATCTCGGCGCGCCAGCCCTCGCGGGCACGGGCCAGGGCCCAGTAGTCGCCCACGGGCCGGAAACGGCGGGTGGCGGCGGCGAAGGCATACCAGCGGGCCCGGAACCGCCGGAGGCTGACAGGGGTGGCCTTGGCCTCGGGTTGACCCGAGAGCGGATCGACCCGCCCCGGCACGAGGGCCGAGACACGACCCGTCGGCGCGTTCTGGGCGCTCCAGTGCATCGGCGCGAAAAGCTGCCCCGGCCGTTGCGCCTGCGTCACCCGCACCCTCAGGACAGCCTGCCCATGATCGCTCGCGACTTCGGCCAGATCGCCGCTCTCGAGAGCGAGTACCGCCGCGTCCTCGGGGTGGATGTCGAGCCAGGGTTCGGCCATGTGGGCCGAGAGGCGCGGGCTGAGGCCGGTGCGGGTCATGGTGTGCCAGTGATCGCGGGTCCGCCCGGTATTGAGCAGGAAGGGGCGCGCGCGGCTCGGCCGCCCGGCAGGCGGGGCGGCCTGCACCGGAACCATCCGCGCGCGGCCGTCCGGATGAAAGAACCGCCCGTCCGCAAAGAAGCGGCCGCCACGCCGCACGGCGCTGACGGGCCAGCGCACCGGCGCCAGCGCCTCGTATTCGGCGTCGGTGAGATCGGCGAGAGCGGAAATGTCGAAATCGAGCCCGAAACCGCCGGCGATGCCCGAAAGGGCGGCATGCTCGCGGAAGATCCCGGCCGGCGAACGGTAGTCGAAGGCCGCCCGCCAACCCATCCGCCGGCCGACTTCGGCGAGAATCTCCCAGTCGGCCCGCGCTCCGCCCGGCCCCCGGAGGGCCGGACGCTGGCGGCTGATGGTGCGATCGGAGCTGGTGACGGTGCCGTCCTTCTCCCCCCAGGCGAGAGCCGGCAGCACCACGTCGGCGCATTCGGCGGTGTCGGTGTGGCGGGTGATGTCGCTGACGACGACGAAGTCGCAGCCCCGCAGCGCGTCGCGCACCGCATCGGCCCGCGGCAGGGTGACCGCCGGGTTGGTGTGGATGATCCAGATCGCCCGGATCTCGCCGCGGGCCACGGCATCGAACATCTCGACCGCCTTGCGCCCCGGCCGCTCGGGAATGCGGGAAGCCCGCCAGAAGGCACGCACGGCCTCGCGATGGGCCGGGTTCTCGATCGCCATGTGGCAGGCGAGCATGTTGGCCAGCCCTCCGACCTCGCGCCCGCCCATGGCGTTGGTCTGGCCGGTGACCGAGAAAGGCCCCATCCCCGGTCGGCCGATCCGGCCAGTGGCGAGATGGCAGTTGATGATGGCGTTCACCTTGTCGGTGCCGCTGGTGGACTGGTTGATTCCCTGGCTGAAGACCGTCACCACCCGCTCGGTGCCGATCCACAGCCTGCAGAAACGGGCGACCTCCTCCTCCGTCAGTCCGGTATCGGCCAGCCGCGCGGCCTGCGACCGGGCATGGGCCAGTGCGGCCTCGAAGCCTTCGACATGGGCGAGGAAGGCGTGATCGACTGCGCCGCGCTCGGCGATCTCGACGAGCAGGCGGTTGAAGAGCGCCGCATCCATCCCCGGCGCGATGGCCAGATGGAGATCGGCTTCCCGCGCCGTGACGGTGCGACGCGGATCGACGACGACGATTCGCGTGCCGCGCCTCTTCCTCGCCGCGATCAGCCGCCGATGGAGGATCGGATGGCACCAGGCGAGGTTGGAGCCGACAAGCACCACCAGATCGGCCTCGTCGATGTCTTCATGGGTGCCGGGAACCGTGTCGGTGCCGAAGGCACGACGATGACCGGCCACGGCCGAGGCCATGCACAGGCGCGAATTCGTGTCGATGTTGGCCGAGCCGATGAAGCCCTTCATCAGCTTGTTGGCAACGTAGTAGTCTTCGGTGAGAAGCTGCCCCGAGACGTAGAAGGCGACGGCGTCGGGGCCGTGTTCGGCAATGGTTTCGCGAAAACGGTCCGCCACCAGCTGCAGGGCCGCGTCCCAGGAAAGGGCGCGGCCATGAACGAGCGGCGTGGTCAGCCGGTCCGGCACGACCACCGTCTCGCCAAGGGCGGCGCCCTTCGAACACAGGAGCCCCCGGTTGGCGGGGTGGTCCGGATCACCGGTGACCGCAAGCCCGCCCGTCCCGTCGGGAGCGAGGAGCACACCGCACCCCACCCCGCAATAGGGGCAGGTGGAACGTATCGGCGCCGCCCCGGTCATGCCGTCCCCCGCATGACGAGCTGTGAAAGGTCGATCAGCACCCGCCCCTTCTCGATGCGGGCGGGGTAGGTGGCGACGCGCCCCTCCTCGCCGAGGGCTTCGCCGGTGGCGAGATCGAACACCCAGCTGTGCAGCGGGCAGGTCACCTTCCGGCCGTGCACGATCCCTTCGTCGAGCGGGCCGCCCTTGTGGGGGCAGCGGGCAGCGGTGGCGAACACCTCGTCCTCGGCGGTGCGGAAGACGGCGATGCAGCCTTTCGGAGTGCGCACGCGGCGGGCACCGCGCATGGGAAGGGCCTCCACGGGGCCGATGTCGAACCAGCTCATTCGGCAGCCTCCATCCTGATTTCGGCGAGCGGAGCGAACTCGTCGGCATGCGCCGCCACCTGCTCGGCCCAGGGGTCCTTGCGATAGACCGATTGCGAGATCTCGAAACGCTCGACGAGGCGCCGGCGCTCGTCCGGGTCGTCCACCACGCGCGCCTTCACCCAGTCGAGCCCGACCGTCTCGAGCCACTTGTAGGGCCGATGCAGATAGCGGGCGTTCTCGCGGTAAAGCTGGATGAAGGCGGTGACGATCTCGACCACCTCGTCCTCGGTCGCCACTTGGGCGAGAAGCTCGGTGGCCTTCACTTCCATGCCCGCAGCGCCGCCGACCCCGATCTGATAGCCCGATTCGACGCAGACGATGCCGACATCCTTGCAGGTGGCCTCGGCGCAGTTGCGCGGACAACCCGAAACGCCGAGCTTGACCTTGTGGGGCGTCCATGCGCCCCAGAGCACCTTCTCGAGTCGCACGCCGAGGCCGGTCGAGTCCTGGGTGCCGAAGCGGCACCAGTCGGAACCGACACAGGTCTTCACCGTGCGCAACCCCTTCGAATAGGCATGTCCGGAGACGAGACCGGCGGCGTTGAGGTCGGCCCAGACCCGCGGCAGATCCTCGGCCCTGACTCCAAGAAGGTCGATCCGCTGGCCGCCCGTCACCTTGACAGCGGGGATGTCGTATCTTTCCGCCACATCGGCGATCGCCCTGAGCTCGGCCGGCGTCGTCAGCCCGCCCCACATGCGCGGCACGACGCTGAAGGTGCCGTCCTTCTGGATGTTGGCGTGCCGCCGTTCGTTGACGAAGCGGCTCCGGGGATCGTCGCGATACTCGAGCGGCCATTCGGCAAGGAGGTAGTAGTTGATCGCTGGACGGCAGATGTGACAGCCGTTGCGCGTCTTCCAGCCGAGTTCCTGCCACACCGCTTCCTGGCTCTTGAGAGGAGTTGCCCTGATGAGGCGGCGCACCTCCTCATGGGTGAGGTCGGTGCACCCGCAGATCGGCTCGGCGGCCGGCGCCTCGAAGGCATCGCCAAGGGTCAGTTCGAGCAGCTGCTCGACGAGGCCGGAGCAGCTGCCGCAGCTCGCGGATGCCCTGGTGGCGGCGCGGACGGCGGCGAGATCGTGGGCGCCGCCCTCGATCGCGGCGACGATCTTTCCCTTGCACACGCCGTTGCAGCCACAGATCTCCGCCTCAGGCGGCAAGGCTGCAACGGCTGAGAGAGGGTCCGCGGCCGCCCCCCCTTCGGCGGCTGCCGGTCCGAAGATCAGGTTGTCCCGCATCTCGTCGATCGGGGTGCGGTCGCGGATGAGGTCGAAGAACCAGTTGCCGTCGGCGGTGTCGCCATACATCACCACACCGATCAGCCGGTCGTCCTCGACCACGAGCCGCTTGTAGATGCCGCGGCCCGGGTCGCGATAGACGATGTCCTCGCGCCCCTCGCCTTCGGCGAAGTCACCGGCGCTGAAGAGATCGACACCCGTCACCTTGAGCCTGGTGGCGACCTCGCGCACGACATAACGCGACTCGCGCCCCATCAGCGTGTCGGCTGCCACCCGCGCCTGCTCGTAGAGCGGGGCGACGAGGCCGAAGAGATGGCCTTCGAACTCGACGCATTCGCCGAGAGCGAGAATGGCCGGGTCGGAGGTGATCATCCGCGCATCGACCACGATGCCCCGCTCCACCTCGAGACCGGCATCGACGGCAAGACGGGTTTCGGGGCGGATGCCGGTGGCCATCACCACCAGATCCGCGGGCAGGATGCGCCCGTCCTCGAGGATCACCGCCTCGACATGCCCCTTGCCGATGATCGCCTTGGTCGCCGCCCGGGTCAGCACCCGGATGCCGCGGGCCTCGAGGTCCTTTTCGAGCAGATAGCCGGCGGCCTCGTCGAGCTGGCGCTCCATCAGATGGCCCATGAGATGCACCACCGTGACATCCATGCCCCGGGCCTTGAGGCCGGCCGCGGCCTCGAGGCCGAGCAGCCCGCCGCCGATGACCACCGCCGAACCGCCCTTCCCGGCCGCGGCGATCATGGCGTTGGTGTCATCGAGGTCGCGATAGGTGAGGACGCCCGGCATGTCGTTGCCGGCGATGGGCAGGATGAAGGGGGCCGCGCCGGTGGCGATCACCAGCCGGTCATAAGGCACCTCCCCCTTCTGGCCGACGGCGACCTTGCGCTTGCGGTCGATGGCGATGACATGCTCCCCGAACCGGCAGGTGATGCCCCGCTCCGCATACCACGCGTCGTCATGGATGACGATCTCCTCCCATGTGCTGTCTCCCGAAAGCACGGGGCTGAGCATGATGCGGTTGTAGTTGCCCCGCGGCTCGGCGTTGAAGAGCGTGATGTCGAAAGCGCCGCGCGCTTCCTCGGTGAGGTGCTCGAGCAGCCGGCCGGAAGCCATGCCGGCACCGATGACAACCAGTCTTTCCGTCTTCGTGTTCATTTTCTCACTCTGCTGCCATGGCCTTGACGGCCTCTTTCGAAGGGGTGCGGCCGCGCTCGTGTTCGGCGAGGAAATCGAGCACTTCCTGGCGGTAGGCGTCGTAGTCGGGATGTTCGAGCAGCGCCCTGCGGGTGCGCGGACGGGGCAGGTCGATCCGGGCGATGCGGCCGATGGTGGCGCCCGGCCCGTTGGTCATCATCACCACCCGGTCGGCGAGGAGAACGGCCTCGTCCACGTCATGGGTGACGCAGATGGTGGTGACGCGGGTGCGCTCCCATACTTCCATCAGCACTTCCTGAAGCTCCCAGCGGGTGAGGCTGTCGAGCATGCCGAAAGGCTCGTCGAGCAGAAGGAGCCTGGGGCCGAGGGCGAAGGCACGGGCGATGCCGACGCGCTGGCGCATGCCGTTCGACATCTCGCCGGGGAACCGGTCCATGGCGTCTGCCAGGCCAACCTTCTCGAGATGGTATTCCACCACCTCCATGCGCTCCGCACGGCTGGCCGAAGGATAGACCTTGTCCACACCGATGGCGACGTTCTCGCGTGCGGTAAGCCAGGGGAAGAGGCTGGGCGACTGGAAGACCACCGCACGATCGGGCCCCGCGCCGACCACCTCCCTGCCATCGAGGACGATGCCGCCGGTGGAAATCTCGCTCAGACCCGCCGCCATCGACAGAACCGTGGACTTCCCGCAGCCCGAATGCCCGATCAGGGAAATGAACTCGCCCTTGCGCACCTTGAGGTCGAAATTCTCGACGACGGTGAGCGGTCCCTTCGGGGTGGGATAGACCTTTCCGACCCGGGAAAACTCGAGATAGCGCTCCTCGATGCGGTTGCGGGCATGCTCACGCACCGGGCGCTTGCCGCGCTCATGCGCCGGCAGGACCGCCGGCAGGGTGCGGCGGTTTCCGCCGCGTGCGTCCATGCCGATCGCCATCAGGTATTTCGTCACCTCGGCCCGCAGCCGCCGGAAGGCCGGATCGTGGTTGACGGTCTCGCGCTCGCGCGGGCGCGGCAGGGGAACGGGGAACGTCTCTCCGAGAGTGCCCTCGGGGGTCAGGGTCACGATCCGGTCGCCCAGAAGCAGGGCCTCGTCCACATCGTTGGTGATGAGGACGCAAGTCCTGCGCTCCGCTTCCCAGATGCGGAGGATCTCGTCGCCGAGATTGGCGCGGGTGAGGGCGTCGAGCGCCGAGAGCGGTTCGTCGAGCAGCAGCAGATCGGGCTCCATGGCCAGCGCCCGGGCGACATTGACACGCTGGCGCATCCCCCCCGAGAGCTCGGCCGGCCGGCGCGTGGCGGCATGGGACAGGCCGACCATGGAGATGTAGTGCGCCGCCTTTCGCACCCGCTCCGCCTTCGGCATCTGCGGAAAGACCGCGTCGAGGGCGAGAAGGACGTTCCCCTCCACCGTCAGCCACGGCATCAGCGCGTAGGACTGGAAGATCACCCCGCGCTCGGGGCCGGGCCCGGTGACGGGGGCGCCCCGGAAGAGCACCTCGCCTTCCGTGGGCATCTCGAGACCGGCCATCAGGTTGACGAGGGTGGTCTTGCCGCTGCCGGAGAAGCCGAGGACCACGAGAAACTCGCCCTCCGCCACCGAAAGGTCGATCCCTTCGAGAACCGGAGTCGTCTCCGGGCCGGAACCGTAGCTCTTCGAGACATTCTTCAGTTCGATCAGCGCCATGGGATCACCGGTCGTTCGTGAAAGTGAGGAGGGACTGGAGCGCCTGCATCACCCGGTCGAGCAGGAAGCCGACGATGCCGATGGTGAAGACCGCTACCATGATCCGTGCGAGCGACCGGCTCGAACCGTTCTGGAACTCGTCCCAGACGAACTTGCCGAGGCCGGGATTCTGGGCGAGCATCTCGGCGGCGATCAGCACCATCCAGCCGACGCCGAGCGTCAGCCTGAGGCCGGTGAAGATCAGCGGCAGGGCCGAAGGCAGGACGAGCCTGCGCAGCTTCGTCATCGTGTCCATCTTCAGCACCTTCGAGACGTTGATCAGATCCTTGTCGATCGAAGCCACTCCGAGGGACGTGTTGATGAGCGTCGGCCAGAGCGAGCACAGCGTGACGGTGATGCCCGAGATCAGGAACGACTTGGAAAGGAGGCCTTCGTTGCCGGCATGAACCGCCGAGATGATGATGGTGACGAGGGGCAGCCAGGCCAGCGGACTCACGGGCTTGAAGATCTGCACGAGCGGGCTCATCGCGGCATTGGCCGTGGCGCTGAGGCCGGCGAGGATACCGAGAGGAATGGCGATGAGCGCCGCCAGGGCGAAGCCGAAGAACACCGTTCTGATGGAGGTCCAGATCTGGTCGTAGAAGGACGGGGCCCCGGTATAGGGAATGTCCCGGACCTTCTCGGGGTGGCCGGCGGCAATCAGTTTCCGGTTGCGCTCCTCGACCCGCTGCCGGTGCCGCTCCTTCCTGACCGCCTTGATGCGGGCGTCCTCGTGCAGCTTCACCGCTTCCTGCCAGACCTCGACCGGACCCGGAATGGTCCCGAGAGAGGTGTGCACCTGCGGTGCCAGCGCCCCCCAGGCGACGAGAAAGCCGAGAATGGCGAGAAGCGGCACCACCAGCTCGCGCCACAGCTGTGCAAGATGGGTGCGGGGGCTGTCGCCGAGCGCGACCTTGAGGAGCGCCACGCTCCAGCCGAGCCCGAGAATGCGCAGCCAGGGCTCGAGCCGGCCGAGGCGGGCAGCGAGGCGGTCTCGCCCCGAAGCGCGGCGGCGGGTGGCGGCGATGTCGGTATCCGTAGCGGTCATGCGTCTTTCCTCGATCTCTCTCGGTCCTGCCGGGTGCGGCTCTCGCCAGTCAGCCTGCCGCCCTTCCGCCCGGGCGCACGGTCTGGTTTCCCTTGAGGCCGATCGGCAGGCTGTCGATATAGGCGTTGGGGTGGCGGCCGTCGTAGGGGATGCCATCGATGACATCCCGGGGCCGTGTCGGTGGGCGGTAGCCGTCGCTCTCCCAGGGAAAGTCCTCCTCTCGCGCCAGCCCGTCCTCGACGAGCGAACGTGCGGCGGCGAGATAGAGGTCGGGGCGATAGACCGACCGGGCCACGGCGTCATACCAGCTGTCGGGCCTGGCCTCGGGGATCTGCCCCCAGCGGCGCATCTGCGTGAGGTACCAGACGGCGTCGGAATACCAGGGGTAGGTGGCGTAGCGACGGAAGAAGACGGTGAAGTCGGGTGCCGGGCGCCGGTCGTCCTTCCCGTATGCGAAGGTGCCGGTCATCGAGCCGGCGATCACCTCGGCATCGGCCCCGACATATTCGGAACGAGCGAGGATCTCGACCGCCTCGGGCCGGTTGGCGTTGTCGTTCTCGTCGAGCCACATCGCCGCCCGGATCAGCGCGCGCAGGAGAGCGCGGGTGGTGTTGGGATATTTCTCGGCGAAGGCGGCGGTGATGCCGAAGACCTTTTCGGGGTTGTCGTGCCAGATCTCGTCGTCGGTGATGACGGGCACGCCGACCCCGCGGAACGCCGCGACCTGGTTCCAGGGCTCGCCGACGCAATAGCCGTCGATCGTGCCGGCCTCGAGGGTTGCCGGCATCTGCGGCGGCGGCGTGACCGACAGCAGCACATCCGCGTCGATCTGGCCGGAATTGTCGTCGGGGCTGTAGAAGCCGGGGTGAAGCCCGCCGGCCGCGAGCCAGTAGCGCAGCTCGTAATTGTGGGAGGAAACGGGAAAGACCATGCCCATGTTGAAGGGCCGCCCCTCGGCGCGCCATGCCTCGACCACCGGCTTGAGGGCGCGGGCCGAGATCGGCCGGCGGATCCGCCCGTCCGCACCGATCTCCAGATGGGGCTTCATCTTCCGCCACACCTCGTTCGAGACGGTGATGGCGTTGCCGTTGAGATCGAGAGCCATCGGGGCGATGATGTGCGCCCGCGTGCCGTAGCCGATGGTGGCGGCCAGCGCCTGACCGGCCAGCATCTGGGCGCCGTCGAGCTCGCCGGTGATCACCCTGTCGAGCAGAACCTTCCAGTTGGCCTGGGGTTCGAGGGTGACGAAAAGCCCCTCGTCCTCGAAAAAACCCTTCTCGTAGGCGACGGCGAGGGGCGCCATGTCGGTCAGCTTGATGAAGCCGATCTTCACCACATCCTTCTCGAGATCGAGCGTCCCGGCCCGGGCCGGGGCGGAAAGGACGATGCCGGTAGCCAGCGTGACTGCGATCAGACGTGCGAGCATGGACATGGCTTCGATGCCTCCGGTGCTTTCCGAGGGGCGTGGAGGTGCGCGCCCTTCGCTCGTGCAGAAAGTCCTGCCGCCCGGCGGTGGAAACAAGGCAATCCCGGCCCTTTCCGGGGGTGCGACGATCTCGCAGCCGCAGAAACGGGCACCGATGCCGCCATCCTGCTCAGGGGAGAAACGCCGGCCTGCCGCCATTGCCTGTTGCCGCATCGGCACTGCTCCAGGCGGCATCAGCCACTGTTCGGCAGAGCGCGGCGGCATGATGCAGACACCAGGACCGGGAGAATCACGCGCCGGCAGGCCGTCGTCGGCAACGGCGGCTCGATCGCCGCCCATGCCCGATCCGACGACCGGAACGCCCTCCGGCCGGGATCCACGCCCGGCGCGCTTGCGCAAACCGGAACCGCGGATCATGGATGGCTTGTTCGCTTCCGGCGGCCACCCGCTTCAACGGCCATGGCGATCACGCTCTCGTCCCCCTCATGCCCGGCCCTGAGGGTTCGCCGTCACGGCAACTCTGGACCTTCCGCTCCGAGCGACTAGGTTTCTCCCGGGAACGCCCCGATCCCGGGGCAGACAGGGAGGCCGGAGATGAAATTCGGAACCAGCCAGCCCGTGCGTCGCCGCGAAGACAGCCGCTTTCTGACCGGGCGGGGCCGCTACACCGACGATCTGGCGCCGCGGGAGGCGCTCCATATCGCCTTCGTCCGCAGCCCGGTGGCCCATGGCCGCATCGCCGCGCTCGATGTCGGGGCGGCACGCGCCCTGCCGGGGGTGCGGGGGGTGTTCACCGCCGCCGATCTGGCCGCCGACGGCATGAACAACGCCATTCCCGCGATCTTCACCGTCAACAACCGCGATGGTTCTCCCTCGGCCCGGCCGCGCCGTCCGGTCATGGCCGAAGGGCGGGTGCGCCATGTGGGCGAGATCGTGGCCGCCGTCGTGGCCGAGACGGCCGAAGCCGCGGCCGACGGAGCCGAGGCGGTTCTCATCGAGATCGACGAGATCACACCCCACACGGCCCTTGCTCCGGGCGGCACACCGCTGCACGAGGAAGCGCCCGACAATGTCGCCTTCGACTGGGCGCTGGGCGACGAGGAGGCGGTGGAGGCGACCTTCGCCGAGGCGGCGCATCGCATTCGCCTCGAGGTGACGGATCATCGGGTCTCGCCGGCGCCGCTCGAGACCCGAACCGCCTGGGCAAGGCCGCTCGAGGGAGGGGAGCGGCTCGAGATCACCCTCGGTTCGCAAGGGGTGTGGCGCATTCGCGAGGACATTGCCGACTTCTTCGGCTGGCAGGCGGACCGCATCCGCGTCGTCACCCCCGATGTCGGGGGCGGGTTCGGCATGAAGATCTTCACCTTCCCCGAATATTACGCCGTGGCTCATGCGGCCTGGAAGCTGGGCGCGCCGGTGCGCTGGCAGGCGAGCCGCTCGGAAGCCTTCCTCTCCGATACGGGCGGGCGCGGCATCGTCGCGACCGTGGAAGGGGCGTTCGACGCGCAAGGTCGGCTTCTCGCATACCGTGTGGACGGAACATGCGATCTCGGCGCCTACAATTCGCATTTCGGCCAGAACATCCAGACCTTTCTCGCCACCCGGGTCATGACCGGGGTCTATCGCGTCGAGAAGGCCTTCTGGCGGATGCGCGGCATCTTCACCAACACGCCGCCGGTCGATGCCTATCGCGGCGCCGGGCGCCCCGAGGCCAATCTCGATATCGAGCGGCTGATGGACGAGGCGGCGCGCCGGCTCGGCATCGACCCGTTCGAGATCCGCCGACGCAACGTCATCCCCCGCGAGGCATTCCCGTGGCGGACACCGGGCGGCGAAATCTATGACGTGGGCGATTTCGCCCGCGTCCTCGAGACGGCGGCGGCCGAGGCCTTCGTCGAGGGCTACCCCGCCCGCAAGGCCGCCAGCGCCGCGCGCGGCAGGGTGCGGGGGCTCGGCGTGGCCGCTTATGTCGAGGCGGTGCTGGGCGACCCGAGCGAGGGTGCCCGGATCCGCTTTTGCGCGGACGGCACCGTCGAGCTTCATGTCGGCACCCAGTCCACCGGCCAGGGGCACGAGACGGCCTTTGCGCAGCTGCTTTCGGAGCGGCTCGGCCTCGACATCGACCGGATCCGCGTGGTGATGGGAGACAGCGACCTCATCCCCCGCGGGGGCGGCACCGGCGGCTCGCGCTCGCTCACGGCCGAAGGCGCGGCCATCGTCACCGCCGCGGACAGGCTGGTCACGGGGCTGCGCCCGCTCGCGGCCGAGATGCTCGAGACGACCGAAGAGGCGCTTCGCTTCGAGGAAGGCGGCTTCCGCCTCGCCGAAGGCAACCGCTTCCTCCCGCTCGTGGCGGCGGTGGAGGAAGCACGGCGCCGCGGGCAGGGCGATCTCGTCGATGTGGCGGCGCGGCACAAGCTGGCCGGCCGCTCCTTCCCGAACGGGGTGCATGTGGTCGAGGTCGAACTCGACCCCGAGACGGGGAAGATCGAGATCGTGCGCTATGCCGCGGCCGACGATTTCGGCACCATCGTCAACCCCCTTCTCGTCGAGGGGCAGGTGCATGGCGGCGTGGCCCAGGGGATCGGCCAGGTGCTGATGGAGCGGATGGTGTTCGATGACGACGGCCAGCCCCTGACCGGTTCCTTCATGGACTATGCCCTGCCGCGGGCCGATGATCTGCCCTTCATCGATACCTTCTTCGTGCCGGTGCCCTCGGCCAACAACCCGCTCGGCACCAAGGGCTGCGGCGAGGCGGGCGTCGCCGGTTCGCTGGCGGCGGTGACGAATGCCGTGGCGGATGCGCTGGCCGCCTTCGGGGTCGAGAACCCGCAGATGCCGTTCACGCCCGAGCGCGTCTGGCGCATGATCCGCAAGGCCGAAGAAAGACGCGCCGCCGAAGGCTGACGCAAGGGCCGGCCCCCGCGACCGGAGGGGGCACTTTCGGCCCGCAAAACGGCCCCGGCGGGGAACGGCCCGGAGCGGCCGCAATGCACCCTGCGGCGAAGGGGCGAGAGCCGGCCCGGCGCCCGTGGAGAGCCCCGCTTGACCTCGCGGACCGGGCAAGCGAGAGAGCCGGAACGAACAGGCCGGAAGGGGGTGGCATGGCACGGGCGATCATGATCCAGGGAACCGGCTCGAATGTCGGCAAGTCCCTCATCGTCGCCGGCCTGTGCCGCCTTTTCGCCCGTCGCGGCTGTGCCGTTGCACCCTTCAAGCCGCAGAACATGTCGAACAATGCCGCCGTCACCATCGACGGCGGCGAGATCGGCCGGGCGCAGGCACTTCAGGCGCGGGCAGCGCTGCGCGACCCCGTGAACGACATGAACCCGGTGCTGCTCAAGCCCGAGAGCGAGAGCGGCGCGCAGATCGTGGTGCAGGGGCGTCGCTGGCGCACGGCCTCGGCCCGCGACTATCTCGCGCTCAAGCCGCGCCTTCTCGCCGCGGCCCGCGAGAGCTTCACGCGGCTCGCCGCCACGGCCGATCTCGTCATCGTCGAGGGGGCGGGCTCGCCGGCGGAGATCAACCTGCGGGCCGGCGACATCGCCAACATGGGCTTTGCCGAGGCGCTCGGATTGCCGGTGGTGCTCGTCGGCGACATCGACCGGGGCGGGGTCATCGCCCAGATCGTCGGCACCCATGCCGTGCTCTCCGCAAGGGACAGGGGGCGGATCCGCGGCTTCATCGTCAACCGTTTCCGGGGAGATCCGTCCCTTTTCGCCGACGGCATGGCGGCGATCGAGACGCACACCGGCTGGCCCACCCTCGGTTTGCTGCCCTGGTTCGAGGCGGCGGCGCTCCTGCCCGGAGAAGATACGATGGACGCGGCCCCGGCCGGCGGAGGCCCCGTGAAGATTGCCGTGCCGCAGCTTCGGCGCATGGCCAATTTCGACGATCTCGACCCGCTCAGGGCCGAACCCGATGTCACGCTCGAGATCGTGCCTCCGGGGCATCCCCTGCCCGGCGATGCGGCGCTCGTGCTCCTTCCGGGCTCGAAATCGACCCGGGCCGATCTCGAACACTTCCGCCGTCAGGGATGGGACATCGACCTCGCCGCCCATCTGAGGCGCGGGGGCGAAGTGCTCGGTATCTGTGGCGGCTATCAGATGCTCGGCCGCGAGATCCGCGACCCCGAGGGCGTCGAGGGGGCGCCGGGAGTGACGGAGGGGCTTGGCCTTCTCGACATCGTCACCGAGATGACCGGCGCGAAGACCACGCGCCTGGTCACGGGCCGCGCCCTCGAAGGGGGCTTTCCCGTCACGGGGTATGAAATCCATGTCGGGCGGACGACGGGAGACGGCCTCGCCCGGCCCTGGCTCGAGATCGCGGGGCGGCAGGAGGGCGCCGTGAGCGCCGACGGCAAGGTGCGGGGCACCTATGTGCACGGGCTGTTCGCCGCCGACGATTTCCGCCGTGCCTTCCTGGCCCGGCTCGGCGCGGGGCGCTTCGCCCCCGCCCACGAGGCGCGGATGGAGGCGATCCTCGACGACTGGGCCGATCACCTCGCCACCCATCTCGACATCCCCGCCCTCGAGAGGCTGGCGGCCACGGTGGACGGAAAGGTCTGAAGCGGTGCCCTTCCGAACATGCCGGGGGAGCGGAGACACCGGCACGAGGGCGGACGGAGGCCGCTCCCTGCGCGTGCGGGAGCACGGGGACAGAAAGACCGGTTGCCCCGCCCTCTCTTCCAGGACCGCAGGAAGGCGCCGCCGGTCCGCTTGCCCTTCCCGCGTCCGGGGCTGCCTCCACGGGCACACGAAGGAGGTCCCCGGAACGGCACGGGCCGGGGGCAGCCTCCCTCCCGGGCGTGTGCGGGAGGGCGCGAAAAGCCGGTCGATATGTGATAACATTTCCCCGCTATTGCCTGTCTCAAGCCGCCTTCGGGAAGGATGGGCATGCCGGCCGCACCTTCTCCGGGATGCCGCCGGCAGGTTGATTGCAACGAGGGAGGAAAGAATGCCGAGACGAATCTTCGGCCGGCTCCTCGCGGCAGGGCTGATCGCCGTTGCCAGCGGGATGATGACGGACGGCCGGGCCGAGGCGGCCACCGCCTATGTCGGCTGCCCGCTGAGCGTGGCGACGAAAGGGCTCGTGCGCGGCGGCGGAACCGGCTGGAATTTCGAGACCGTCCGCTCGCGCCTGACGGGGGCGCGGGTATTCGTGAGCGGTGGCCGTCAGATGCTCGAATGCGTCTATGGGGCGGCCGGCAGCGTGCGCCGCCCGGCACCCCGAGGCATGCGTTGCACTGCCGCGCCGCGCGGGTTCAGCTGCACGTCGTCCGCTCCCGGTCCGACACCGGTTCTCCGCCGCGGCGAGATCGGTCTTTTTGATGGTGACCATGTCGATCTCGACACCGGGCGGCGCGTGCCCGCGGGTGGATTGGTGGATTTCGGGCGGGTGGATCTCCAGTTCGGCCATTTCGGGCGCTCGAGGGTGATTGGATACTATCTGAGGAGCGCGCCTCGGGCCCTGATCTCGCGACCCTGGCCGCGCTCACGGGGGCGGAGCGGCTGTTCCCGCGCCGCTTTTCTCGGTCCGCGTGACGTGGTGCGGCTCGACCGCTCGCTCATCGGGCGCTACCTCTGCGTGCGCACCGCCGAAGGTCGGATCGGGGAGATTCGCATCCGCAATTATGTCGGCCGCCGGGTCGGAGGCGGATATGTGCGCCTCGGCTATGTCGTCTGGCGGCGCTGAGGGGAGGGGATGACGATGAAACCTTCGATGAAGCCATCCCCCAAGATGGCGATGCTGGCCGCTCTCCTCGCTCTCGGGCTGCCCTGGCTGGCGAACGGGGCCGCGGCCGAAACCCGCACCTTCGGATGCCCGAGCCGGGCCATCGAGACGGGCATCCGGGAAGCCGTGCCCTCTCCTTGGTTCCGCGTTTTCCGCTCCGGGGGGCTCACCCGGACATGGGTGGAACCGATCGGCGGCGGTCGTTCACGGCTCGTCTGCGACTACGGGCCGGCGGGGCGGCTGACGCGGATCGTGCTGCCCCCCTGGCGCTGCAGGCCCGCGGGGCTCAGCGGTTTCACCTGTACCGCCGGGCGCACGCCGCCGCCGCCGCCACCGCCGCCGGCAGGGCCGCGCGTGGTCGCTTCGGGGACGCTGACCCTTCCCACCAGTCAGGCCGCCGACCTCGACCGGGGCCGGGTGACCGGACGGGGGGCCGACATCCGCAATCTGGCGCCGAGCTACATCCGGGCCGTGGATGGGGCCATGATCGCGGACGGCTTCGGCCGCAACCCGCCGGGATATGAGGGCTGCCGCCGGGCGCGTTACAAGCAGAGGGCCATCCTGCCCGATTCGGACCGGGCCACCGGTTTCCATTACTGCGTGCGCACGAACGAGGGGCGCATCTCCGTCCTGAGATTGCGCAGCGTCAGCTATGGGCCGGGCGGGCAGCTGGTCTTCGATTTCACCACCTGGGAATGAGCCGGCGCCTTCCGCGGCCCGATCTTGCTCGACGCACGATCCGGCACATGACCGGGGGCGGATGCAGCGCCCCCGGTCGTCCTTTGCGGGGGAGATCCGGCTTCCGGGAGATCAGCGCTCCGCCGCAACGACTTCCCAGGGGGTGGAAGCGTGCCATTCCTCGAGATTGGCGCCGGGGCCGATACGGTCGATGACGGCGAAGAGCGCCTCGGACTCGCCGGAGCCCGCAAGCGGGGTCAGAACGCCGTGCCAGGTGCCGCGCAGATAGTTCACCCCCTGCCGGCCATCGGCGAGAAAGGCACGGGGGGAGCCGGGGCGGCCGCCCGCATCGGGGGCGACGATGACGAGAAAGGGCGTTCCCTGCATCGGGAGAAAGGCCTGCGAGCCCAGCGGGTGCCGCTCGAGAAGCGAGAAGCGCCAGGGCAGGGGAACGCACCGGGCGCGAAAGATGCTGATGCCGGGCCGGCCGCCGGCGGCGAAATCGAGCCGCGCCAGATCGCCGAAGCGCTCGCAGCGGCCCTCGTTGATGAGGGCGCTCGGGGTGCCTTCGGCCTCGATCACGTCCCCGAAGGGAGCGAAGCCCTCCTTCGTCAGCGGTTCCGCCCGGAGGGTGCGGGTCATCGGCCGAGCTCCCCGTCGAGCCGCGGAAGGCGATTGACGTCCTTGTAGAGCAGGTAACGGAAGGGGCCCGGCGCCATGGCGACGCAGGCCTGGGGACAGAACGCCCGGAGCCAGAGGAAGTCGCCCGCCTTCACCTCGACCCGGTCGCGATTGAGCAGGTAGAGCCCCTGCCCCTCGAGGATGAAGAGTCCGTGTTCCATCACATGGGTTTCGGGGAAGGGAATGGCCGTGCCCGGGGCGAATTCGACGATGTTCACATGCATGTCGTGGGCAAGGTCCGCGGGCTCGATGAAGCGGCGCGTCATCCATCGGCCCCCGGTGCCGGGCATGGAGGCAGGGGGGACGGCGCTTTCATGGAGGACGAAGCTTGCGGGCGGCTCGAGCCCCGGGGCGGGGCGCCAGCGCTTGCGGATCCAGAGGAAGCGCAGCGGCGCGGCCGCCTCCGCGGCCCGGATCCGCCATGCGCTGCCCGGCGCGATCCAGGCGAAATGGCCGGGGGCGAGCCTGTGGGAGACCTCCCCGATCGTGAGGCGACCGGCGCCCGTCGTCACATAGAGGGCCGACTGGGCGCTTTCGTCCTCTTCGGGCCGGTCGCTGCCTCCCCCGGGGGAAAGCTCCATCAGGATCTCGCTGAAGGTTTCGGCAAAGCCCGTGAGCGGACGGGCCAGCACCCAGCCGCGCGCCCCCTCCCAGCCGGGGAAGAGCGAGGCGGTGATGTCGCTCATCGTCTCGCGCGGCAACACGGCATAGGCCTCGGAGAAGACCGCATGGCGGCCCTGCATCGGGCCCTGGGGCGGCAGGCCGCCGGGAGGGGGAGGCATGGTCATGGCAGCATCTCCTGCAGGCGCAGCTCGGCGATCCGCTCCACCTGGCGGCAGGCTTCGGCGAATTCCGTCTCCCGGTCATTGGCAAGCCGGCGTTCGAAGGCGGCGAGGATGCCGGGCTTGTCGTGGTCCTTGACGGCGATGATGAAGGGAAAGCCGAATTTCTCGCGATAGGCGCTGTTGAGCGCCTCGAAGCGACGGCGCTCCTCGTCGGTGAGCGCGTCGAGCCCGGCCGAAGCCTGCTCGCGGCTCGAGGCCTCGGTCAGCCGGCGGGCGCTGGCGAGCCTGCCGGCGAGGTCGGGATGGGCCTCGAGCACGGCAAGGCGCTCCGCCTCGCTTGCGGCGCGGAACTGGCGCACCATCGCCGCATGAAGGCCGAGCGCGGTGTCGTTGGCCGGGCCGAGCTCGTCTTCCCAGGTGCGTTCGGCGATCCAGGTGGAATGCTCGAAGACGCCGCCGAAACGGGCGACGAATTCCTCGCGTCCCATGTTCGAGGGCCGTCGTCCGCCGGGGGGCGGGGCGGGATGCTTCTCGTGCCAGTGGCGGGCGATGTCGATGCGCCGGGCGAACCAGACGCCCTCATGGGCGCGGGCATGGTCGAGAAACCGCCGCAGCGCCGCGAGCCGCCCCGGCCGGCCCACGAGGCGGCAGTGGAGCCCGACCGACATCATCTTCGGGGCGCCGGCCCTTCCCTCGGCATGAAGCTCGTCGAAGGTGGCGATCAGGTAATCGGCGAAATCACCAGGCCCGCCCCAGCCGGCGGTGGTGGCGAAGCGCATGTCGTTGGCATCGAGCGTGTAGGGAATGACGAGCTGCTGGCGCCCGGCATGTTCGCGCCAGTAGGGCAGATCGTCGGCATAGCTGTCGGCGACGTAGAGAAAACCGCCCTCCTCGGTCGCCAGATCGACGGTGTTGGCCGAGGAACGCCCGGTATACCAGCCGAGAGGCCGCTCCCCCGTCACCAGGCGGTGGAGCCGGATCGCCTCCTCCATGTGGGCGCGCTCCTCGTCGCGGCTGAAGTCGCGATACTCGATCCATCTGAGCCCGTGAGAGGCGATCTCCCAACCCGCCTCCTGCATCGCCCGTACCTGCGCCGGAGCACGGGCAAGGGCGGTGGCGACGCCATAGACGGTGACGGGAATGCCAAGGGAGGTGAAGAGGCGGTGAAGACGCCAGAAGCCGGCCCGGGCACCGTATTCGTAGATGGATTCCATGTTCCAGTGGCGCATGCCGGGCCAGGGTTCGGCGCCGGGGATCTCCGAGAGGAAGGATTCCGATTCGTCATCGCCATGCAGAAGGCAGCGCTCGCCCCCTTCCTCGTAGTTGACCACGAATTGCAGCGCGATGCGGGCGCCGCCCGGCCACTCCGGGTCGGGCGGGGTGGCGCCGTACCCGTGCATGTCGCGAGGATAGCGTTTCATTCCGGTTCTCCCCATCTGCCTGATCCGCCATCTTCCGGTCTAGCGCATCGGGCGGCGGATGCATCGGCAAAGCGGGCGCGGATTTTCAATCCGGGCGAGAAGCTCATCCAGAGACGGAGGAGGTGTCAGGGCAGGGCCGCGACGACCGGGCAGGGATGGGCCTCGTGAACGGCATGGATTCGGCGGCGGCATTCGCGGACCATGAAGTCGGCGAAGAGGCGGATCTTCGGATCCTGCAGCCTCCGATGAGGGGTGAGGCAGGCGAGGGTGGCGGGTTTCGGCGGATGCGCGAGCAGAAGCGGCACCAGCCGGCCGGCCGCCACATGCTCGGCGACCTCGAACCAGGGGCGGTTGACAATGCCCTGCCCGGCCAGCGCCCAGTCGAGCAGGACCTGGGCATCGTCGGCATCGAGCGTGCCGTGAACCTGCACCTTGCGCCACCGCCCGTTCTCGAGCAGTTGCCAGTAGTATTCGGTCGAGCCCGGAAAGCGCAGGAGCAGGCAGTTGTGATCCTGGGTGACGAGATCGTCCGGCCCCTGCGGCATCGGCCGGCCCGCGAGATAGGCGGGCGCGGCGACGAGCACCCGTTCGCAGCGGGCGATGGCACGCATCTTCATCGTGCTGTCGGGCAGCTCGCCGAGCACGAAGCCGACATCGATGCCTTCGGCGAGGAAATCGACCTTGCGATCGGTGAGCCGCAGCCGCACCTCGATATCGGGATAGTCGGCGGTGAAGGCTGGGATGAGCGGGGCGATCAGCTGTCGCCCCGTGCCGAGCGGCGCCAGCGCCCGGAGGGCGCCGCGCGGCCGGCCGGCATGGGCGGCGACGGCTGCTTCGGCCGCATCCACCGCCGCGAGGATGCGGCAGGCATGATCGTAGAAGAGCCGGCCGATCTCGGTCGGGGCGACCTTGCGGGTGGTGCGGTTGAGAAGCCGCACCCCGAGCCGCGTTTCCAGCTCCTTGATGCGGTTCGAGGCCACCGCCGGCGTCAGCCGCTGGTCGCGCCCGGCAGCGCTGATGGAACCGAGCTCGATCACCCGGACGAAAACCCGGACGGATTCGAGATAGGACATGCCTTCCTCCGCCGATTATCCACTCCGGCTTTAAAGTCATCGCCGGATTTTTTCCTTTTTCAAGGCGCAAGAGCATGGCATCGGAAACAGGGTGCGATGCCGGCCTGCCGGGCAACCGTCGCATCTGCGGCATCACCAGCGACAGGCACCACCAGCGACAGGACGGGAGACGCGCCATGGACGCCATCCTTTACGAATGGGCTTCCTTCACGGTGCGGTGGCTGCATGTGACGGCGGCCATCGCCTGGATCGGCTCCTCCTTCTATTTCATCGCCCTCGATCTGGGGCTGGTGAAGCGTCCGGGACTGCCCGACGGGGTGAAGGGCGAGGAATGGCAGGTTCATGGCGGCGGATTCTACCATATTCAGAAATATCTCGTCGCACCCGCGGCGCTGCCCGAGCACCTCACCTGGTTCAAGTGGGAAAGCTACATGACCTGGCTTTCGGGCTTCGCCATGCTGGTGCTGGTCTATTACATGCAGGCCGATCTCTTTCTGGTCGATCCGCAGGTGGCGGACATCCCGCCCGCCGCGGGGATCGCGCTTTCCATCGTGTCGCTGGCCGTGGCCTGGATCGTCTACGATCTGCTTTCGCGCTCGGCGCTGGGGCATCGGCCGCTGCTGCTCGGGGCGGTGCTCTGTGCGCTGCTCGTCGCCTTCGTCTGGGGATACGCCCGTATCTTCTCGGGGCGGGCGGCGCTCCTTCATCTCGGGGCGATCACCGCCACCATCATGACCGCCAACGTCTTCTTCGTCATCATACCCAATCAGAAGATCGTGGTCGCCGATCTGCGGGCGGGCCGCACCCCCGACCCCGACTACGGCCGCGTCGCCAAGCTGCGCTCGACCCACAACAACTACCTGACGCTTCCGGTCATCTTCCTGATGCTTTCGAACCACTATCCGCTGGCCTTCGCCACCGAATGGAACTGGCTGATCGGCGCCCTCGTCTTCGGAATGGGGGTGAGCATCCGCCATTTCTTCAACAGCCGCCATGCCAGGGCCGGCAGTCCGTGGTGGACATGGGCGGTGACGGCGGCGCTCCTTGCCGCCATCGTCGCCCTGTCCGTCCTCGGACGCGCAGGCGCCGGCGAGGAGGAGAGCGAAGCGCGGGCGGCGGCGCTCGGGGGCGAGGCCGCCCGCCTCGCCGCCTCGCCGCTGATGAGCGATGTCACGGATGTGGTCACGAGCCGCTGCGCCATGTGCCATGCGGCCGATCCGGCCTGGGACGGGATCACCGCGCCGCCCCGCGGAGTGAAGCTCGAGACCGGGGCCGACATCGCCCGTCACGGCCGGCAGATCTGGTTGCAGGCCGGCATCACCCACGCCATGCCGCCGGCCAACGTGTCGGGAATGAACGCCGAGGAGCGCGCCCTCATCCGCCGCTGGTTCG
>JALSJQ010000013.1 GCA_026989275.1 Albidovulum sp.
GCAGTGTCCCACGGGATGGTGTAATTTCTGCCGGCAGCGCGGGCTGAGCGGAGGCTTTGCGTGGCGAAGCGAGGCCCGCGCTGCTTGCCTGTCGGCCACGGTTGTTCTTCGGCCAAGATTTGGTTTGCGGACCCAACCTTTGACCGAGGAGATCAACCATGACCAAGGACAGTTTATCAGAGACCGCGGTGCTGCGTGCACTTTTGTCTCAGACATCCGACACCCATTTTCTGGCCGAGATGCCCGGGTTCGTCGCCGACCGCCTTATGGCGCTGGACGTCGACCAGCTCTGTGGTGCCGGGGCGCACGAGCGCAGCGCCGATCGGATGAACCATCGCAACGGATATCGGACCCGGGGCTGGGAGACGCGTGCCGGAAGGGTTGACCTCAAGATCCCGAAGCTTCGCAAGGGCCGCTGCTTTCCCGAGTTCCTGGAGCCGCGCCGGGCAGCAGAAAAAGCCATGACAGCGGTCATCCAGGAAGCCTGTGTCCAGGGGCTCCCGACGCGCTCGGTGGACGACCTGGTCAAAGCCATGGGGATGAGCGGGGTTTCGAAGAGCCGGGTTTCCCGGCTCTGTGGCGAGATTGACGAACGGGTCGGCGCGTTTCTGAACCGTCCGCTGGAAGGCGAATGGCCCTACCTGTGGCTTGATGCCACCTACATCAAGGTGCGCCGTTCCGGGCGCATCGTCTCCGTCGCGGCCATAGTGGCTGTCGCGGTCAACCTCGACAGCCGGCGCGAGGTTCTCGGCATTGCCGTCCAACCCGGCGAGGCGGAAGTCTTCCGGGACGAGCTCCTGCGCTCGCTGGCCGACCGCGGCCTGCGCGGAACCCGTCTGATCATCGCCGATGACCACAAGGGGCTGAAGGCCGCGGCAGCCAAGGTGCTTGGCGCCACCATCCAGCGCTGTCGCGTTCACTTCATGCGCAACGCGCTTGCCTGCGTCAGCAAGAAGGACCGCCCGATCGTCACCGCTGCCCTCAGAACCGCCTTCGATCAGGACACGCTCGCGGCATCAAAAGAACATTGGGCGAAGCTGATCGAGGCGTTCGAGCCGCGCCATTCCAGGCTCGCGGAGCTGATGCGCCGCGCCGAGGAGGACGTTCTGGCATACAAGAGCTTTCCCCGCACCCACTGGGCGAAAATCCATTCCACCAATCCGCTCGAGCGCTTGAACAAGGAAATCAAGCGCCGCACCAACGTCGTCGGGATATTCCCGAACGAGGCCGCGGTAACGCGCCTGCTCGGACCCCTGATGCTCGAGCGGAATGACGAGTGGGCCATCACAAGGCGCTACATCACATTGGAAACCGTCGCCGCCATCTGCGACACTGCCCCCATGGATCCCGCGAAAATCGCCGCCCTGTAACTGCGGCCAAGCCAAGGCCAAAGAACAAAGTTACACCACTCCTCGGGACACTATCCCGGCTGAACCTGCGGGTGCCCAAGCTGCGGCGGGGCAGCTACTTTCCCGGCTTTCCGGAGCCGCGCAAGACGTCCGGGAAGGCGTTGGTTGCGGTGATCCGGGGTGAGGGGCTGATGCGCCATTGGTTCGAGCATGGCCCCGAACGGGATCGGCGGCGTCTCGACCCGCTGCGTGGACGAACTGACACAGGCGATGGGCCTGTACGGCATCTCCAGAAGCACGGTCTCGGAGCCGTGCAAGGACATTGACGAGCGGGTCAACGAATTCCTGAACCAGCCGCTCACCCGCTGCCCGGCGGCGATTGCGGGCAATTGCCGAGAGGGGACGAATGGCCCTGTGTCCGGCTGGATGCCACCTGTCTCAAGCTGCGCCAGGGCGGGCGGATTGTCGGCGTCGCCGCCATGATAGCCGTGTCCGCGAACACGGACGGGCGCCGTGAAATCATCGGCCTGGGGCTGGGGCCGTCGGAGGCGGAAACCGCTCGAGGATGGATTTTCTGCGCAGCCTCAAGGTCCGCGGGCTCGACGGCACCAGGCCGGTCATCCCGGATGCCCACAGCGGCCTGCGCGCGGCCATCGATCGCGTCTTCGAGGCCACCTGGCAACGCTGCCGCGTCCACTGGATGCGCAACGCCCTGGCCCACGTCTCGCGCGGCCAGCACACCGTCGTTGCTGCCGCGATCCGCCAGCCCTTCGATCAGCCCGACCGAACCCAGGCCGGCGAGACATGGCGCCGCGTCGCCGACCAGTTGCGAACGCGCTGGCCCAAACTGGCCGAGCTGATGGACGAGAGCGAGCACGACGTGCTGGCCTACATTGGGCTCCGCCCGTTCTCGCCTCAAACCGTCCCCGGACGGTTTGTCGCCTGCGGCGAACCGGCGCTCACTCCCCCGACAGCACCGCAAGAAACTGCACAGCACCAACCCGATCAAACATTTGAACAAGGAGGTGAAGCGCAGGGCCGACGTCGTCGGGATCTTCCCCAACGAGGCCTCCATCACCCGCCTCATCGGCGCCGTCCTGTTCGAGCAGAACGACGAATGGCAGACCGCAAGCCGCTACATGCTTCTCGAGGCCTTCGCCCAGATCGACAACGAGGAGACCGACCCCATTCTCGGCATAACGACCCAGGCCGCATGATCATGACACGAGGCCACCCAAATTACACCACCTTGACGGACGTGACCCCATCGCGGCGGTTCTCCCTGTCCGGGCTGTCGGCCTGTTTGACGCCTTCTTGCTGCCCGGACGAGATCCGCGCCGGGTAGGGCCGCCCCCGGAAAGACCGCCGGGGTGGGGGAGGACGGAGTGAGGGCGGGGCGCAAGGGAAGAAGGACGATCTGCCTCGGATCCGTTTCGGGGACGCCCGCTTCGCGGGGCCGGGATGGGTCCTCCCTCGAAAGGCGGCCGCGTCGCGGAACGGGCATCCGCCCTCGCCGGGGCAGCCTTCCTCTCGGCCGACGTGGTGGTCGCCGTCCGTCCGTGCGGCCGACCCCGTTTGCGCTCCCTTTCCGTCTGCCGCCTCCTGCGGCCCGTTCGCCCTCCTTTCTGCCGGCACGGCCGCTCATGAGCCAGCTTTGCACCGCGTTTCTTTCCTGCCGGCCGGGAGCGCGGCCCTGCCGGGGCTGTCCGCCCGGTCGGCTTCCCCGTTTTGACCGGTTTCACCCGGGCGGGTGTTCCTTCACGGGGGCCAAGCGGCCATGGCAGGGGATCGCCGGTCGGCAGGTGACGGGGCGGGCGTCTTTGACGGGAGAGAGCGGCTTCCTGTATAGGGACTTCGGGCCGCGATGCGCGGCCTCTCTTGTCGTGCCCGCGAGCGGGCCAGGAAGTGGATGGACGCGTGGACCACAAGCCCGACAGCGACATGCCCGCACCCGGCAAGGATGTCTCTCCTTCGGGAGAGCACACGCGCCCCTCCGGGAAGGCGCGGGGGAGCGGGCCGACGGAGCCGCTGCCCCTCGGGGCGGTGCGGGCCGAGCGGCCGGGCACGGCGATCGGCGGGAGAAAGGGCGCGCGGGAGCAGGCGGAAGATCCGGCCGTGCGCCCCGGTCTCGCCGGTGATGCGGCCCGGCGGGCGGCGCCTGCCACGAAGGCGGAAAGCGCGGAGAGTGGCGCCCCCTCTCCTGCGGGCGCGGCTTCTTCGCCCTCCCCGCAGGAAAGTGCGGCCTCGTTCCGGGCAGGCCGGGGGGCGGCCGACATCCCCCTCGCGCGGCCCGGCGTCTTCGCGCCGCCGGCGCCCGAAAAGGATGGCGCGGCGTCATCGCGCCCCGAGGCGGCATCCGGGGGCGCAGGCCTTCCCGATGAAACACCAATGCCGGATCCCGGCCGGCGCCCGGCGGAGGAAATCCCCGTGGCGGCCGGATCGGGGGCGGTGGACGAGATGACGACTGCGGTGCCGCCCGCGGAAACGCCCCCGTCGGGGCCGGCGGCCGGGCAGGGCGCAGATGCGGACACTGGCGCCGATCGCGCCGCGCCCCGATCCGCAGGGAGGGCGCCCGATACCGCAACGTCCGCGGCGGCGCCTGTTTCTGCCGAACCTGCGGAGACCGAGGGCGCTGCGGCATCGGGCGTGCCCGAAATTTCGGCGGAAATCGCGCCTGAGGAACCGCCCTCGGCCGATGCGGCGGCAAGGGACGGGGGCGAAGACGCAGGAGAGAGGGGCGCGCCGTTCGCCGTGCCCCTTGCCGACCGGCCCGTGGAGAGTGCGGCCGCGCCCGGGACGACCGGGGCGCCCTCCGCCTCTGCCGGGTCGGCCGGGGCCGCCCCTTCCGCCGAGCCGACGGCCCCTTCCGGGCGCCGTCGCACCCGGTCGCTTGCATGGCGCCTGTCGCTCGGCCTCCTTGTCGGGCTCGGCCGCTTCTTCGGCTGGTTCTTCGGCTGGCTGACGCTGGGGTTCGCGATGGCGGCCTTCGGGCTCGGCGCCCTTTTCTGGATGTATGCCCAGGGGCTGCCCGATGTCGAGCAGCTCAAGAACTACCGCCCCCCCACCATCTCGCAGATCTATTCCTCGGAAGGGGAGCTGATCGACGAATTCGCCCGCGAGCGGCGCATCTTCACCCCGATCGAGGAAATCCCCGATCAGGTGAAATGGGCCTTCATCTCGGCCGAGGACAAGAATTTCTACCGCCACAGGGGCTATGACCCGATCGGCATCGTCAAGGCGCTGATCGACGCCGCCCGCGGCAAGCGGCTGCGCGGCGCCTCGACCATCACCCAGCAGGTGATGAAGAACTTCCTGCTCGACGGCACGCGCTCGGCCGAGCGCAAGGTCAAGGAGATCATTCTCGCCTCGCGGCTCGAGAAGGCGCTGCCCAAGGACAAGATCCTCGAACTCTATCTCAACGAGATCTTCCTCGGACAGAACTCCTACGGGGTGACGGCGGCGGCACAGACCTATTTCAACAAGCCGCTCGAGGAGCTTTCCCTGGCCGAGGTGGCCTATCTCGCGGCCCTGCCCAAGGCGCCGTCGCAATATCACCCGGTGCGACAATACGATCGGGCCGTCGCCCGGCGCAACTACGTGCTCAAGGAGATGGCCGATAACGGCTATGTCCCCCGCGAAGCCGCCGAGGCGGCCATGAAGGAGCCACTGCGCACCGTGCAGAACGGCGATTACCCCTCCTACCGTGAGAACATGCCGCCGCGCGATTATTTCACCGACGAGATTCGCCGCCAGCTCTCGGCGGATTTCGGAGCCGACGATTTCTTTACCGGCGGCTATCGCATCCGGGCGACCAAGGATCCGCGGCTGCAGAAGGTGGCGGCCCGGGCGCTGCGGCATCAGCTCGAGGCCTATGACCGCAGGAAGGGGCTCTGGCGCGGCCCGGTGGCGCGGGTGCCACGCGAGGCGCTGGCGCACGAGAGCGCCTGGCGCGAGGCGCTCGATGCGGTCAAGGCCCCGCGCGACATCGACGGCTGGCATCTTGCGGTGGTGCTGACGAGCGGGCGCAAGCTGGCGCGCATCGGCGTGGCCGGCATGCCGGCCGACCCGGAGCGGGACGTCATCCCCTTCGACGACATCCGCTGGGCCCGCCCCGTGGGGCGCAACGGCAAGGCCGGCCCGAAACCGCGCCGCGTGGCCGATCTTCTGCGGCCGGGCGACGTGATCTTCGTGCGCAAGGCCGATCGGAAGGGGCGGGAACCCGCACCCGGCGCGCCTTTCGACCATTGGTCCTTGCGGCAGATCCCCGAAATCGAGGGGGCCTTCGTGGCGATGGACGCCGAGACCGGCCGGGTGCTCGCCATGCAGGGCGGCTTTTCCTACCAGCAGTCGGTCTTCAACCGGGCGACGCAGGCAAGGCGGCAACCCGGTTCGGCCTTCAAGCCCTTCGTCTATGCCGCCGCGCTCGATTCGGGCTACACCCCGGCAACGATCGTCATCGATGCGCCGATCGAGGTGGAGACTCCCGAAGGGATCTGGCGGCCGAAGAACTCGTCCAACAAGTTCTACGGACCGGCGCCGCTGCGCACCGGGATCGTCTATTCGCGCAACCTGATGACGGTGCGTCTTGCGCGTGCGGTGGGGCTCGATCGCGTGGCCGAGCATGCCGAGCGTTTCGGTGTCTATGACGACATGAAGCCGCATCTGGCCAATGCGCTGGGTGCCCAGGAAACCACGCTTTTCCGCATGGTCTCGGCCTATGCCATGTTCGCCAATGGCGGGTTGCGGGTCGAGCCGACGCTGGTGGACCGGGTGCAGGATCGCTGGGGGCGGACGGTCTATCGCCACGATCGGCGCGAATGTCTCGACTGCGCCCGACGCGATCTGCCCGAAGGCGTGAGCCCCCGGATCCGCGAGGTTCGCCAGCGGGTGCTCGACCCGATCACCGCCTATGAGCTCACCTCGATGATGCAGGACGTGGTGCGCCGGGGCACGGCCGCCGGCCGGGTCACGCTCGACGTGCCCGTGGCCGGCAAGACCGGCACCACCAACGAGGCGCGGGACGTGTGGTTCATCGGCTTCACCTCGCGCCTCGTCGCCGGCTGCTATATCGGCTACGACATTCCCAAACCTCTCGGCCGGGGCGCCTATGGCGGTTCGATGTGCGCGCCGGTGTTCAACGAATTCATGCAGGAAGCGGTCAAGCTCTACCCGTCGGGGCCGTTTCCGGTGCCGCCCGACGGCGTTTTCGTCAAGATCGACCGGCGCACGGGCGCGCGGCTTCCGGATGATGCCACGGGCGACAATGTCGTTTCCGAGCTCTTCCGCCCCGGCGAGGAACCTGCATTCGGTGCCAGCGACGTGATCGACGGCGGCTTCGCCATGGGCTCCGACCTGCCGCTTTTCGCACCGGGCGAGGAACCCGGGGCCGAGAGCGGGCAGATTCCGGTCGAGGCGCCGCCGGAGGGGGAGAATGTTCCCGGCACGGGATTCGGTTCGCTCTCGGCCGGCGGGCTCTATTGACAGGGGCTCCGGCGCGCCCTCCCGCCTTCTGCACGGGGCGGCACATGCTCCCGGGTCGTCCCGCGAGCACGTGCCGCCATGCGGTCGGGCCTCTCGTCCTTTCAGTGCATGGAACTTTCCCTCTGCCGCTGCGGACGGAAGCCGATTCCCCGCCTTTCGGATTTCCGTTGCCGCTTGGCGATCTCGGCCGCGAGATGGCGCAGGAGCGCCTGCGGGTTGCCGAGCTCGCCGAGGAGATCCGCCTTGCGCCGCACGAGGGAAAAATCCGCCGGGACGAGCCCTTCGAGCATGGCCATATCCGCCGGGGGGTCGAGGTCGAAGTAATGGCGGAAACACCGCGCGGCCTTCTCGGGCGGCAGGGGATCGAAGCGCACGGAGAAGGTGAAGCGACGCAGTGACGCTTCGTCGAGCGTGTCCGCAAGGTTGGTGGTGCACACGAACGGCAGGGGATGGGCTTCCATCGCCACGAGGAACTCGTTGACCTGTGTCACTTCCCAGCTGCGAAAGGCGCCGCTGCGTGCCCGCAGCAGCGAATCGGCCTCGTCGATGACGAGAAAGATGCCGAGCCGCGCCGCCCGGTCGAACACGCGGCGGATGTTCCGCTCCGTGACCCCGACGAAGGGGGAAAGCAGGTCGGAGGTCCGCACCTTTTCGATCTCCATGCCGAGACGGCGGCCGAGTTCGAGGGCGAAGGCGCTCTTGCCCGTCCCCGGCGCGCCGTGAAGGCAGAGGGAGAAGGGTTTGTCCCTTGCGCGTTCCAGCCGCTCGAGGAGGGCTTGGAGATCGACCTCGGCCTGGGAGAGATCGGCCCTGAACGGGCGGGCATCCGCCGGCAGGGCAGCCGTGTTCGGCCGGATGCCGAGCACCTTGCAGAACTCGCCGAGCGCCTCGTCGAGGAGGGCGATGTTCCCGCCCGCAAGGCACACGGCGTCAATGGCATTGGCGAAGATCGCCGGCGGGGCGGGATAGCGGCTGACGAGCCGTGCGATCTCGGTTTCGGGCAGATCGAGCGCACGTTCGGCCGCGATCTTGCCGACGATGCGTTGGCGCACATGCAGGGGCGGCGTGTCGACATGCAGCACGAAGGTCGCCCGGCGCAGGATGTTCTCGGGCAGATGAGTGCTCCGGTTGACGATCCAGATCGTCGGCACGGGGTTGCTCTCCATCAGCTTGTTGGAAAAGACCTTGGAGCTGCGGAGGCGGAAGGGAAGGATGTCGAAGCTGCTTGCTCCGAAGATGTCGTCCGCCTCGTCGAACAGGCACACCCCGGGCTTCTCCCGCCCTTCGAGCAGGCTCTGCACCAGCTGGAAGGCGGAGATCCGGTCGGAGCGGGTGGGTTCTTCTCCGTCCTCGTCGGTCGTGCCGACATCGTAGAGGGGATGACCGGCAAGGGCGGCCACAAGCTTGGCGAGTTCGGTCTTGCCGGTGCCGGGAGGACCGTGGAAGAGGATGTTGACGCCGGTGCGCTTCTTCTCGACCGCTTGTGAGAGAATACGGACGATCTGCTCGATCGCGTCGGCGAGATGGGGATAGTCCTCCAGTGTGAGGGTGGCCTCGTGGGCGGGGCCGAGAAAGCGCGTGAGCAGTTCCTCGACCCCCTCCGTCTCCTGGAGAAGGGCGGTCTGCAGGCGGGTGCCGATGTCGAAACTCGGATCGCCGTTGAAATTGGTGCTGATGCGGACAAGACCGCAACGCGTGAGGCGGCTGTTCGCGCCGATCCGCTTGGCAATCGCTCCCCGCTCGTGCCCGAGGATGGCCGCGAGAGCCGAGGTCGTGCCGCCGAGGGCATCCACACAGCGCACGAACAGGCCGTCAACCGCAGTCTCCTGATCGGCGTGAATGGCGAATTCGAGGATGGCGCGTTCGATCCGGTCGAGACCGAGGGCCTCGGCCAGAAGCGCCACGTTGCGCCGGATGATGCGGAAGGAAAACCGGCTGTGCGGCTCGTCCTCTTGCGCGGCGATATCGTCAAGCGCCGCCAGAACCTGGGGAAGATGCCGGCGAACCTGCGTCAGGGAAAGACGGATGGCGGTTGCTTCCGCTTCCGCCAGATTCCCGATAAGTTCGGCAAGATCCGGATCGAGGACGGCATTCGCGGGCGCTTCGCTCCGGGAGGGCGTATCGTCCCTTTCGCTCAGCCGTGCGAAAACGGCCTCGATCTGGGGCGCGACCTGTTCGGCGACGAGCATGGCCACGGTGCGCAGGGCGGGTTTGAAAAGCACGGAATGGTTGCGGGATTGCCGCAGGATATTGGCGAGGATCCGGGCGAAGAAAGGGGGGCTGATCTGCCAGTCGTCCTCATCGAACAGGCGGGTGATGCCCCCGAACCGGCGGCGGAAACGTTTGCGAGCCATGCGATCTCCTTTTTCCTGGGTTGTGTGTGCAGGGTGATTCGCGTGCCCTGCATTCTCGTGATATCATCGAGATACGTCAGAATCCGGCGCATGGAGGCGGGATGAGTTACGAGAAGGCGGGCGAGGTTCTCAGGTTGTGCATGATGATGTCGGCTAGTCGGCAGGGGATCGGCCTCCAGGACATCATGGAGAGGTTCGGTGTCTCGCGACGGACGGCCGAGCGGATGCGCGATGCGGCGGTGCGACTCCTCGACGAGGTGGAGGAGATGCGCGATGCCGAAGGACGGAAGCGCTGGCGGGGATGCGGAGGCGTTGCACGGGCCTTCGACGTGACGGCCGACGACATCGCCGCTCTCCGTGCCGCTGCGGACGTGCTGCGGCGTGACAATCGCGCCGGGGAGAGCGAAAGGCTCGTTGCGCTTGCCGACAAGCTGCTTGCCCGGCAGTCGGCGGCGCGGCAGCGGCGGATCGAACCCGATCTCGAGCTTCTCCTCGTATCGGAAGGTCTGGCTTCGCGACCGGGGCCGCGGGTGCGGATCGACCCTGCCGTCATCGGGGCGTTGCGCGAATCCATCCTGGCGTCACGCCGGGTCAAGGTGGCCTACCGGGCCCGCGGCTACACCAGAGCCGTCACGCGCCTGCTCGAGCCTTGCGGCTTCCTATACGGTCAGCGGCCCTATCTCGTCGCCCGACCGGCCGGTGGAAGCGATGTGCGGCACTACCGCCTTCAGGGGGTGTTGTCGGTCGAGATCACCGACGAGGTCTTCGAGCGCGATCCCGATTTCGACATCGAGAGACACGCAAGGCGCTGCTTCGGCACCTTCCTCGAGCCGCCCTTCGACGTGGTCTGGCGTTTCCGCCCGGAAGCGGCGGCCGATGCGGCCGAATACGTCTTCCATCCCGATCAGACGGTCGAACAGGAACCGGACGGCTCCCTCCTCGTCCGCTTCCGCGCCGGCGGGGCGCTCGAGATGGACTGGCATCTCTATACATGGGGGGACGCGGTCGAGGTCGTCGCGCCGCGCGATCTGCGCGAACGCGCCGCAAGAAGCCGTCGGAACCTTGTCGGCAAGAGAAAGAAATGAGGGCGGCCCCGGTGGTGGAGCCGGCGGAAGGCGCCCGATCCGAGCCGCGCCTGTCGATCCGGGTCCCCACGGCAATCGTGTCGGCTTCCGAACAGAGCCGGATCGAACAACTCCTGCCCTGAAGAGCGAGGCGACGAGGGGCCGGGTCACGCCCGGCCGGTGCACCGGCTGCCGGGGAATCGCCGCGCGATCGGGCGCGAAACGACCGTTCGGCTGCGCAGCGGCGCAAGGGCGGGAGCGTGGCCTCAGCCTTCCTTCACGTCGGGCGGGGTCGGGCTGCTGCCGTTCGCGCCCGGCAGCGCCCGCGATCGGCGCAGCCAGTCGGCCACGTGCAGCGCCACCGCCGCCGCATTCGAGACGTTGAGCGAGCCGAACCCGCCGGCCGGGATGATTCGCACCAGATGATCGACCTTCTCGCGGGTCCGCTGGCGCAGGCCGGGCCCCTCGGCACCGAGGACGATGGCCAGCGGCCGGTCCACCACTTCGGCCACGGCCTCCTCGAGCGCCGTTTCCGCCGCCCCGTCAAGACCGAGGACCGCGAAGCCGGCATCGCGCAGCCGGTCGATGGTGTCGGCCAGATTGCGCACCCGGAGATAGGGCTGGCGCTCGAGCGCCCCCGAGGCCGCCTTGGCCAGAGCGCCGGTCTCGGGGGCGGCGTGGCGCGCCGTGGCGATGACGGCATCGGCGCCGAACACTTCGGCCGAGCGCAGGATCGCGCCGACATTGTGCGGATCCGTCACCCGATCGAGGAGCACGACGAGCGGAGGCCGCGTCGCTCCTCCCCCCGAGGGGGCCGTGTCTTCTTCCGCCTTCCGGCCGGAAAGCACCGCATCGAGCCCGCCCCAGTCGAGCGGTGCGACCTCGAGGGCCGCTCCCTGATGCACCGACCCCGGATCGAGGGGTGCGGAGAATCGCCGCGGATCGACGATTTCGGGAACGATCCCGGCGGCCTCGATCGCATCTGCCAGTTTCCGGGCCGCGTTGGGCGTCACGACAAGCCGCCGCCTCTCGCGCCGCGGGTTGAGGAGGGCATCGCGCACGGCGTGAAGACCGAACAGCCAGACGCTGCGCCGCGTTTCCGCCTTGCGCAGGCGTTCCCTGTCGATGATGTGCTGCGGCTTGCGGGCCATGGAAACTCCTTGTGCAACTTCCTGTGCCGATGACGGGGAGGATGCCCGCAGGAAAACACGGATGGGGATGCCCGCGAACCGCCTGCGGCGAGGCGTCGTTCATCGAAGAGAGGAAGGCGGTCAGGGATGGTGGGCGACCCTGGAATCGAACCAGGCATGGGTCTCCCCGGCGGATTTACAGTCCGCTGCCGCACCTTGCAGCACGTCGCCCTTCTCGTTTCGTTTCAATCGCTTGCGCGATCTTCGGAACCCGTCCGAAAGCGGGCTCCGACGTTGCGCTCCGTATATGTCCGTTTTTGTGTTGCTTGTCCAGACCCCATTGCGGGTCTGTTGACCGCCCCGTCTCGACCGGGCCCATGCCCCGGCGGGGAGGGCATGGACGCAGGTCGAAGCCGTGTCCATATCCGATTTCCAGACCATCCCCGGTGGCGGCCGCCGGCGCTCGTCGGCGGCCGGAAAACCGGATCGTCGAGGAAAGGTTGCACGATCACGACGGAATCTTGGCCGTCGCCCGGCCGGGTGGCGTGAGGCCCGCTCTGTTGGACGCCCATGCGGGCGGATGCCGGGGGGGGAGCATCGCCGCCGGCGGAGATGACCCCGTGCCCCGGGCCGCACTGCGCACGGGGTGGAAGCCTACCTCCGCGGGCTGGCGCCCCAGCCGGGGCAGGCGACAGCGCCTGCGGGACGCCGTGATCTCTGCGGCAAGGCGGGCCGAGCGGAGTCTTGGCGCGGTGACGCGCAGCCCGCCGGATCGCCTGGCGGCCACGGTCGTTCTTCGGCCGCGGGCCGATCCGGGCTCGAATCTTCGGTCGGGAAAGCCAGCCGAGACCAGGGGCAGCTTGTTAGGAGACCGTATCCCTGGGTGTGTTTGCCCCGGACATACGGGGCCTGCCCGCTGGCCGATCACGACCTGTGCGGCCCCTTCCGGCATCGCTCCTCCGGGCAGGCATGCCCTGCCGGGTGGGGGATGGCCACAAGGAGCCGAAGACCGCGGCGGTCGGGGCGCCGGGTGCCACCCTGCGGCGCCGTCGCGCTCGTTTCCTGCGGATGCGCCGGGATGGTAGCGGTCGAACCGGAAACAGTCGCCCGGTTCGGCGCCGTCGCATTCGCTTCAGGCGGATGCGCCTGCCCGGAGCGGAAGGACCTGGAAGCGGCCGATCGTCGCCGCCGCGCCCCGAACCGCCTTCGAACGGGCCGCCGGGGATGCAAGGGACATCGGACGAAGTCGCTCGAGCCGTTCGAGCTGCGCCGTTCCGGGTGCCGGAACCGATGCGCCGCGCAAGGAGGACAATCCGGCATGCAGGAGCTTTCCCCGCACCCGCCGGACGAGAGCCCGCTCCGCCAATCCGCTTGACCGCCGGAACGGGAAAACGGGTGCCGTCAACGTCGCCGGCATGATTCCGAACGGGGAGCAGTGACGCGTCTGGTCGGAGCCCCGAGGTCCGCGCAGATGGTGGGCAGGCCATCCCGGGGCGCCGCATGGCACTGGGACGCGCTGCGATCTGCGATTGCCCCGGTGCTCCCGACGAATCCCCATGGAGCCGAGCAGATGGACCGGCAGGATCGTCGCCCTGCAACTGCGCTCGGCTCGAAGTTGGGGAACAAGGTCGCACCGACTCTTCAGGACGCCATCTCATGCCTCTTGTCGGCAAGAGGGCCCGGAGCGTATTCGGGGCACGGGACCCCATCCGCGACGCCGATTGCAACGCTTCTCGGGGGCGGTTATGCGGTAAATCGCCGGGCGGGCCCGGAACGTGCCTACCCGATGCAACCCGGCCGAAACGGAGGAGCCGCAGCGGTGGAACAACGACAGGGCGTCTTGCCGTCGCAATCGATCCGGGCACTGATCGCGGAGGGGCGGATCACGGCCGGAAAAGCGGCGATGGACGCCGGCCAGGTGCAGCCGGCAAGCCTCGATCTGCGGCTCGGCGAGAGGGCGTGGCGTGTGCGCGCATCCTTTCTGGCCGGCAAGGGGCGCCGCCTCGTCGAGCGGATCGGCGATTTCGAGATGCACAGCTTTCCGCTCGCGGAGGGGGCGGTGCTCGAGAAGGGCTGTGTCTATCTCGTGCCGCTGATGGAGCGGCTCGATCTGCCCGATGACATTCACGCCGTCGCCAATGCCAAGAGCTCGACCGGACGGCTCGACATCCTCACGCGCCTCATCACCGATGACGGAAGCGAGTTCGACCGGGTGGCGCCGGGCTATTCCGGGCCGCTCTATGCCGAGATCTGCCCGCGGAGCTTTTCCGTGCTGGTGCGGCCGGGGATGCGTCTCAACCAGATCCGCTTCCGCCGGGGCGATGCGCGCCTTGCCGACGAGGAGCTGCGCGCGCTGATGGGCGTCCATGCACCGGCCGGTGCACGGCCCCGGGTGGACAACGGGCTGGCCTTTTCGGTCGATCTCGAATTCGCCGCCGGCGGGGCGAGGCACTCTGCGCGCCCTGTCGTCGGCTATCGGGCGCGGGCGCACGCGCCGCTGATCGATCTTTCCCGGGTCGAGCATTACGATCCCGACGCCTTCTGGGAGCCGGTTCGCGCCGAGGAGGGCCGACTGGTGCTCGACCCGGGCGCCTTCTACATTCTCGTGAGCCGCGAATCGGTGGTCATCCCGCCGGAATACGCGGCGGAAATGGCTCCCTATCTCGCGATGGTGGGAGAATTTCGCGTGCATTATGCCGGGTTCTTCGATCCCGGTTTCGGCCATGAGTCTGCCGGGGGGCGCGGTGCGCGCGGCGTGCTCGAGGTGCGTTGCCACGAGGTGCCCTTTGTGCTCGAACACGGTCAGGAAGTGGGGCGGCTGGTGTTCGAGCGCATGACCGCCCGGCCCGACCGGCTTTATGGTGCGGATCTCGGCTCGAACTATCAGGGACAGGGGCTGCGCCTCTCCAAGCATTTTCGCGTCTCGCCGCCATGAAGGAGCGGCAGCGACGCGGCGATGATACCCTGCCGGCTGCAGAGGCCGTGCGGGGACGGGCCGGACATGGCGCGGCGGAAGGCGCCGTGGCCGGTGGCCTCCCTGGCCGGCCCCGTCTCCGATGCCGCCTTCCTCATTGCCATGCGGGTTGAGGACGAGATGCGGGCTTGGGCCGGGCCGTTCCTTCGAAGGTGGCCGGCAGGGGCAGCGGGGCATCGCTTCTTGCCACTGGGCTGGGGCGGTCTGCCTCCCCGCAGGCCTCGAGGGCGGGAGGAAGGGCAAGCGTGCCGATGCACTGCGCGCCTGCCGACAGGGTGGCGTTTTCGAGCACGAGGGCGTTCTCGACCCGGCAACCCGGGCCGATGCGGGCACCGCTCTCGATGACGACGGGGCCCACCAGGCGGCAATTGCCCCCGATCTCGACCCGATCGCCGATGAATACCGGCCCCTCGATCCGCACCCGGGGGCCGAGGCGCACCCCGTTGCCGAGGTGGATCCGCTCGTCGCGCATGAGCGCCGCGAGGCGGGCCAGGGGCGCTTCGCCGCGGGCCGCCGCCATGTTGACTTCGTGCAGATCGGTTGGCGTGCCGACCTCGCACCAGCCGCCGCGGTGCCGCCAGATGCCGATCGAGGTGCCTTGCGCGAGCAACGCCGGCAGAAGATGTTGGCCGATGTCGCGCCCCGCCTCGGGAGAAAGATCCGCGAGGGCCTCGGGGGAGAAGATGTAGATGCCCATGCTGGCAAGGCGGCTCGCGGCGTCTTCCGGGCGCGGCTTTTCCTGGAAACGGCGCACGGTGCCGTTCTCCTCGACCGCGAGGATGCCGTAACGGGAGACCCGGGCCTGCGGCACCTCCATGGCGGCGATGGTGACGGCGTTTCCCCGGTCCGCATGCCGCATCATCATGCCGGCAAGGTCGATATCGACGAGGGTATCGCCGCAGCCGACGATCACCGGTCGGTCGATCCAGCCTTCCCGGGCGAGGCGGGCCAGCGTGGTGGCCGAGCCGACCGGGCCGTCCTCCAGCCGGCCGGCGCGGTGGCGGCGCTCGCGCAGCACCCTGAGATCGAGAGCGGCGTCGGCTGCCGCAAGATGGGCCTCGAGCCGGGGAGCCAGGTGGCCGGAATTGATCGCCAGCCGGTGCAGGCCGAAGGAGGCGAGATGATCAATCATCCAGTCGAGGATCGGCCGCCCCAGCACCTTGAGGAGCGGTTTCGGGGTCAGGCGGGTGAGGGGGCGCGCGCGGCTGCCTTCGCCGGCGGCGAGGATGACGGCCTTGGCGTGGCCGAGGGTGTGGCGCCGCAGCACGGGGCTTGCAAGCGCGGCTTCCCGGCTCGGAAAGAGCGGCAGGGCGCCGGCGAGGCCGAGCCGGTCGAGCCGGGCGCCGAGGGCGGGGCCGGGCGCGGCGAAGGCGAGATCGACCCTGCCGGCCGCACGGCAGGCCAGATCGTGGAGGAGTGCGACGGTGGTGTCGGTCACGGCGGCGATGGCGGCCAGATCGACGAGAATTCCCCGCCCCGGCCGCACCCCGTCGGCCACCGCGTCGAGAATCGGTACGAGGTCCTGCCATGAAAGACCCGGCCCCGCAGGGCGGAAGATCCGCAGGCGGTCGGAGAGGGCGGCGGCAGATCCGGGCACGGGGGTGATCTTTCCGGGATGACGGTCGGGGCAGAGATCCTGCATCGGGGCTCCTTTCATGATCGGGAGGTGAATTCGGAGGAGGGGAAGGCATGGGCACCGGCGCTATTCGGCCGGAGAGGGCGGGCCGTCTCCGGTGGCCTTGCCGCCGGGGTGTCGGCGCAGCAGCGCAAGCACGATCCCCGGTCGGGGCAGCTCTCCGAGGCCGATCGTCCAGGCCAGCATCCGCGAGCGCGCGATCCGCCATGTGAGCAGGGAGGCGAGCGGCAGGGTGAAGGCGATCTTGGAGAGCACGAGCGCGCCCGGGCTCAGCGCCAGGCCCCTGGTGAGGACCTCGAACAGGTCGATGAAGATCGGGTGCACGAGATAGAGGCCGAAGCTGTAGGAGGCGAGGCGGGTGAAGAGCCGCGGCCAGCGCCGGTCGGCCAGCGCCATGGCGATCAGGAACACCGCCGCCGGCATCAGGAAGTCGGCCCAGTAGCCCGGCGTGTAGTCGAAAGGCCATTTGCCGGTCTCGATGGTGCGGAAGGCGGCAATCAGTTTCAGGGCGAAGAGAACGAGGCCGAGATAGATCATCGCCGGCAGGAAGGGCCGGGCTCGGGCCCCGGCGAAACCGCGCTTCATCAGCCCCCATGCCGCGGCGGCGACGAAGCCGTAGCCGGCATAGGTCAGGATCTTCACCGCCCGGAGGATGTAATCGTAACCGGGTAGCCACCAGGCCCGTTCCCAGATGAAGAGGTCGAGCTCGCGCTTGACGAGGAGCGCTGCCAGCACCATCAGCCCGAGGATCGGGCTCCGTGCCGCCTGGCGGAAGAGCGGCGTCATCAGGACGATGCCGAACAGGGTCGGCAGGAAATGCATGTGGAACTTGACGTCGCCCAGAAGGAAATAGCCGATCCAGGGCTCGATGTGGCCCATCTCCCGCCACAGCGTGCCGGCATAGCCGAAGGCGTCGGCCTTGATGAGGCGCCAGAAGGCGTAGAACAGCACCCAGAAGACGAAGGGGACCAGCAATCGGCGGGCCTGTTCGCGCACCATCACGCCCCAGGGGCGCGGGCGCCGCTCGAGCGAGATGACGAGAAGAAACAGCGAGATGATGATGAAAAGTTCGGTGCGGGCGATGTAGAAGAAGGCGCGGAGAAGCACCGGGAAGGCGCGCTCGGCGGGAGCGTAGGCGGCGAAGGGTTCGCCGTTCGGATCGGACGAGGAATGGAGCATCACCATCGAGACGCCGGCCAGGAGGCGGAGCGCGTCGAGCCAGACCATCCGCTCCGGCGCCCTGGCGGTGGCGGGTCCGGCGGGCGTTTCGTGCCTGTCGCGCATGTCGGCCGTTTCGGTCATCCTCTTGCAGCCCTTTCGGGTGATTGACGCTTCACGCCGGACGATAGAGGGTGATTCCCCAACAAACCCTTAAGACGGACGAAAAAGGGGAGTAGCTGCATGGAAGCGGCAGGGCCGGGCGATCACCCCTGGTATGGACGGCTTTTCGGCGATGCGGAGATGGCGGCGCTGTTTGCGCCCGCCTTCGAGCTGGCCGCCTGGCGGGACTGGGAGCTGGCGCATGTGGCGGTGCTCGGTGCGCTCGGGGAGGCGCCGGCGTCATGCGTGAAGGAAATCGAGACGGCCCTGATCGAATCGGTGGCCGATCCGGCGCTCGGCGCGGCCGTGGCCGAGGGCGCCGCGCGCGACGGCATGGGTGTGCCGGCCTTCGTCGCCCATATCCGCTCGCGGCTTTCGCCCGAGGCGGCGGCCCTCTTTCACCGCGGCGCCACCAGCCAGGATCTGATCGACACCATGTGGGTGCTGCGGCTCAGAGCGGGGCGCGGCATCCTGCTCGAGCGGCTCGAGTGGCTCGACCGCGCCCTTGCCGGTCTCGAGGACCGTTTCGGGGCGCGGCGGCTCATGGGGCGCACGCGGATGCAGGCGGCGCTGCCGATCCGCGTCGCTGACCGCATCCGCCTGTGGCGCGAGCCGCTCTTGCGGATCGGGGAACGGGCCCGGGCGATGGGCCCCCGGGTCGATGTGCTGCAATATGGCGGCCCGGTGGGGGACGGGCGCCCCTTCGGCCCCGAAAGGGCCCGGGCGCTCGCCCGCGAGATGGCCGCGCGGCTCGGGCTGCATCTGCCCGAGGGGCCGTGGCATGCGATGCGGGACCGGATGCTCGATCAGGGCGCATGGCTCGCCACCGTGGCCGGTGCGCTCGGGAAATTCGCCGAGGACGTGGCGCTGATGAGCCAGCAGGGTATCGGGGATGTGCGGCTTGCGGCCGGGGGCCGTTCGTCGGCCATGGCCCACAAGCGGAATCCGGTGAAGGCCGAGATCATGGTGGCGATGGCGCGCAAGGCCTCGGCCGCGCTCGGGGTGCTGTCGGGCGCCCAGATCCACGAGCAGGAGCGCTCCGGCGCGGCCTGGGCGCTCGAATGGCTGGCGCTCTCGGAGCTTCTGCTGCTCACGGGCGCGCTCGGCCGCCAGGCGCTCGTCCTCGTTGGCGAGATCGAGGCGCTCGGCGAGAAGGGAAGCGCCTGAAGGGCCGCGCCCCGTCGGGCGGCCGGTGCCGCGGATCGGTCCGCCCCTCCCTGCCCGGATTCTTCGGAGCGACGTCCAACTCTTTCGGGGGAGAGGAGCTTTCCGGGCGTTGGACCCCGTGCCCCCCTGGTGCGCCACAGGCCGGAAGAAGGCGCTGGCCGGCAGCGCTTCCCCACCTGTCTGCCGGCCGGGGCAGGGCAGGGACTGCGCCCCCTTGGCCGACCGCTCTTTCAGGCCGTCCTTCCGGGTGCGGTTCGGGGCCCCGGATGGTGCCCGTTCCCCTTCCCGGTCGTCCTGTCAGACGCGCTCGAGCGCCACGGCGATGCCCTGGCCGACGCCGATGCACATGGTCGCCGCGCCCCGGTCATGGCCCTTCTCGACCATTTCGAGCGCGGCGGAGCCGGTGATGCGGGCGCCCGACATGCCGAGCGGGTGGCCGAGCGCGATGGCGCCGCCATTGGGGTTCACCCGCGGGTCGTCGTCGGCAAGGCCGAGATCGCGCAGGACGGCGAGCGACTGGGCCGCGAACGCCTCGTTGAGCTCGATCACGCCGAGATCGTCGAGCGTCCAGCCGGTCATCTTCATCAGCTTCTTCATCGCCGGCGCCGGCCCGTAGCCCATGATCCGGGGCGGCACGCCGACGGTGGTGCCGGCGACCACGCGCGCCAGCGGCTCGAGCCCGTATTTCCGCGCCGCCCGCTCCGAGGCCACGATCAGCGCCGCCGCCCCGTCATTGACGCCCGAAGCGTTGCCGGCGGTCACCGTGCCGCCCTGGCGGAAGGGCGTCGGCAGTTTCGCCAGCTTCTCGAGCGAGGTGTCGGGGCGCGGATGCTCGTCGGTATCGACGACGACCGGCTCGCCCTTGCGCCGGGGAATGGTGACGCTGACGATTTCGCGCGCGAGCCGCCCGCTGGCCTGGGCAGCCGCCGTCTTCTGTTGCGAGCGCAGCGCGAACAGGTCCTGGTCCTCGCGCGAGATGCCGAATTCCTCGGCCACGTTCTCGGCCGTCTCCGGCATCGAATCGATACCGTACTGCCTCTCGATCAGCGGGTTGACGAAACGCCAGCCGATGGTGGTGTCGTGGATCTCGGCCCGGCGCGAGAAGGCCGTCTCGGCCTTGGGCATGACGAAGGGCGCGCGCGACATGCTCTCGACCCCGCCGGCGATCACCAGATCGGCCTCGCCCGTGCGGATGGCCCGGGCGGCGTTGATCACCGCGTCCATGCCCGAACCGCACAGCCGGTTGAGCGTCGTGCCCGGCACCGACACGGGCAGCCCGGCGAGGAGCACGGCCATGCGGGCGACATTGCGGTTGTCCTCCCCCGCCTGATTGGCGCAGCCATAGAACACCTCGTCCACCGCTTCCCAGTCCACATCCGCATGCCGCTCCATCAGCGCCCGGATCGGCAGCGCGGCGAGATCGTCGGCACGCACCGGCGACAGCGCACCGCCATAACGACCGATCGGAGTGCGGACATAGGCGCAGATATAGGCGTCGGGCATGGGGGTCTCCTCGCGATTGGCGGCCCGGCGACCGGGGCCGCTTCCCTCACTCTTGCCGCAGCGCGGCGTGCTCGCGCCTTCCTTAGCGCAGCACCCGAGGTCATATCAAGCGCAACGAAACAGGCCTTCTCAGGGGCGATGCACCCACATCGTCCCGATGAAGAACAGCATGGAGGCGAAGCAGCCGGCCACGCCGAGGGAGAGGATGCCGTAGCCGCGCCCGGAATCGACGAGAACCAGCCCCGCGGTCACGAGGGCGACGGCAGCGACGGACAGGGCGTAGTGGATGTGGGCCGCCATGCCGGATGCGGCCCGGGGCACGACGCGGTAGTAGAAGCCGAAGATGGCAAGAGAGATCCAGCCGGCGAAGAGCAGGATCGACTGGGCCGGCGCGAAGCGCATGTCTCCCGTGATGGCGATCTCCAGTCGCCAGGTCATGGCGATCAGGCCTGCGAGGGCGGCCGTGAAGAGGAAGCGGTGGGCAACCGTGTTCATCATGGGTCTGCTCCGGAACAAGAGAGAATGAAAACGGATCCAGCGGCAATGAAATTTGCATGATGTTGCATTGTGCCCCATTCTTTCGCGCAGGGAAAGCGGCCATGCGCGCAGCGCCCGGCGCGTCAGGGGCGGGGCGACCGGTTCGCGAAAAGGGGAAGCGCCGGCCGGGCGGGCCCCCGGCGCCTCCGGGGGTCGATCTCCGTATCGGTCGAATTGCGGACGGCCGGCATTGCCATCCGCGGCCGGGCTTCCCATCTTCGGGGAAGGCGCGGGGGCTGCGGGAAGGGTTCATGCATCTGCTCCTTCGAAAAGGCCGAAGTCGAAAAGGGAGGTTTTTCATGGAAATGAAAGAACGCGGTCGTTGCACACGGCCTGCGAAGAGGGGCCGGTGGTCCGGCATCCCCCTCGCAGGCATCCTCCTGACGGGGCTGCTCGTCCTCGGCGCCGTTCCGGCTGCCCTGGCGGGCAATGGCGAGGATCTGAAGGTGCGGATCCGCCCCGACATTCCCTGGGTCGATGTCCTGACCCCGGAGGGGAAGAAGGTGCGCATCATGCGCAACCAGGATCCGGAGCATCGCCTGAGCGGCGAATGGGCCCGCACCTCGCGCCCCTGCCCGCCCTTCTGCGTCCAGCCGATGCGCCCGGCCGAAGGAGTGCGGACCATCGGCGAGATCGAGCTGCTCGAGATGCTCGAGGATCCGCAGGCACTCGTCATCGACAGCCGGACCGAGGAATGGTATCGCGGCGGCACCATTCCCGGTGCGATCAGCATTCCCTATACCGAAATCACCGACCGGCTCGACGAGCTCGGCTGCGAGCCCGATTTCGACGGCTGGGATTGCAGCAACGCGCGGCCCGTCGCCCTGTTCTGCAACGGCATCTGGTGCGGCCAGTCCCCCACCGCCATCCGCAAGATGATCGCGGCAGGCTACCCGGCCGAGCGCATCCGCTATTACCGTGGCGGCATGCAGGTCTGGCGGCTGCTGGGGCTCTCCGTGCTCGATCCGGTGACGGGCGAGGTGCACCAGTAGCGGCGGGCTCCTTGGCGGGAGACGGTGGCGGGCGAGGCTTGCCGTCCTCCGCAGGGGTGGTTGCCGGCGGGCTGCGGCCACCGCGGATCTTGTCTTGCGGCGCGTGCCGGGCGATAAGCGGGGCGGAAGGGCCGGTCAATGGAGGAGAGGACATGCGCGCACGGATCTACAAGCCATCCCGCAACGCCATGCAGTCGGGCGAGGCCCGGACCCGTGAATGGGTGCTCGAATTCGAGCGCGAGAGCGGCGCCGAACTCGACCCGTTGATGGGATGGACCGCCGGCCGCGACACCCGCACCCAGCTGCGCCTGCGCTTTCCCGAACGCAAGGCGGCCGAGGACTACGCCAGGGCGCACGGCATCGCCTATGTGGTTCTGCCGTCCCATGCTCGGCGCCATGTGGTTCGCGCCAACGGCTATGCCGACAACTACCTGCCCGGCCGCCGCTTTCCCTGGACCCATTGACCGGGGCGCGCCGCAAGGCACGATGCGGTGGGAAACGCCGCCGACGATCGTCCGCCCGCGATTTTCCGCGAAAGCCGCCTCTTGCGTCGCGGCCCGGCTTGCGGCTATCGAGGCGCCGCGATGCGGCCGAGGCCGCGTCTTCCGGCCCCTTAGCTCAACTGGATAGAGCAGCTGACTTCTAATCAGCAGGTTGCAGGTTCGAGTCCTGCAGGGGTCGCCATTTCCCGCTCTTGGCGTGGCGGTATTCAGTCAGTCGATCTCGTAGGGCAGGCGGGTGCGGCGGTCGGGATCGACCCTGAGGCGCCGCTCGAGGGGCGGCACCGACCGCTGATGACAGTTGCGCCGCTCGCAGATGCGGCAGGAGACACCGATCGGTTCGTAGGCCTGCGGATTGTCGAGGTCGAGATCGTCGGCATAGACCAGCTGGCCGGCATGGGTGATCTCGCAGCCGAGGCCGATGGCATAGCGCGCCACCGGTGCCCGGAAGCTGCCGCCGGGCTTGATCACGGCGCGCGCCAGGCAGAGGTAGCGGATGCCGTCGGGCGTCTCGGCCAGCTGGCGCAGGAAGCGGCCCGGTGTCTCGAAGGCCTGATGCACGTTCCACAGGGGGCAGGCTCCGCCGAAACGGGCGAATTGCAACCGGGTGGCCGAATGGCGCTTGGTGATCGTGCCCGCCTGATCGACCCGGACGAAGAAGAAGGGCACGCCGCGGGCGCCGGGTCGTTGCAGGGTCGAGAGCCGATGGGCGACCTGTTCGATCGAAGCGCCGAAATCGAGCGCCAGCCGCTCGAGATCGTGCCGCGTGCTGCGGGCGGCCTCGAGAAACCGGCCATAGGGCAGAAGCGCGGCGCCGGCGAAATAGTTGGCCAGGCCGATGCGGGCGATGGCCCGGGCCTCGTCGCTCGAGAAGCGCGCCAGGTCGAGCGTCGCGTCGAGCAGCTCGCCGTGGGCGACGAGGGCGATCTGATGCAGGATCTGGAAACGATGGGTCTCGGCCGGATCATGGCGCGAGAGGGTGAGGATCCGCGTTGCCCGGTCGAATGTCCGCCGGGGCCCTTCGGGGGCGAGGACGAGGCGGATGCCGTGCTCCTCGAGCCAGGCCTCGAGGGCCGGCAGGGGCAAGGGCTCGAGTCTGTCGCCATGAAGCTTTCGTGCAAAGATTTCGGCAGATCTGTCGATCGCGTCGATATAATTGTCGCAATAATGAAAGAAGTCGCGCACCTCCTCCCAGGGGGAGGGGCGCACGAGGCCGCTTTCGTTGCCGAGGGATTCGTCGAGCGCGGCCAGCCGCTCGCGGCTCTGGCGCCAGGCACGGTGCAGGGTGAGAAGCGCCTGGGCCAGTGCCGGCGCGTTGGCGGCGACGAGATGGAGATCGGCCCGGGGGGGCGGCTCGTCGCCGAAGACCGGATCCGACAGCGCCTCGGCGAGATCGGCGACCAGCCGGGCGGTGTCGCCGCCGGCAAGCTCGGTCACGTCGATGCCGAATTCGCGCGCAAGCGCCAGAACCACCGTGGCCGAGACCGGGCGGTTGTTGTTCTCCATCTGGTTGAGATAGGGTAGCGACACGCCGAGCCGGGCGGCAAAGGCCTTCTGGGTAAGGCCGAGGCGCCGTCGCGTCTCGCGCAGCTTGGCGCCGGCATAGATCTTTTGGGCGCTCACGGAGCACTCTCTCTTGTTCGCAGAAGGTTTGCAAACATTACTCGCATGTTTGCAAATTCGGGACAAGCCTTTCCTCGGCTCGGCCTGAGCCCTCAGGCGGTCAGGCCCAGCCGTCGCAGCCGCAGCACCAGCGCCCAGACGAGAAGCAGCGAGGCGGCGGCAAGGGCCGTCATCAGCGCCAGCAGCGCCTCGGGGCCCGGTGTCATCGGCGCCACCCAGCCGCCGAGGGCCGCGAGCCCGCCGCCCGAGGCGATCTGGATCGCGCCGCCGAACCCCGCGGCCGTGCCGGCGATGGCGGGGCGCACCGAAAGCAGCCCGGCGGTGGTGTTGGGCAGCACCATGCCGTTGCCGATCCCGACCAGCATCAGGGGCAGGAAGAAGGGCAGCGGCCCGGCCGCGATATGGGCGAGATAGCCCAGGAGCGGCACCCCCGTTCCCGCGAGCGTCAGCGCCGTGCCGATGGCGATCATGCGGACGATGCCGAGCGTCGCCGAGAAACGGCCCGAAAGGTAGTTGCCGAGAATGTAGCCGATCGAGATCGCTCCCATCCACAGGCCGAGCGCGCCCTGGCCGAGGCCGAATGCGTTGATGCCGACATGGGGAGCGCCGCCGAGCCAGGAGAAGTAGATGCCGCTCGAGAAGGCGGCGATCAGCACATAGGCCCAGAAGCGGGGCGAGGCGAGGAGAACGGGCCACTGGCGCATCTGGGCGCGGAAGCCGCCATCGGTGCCGGGGGCGGTCTCGCCGAGATCGAGGAGGATCAGCGCGAGGACGCCCAGGCCGAAGACCAGGAGGGCGAGGAAGATCGCCCGCCAGCCGTAATGTTCGCCGAGCCAGCCGCCGATGGCCGGCCCGAGCATGGGAGCGATCGCCATGCCCATGGTGACATAGCCGATGAGCCCCGCCGCCTTTTCTCCCGGCACGAGGTCGCGGATGACGGTGCGCGAGAGCGCCATGCCGGTGGCGATCACCGCCTGCATCATGCGGAAGAGCAGGAAGGCCCATGCGGTGGTGGCGAACATGGCGCCGGTCGTGGCCGCGAGGAAGACGAGGCCGGCGACGGCCAGCACGGGGCGGCGGCCGAAGCGGTCGGAAAGCGGGCCGATCACGAGTTGCAACACGCCGGTCGCCAGGAAGTAGAGCGACACGGAGAGCTGCATCACGCCATATTCGACCCCGAAATCCCGTGCCATCACGGGCAGGGCCGGCAGGAAGATCGACAGCGTGACCGAGGCCAGCGCCGGGATCAGCATCAGCGTCAGGAGCGAGGGCGGCCGCGTGCGGTCGAAATCGGGCAGGAGCGGGATCATGCCCCGGCTCTAGACCGGGCGCGCCGGCTTGTCCATTGCAGACGCAACGGCATCGGGAGGCCGCAGGGAGATGCGGAGCGCACGGACCGGACGGCGGGGCGGCTTTTCTGCCGGTTTCTTGCCGGACGCGCACCTTTCCGGTGCGGGGCGGGAGAGAAAGCCGCGGGCGGCAGGCGCGTGCCGATGGAACTTGCCTGCGGCGGAAGTGCCGTCAGCGGCGGGTGATGCGGCGGTTCTTGCGACCGATCACCTCGATGCGGCGCACCCCTTCGAGCGCCGGATTCGGCAGATAGCGGGCGACGTGAACGAGCCGCGCCCTTCTCGGCCCCTGCAGCCCGCCATCCTTCGGCGGCATCAGGCGGAATTCGTAGCGCAGCGTGCCCTTCACCGGCCCGTCGTCGAGCGGTACCAGCGCCGCATCGTAAACGCCGATCACCGCCGGCAGGCCGACCGCGCGGATGATCGCACCCGAGCTCGTGCGTTCGACCCGCAGTTCGATCACCCGATCGACGAGCCGGCGCGGGTCGCGATAGATCTGCGGCTCGCGATTGACGCGCGATTCGGAACGGCCGAACCAGTTGAAGGGGTTGAGCATTCGCAGCGCTCCGCCCCTGCGGTTTCCGCCGCGGCTGCAGGCGGCAACAAGGCCGAGCGCGCCCAGAGCGAGGAGCAGCCGCCGGCGCCCGGCGCCGTTCGGGGCCGGTCCGGCGGCGTCCGCCCGGTCGGAACGGGCGGGGCGGACTTTCGCGGAGAAGCGGTCTGCACGATCGGCCATGGCATTCTTCCTCCTGCCTCTCCCTAGCGTGAAATACGCGCCCTGCAAAGCCTGCCCGTGGCACGCCTTCAGTCGAGCGTGCGGCGGTAGCGCAGGAGCGAAAGGATGGTGACGATGACGGCGATCACGGCAAGCGCGGCGAGATCCTGGCGGATCGCGGCAAAGTCGCCGAATTTCAGCATCACCTTGCGGACGATGCGCAGGAAATGGGTCGCCGGCAACACCGAGCCGATCGCCTGCGCCCAGCCCGGCATGCCGGCAAAGGGAAAGATGAAGCCCGAGAGCAGGATCGTCGGCAGGATGGTGAAGAAGCTGATCTGCATCGCCTGCATCTGGGTGCGGGCCACGGTCGAGACCATGAAACCGATGGCAAGGTTGATGACGATGTAGATGTTGAAGCCGGCAAGGAACGCCGCGAGATCGCCGGTGAAGGGCACGGAGAAGAGCGTCATCGCCGCGATCAGGAACAGGACCGTCTCGATATAGCCGACGAGCACATAGGGCAGGATCTTGCCCATCATCACCTCGAGCGGCCGGGCCGGGGTCGAGATCAGCGTTTCCATCGTGCCACGTTCGACCTCGCGCACGATGGCGACCGAGGTGATGGCGGTCATGGTCATGGCCAGGATGATGGCAAGAAGCCCCGGCACGATGTTGAGGCTGGTGCGCCGTTCGGGATTGTATTTGCGGTGCACCACTACCGAGAAGGGGCCGGGGGCGGCCTCGGCGACGGCGAGCGGGCCGGTCAGCGTCTGGGCGATGGCGCGCTCGACGATGCCCGAGAGCGCCCCGACCGCGCTGCCGACGGCGGTCGGATCGGACGCGTCGGCGGCTATCAGGATCTCGGGCCGGGCGCCGCGGATGACGTCACGCTCGAAACCGGGTGGAATGACGATGACGAAACTGGCCTCTCCCGAGGAAAGGGCCGCCTCGGCCTCCCTTTCGCCCGAGACCGGCCCGAGGAAGCGGAAATAGTCCGATGTCTCCATGCCGGCGATGATGGCGCGGGCGAGGGGGCCGTCGTCGTTGATCTCGGCCCGTGTCGGCAGATGGTGCGGGTCGGTGTTGATGGCGTAGCCGAAGAGAAGAAGCTGCATGACCGGAATGCCAATCATCATCGCGAAGGTCGTGCGGTCGCGCAGCATCTGGATGAATTCCTTCGTCAGGATGGCCAGAAAGCGCGAAAGCGAGAAACGCCGCATCAGCCTGTCCCCCCTGCCGGTGCCGGGCCGCGGGGGAGTCCGTCGGCGTCCTCGCTGCCGTTGCGGGACATCAGGTAGATGAAGACGTCCTCGAGCCCGGTTTCTCGCTGTTCCCATGTGTGGGTGCCGTGCGCCGCCTCCTCGCGGGCGACGGCGTCGAGACGGGCGGCATCGCTGCCCGAGACATGGAGCCTGTTGCCGAAACGGACGACCTGCTCGATGCCGGGCAGCGCGCGCAGCCTCTTTTCGAGCGTCTCGAGATCGGGCCCCGTCACCCACCACGTATGAAGCCCCACCTGGCGCGGGATCTCGTGGGCCTTGCCGGTGATCAGCAGCTGACCGCGGAAGATGTAGGCGATGTAGTCGCACTGGATCGCCTCGTCCATGTAGTGGGTGGAGACGAGGGAGGTGATGCCGCGGCGGCCCTGATGGCGGATCTCTTCCCAGAAATCGACCCGCGCCTTGGGATCGACCCCGGCCGTCGGTTCGTCGAGCAGGAGAAGCCGGGGGGCGTGCAGCAGGCAGGCGGCGAGGGAGAGACGCTGTTTCCACCCGCCCGAGAGGGTGTCGGCCAGCTGATCGGCGAAACGGTCGAGCCCGTGTTCGGCCATCGTCCGTTCCACTACCTCCCGGACGTTCCGCACCCGGTACATCCGCGCCATGAAGCGCAGATTCTCCCGCACCGTCAGATCGCCGTAGAGCGAGAAGCGCTGGGGCATGTAGCCGATCTTCTCCTTGATGCGGTCGCTTTCGGTGCGGATGTCGTGACCGAGGGTGCGCCCGCCGCCCTCGTCCGGGGTGAGGAGCCCGCACATCATGCGGATGGTGGTGGTCTTGCCCGAGCCGTTGGGCCCGAGAAAGCCGTAGATCACCCCCTTCGGCACGTCCATGTCCACATGATCGACGGCGACGCGCGTGCCGAAGCGCTTGGTGAGCCCGCGCACGGAAATGGCCGGCCCGTCCTCCGCCCGCGGGGTGGCCGGTTCTGTCCCCGCCGCCCCGCTCATTCGCCCGCTCCCGCGGCTTCGGCGCGGGTGAGGGTCACGGGCTGGCCCGGATGCAGGCCGCTGCCTGCTGCGAGGGAGGCTTCGGCGCGATAGACGAAACGGGTGCGCTGCGCGCGCGAATAGATGATCGGCGGAGTGTATTGCGGCTCGGAAGCGATGCGGGTGAGAGTGGCGGTGAAGGTGGCGGTGCAGCCGTCGCAGCTGACGGTGAGCCGTTCCCCGATCGCGAAGCCGCTTCGTTCGGGTTCGCGAATGAAGAAGATCACCTTGCGGCCCGTGCGCGGCAGGAGGGTGAGGGCAGGGCGTCCGGCGGGAAGCACCTCGCCGACGCGGTAGTGGATCTTCTCCACGAGGCCGTCGGTCGGCGCATGCACCTCGAGATCCGCGAGGGCGGCCTGAGCCCGGCGCATATCGGCCCGGGCGGCCTCGAGCCGGGCCCGGGCGGCGATGATGTCTTCCTTGCGCGCCGGGGAGCGGGCGAGGGCCAGCCGGGCCTCGAGTTCGCTGATGCGGGCCTCGGCGCGGCGCACGGCGGTGCGGTCGGCGTCGAGCTGTGCGGGCGGCAGGTTGCCCTTCTCGACCAGACTCAACGTGCGCCGGAGATTGCTGCGGGCCAGATCGAGCGCGGCGCGTGCCTGTTCGAGTTCGGCAGTGATCGCGCGGATTTCTTCGGCCCGCCCGCCGGCTTCGAGCCGGTCGAGTTCGGCCCTGGCGGCGTTGGCCCTGGCAATGGCGGCCCTGAGCGCCGCGGTCTCATGGGTGTCGTCGAGCGTGAAGAGAAGATCGCCCTTCTTCACATGCTCTCCTTCGGACACGTCGAGGGAGACGGTCCTGCGGGTGGCGATGGCCGAAACATGAACGAAATCGGCCTCGACATAGCCGTTGTAGCGGCCGGGCAGGCCGGTTGGCCCGTAGGCGAAGAGGCTGGCTAACCAGGACAGCCATGTGAGGGCGAGCGCGGTGGTCGGGGGCATGGCGGCTCCTTGCTGATCGGGCGCTTCGGGAAGGTCACGACGATCCTTTCACTCCGCGCCGGACGGCGCAAGGGGCGGGAAAAGATGCCTTGCACGGGCGGGGCCGATGGCTAGAGTGGCCGCGAGCGGGAGAACCCGGGCAGCAAGAGCGAGAGATGACGACGACAGGTGCGATCGGCGAGACCGAAGACGGGCGGCAATCGCGGCCGGCGGGGCTCCTGCGCCGACTGGCGGTGCCGGGACTTCTTGCGGTGATGGCGTTGCAGACCCTGGCGACGGCGTTCTTCTTCTATGATGTCATCGAGGACATGTTCACGCCGGGGCTCGGCTTCCACCTCGATCTTTCGGTGGTGATGGAGCTCGTGGCCACCCTGGTTCTCGTGATCGCCATCGCCATCGAGGTGGCGGTTCTGCGATATCTTCTCGACGAGCGGGAGCGGATGCAGGACGCGCTTGCCATCGCCCGGGGCAAGCTGGCGGAGATTCTCGAGGCCGATTTCGCCCGCTGGGGGTTGACGGCGGCGGAGCGCGAAGTGGCCTGGCTCGCGATCAAGGGCTTCTCGATCGCCGAGATCGCCGAGATCCGCGGTGCGAAGGTCGGCACCGTCAAGGCCCAGCTCGGGGCGGTCTATCGCAAGGCAGGGGTGTCGCGACGGGCCGAGCTTCTCGGCTCGCTCGTGGAGGAGCTGCTCGACGGCGGGGTGATGCCGGGCGCGAGCGACATCAAGGCGCCGACCGGCAAGGCCGCCGGGGCCGGTTGAACCCTGCCCGCGGGCCCTTCCGCCTTTCTCCTTCCCCCCGACGGAATGCCGCGTCTCAGCCCCGCCAGCGCGGCTTGCGCTTCTCGAGAAAGGCGGCGATTCCCTCTTCGGTGTCGCGCCAGAGCATGTTCTCGACCATCACTTCCGAGGCATGGGCGTAGGCCGCGGCCAGCGGCATCTCGAGCTGGGTGTAGAAGGTTTCCTTGCCGATCCGCACCGCCGGGTTGAGCTTGGCGGCGATGGTCTCGGCGAGGCTGCGGGCGGCGGCGGCAAGTTCCTCTTCGGGCACGACCCGGTTGACGAGGCCGATCTCGCGGGCCCGCGGCGCGGTGACGAATTCGCCCGTGGTCAGCATTTCGAAGGCCTGCTTGCGCGGCACGTTGCGCGTGAGCGCCACCATCGGCGTCGAGCAGAACAGGCCGATATTGACGCCGTTCACGCCGAAGCACGTGGTTTCGGCCGCGACCGCCAGATCGCAGGAAGCGACGAGTTGGCAACCGGCGGCGGTGGCGATGCCGTGCACCTGGGCGATCACCGGCTGAGGCAGGCGCGGGATCGTCATCATCACCCGCGAGCATTTGGCGAAGAGGTCGCGGAAATAGTCGCGCCCGCCGTCGGGCGCCTGCCGGCCCGCGGTCATCTCCTTCAGATCGTGCCCCGCGCAGAAGGCACGCCCGGCCCCCCTGAGGATCACCACCCGCGCCTCGCGGTCGGTGCGCAGGCCGTCGAAGGCATCCTGCAGCGCGTCGAGGAGCGCATCCGACAGGGCGTTGAGCGCCTCGGGGCGGTTGAGGGTGAGGGTGACAATGCCCTTCTCGTCCCTTTCCTGCAGAAGGACGGGGGCGTCCGGGGCGGAAGCGTCGTCGGTCATCGTTACGTCATCCTTGCCTTTGTTGCAGCCGGGATGAAATCTATCACCCGGAGCGAGGGAGGGAAGCGAAAATGACACCGGTGATGACCGAATCCGAGCTTGCTGCCTTCATGGCCCGCGAATACGGCGCCGTGGCCGATCGCTTCGTGGTCGAGAAGGTGGCGCCGGGCGCGCTCGATCTGCGCCTGAAGGTGGATCCGGTGCGGGATATCCGCCCCGGCGGCACGGTATCGGGGCCGGTGATGTTCACCCTGGCGGATGTGGCGGCCTATCTCGTGACCCTTGCCCATGTCGGCCCCGAGGCGCTGGCGGTGACGGTCAATGCCACGATCGACTTCATGCGCCGGCCGGCGCCGGTGGACATGGTGGCGAAGGCGCGTCTGCTCAAGCTCGGCCGCGCCCTGGCGGTTTCGGACATGCTGCTTCATTCGGTCGGTCACGAAAAGCCGGTGGCCCGGGCCTCCCTGACCTATTCCCTGCCGCCGCGGCGGGTGGCGGAAGGCGGCGCCGCCCCGGTCTGAGGCCTCCTGCCCTCCGATGAGCGGAAGCGCCGTCTTCCGGGAGCCTCCGACGAGACTCCCCCCTGCCGCCCCTCGCCGTCTCTGTCGGCTTCACCCTGTCAGGGCATCAGCTTCCTGACATAGGCCGGCAGGGCGAAGGCGGCCTTGTGGACCTCGGGGGTATAGTAGCGCGTCTCGATTCCGCTGGCGGCAAAGCGGGCGCGCAGAACGTCGAGCGGCACCGAGCGGGCCACCCCGTCCGTGCCCCAGCCGAATGCCATCGGCCCGCCGGCATATGTCGGGATGGTGGCGAGGTAGCAGCTCCAGTCGGTGAAAAGCCTCTTGAAGGCCCGCATGGTGCGCGTGAGTTCCTCGCCCTGCAGGAAGGGCACTCCGTTCTGGGTGACGAGGATGCCCCCTTCCTTCAGGCAGCGCCTGGCGTCGGCGTAGAAGCGTGCGGTGAAGAGCGCTTCGCCGGGGCCGATCGGGTCGGTGGAGTCGACGATGATGACGTCGAAGCGGCGCTCCGTCCCGGCCACGAAACGCGCCCCGTCGGCGATCACCAGATCGAGCCGCGGATCGTCGAACGCGCCCCGGGAGAGCCGCGGCAGATATTTCCGGGCGAAGGCGACGACCTCCGCGTCGATCTCGACCATCGTCACCCGCTCCACCGTCCGGTGGCGCAGCACCTCGCGGGCCATCCCCCCGTCGCCGCCGCCGATGACGAGCACTTCCGTCGCCGCGCCGTGGGCGAGGATCGGCACATGACTCATCATCTCGTGATAGATGAATTCGTCGCCCTCGGTGGTCTGGATCACGTCGTCGAGGGTCAGCACCCGGCCGAAGGTCGGATTCTCGAACACGCGCAGGCGCTGGTGATCGGTGTTGCTGTCGTAGATCGGCTTCCCGACCCGGAGCGCCTGGCGAAAATCGTCATGCAGCGTCTCGACCGCCCAGCCGGGCATGAGGGCGAAACCGTCCTCCGCCGGGCGCTCCCGTTTCTTGTCCCGTTCCTTGTCATGCGACATGACGGCTCTCCTCCCCGGCTTTTCCGACAAGGGCGGCGGTCACGATCTCCTCGCCGCGATAGAGCGTCTGCACCTGCACCTTGTCGGTGGCGAAGATCCGCTCGAGCACCGGAACGGCCGCCTCGGGGCGGGCATCGCCGCACATGAAGACGTCGAAGGCGCCATAGCGGATCTCGGGCCAGGTATGGACCGAGATGTGGCTTTCGGCGAGCACGGCGACCCCCGAGACGCCTTGCGGCGAGAAGCGGTGCAGATGGATGTGCAGGAGCGTGGCGCCCGCGGCCGCCACGATCTCGCGAAAGGCCGTCTCGATGCGCTCGGCATCGTCCAGCCCCGTGCCCTCCGCCACTTCGATGATGAGGTGGGTGCCCGCATAGACGCGCCCGTCGCGGCGCACGAAATGATCGGCCCGGCCCGTATCGAAGAAGGCGGCAGCGCGTGAAACGGCAGCCGGGGCGCATGCCGCGTCCGGGCAGGGGGCCGCCGCCCGGGTTGCGGTTGCAGTCGGGTCTTCCGCATGGGCGCCGGTCTCCGGACCGATCCCCAGTTGGAAGAGGTTGGCGTCGTTCATGGCACAACCCTCCATACCAGCAGATGAATCCAGAGGTTCCTTAGCGCCCCCCCGCGGCGACGGGGTTGGGATCGGTCCCTCGTGCGGGCGGCCAGATAGGGCCTTGCCGGTGGGGATGCAAGAGGGACATCCTTCCGTCACGAGGAGCGGGTTTGCGGTCGGGAAAGAGGGGGAGTGGTTAGGGTAAAATAGAACGCCATACTGCAACGGATTGAATTTGAACGGATATGCTGCGATGCGCCTGAAAATTTCGGCTTGACCTGGCCGTGGAAACCGCTAAAGAGCGCAGCCGAGGCGGCTTCGGCCGCCACATCTCTTTCGGCACCGGGCCGGGCGAATCGCCGCAGGGACGGCCGCATCGCCCCGAAAGGGGAGCGGGGCCTGCCCGGCCGGCGGGCGCGTCCGCCCCGGTTGCCAGGGAGCCATGCAACCCACATCGCCACAGGGTGACAGGATGAAAACCTACAGCATCAAGCCCGACGAGATCGAGAAGAAATGGGTGGTGATCGATGCCGAAGGCGTCGTTCTCGGCCGTCTCGCCTCGATCATCGCCACCCGGCTGCGCGGCAAGCACAAGCCGGAATTCACGCCCCACATGGACATGGGCGACAACGTGATCGTCATCAATGCCGACAAGGTCCAGCTGAGCGGCCGCAAGCGCGACGAGAAGGTCTACTACTGGCACACCGGCTATCCGGGCGGCATCAAGAGCCGCACCGCCCGCCAGATCCTCGAGGGCAAGAACCCCGAGCGGCTGGTCTATCTCGCCGTCAAGCGCATGCTGCCGGGCGGGCCGCTCTCGCGCAGGCAGCTGACCCATCTGCGCATCTATGCCGGGCCCGAGCATCCCCACGAGGCCCAGAAGCCCGAAGTGCTGGATGTGAAGTCGATGAACCGCAAGAATACCCGGAGCGCGTGAGATGAGCGACGAAATCAGGACACTCGACGATCTTCAGGCCGCCATGGGCGGCGAGGCCGGGAGCGCGACGAGCGAGGCCGCCGCGGCGCCGCAGCGCGAGCCGGTGCGTGACGAGCTGGGCCGCTCCTACGCCAAGGGCGGCCGCAAGAACGCCACGGCGCGGGTCTGGGTCAAGCCGGGTTCGGGCCGGATCACCGTCAACGGCAAGCCGATGGAAAAGTATTTCGCCCGTCCGGTGCTGCAGATGATCCTGCGCCAGCCCTTCGAGGTGGCCGGGGTCGAAGGCCAGTTCGACGTCTATGCCACCGTGAAGGGCGGCGGCCTCTCCGGTCAGGCCGGCGCGGTGCGCCACGGCATCGCCCGTGCGCTTCAGCTCTATGATCCGGCGCTGCGGCCGCCGCTGAAGAAGGCCGGCTTCCTCACCCGCGACGCCCGCGTCGTCGAGCGGAAGAAATACGGCAAGCGCAAGGCCCGCCGCTCCTTCCAGTTCTCGAAGCGCTGAGCCGGGGCTTCGGCCCTCCCGGCGGCCTGCCGGAATGTCATGCTTCGGTGCGAAGGGGCCGCTTCGGCGGCCCTTTCCGCTTTTCCGCCTGCGCCGGCCGTCTCCCGCAGGTGGCGGTGCGTCCTGCGGCCGATGGACTTTTCGTCTGCCTGCGCCTAATGGGATCCGGCGGGCGGGCTGGTCGAGGAGGAGAGAATGGCGGTCGGCATCTTCGATTCGGGACTGGGCGGGCTCACGGTGCTGCAGGCCGTCGAGAAGCGCCTGCCCGATCTGCCCTTCGTCTATTACGGCGACAACGCCCATGCGCCCTACGGCGTGCGCGATGCCGACGACATCTACACCCTCACCTGCAAGGGTGTTTCGCGGCTGTTCGACGAGGGGTGCGATCTCGTCATCCTCGCCTGCAACACCGCCTCGGCGGCAGCCTTGCGGCGCATGCAGGAGGAATGGGTGCCGGAGGGCAAGCGCGTGCTGGGCGTCTTCGTCCCCCTGATCGAGGCGCTGACCGAGCGCAAGTGGGGGGACCGGTCGCCGCCGCGGGAAGTGGCGGTCAAGCATGTCGCGCTCTTCGCCACGCCGGCGACCGTGGCCTCGCGGGCCTTCCAGCGCGAGCTGGCCTACCGAGCGATCGGCGTCGATGTCGAGGCCCAGCCCTGTGGCGGGGTGGTCGATGCGATCGAGATGGGCGACATGATCCTCGCCGAGGCGCTGGTGCGCTCCCATGTCGAATCGCTCCTGCGGCGAATGCCGATCCCCGATGCCGCCGTGCTCGGCTGCACCCATTACCCGATCGTCGAGAACGTGTTCCGCGATGCGCTCGGTGCCGATGTCCGGGTGTTTTCCCAGCCGACGATCGTTGCCGACAGCCTTGCCGACTACCTGCACCGGCATCCCGGCCTCGTCGGTACCGGCCGCGAGAGCCGCTTCCTGACCACGGGAGAGCCGCGGGCCGTCTCCAACAAGGCGACCCTCTTCATGCGTCGGCCGGTTCCGTTCGAGAAGGCCTGACCCCGCAGGCAGGATCGGGCGGAGCAATGATTGCCCATTGACCGACGCTGCGGGCCGTGCCCACCATGCACATCATGTATGTCGCGCACGGATATCCGGCATGAGAAACTTCAGCCGGATAGGAATTTTGACGGTATCACCGGCCGCTCTTGCACTCGTCCTTGCGGCCGGGCCGCTCGTGAGGTGCAAGCTCGCAGCTGCCGTCATTGCCACATGTCTTGTCGCCATGCCCCTGTGGATTCATTTCTCGGTGCTCGGACATGCGCGGCAGATGCTGAAACGCGAGGCGCTGGCGGAAGGAGGCGTGTTGCATGGCTTCTTCCGGGGCAGCTTCTGGCGTAACCTGGCCGCTTTTTTCTTCGCAATGTTATTGGCGGTCAACCTTTTCTTTCTCTTCCTCGGCATCGGCTGGATCAACGCCGGTCTGCTGCTCGGGGTGGCGCTCGTGGCAGGTCGGGTTTTCCTGCCTCTCCTGAGATATCCTCTGGAACGCGAGGTGAAGCCCGATTTCGCTCCGATATGGACGGGGCGCCTGCCGCGGGGGCTTGTCGCCGCCGTCCTGGCCATCTCGACCTTGATCATGGCTGGGCCCGGGCTGCCTGGAATTGCACCGGCCGCTCAGGGCGAGGCCGGAAGCGCTCTCATCGGCTGGCTTTTGGCGCTCAAGGAGCTGAAGGAGGGTTGGGAAAGCGATATCTTCTCATGGCTCGGGAAGCTGGCCTGGCCGGTCGTCCTGCTCTCGTATTTCGGGATGTGGCTTGCCCTGCTGATGATGGCGGAAACCCTCACGATGCCGCCTCGGGAGTTCGGCCGGGTTTTCGCCAGGGCGGTTCGCGACGGGGAAGCCTACCAGCGGGATCCGGGGGGCGCTTTCTGGTTCGCCTTTGTCGTGGTCATCATTACCGGGCCGTTTCTGGCTTTCGTGGGGCAGCTCGAATCATGGGCGACCGAGCTGGAAAATCGCTTCCAGGTGCGGGACAGAATCCGTCAGCTGCGCGCTCCTCGGACCACGGAGCTGTCGTCGCTGCCCTTGGAGATTCCGGTGACCCTTCCCGAGGAAGGGCAAGTGGGGCGTGTCCCTTCTCCTTCCGGACAGGCGAGCAGGAGACAATCGCTCCAGCCGCGTTTCGTCGAGGAAGGCACGCGGGGCGGCACATATTACGAGCCGGGAACGAGACGGGAATCTGCCAAGGCAGAGAAAGCCTGCATGAAAGACGCCATGGAGCGGGTGAAGCGGGAAATACCGTCCATTGCGGAGGACGAGTTCCGGCGGATGCAGAGCGGTGTGGAGAGCTTTCTCGACTGGTATTACAGCCTTGGTGGAGAATACGGGCGGCTGAAGGAATTGATTCTGGGCGATTTCCCGAGTTACATGCAGGGAAAGTTCGAGGAGCATCTTCGGCTGGCGGATGCCAGCAGGCGGCTTGTTGACAGGATCACGGCGCTGGAGAAGAGCGAAAGGGAGCGATGCCTGAAGGGCCGATTGGCGTCCGTTCTCGATTCCCGGCGGATCGGGGAACTGCCGGCGGGGAAGCGGATCGTGGTGGCTGCCAGGATCGATGACGACATGGATTCTGTCCTTCGGGTTGCCGCGCGCAAGACGACCCCGTCGGTCGGCCGGGAGCTCGGCCGGATGGGAGGTGTGGCCGGTGCCGGAATCCTCGGAGCAATCCTCATGAAGAAACTTATCGCCAAGGGAACGCTCAAGCTCGCCGCCAAAGCTGCAGCCAAGGCGCTTGCCTCGAAGGGGGCGAGTTCATTGGCGGGAGGTGGCGTTGGCGCCCTGGTCGGAGGAGTGATCGGTTCGATCATCCCCGGTCCAGGAACCGCAGTCGGCGCAACCATCGGCGGCCTTGTCGCGGGAGTCGGCACGTCGATCGTGGGGGACAAGATCTTCCTCGAGATGGACGAATATTTCTCCCGCGACGAAATGCGCGCACAGCTGCTCGAGACGCTTGCGGAGGCCCGATCCCAACTGGTGCAACAGCTGCAGGGCAGTCTTGCCGCCGCAAGTGTCGGGCTTGCATATCCGGGCGATTGATCTGCAGGACGGAACGCGCTAACCGGCACGGGGCCTTTCAGGCCACAAACGGTTCGGGAGAAGCGCATGCCGTTCAGAATCGCCATTCTCGGAGCTTCGGGATATACGGGGGCCGAGCTCGTGCGGCTGGTTCATGGCCATCCCGAACTCGAGATCGTCGCGCTCTCGGCCGACCGCAAGGCCGGTATGGCGATGGGCGAGGTCTTCCCCCATCTCGCCCCGTTCGACCTGCCGCCGCTGCGTCGGATCGAGGAGATCGACTTCGCCGCGCTCGATCTCGTCTTCGCCGCGCTGCCCCATGGCGTCACCCAGAAGCTCGTTCGCGCGCTGCCCGACGGGCTGAAGGTGGTCGATCTCTCGGCCGATTTCCGGCTTGCCGACCCCGCGGCCTACGAAAAATGGTATGGTCGGTCCCATGCCGCGACCGATCTGCAGCCCGAAGCCGCCTTCGGCATCCCCGAGCTGCATCGCGAGAGGATCGCCGGTGCCCGTCTCACCGCCAATGCCGGCTGTTACGTCACCTGTTCGCTCCTGCCCCTGGTGCCGCTCGTGGCTGAGGGGGCGGTCGCCGGGGAAGACATCGTCATCGACGCCAAGTCGGGAGTTTCGGGGGCGGGGCGCAGCCTGCGGGAGAACCTGCTGTTCTGCGAGGTTGACGAGGGCCTCTCGGCCTACGGGCTCGGCGGTCACCGGCACATGGCCGAGATCGACCAGGAGCTGGCCCGGGCCGCGGGTCATCCGGTGATCGTCTCCTTCACCCCCCATCTCGTGCCGATGAGCCGGGGCATGATGGCGACGATCCACGCCAGGGGCGATGCGGCCGAGGTGCACCGGCTGCTGGCCGCGCATTATGCCGACGAACCCTTCGTCACCGTGCTGCCGCCCGGCCGGGCGCCGACGACGCGCCATGTCGTCGGCTCCAACCGCTGCGTCATCGGCGTCGTCGCCGACCGCGTGCCCGGACGGGTCATCATCGTGTCGGTGATTGACAATCTCGTGAAGGGGGCTTCCGGCCAGGCGGTGCAGAATGCCAATGTCATGCTCGGGCTCGACGAACGCGCCGGGCTCGACCTCGTGCCGCTCTTCCCCTGACGAAAGTCGAAGGTCCCCGGTGCCGCCGGAACGGGAGCAGGAACGGGGCATCGGGAGCGGCGGCATCGGAGGGTGACCATCGGTCCTCTTGTCGTCGGGCCCCGAAAGCGCCATTTCGGACGCACAGGCGTCCACCCGACCCATCCCGAGGAGAAAGACATGGCCGGACTGAAGAAGAAGCGCCGCATCCAGCTGATCGTTGCCGCATTCGTCCTTCTGGCCGGTGCGACCGGGCTCATCGCCTACGCCATGCGCGACGGCATCAACTTCTTCCGCACCCCGTCCGAAGTGGCCGCCACCCCGCCGGCCCCGAACGAGACCTTCCGCATCGGCGGGCTGGTCGAGGAAGGCTCGCTCAGGCGCGGCGAAGGCAGGACCATCACCTTCCGCGTGACCGATGGCGGCGCCTCGATCCCGGTCCGCTATACCGGTGTCCTGCCCGATCTCTTCGGCGAAGGGCAGGGGGTGGTGGCCACCGGCCGCCTCGAGAACGGCACCTTCATCGCTCGCGAAATTCTCGCCAAGCATGACGAGAACTACATGCCGAAAGAGGTTATCGACGCGCTGAAGAAGCAGGGTATCTACAAGAAACCCACCTCGTGACGGCAGGAACGGGGGCGCGGCTTTCGAGGGGCGGAGCGCGGCCTGCCGCCCACATGACATCGAACGGCCGGGAGGGCCGCGGCGCGGTGCCACTCCCCTTTCCGTGCAGCGGCAAGCACGCGATGCGCATGTGACGCTCCCGCGACGATCAATCGTGACCGCACGGGGCCCTCGGAGGGGGTGCTCCCTTGGGGCCATGACCTTCTGGACGGAAATCTTGCTGGAGATTGCTGCTGCCTCCTGCCGGGCCAACCGTGGATGACCGGGAATGGACCGACAGAAGGATACAGGGTCCGGGTTCTTCCCGGAGCAGCTGACAGAACATGGTGCGGAAGACATGGCGAATATCTTCGCGCCGGCCTCACCTGTCGGCGTTGCGGGATTTCGCGCCCAAGTGGTGACGGAGATATCTTGCCCGGGAGATCGAAGGCTTCACGACCGTTCTCCGGCGCGCCAGGTCGGCCCGACGAAAAGAAGATCGTCGCTCCCCCGCGCCGGCAGCGCAAGCTCGGGATGAGGTCTTGTGCCGCCATGGCCGGGGAACAGGCTCGAGCGGCGCAGACTGCCGTCATCCGAAGAATCCGGAAAATGGCGGTGCGGCACCGTCTTCTGTGGGGGAGCGTGGGTAAGGAGTGCCGCCTTGTCGGATGAGGGATTGATAGCGCCGATTCGATCGGAAAGCCATGGTGCCCCCAGAGAGACTCGAACTCCCGACCCTCTGATTACAAATCAGATGCTCTACCAGCTGAGCTATGGGGGCCCGGGGGTGATTTAGGACATGGGGGCAGCTCTGGCAAGCATTGCGCATCGGGCGCAGCGGGTTGGCGGTCTTTGACCCGGCCGGGCCGGCCTGCCGCGGGTGCCGGCGGATATCGGCCGGGGGGCGCGGCCTGCCGGCGGTCATGCGCCGTGGCGCAGCCGGCCCGTGCGGATGATCATGAAGACCGAGGCAAGGCCGACGAGGATCATCAGCAGCGCCGCCGGGGAGGCGTCCTCGAGATTTTCCAGCGATGCCTCCTCGTAGACATGGGTGGCAAGGGTGTTGAAATCGAAGGGGCGCAGGATCAGCGTTGCCGGCAGTTCCTTCACCCCGTCAACGAAGACGAGGAGAAGCGCCGTCGCGATCGAGCTCCTCATCAGCGGCAGATGGACCCGGAGCAGCGTGCCGCGGGCCGTTTCGCCCAGCGACCGGGCCGCCATCGGCAGGCTCGGCGGCAGGCGCGAGAAGGCGCTGTCCACCGCGCCGAGGGCGAGGGCGAAGAAGCGGACCATGTAGGCCAGGACGATGCCGAAGGCGGTGCCGGTGAGGATCAGCCCCATGTTCCGGCCGGTGAGCCGCTCGACGAGATCGGCCAGGGCGTTGTCGAAGGCGGCAAGCGGAATCAGGATGCCGATGCCGAGCACCGCCCCCGGGGCGGCATAGCCGATGGTGGTCACGGGCAGGAGCAGTCGCGGCAGGCGGGAGCGGGCGAGCCGGGCGCCGTAGACGAGCACGATCGCGGCGGCGAGGGTCACGAGTGCGGCGCTGCCGGCCACCGCCACGGTATTGCCCGTGGCGGCAAGGAGCGCCGGGTCGGTCCAGACGCCGAGCCGGTCGAAGGCGTGGGAGAGGATGACGCCCCCGGGCAGGAGAAAGCCGAAGGCGAAAGGGATCGTGCAGCCGGTCAGGGCCAGCCAGCCGCGCCAGCCGGCCAGCGGGGTGCGGATGATCGGGCGGGGCTGGCGGGCGCCCCGGTAGAAGCGCAGCCGCCGGCGCGAGATCTTCTCGAGGAGGACCAGCAGGAGGATGAGCGTCAGCATGCTGACCGCGATCTGCGCCGCTCCGGCGACGTTGCCGGCCTCCATCCAAGTCGTGAAGATGCCGGTGGTGAGGGTCTGCACGGCGAAATAGTCCACCGTGCCGAAATCGTTGACCGTCTCCATCATCACGATGGCGACCCCGGCCGCGAGCGCCGGGCGCGAGAGCGGCAGCCCGACGCGGAGGAACCGCCCCCAGGGGCCGGCACCCAGAGCCCTTGCCACCTCGTAGACACCCGCCGACTGCTCCATCAGCGCCGCCCGCACGAGGAGATAGACATAGGGGGAAAGCGCTGCCGTCAGCACGATGACGGCGGCGCCGAGCGAGCGGATCTCGGGGAACCAGTAATCGGCCGCGTTGCGCCAGCCGAAGAGCTCGCGCAGCCCCGTCTGCACCGGGCCGGCATATTCGAGGAAATCGACCAGCGCGTAGGCGCCGATATAGGCCGGGATCGCCAGCGGCAGGAGAAGCGCCCATTCGAAGAACCGCCGGGCGGGAAAGTCGTGCATCACGACGAGCCAGGCCGCGCCGGTGCCGATCGCGGCCGAGAGGAGGCCGACGCCTCCCATCAGCAGGAAGGTATTGCGCAGATAGCGCGGCAGGGTGGTCGCGACGAGGTGTTTCCAGACATCGGCCGCATCCGCCCCGGGCGCGAAGGCGATCCACAGGACGGACAGGATCGGCAGCAGCACGAGCGCCGCGATCGCGAGGGCGGCAACGGCCCAGGGGTCGGGGCGGGGCAGGGGCGGGGCGGAGCGAAGGGAGCGGTCGGTGTCCATGGGGCCAGCGCTAGAGGAAAGAGGTTTTCCTGTCCAGACGCGCTTGATAAGGAGGGGTGGGGGCGTGGCGTGGTGAGGCGGGCATGCTGCTGCGCCCGGAGGAGCGCATTTCCTTCACCACGGCATCATCGGGCGAGGCAGAATGGACGTCGTCTTCCACCTGGGTGCACATGCGACCGACGAGGGCCGGCTCATCCGCGCCCTTCTGGACAATCGGGCGATTCTCGAGGCCGAGGGGGTGGCGGTGCCGCGGCCGCGCCATGCGCGGCCGGTGCTGCGCGAAGCGGCCCGGGCGGTTCGGGAAGCGGGGCCGAGCGCCGCGCTCGAACAGGCTCTCGTCGACGAGCTCACCACGCTCGACGATCCGGTGCGGATCATCCTCGACAACGCGAATTTCCTCGGCGACGTGAACAACGCCATCGGCCCCGACCGCTTCTACCCGCTGGCGGCACGCCGGGCGGACACGCTGGCATCGCTCTTTCCTTCGCACCGGATCGAGTTCGCCATCGGCATCCGCAACCCGGCAACCTTCATTCCGGCGATCTTCCGCGCCGCCGAGCTTGGCGAGTTCAGCCATTTCATCCGCGGCATCCAGCTCGATGCGCTGCGCTGGTCGGAGCTTCTCGAACGGCTCCTCGACACCGTGCCCGATGCGGTGGTGCGGGTCTGGGCCAACGAGGACACGCCCTATCTGTGGTCCGAGATCGTGCGGGCGCTGGCAGGGGTCGGCCCCGATATCGCGCTCGAGGGGCTCGACGACTTCATCGCCACCCTCCTGACCGAGGAGGGTTTCCGCCGCCTGCAATCCTATCTCGATAGCCATCCGCCACTCAACGAGAACCAGCGCCGACGCATCGTCGCCGCCTTTCTCGAGCGTTTCCCCCGTGAAGAGGCGGTGATGGAGGACATCGAACTGCCGGGGTGGAACGAGGCGCTGGTCGAGGAGCTGACGGCGCTTTACGAGGAAGACCTCTACACCATCGCGCGAATGGACGAGGTGCTGTTTCACATCCCGTGAGAACCGGCCCGCCCCGCCCGTTCGGGCCGCGGGAAAAGCCGGACGGCCGGAAAGGAGAAGGGGCAAGACGGGGCCGGCGCTCGCGCAGCTTCGGGGCGGGAGCGGCTGCCCGCGGTAGTTGCGCCTGCATGGTCCGCTCCGTTGCCCTTGCCCTCGGTGCGGTGGACAGCGCCTTCCCGCGCCTGTCGCCGTCTCCCCGCCGCGCCCGCTTCTCGCTGCATCGAGGTATCAGGATATCGTCGGCAGGAGCGCTTCCTACGACGGCTCCGTCGGGGCGCCCCCCTTGGGAGGTATCGCGAGTCGTCCGCACCTGCCGAAGCGACTGGAGCGGCTGCCCGCGGTGGCTGCTTTCTCACCGTCCTCCCCGGTTCGTGTTCTTCGGTGGGGGTTCAGCCTTCCTGGTCCGCCTTCAGGCTGACGAGCGCGTGGCGCTTCTTGCCGGCCGAGATCCTGACGGGTTCGGCCAGATCGGCCGCCGTCACCATCCGCCCTGGATCGGTGACCGTCTCGCCCGCCATCCGCGCGGCGCCGGCGGCGATCAGCCGCTTGGCCTCCTTGCCCGAGGGCACGATGCCCGAACGCACGAAGAGCTGCACGACCGAGATCCCGGCGCCGATCTCCTCGCGCGAGAGGGTGAGCGTCGGCAGGGCGTCGCCGACGCCGCCCTCGGCGAAGACCTTGCGTGCCGTGGCTTCGGCCTCGCGGGCGGCTGCCTCGCCATGGGCCAGCTTCGTGACCTCGTTGGCAAGCACGATCTTCGCCTCGTTGATCGCCGCCCCCTCGAGCCGGCCGAGCCGCTCGCATTCCTCGACGGGCAGTTCGGTGTAGAGCTTGAGGAAGCGCTCGACATCGGCATCGGCGGTATTGCGCCAGAACTGCCAGAACTCCCAGGGGCTGACGAGCTCGGGGTCGAGCCACACCGCCCCGGCCGCGGTCTTGCCCATCTTCCTGCCGTCGGCGGTGGTCAGGAGCGGCGATGTCAGACCGAAGAGCTCCACACCCTCGACGCGGCGGGCCAGCTCGATGCCGTTGACGATGTTGCCCCACTGGTCCGAGCCGCCCATCTGGAGCCGGCAGCCGTGGCGGCGCCAGAGCTCGAGAAAGTCGTAGGCCTGGAGGATCATGTAGTTGAATTCGAGAAAGGAGAGCGACTGTTCGCGCTCGAGCCGGCTCTTCACGCTCTCGAAGGACAGCATGCGGTTGACCGAGAAATGCCGTCCGATCTCGCGCAGGAATTGCAGATAGTTGAGATCGTCGAGCCACTCGGCGTTGTTGACCATGAGCGCGCCGGTCGGCCCGTCGCCGAAGTCGAGATAGCGTCCGAAGATCTTGCGGATGCCGGCGATGTTGGCGGCGATCTCCTCCTCGGAAAGCAGCGGGCGCTCCTCGGCCCGGAAGGACGGATCGCCCACCTTGGTGGTGCCGCCGCCCATCAGGACGATCGGCCTGTGGCCGGTCTTCTGCAGCCAGCGCAGCATCATGATCTGGATCAGCGAGCCGACATGGAGCGAGCGGGCGGTGGCATCGAAGCCGATATAGCCGGGCACGGGCCCCGCCCGCAGGGCCTCGTCGAGCCCTTGCGGGTCGGTCATGGCGGCGATGAAACCGCGCTTCCGCATCACCTCGAGAAATTCCGAGCGGGGCGTGAAATCGCCTGTGCCGTTCTTCGGGGAGGGGATCGTGGCGGGGGCTGCTGCCGTTTCGGCGCTCATCCTGTCCTCATGGTGTTGTCCGCCCTGGCCCTTGCGGTGGCGTGCTTGTTGCGCGGGCCGCTATCTTCTAGCTTGGCATGCCGGGCAAGGGAAGGGCCGAGATGGGCGGGAGCGGCGCATGAAGGGAAACGGAAAGGGCGGAAGGGAGATCGGCGGAGCGATGCGGGGCCGGCGGGGGAAGGGCGGTCCGTGGCGCATTCTCGGCACCATGTCCGGCACTTCGCTCGACGGGGTCGATGTGGCGCTGATCGAGAGCGACGGCGAACGGATCTTCCGCCTCGGCCCGGGCCGCGTTCGCCGCTACCCGCCGCGGATCCGGGCCCGGCTCCGGGCGGCGCTCGGGCTCTGGCCCGGCATCGCGCCGGCGCAGGAGCGGCTGATCGAACGGGCGGCCCGGACCGTCGAGCGCCAGCACGCCATCGCCATTCGCAACCATCCGGCCTTTCCCGACGATGTCGATTTCATCGCCTTTCACGGCCAGACCCTGGCCCATGAGCCGCGCGGCCGCGGCACGCACCAGGCGGGGGATGGGGAGCGGCTCGCCGCCACGCTCGGCCGGCCGGTGGTGTGGGATTTCCGGTCGGCGGATGTCGCCCTCGGGGGGGAGGGGGCGCCGCTCGCGCCGGTCTTCCACCATGCTCTGGCGCGCCATCTGGGCTTCGAGGCGCCGGTGGCCTTCCTCAACATCGGCGGTGTCGCCAACATCACCCTTGCCGATCCGCGCCTCGTCGATCCGGCCGCGGAGGGAGCGCTTCTGGCCTTCGATACCGGCCCGGGCGGCGCCCTTCTCGACGATTTCGTCGCCCGCAAGGCGCCGCCCGGCGCACCCCGCCATGACAGGGACGGCTGCTTCTCGGCCGAAGGGCGGGTGGACGAGGCGGCCCTCCGCGCCTTCCTCGCTCACCCCTTCTTCCTGCGGATGCCGCCGAAATCGCTCGATCGCGACGCCTTTTCCGCCCTTGCCGCCGCGGTCGGGCGGATGCGGCTCGCCGACGGGGCGGCGACGCTGGTCGCAGCCAGCGCGGCGGCGGTGGGGGCGGCCTTCGAGCAGCTGCCGAAGCGCCCCGAGCGGCTGATCCTGTGCGGCGGCGGGCGGCTCAACCCGACGCTGCGGCGGGCGATCCGGGCGGCGGTGCCGGCGGGTGTCGCGGTGGTCACGGTCGATGAATTCGGCCTCGACGGCGACATGATCGAGGCCTGGGCCTTCGGGCATCTCGCCGCGCGGGTCGTGCGGGGGCTGCCGACCAGCTTCCCCTCGACGACCGGCGTGCCCGCGGCCGTCGCGGGCGGCCGCATTTCCCGGCCCGGGGTCGCGGCGGCGGGCGATGCGGGGTGACGCCTTCCGGGCGCCACGGCCGGCACGGGGGCGCAGGGGGCGGGGCGGCCTGACGGCAACGGACGGCTTTTCTCCTGTGCCCCTTCCATGTTTCTCCCTGCGTCTGAAACCGGGTCTTGACCGGGAGATAAAAAAATCTTGCGTCAGGGCCGATTCGTGGCATTCTTTGACCGGAAAATAAAAACGAATCGCTTCCTGCGATCCCGAACGCCGTCCAACAGGGAGGACGCAAGATGAACCGATGGACGCCCGGCATCGCGCCGGAGCGGCTCTCTGCCGACGAGCTGGCCGCGAACTTTTCCGACCTGCACCCGCCGCTCGACGATCACGAGGCCTTCGTCGCTGCGGGGCGGTGCTATTTCTGCCATGACGCCCCCTGCACCGCCGCCTGTCCGACCGAGATCGACATTCCCATGTTCATCCGCGAGATCTTCTCTGGCCGGCCCGAGGCGGCGGCGCGCACCATCTTCGCCCGGAACGTGATGGGGGGGATGTGCGCTCGTGTCTGCCCGACGGAGACGCTCTGCGAGGAGGCCTGCGTGCGGGAGATGGCCGAGGGCAAGCCGGTGGAGATCGGCCGGCTGCAGCGTTATGCCACCGATCGGCTGATGGGGCGCAACGCCCATCCCTTCACGCGGGCGGCGCCCACGGGGCACAAGGTGGCGGTCGTCGGGTCGGGGCCGGCGGGGCTGGCCTGCGCCCACCGGCTGGCGATGGCCGGCCATGACGTGGTGATCTTCGAGGCACGGGAGAAGCCGGGCGGGCTCAACGAATACGGCATCGCCGCCTACAAGACCACCGAGGGTTTCGCCCAGGCCGAGGTCGGCTGGCTGATCGGCATCGGCGGCATCGAGATCCGCACCGGCACCGCGCTGGGGCGCGATGTGACGCTCGACGACCTTCTCGACATGTTCGACGCGGTCTTCCTCGGCATGGGGCTTGCGGGTGTGAACGCCCTCGGCATTCCCGGCGAGGATCTTGCCGGCGTCGAGCCCGCGGTCGATTTCATCGCCCGCATCCGTCAGGCGAAGAACCTGACCGAAGTGCCGGTGGGGCGCAACGTGGTGGTGGTCGGCGGCGGGATGACGGCGATCGACGCGGCGGTCCAGGCGAAGCTCCTCGGCGCCGAGCACGCGACCATCGTCTATCGCCGCGGCCCCGAGAGGATGGGGGCCTCGGAATACGAGCGCGAGCTTGCCGCCGCCCGCGGCGTCAGCATCGTGACCAATGCCCGCCCGGTGCGGATCCTCGGGCAGGACAGGCTCGAGGAGGTCGTGTTCGAATATACCATCGAGACCCCGCAAGGGCGGCTCGAGGGCACGGGCGAGACCTTCCACCTGCCGGCCGACCAGCTGTTCAAGGCCATCGGCCAGAAGCTCGAAGGGGTGCCGGGCGGCATCGAGATCGAAAACGGCAAGATCAGGGTGGATGCGGCCGGCCGCACCTCGCGCGAACGGGTCTGGGCCGGGGGCGACTGCGTGGCGCCGGGCGAGGATCTCACGGTCACCGCCACCGCCCAGGGTCGCGACGCGGCCGAGAGCATTCATTCGTTCCTGACGGGGGAGGGCTGACCCATGGCCGATCTGCGCTGCAATTTCGTCGGAATCAAGTCGCCCAACCCGTTCTGGCTGGCCTCGGCGCCGCCGACGGACAAGGAATACAACGTCCGCCGCGCCTTCGAGGCCGGCTGGGGCGGCGTCGTGTGGAAGACGCTCGGCGAGGATCCGCCCATCGTCAATGTCAACGGGCCGCGCTACGGCGCCGTTCACGGCCCCGACCGCTGGCTGATGGGCCTCAACAACATCGAGCTGATCTCCGACCGCCCGCTCGAGGTCAATCTGCGGGAGATCAAGGCGGTGAAGCGCGACTGGCCCGATCGTGCACTGGTGGTTTCGCTGATGGTGCCCTGCGAGGAACAGGCCTGGAAGCGGATCCTGCCGCTGGTCGAGGAGACGGGGGCCGACGGCATCGAGCTCAATTTCGGCTGTCCGCACGGCATGAGCGAGCGCGGCATGGGCTCGGCGGTGGGGCAGGTGCCCGAATATGTCGAGATGGTCGCGCGCTGGTGCAAGCAGAACACCCGCATGCCGGTGATCGTCAAGCTCACCCCCAACATCACCGACATCCGCCACCCCGCCCGGGCCGCCTTCCGCGGCGGCGCCGATGCCGTTTCCCTGATCAACACCATCAACTCGATCACCGGGGTCGATCTCGACAGCTTCGCCCCCGAGCCCACGATCGACGGCAAGGGCACCCATGGCGGCTATTGCGGCCCGGCGGTCAAGCCGATCGCGCTCAACATGGTGGCCGAGATCGCCCGGGACGAGGAAACCCGCGGCAAGCCGATCTCGGGCATCGGCGGCATCACCACCTGGCGCGACGCGGCCGAGTTCATGGCACTCGGGGCAAGCTCGGTGCAGGTCTGCACCGCGGCGATGACCTACGGCTTCCGCATCGTCGAGGAGATGATCGCCGGGCTTTCCGACTGGATGGACGAGAAGGGCCACGCCACGCTCGACGACATCATCGGCAAGGCGGTTCCCAATGTCACCGACTGGCAGTTCCTCAACCTCAACCACGTCACCAAGGCGGTGATCGACCAGGATCTCTGCATCAAGTGCGGCCGCTGCTACGCCGCCTGCGAGGACACCTCGCATCAGGCGATCGCCATGAGCGAGGACCGGGTCTTCACGGTGAAGGACGAGGAATGCGTCGCCTGCAACCTCTGCGTCAATGTCTGCCCGGTCGAGGGTTGCATCACCATGCGCACCATGGTGCCGGGCGAGGTCGATCCGCGCACGGGAGCGGTGGTTTCCGGCGAATATGCCAACTGGACCACCCACCCGAACAATCCCGGCGCCGGCTGCGGCACCGGCTGAGGCGGGCAGGCGCCGTCCTCAACCCGCGGGGCTGGACAGGAGGACCGGAGCGGGGCGAAGCTCGAGGGTGATTCCATTGTCGGCGCAATGACATCGCCGGGGCGCCGGCACGACGACAATCAGGGCGCCGCCGCCACGCGGACTTTCCGGGGCGGCGCTCCGACAGGGAGACGAAGACGATGGCACTTGATGCAAAGGGCGCACGGCCCAACGATCTTTCCGCCTTGTGGATGCCGTTCACCGCCAACCGTCAGTTCAAGCAGGCGCCGCGGCTGCTCGTGGCCGCCGACGGCATGTATTACCGCGACATCGACGGGCGCGAGGTGCTCGACGGCACGGCCGGGCTGTGGTGTTCCAACGCCGGCCACAACCGGCCGCGCATCGTCGAGGCGGTGCGCCGGCAGGTTGGGGAGCTCGACTATGCGCCGGGCTTCCAGATGGGCCATCCCAAGGCCTTCGAGCTCGCATCGCAGCTGCGGGACATGGCCCCCGAGCCCTTCGAGCACGTCTTCTTCACCAATTCGGGCTCCGAAAGCGTCGAGACCGCGCTGAAGATCGCCATCGGCTATCACAAGATGCGCGGCGAAGGCGGCCGCACCCGGCTCATCGGCCGCGAGAAGGGGTATCACGGCGTCAATTTCGGTGGCATTTCCGTGGGCGGGATCGGCAACAACCGCCGTTTCTTCGGCCCGCTCCTGCCCGGTGTCGATCATCTGCCCCATACGCATCTGATCGAGAAGAACCGCTTCACCCGCGGCCAGCCGCTGCACGGTGCCGAGCTGGCCGACGATCTCGAGAACATCATCGCCACCCACGGGGCCGACACCATCGCCGCCGTCATCGTCGAGCCGATGGCGGGTTCGGCCGGCGTGATCCTGCCGCCGAAGGGCTATCTCGAGCGGCTGCGCGAGATCACCGCGCGGCACGGCATCCTGCTGATCTTCGACGAGGTGATCACCGGTTTCGGCCGGCTCGGCGCCTCCTTCGCCGCCGAGCGTTTCGGGGTGATGCCCGACATGATCACCCTTGCCAAGGGATTGACGAACGGCGTCATCCCCATGGGGGCGGTGCTGGTGACGGGCGAGATCCACGACGCCTTCATGCAGGGGCCCGAGCACATGATCGAGCTCTTCCACGGCTATACCTATTCGGGCAATCCGGTCGCTTCGGCGGCGGGGCTGGCCACGCTCGAGACCTATCGCGAGGAAGGGCTGTTCGAACGGGCCGCCGAGCTCGCGCCCTATTTCGAGGAGGCGGTGCATTCGCTCCGGGACAAGCCCCATGTGATCGACATCCGCAATCTGGGGCTCGTCGGGGCGATCGAGCTCGAGCCGATCGCCGGCGCGCCCACGAAGCGGGCCTTCTCGGCCTTCCTCAAGGCGTTCGGAAAGGGCGTGTTGATCCGCACCACCGGCGACATCATCGCCCTGTCGCCGCCGCTCATCATCTCGAAGGCGGAGATCGACCGGCTGGTGGGCACGCTCGGCGAGGTGCTCGAGGAAATCGACTGAAAAGCCCCGGTCGCGGCGCCCGGACCGCCGGTGCGCCCGCCGCGGGGTGCGGAAATGACGACGGAAAGCCGCAAGGCGCAGGGAGGGAAGAATGGCGACTGCCGGAGAGAACATGCGCATCGATGCCGACCGCCTGTGGGACAGCATCATGGAGATGGCCAGGATCGGGCCGGGCGTGGCCGGCGGCAACAACCGCCAGACGCTGACCGATGCCGATGCCGAGGGGCGCGCCCTGTTCAGGCGCTGGTGCGAGGAGGCGGGCATGAGCGTCTCGGTGGACAAGATGGGCAACATGTTCGCCCTTCGCCCGGGCACCGAGGCGGATCTGCCTCCGGTCTATCTCGGCTCCCACCTCGACACCCAGCCCACCGGCGGCAAGTATGACGGCGTTCTGGGCGTCCTCGGCGGGCTCGAGGTGGTCCGCACCCTCAACGACATGGGGGTGAAGACCCGCCATCCGATCGTCGTCGTCAACTGGACCAACGAGGAGGGCACCCGCTTCGCCCCGGCGATGCTGGCCTCCGGGGTGTTCGCCGGGGTGCATGATCTCGAATGGGCCTACGAGCGGGAGGACGCCGAGGGCAGGAAGTTCGGCGAGGAACTCGAGCGCATCGGCTGGAAGGGCGACGAGGAGGTCGGCAACCGGCCGATGAAGGCCTATTACGAGCTGCACATCGAACAGGGGCCGATCCTCGAGGCCGAGGACAAGCTGATCGGCGTCGTCACTCACGGGCAGGGCCTGTCCTGGACCGAGGTGACGGTGATCGGCAAGGAGGCCCATACCGGTTCGACGCCGATGCCGATGCGCAGGAACGCCGGTCTCGGCATGGCGCGGATCCTCGAGCTGGTGGACGAGATCGCCTGGTCCCACAAGCCCCATGCCGTCGGCGCGGCCGGGCATATCGACGTTCATCCCAATTCGCGCAACGTCATTCCGGGCAAGGTGGTCTTCACGGTCGATTTCCGCTCCCCCGAGCTCGAGGTGATCGAGGACATGGAGCGGCGGCTGCGCGAAGGTGCGAAGAAGATCTGCGACGAGATGGGGCTGGAGGTTTCCTTCAGGAAGGTCGGCGGCTTCGATCCGGTGAAGTTCGACGAGGGGTGCGTCGCGAAGGTGCGCAATGCGGCCGAGAAGCTCGGCTACAGCCATCGCGACATCATCTCCGGTGCCGGGCATGATGCCTGCTGGATCAACCGCGTGGCGCCGACGGCGATGATCATGTGCCCCTGCGTCGATGGTCTCAGCCACAACGAGGCCGAGAAGATCTATCCCGAATGGGCCGAGGCCGGCACCAACGTGCTGCTGCATGCCGCCCTTGAGGAAGCGGAGATCGTCGAGTGAGGCAGGAAGCGGCGGGATTGCGTTGACGACGGGGGAGGGCGCCGGATGAGGTCAGGCAGGGGCAGTATCGCGGCCGCGGCTCTCGCCCTCGTTTCGGCGCTCCCGGCCATGGGCGCCGCTCCGGGGGTGACCGTGCCGCCGCCCGGAACGCCTTGGGACTGGCAGCTGGTCGCGCCGATCCGCCCCCCGGCCGGTATGGTGGTGTTCGATACCGACCCGGACCTCGTCTCCGCCGGTACCATTGCCGCGCTGAAGCGTCGGGGCGTGTGGACGATCTGCTACGTCTCGGTCGGGACCCGCGAGGACTGGCGGGCCGATGCCGCCCGCTTTCCCCCCGAGGTGGTCGGCCGGCCTTATGCGGGCTGGCCCGGCGAGCGCTTTCTCGACATCCGCCGGCGCGACATCCTCGTGCCGATCATGCGCGCCCGTTTCGAGAACTGCCGCCGGCTCGGTTTCGACGCCGTCGAGCCCGACAATATCGACTTGCACGAAAACGATACGGGATTCGCCATAAAGGCGGAAGATGTGCTCCGATATGTCGATGAACTTGCTCGAACCGCGCATTCTCTCGGTCTGGCCATCGGGCAGAAGAATGCGCCGGAACTTGCGGGAAAGCTCGCGCTCACCCTCGATTTCGCTCTGGTGGAATCGTGCGCCGCCGAGGGCTGGTGCGCCGCGATGCGCCCCTATCCGGCGCGCGGCAAGCCGGTTTTTGCGGCCGAATATGTCGAGCGCATGCCCTGGGAGAAGGAAGGCGCCTCTGCCTGCGCGCTGGCGGCGCGGATCGGCCTTTCGCTGATCTTCAAGCACCGCGATCTCGATGCCTTCCGCCGCGCCTGCCCCGGGGCGGCTGCCCCGCGAGAGGCGGCGGGCGGTGCGGGGAGCGCGAGGGAGTGACGGCGCAACGTGACGACTAGATCGCCCCGCAAGCGGCCGCGGAAGCCGCGGGGCAAGGAGAAGACAGGGAGGACAAGATGAGCACGACGGTCATCAAGGGCGGCACCATCGTCACCCACGATCGCAGCTACGAGGCCGATGTCCGGATCGAGAACGGCGTGATCGCCGAGATCGGCCGGAACCTTTCGGGCGACGAGGTGCTCGACGCTTCGGGCTGCTATGTCATGCCCGGCGGCATCGACCCGCACACCCATCTCGAGATGCCCTTCATGGGCACCTATTCCTCGGACGATTTCGAATCGGGCACCCGCGCGGCGCTCGCGGGCGGCACGACGATGGTGGTCGATTTCGCCCTGCCGAATCCGGGCGAAGGGCTGCTCGACGCCCTCAAGCGCTGGGACAACAAGTCCACCCGCGCCAATTGCGACTACTCCTACCACATGGCGGTCACCTGGTGGGGGGAGCAGGTCTTCGACGAGATGAAGGATGTGGTCGATCGCGGCATCACCTCCTTCAAGCACTTCATGGCCTACAAGGGCGCGCTGATGGTCAACGACGACGAGCTCTATGCCAGCTTTTCGCGCCTGGCCGAGCTCGGGGGCATCGCGCTCGTCCATGCCGAGAACGGCGACGTGGTGGCCGAGCTGCAGGCGAAGCTCCTCGCCGAAGGCAATACCGGCCCCGAGGCTCATGCCTTCTCGCGTCCGCCCGAGGTCGAGGGCGAGGCCGCCAACCGGGCGATCATGATCGCCGACATGGCCGGGGTGCCGCTCTACATCGTTCATGTCTCCTGCGAGGAGGCCCATGAGGCGATCCGCCGGGCACGCGCCCGGGGCAAGCGGGTCTGGGGCGAGCCGCTGATCCAGCATCTGGTGCTCGACGAGAGCGAGTATTTCCACCCCGACTGGGACCACGCCGCCCGGCGGGTGATGTCCCCTCCCTTCCGCGACAGGAAGCATCAGGACAGCCTCTGGGCCGGTCTGCAATCGGGTTCGCTCTCGGTCGTGGCCACCGACCATTGCGCCTTCACCACCGAGCAGAAGCGGATGGGCCTCGGCGACTTCACCCAGATCCCGAACGGCACCGGCGGCCTCGAGGACCGGATGCCGCTCCTGTGGACCCACGGCGTGCGCACCGGGCGGCTGACGCCCGAGGAGTTCGTGGCCGTGACCTCGACCAACATCGCCAAGATCCTCGGGCTCTATCCCCGGAAGGGCGCGATCATCGCGGGAGCCGATGCCGACATCGTGGTATGGGATCCGAACCGCTCGAAGACGATTTCGGCCGAGACTCAGCAATCGGCGATCGACTACAACGTGTTCGAAGGGTTCGAGGTGACGGGGCTGCCGCGCTTCGTGCTCACCCGCGGCAAGGTCGCGATCGTCGAGAACGAGGTGAAGACGGAGGAAGGCCACGGCCGCTTCGTCGGTCGCAAGCCGAACGGGCCGGTCAACCGGGCGCTCTCGACCTGGAAGGAACTCACCGCGCCGCGCCCCGTCGAGCGCACGGGCATTCCGGCCAGCGGGGTGTGAAAGGCGCGAGAGCGGCACGGCGGGAGAAGGATCGGTCGGGGCTTCTCGCGGGCTCCGCCGGGAGAGATGGAGAGGACATGGAAACAGCTGCCACCACGAAGAACGGGGAACCGCACGCCCCCGGCGCGCGCGGGGGGGGAGAGGGCGCCGGGCCTGTCATACGGGCCCGCGGACTCTCGCTCACCTTCGAGACGCGGGACGGGCCGGTGCATGCGCTCCAGGACGTCGATCTCGACATCCGCCGCGGCGAGTTCGTCTCCTTCATCGGCCCGTCGGGTTGCGGCAAGACCACCTTCCTGCGGGTGGTCGCCGCGCTCGAACGGCCGACGGGGGGCGAGATATGCGTCAACGGCATGACGCCCGATGCGGCGCGCCGCGCCCGTGCCTATGGCTACGTGTTCCAGGCGCCGGGGCTCCTGCCCTGGCGAACCATCGCCGGCAACGTCCGCCTGCCGCTCGAGATCATGGGGTTCGACAAGGGCGAGCAGGAAAGGCGGATCGGCGAGGTGCTCGACCTCGTCGATCTTTCCGGCTTCGGCAAGAAGTATCCCTGGCAGCTCTCGGGGGGGATGCAGCAGCGCGCCTCGATCGCCCGGGCGCTCTCCTTCGACGCCGGCATCCTCCTGATGGACGAACCCTTCGGCGCGCTCGACGAGATCGTTCGCGACCATCTCAACGAACAGCTGATCGCCCTGTGGAAGAAGACGGGGAAGACCATCCTCTTCGTCACCCATTCGATTCCCGAAGCGGTCTATCTCTCGACGCGCATCGTGGTGATGAGCCCGCGGCCGGGGCGGGTGATCGAGGTGATCGAGAACACCCTGCCGGCCGAACGGCCGCTCGACATTCGCGACACGCCGGAATTTCTCGCCATCGCCCACAAGGTGCGCGAAGGGCTCAGGAAGGGGCACGCCTATGACGGGTGAAGCGGTGCATGCCGGCACGAGGGGAGGCGGCGCCCGCGGCTCCGGGCGGCTCGGTCGGGCCTTCGCGGGCACGATGGGCCGCGCCCTGCCCATCTTCGCCGTGGTGCTGGCGATCGTGGTGCTGTGGTATCTCGCCGCCTTCTGGCTCAACGCCCAATGGGTGCTCGACCAGGCCGAGCGCGCGGGCCGATCGGTCGGCTTCTGGGAAATCCTCGAGAAGACCATGAGCCAGGAGAGGCCCAGGCTGCCCGCGCCCCATCAGGTGGTCGCCGAGCTCTGGCACGCGACGCTGGGAATGAAGATCACCTCCAAGCGGTCGCTGATCTTCCATGCCTGGGTGACGCTGGCACCGACCCTGCTCGGCTTTCTCATCGGCACGGTAACGGGGCTGCTCCTTGCGGTCGGCATCGTCCACAACCGGGCGATGGACATGAGCGTCATGCCCTGGGCCATCGCCTCGCAGACCATTCCGATCCTCGCGATCGCGCCGATGGTGATCGTGGTGCTCAATTCGGTCGGCGTGACCGGCCTCGTTCCGAAGGCGCTGATCTCGGCCTATCTGTGCTTCTTTCCGGTGGTGGTCGGCATGGTGAAGGGGCTGCGCTCGCCTGACTGCATCCTCCTGGATCTGATGAAGACCTACAACGCCTCGCGCTGGCAGGTCTTCTGGAAGCTGCGCCTGCCGGCCTCGATGCCCTATTTCTTCACCTCGCTGAAGGTGGGAGCGGCGGCCGCGCTCATCGGCACCATCGTCGCCGAGCTGCCGACCGGCGCGATCCGCGGCCTCGGGGCGCGGCTCCTTTCTGGCAGCTATTACGGCCAGACGATCCAGATCTGGGCCGCGCTCTTCATGGCGGCGATTCTCGCGGCCGCCCTCGTCGGCGTGATCGGCCTGGTCCAGAACTGGGTGCTCAAGCGCATGGGGTTCGTCCGATGACCGCCAATTCCTTCTGGCTCGCCTTCGCCGTCGGTTTCTGGCTCGCGGCCTTCTGGGCCAATGTGAAGCTCGCCGCCTCCGCCTGGTCGGAGCGTCGCATCGTGCGGCTCGTGGTGCCGGCGCTCTTCGGCATCACCCTTCTGGTGCTGTGGGAAGGCATCGTGCGCGGGCTCGCCGTGCCGTCGGTGATCCTGCCGGCGCCGAGCCAGATCGCGGTGCGGATTTCCCAGTCGCTGCCGATCCTGTGGGAGGATTTCGTCCAGACCTTCGTCAAGGGGGCGCTCACGGGTTACGTCATCGGCTGTGCCGCCGCTTTCCTGACGGCGATCATCGTCGATCGTTCGCCCTTTCTGCAGAAGGGGCTGTTGCCGGTAGGCAATTTCGTGGCCGCGCTGCCCATCATCGGCACGGCGCCGATCCTCGTGATGTGGTTCGGATTCGACTGGCAGTCGAAGGCGGCCGTGGTCACCATCATGGTCTTCTTCCCGATGCTGGTGAACACGGTCGAGGGGCTCCGGGCGGCCGAGCCGATCCAGCTCGAGCTGATGCAGACCTACAACGCGAGCTGGGCACAGACGCTGACCAGGCTGCGCCTGCCGGCGGCGCTGCCGTTCATATTCAACGGTCTCAAGATCTCGACCACCCTTGCCCTGATCGGCGCCATCGTTGCCGAATTCTTCGGCTCGCCGATCCGCGGCATGGGATTTCGCATCTCGACCGAGGTCGGCCGGCTTGCCCTCGACATGGTCTGGGCCGAGATTGCTGTTGCCGCGCTGGCCGGTTCGCTGTTCTATGGGGCGGTGGCGCTGATCGAGAGGCGCCTCACCTTCTGGCATCCGTCGCAAAGGAGAGGCTGAGGAGGGGAGAAGCCGGGAAGAGGGAAAGAATCGCATGGCCGACGGCGCCGCGCGCGCCGTGTCGGCGGAAAACCGGGCCTCGAGCCCGGACGAGAGGGGGCAGGAGAGCCGGCAGGGAGCCGGAGCATGGGGGAAACCCCGCATCGTGACTTCGCATGTGCATATAAGAAGACCGACAGGGAGCAAGACGATGAAGAAACTGATGAAGACGGCCCTTGCGGGCCTTGCAGCCCTCGGCCTTGCCGCTCCGGCGAGCGCCGGAAAGGACGATCTGACGCTGCAGCTCAAATGGGTCACCCAGGCCCAGTTCGCGGGCTACTATGTCGCCAAGGACAAGGGCTTCTACGAGGAAGAGGGCCTCAACGTCACCATCAAGCCCGGCGGGCCCGACATCGCACCGGCCCAGGTGATCGCCGGTGGCGGCGCCGATGTCATCATCGACTGGATGCCCTCGGCGCTGGCCTCGCGCGAGCGCGGGCTGCCGCTCGTCAACATCGCCCAGCCCTTCAAGCGTTCGGGCATGATGCTGACCTGCCGCAAGGAGACCGGCATCCGCAAACCCGAGGATCTGCGCGGCAAGACCGTGGGCGTGTGGTTCTTCGGCAACGAGTATCCCTTCCTCGCCTGGATGTCGAAGCTCGGCATCCCCACCAGCGGCGGCTCCGACGGGGTGACGGTGCTCAAGCAGGGCTTCAACGTCGATCCGCTGCTCAACAAGCAGGCCGACTGCATCTCGACCATGACCTACAACGAATACTGGCAGGTGATCGACGCCGGGCTCAAGCCCGAGGATCTCGTCACCTTCAAGTATGAGGACATGGGCGTGGCGACCCTGGAAGACGGCCTCTATGTGCTCGAGGACAGCCTCAAGGACCCGGAAATGGTGGACAAGCTCGTGCGCTTCGTCCGCGCTTCGATGAAGGGCTGGCGCTGGGCCGAGAAGAACCAGAAGGAGGCGGCCGAGATCGTGCTCGACAATGACGAGACCGGCGCCCAGACCCTGCGTCACCAGGTGCGGATGATGGGCGAGATCGCCAAGCTCACCGCCGGTTCCTCGGGCGAGCTCGATCCGGCCGATTACGAGCGCACGGTGGACATCCTGCTCTCGGGCGGCTCCGACCCGGTCATCACCCGGCGGCCCGAAGGCGCCTGGACCCACATGATCACCGACAAGGCGCTGAAGTGATCCGTCCTTCTCTCGAAGATGGATGATGGGAGGGCCCGGGGAAACCCGGGCCCTTTTCCGTCTTCTCAGCCGTCGCCGCTCTTGCGCTTCGGCTTTCTTCCGAAGCGATAGCGGTTGAACCGCAGCCAGACCGTCTGGACGAGAAGCAGGAACACCGCGCCGCCGGCAATCAGAAGGGCGGTGCGTTCCTCGGACGCCAGGGGCTCGCCCCGCAGCCCGGGGAGGGTGAGAAGCGCGGCGGCTCCGTCAAGCCCTCTCTCCCAGGCCGCGACGATCCGCTCTGCCGCCCCGCGGAAGACGGCGCCGAGGTCGAAATATGTCTCCGGGCCTTGTGCCATGGCGATGCGTTGCGTGAAGGGGCCGGCCGGTGCCGGCGATCCCGGCTCGGGCAGGCACGGCATGATGTGCCGGCCCAAGATGCAAGCATGAACGATCAATTCGCCGGAAACGGGGCCGTTTCCGGGCAGAAGCGTGGCGGAGCCGGGCGCGGCCCGGCGGAGAGGGCACGAGGGGGGCGCGGAGAGCGGCGGAAAGGCGCCCTTCCCCCGAGGGGAAAGGCGGATTCGGTGTGGGGCCGATGGGGCGGTTTTCTCTCCGGCCCTTCTTCCGGGGGCGGCATCGGTGGTCTGCACGGGTGGCACGCAGACGCCCCTTCAGCCCTGCGCGCCGCCCTTCTTCTCGGATCTTTCCCGGTGAGGGGTGGCGGATTCGGGGAAGGCAGCCGACGGGACGCGCCGTCTCGGCCCTTGCCCTTCAGCCCCTGTTTCCGGTCTTGAGCACCGATCGGCCGGCATAGCGGGCCGTCTCGCCGAGCTCCTCCTCGATGCGGATGAGCCGGTTGTATTTCGCGAGGCGGTCCGAGCGCGAGAGCGAGCCGGTCTTGATCTGCCCGCAATTGGTGGCGACGGCGAGATCGGCGATGGTGGTGTCCTCGGTCTCGCCCGAGCGGTGGCTCATCACGTTGCGATAGGCCGCCTTGTGAGCCATCTCGACCGCCGCCAGCGTCTCGGTCAGCGTGCCGATCTGGTTCACCTTGACCAGAAGGGCGTTGGCCGCGCCCTCTGAGATGCCGCGGGAAAGACGCTCGGGGTTGGTGACGAAGAGGTCGTCGCCGACGAGCTGCACCCGGTCGCCGATCGCTGCCGTCAGCATCTTCCAGCCTTTCCAGTCATCCTCGGCGCAGCCATCCTCGATCGAGATGATCGGATAGGCGGAAACGAGTTCCTCGAGCCAGGCGACGTTTTCCTCGCGGGTGAGGCTGCGGCCCTCGCCGGCGAGCACGTAGCGGCCGTCGCGGAAATATTCGCTCGAGGCGCAGTCGAGCGCGAGGTGGATGTCCTCGCCGGGCCGGTAGCCGGCCTTCTCGATCGCCGTCAGGATGACCTCGATCGCCTCGCGGGTGGAGGAGAGGGCCGGGGCGAAGCCGCCCTCGTCGCCCACGGCGGTGGAAAGGCCGCGGCTCGCGAGTTCCTTCTTCAGGGTGTGGAACACTTCCGCCCCCCAGCGGACGGCCTCGGCCATCGACGGGGCGCCCACCGGCATGATCATGAATTCCTGCACGTCGATCGGATTGTCGGCATGTTCACCGCCATTGATGATGTTCATCATCGGCACCGGCATGAGATGGGCGGACGCGCCACCGACATAGCGGTAGAGCGGCTGGGCGGTATGCTCGGCCGCGGCCCGGGCGACGGCGAGCGAGACGCCGAGAACGGCATTGGCTCCGAGGCGGGACTTGTTGGGCGTGCCGTCGAGCGCGATCATGGCAAGGTCGATGCCGCGCTGATCGGTGACGTCGGCGCCGACGAGGGCTTCGGCGATCTCGCCGTTGACATTGGCCACCGCCTTGCGCACCCCCTTGCCGCCATAGCGCTGCGGGTCGCCGTCGCGCAGCTCGTGGGCCTCGTGGGCGCCGGTCGATGCCCCCGAGGGAACGGCGGCGCGGCCCAGCGTGCCGTCTTCGAGAATCACGTCCACCTCGATGGTGGGGTTGCCGCGGCTGTCGAGGATTTCGCGTGCGGTGATCTCGGCGATGATGCCCATGTCCTGTTCCTCTTCCATTGTCTGGTCGTCCGCATGCCCGGCCGACGCCCTCGGCGGACGGCGACGGCCGCGCCGGCCACATGAGATCGTCGGCGGCCCCTGAGGGCGCGGCCTCTCCTTACTCCTCGCCTTCCGCAAACGGAAGGGGCATGGTCCGCGGGATGGCGCATCCGGGCTCGTCCCGGCGCCTCGGGATGGGGAAACACCCCAATCCGGCCGCGCGCGAGGACGGAACCGCTGGCCCCACACGCCGGGCGGATGGTGCCGGGATTCGGCCGCGCGCGCGAGGACGGAACCCGAGTGGTTCTCCGTTGCTTGCGGAATTTCGGTCCGGCTCCGGGGCACGACAACCCGGCCACGGCCCGGACCCGCCGATCACCCGGCGCGGCAACCTCGTGGCGAGACTCGCGTCCCATTTCGGGCATCCGGCGCGCCTGCCACGGCCGAGGCGGCAAGCGCGTGCCCTTCCGTCGCGATCATCCGGCGCCTGTGGTCGGCGGTTCGGCATGCCGGGATGGTCGGGGAGAGGTCGTCGGTGAAGCGGCACGGTCGGCACAGCGGCGCGGGGCGGAGGCCGGGGAGGATGCCGCAGGTGGCGGTGCGGTCCGCGGTCCGGTGGCGGGCGCTTCCGGAAAGCGATGCGGTGTGGCGGTCAGGCCGAATGCAGGAAGTGGATCACGTCGCCGTCCTGGACCTCGTAACCCTTGCCCTCGATGCGGAGCTTGCCGGCATCTCTGGCGCCGGCCTCGCCGCCGCAGGCGACGAAATCCTCGTAGGGGATGACCTCGGCGCGGATGAAGCCACGCTCGAAATCGCCATGAATGACGCCCGCCGCCTGGGGGGCGAGGGTGCCGGCCCGGATGGTCCAGGCGCGGGCCTCCTTCGGGCCGACGGTGAAGAAGGTCCGCAGATCGAGAAGCCCATAGCCCGCGCGAATGAGCCGGTCGAGCCCCGGCTCCTCGAGCCCGACCGCCTCGAGATATTCGCCGGCCTCCTCGGCGGGGAGCTGGGCGATCTCCGCCTCGATGGCGGCCGAGATCACCACATGGGCCGCCCCTTCGGCCGCCGCCTTCTCGGCGACCTGCCGGGAATAGGCGTTGCCGCTGCCGGCGGAGGCCTCGTCGACATTGCAGACGTAGAGCACGGGCTTGGCCGTCAGGAGCTGGAGCATCTTCCAGGCCTTGCGGTCCTCCTCGGCGATCTCGAGGGTGCGCGCCGGTTTGCCGGCCTCGAGCGCCTCGAGGGCGGCCTTGAGCAGCCGCTCCTGCTGGAGCGCCTCCTTGTCGCCACCCCGCACCTTGCGCGCCAGATTGGCAAGGCGCCGCTCGATCGATTCCATGTCGGCGATCATCAGCTCGGTTTCGATGATCTCGGCATCGGCAATCGGATCGACCCGCCCCTCGACATGGGTAACGTCGGGGTCCTCGAAACAGCGCAGCACATGGGCGATGGCATCGACCTCGCGGATGTTGGCGAGGAACTGGTTGCCGAGCCCTTCGCCGCGGGAGGCGCCCTTCACCAGACCGGCGATGTCGACGAAGGTCATGCGGGTGGGGACGATGCGCTGCGAGCCCGCGATCTCGGCCAGCCTGTCGAGGCGCCTGTCGGGCACCGCCACCTCGCCGACATTGGGCTCGATGGTGCAGAAAGGGAAGTTCGCCGCCTGCGCCGCCGCGGTGCGGGTCAGGGCGTTGAAGAGGGTGGACTTGCCCACATTCGGCAACCCGACGATGCCGGTCTTGAAACCCATCGCTTGTCTCCCATGGCCTGGCGCCGCCTTCTATGGCCTTGCGCGTCCGGGCGCAAGCGCAAGGGGCGGGGGAAGGAGGGGCGAGCGGGGAGAGAGCAGGGAGGGGCGGCCCGGCTGTCGCGGGTATCCGTCGGAACGGAAGGCCGGGCGCAAGCGCAGGGAGAGGAGGCAAGAGCGAGCCGGGGGAAGGCCGGCGCAAGGGCGGTGAAGGAGCGGGGCAAAGGCATGGGATGAAGGACGGTGAAAAGAGCGATGAAGGACGGTGAAAAGAGCAAGGGGCGGCGCGAGAGGACAAAGACAAGGACAGCGAAGCGGAAGAACGGGGGCGGGCGGCCGTGGTGACGGGGCGCCGCCCCTGCATGGCGGGCATGTGGTGATGGGCTGGCGCTGGGGCGCCGCGGGCTCCGGCCGGGGGCTGCGGCAGTCTTCATCATGACATCACCTGACAGAGTCCACCGATCCTGCATGGGCGGGGCTGGTTGTCGTCGTTCCCCGAGCATGGCGGGGAGCATATGACGCTGATCTGGGCGAAGGTCGCCCTGGTCGTTGCGCCCTGCGCATGGCGCGAGGTGGAGGCGGTGCGGGCATCGGCTTTCGCAACTTCCGGGCCGGATGCGCCGAGCGCGCCACGGCCCGCGGACATTACGGCCGTGGGGTGTGGTGCACGCCGAGCATCACGGGCGTCTCGCGGGCCGGGGCGCAGGTTCCGCGGAGGGCAGAGCGCGGGCAGGGGAGGGGTTGACGCCCTCGCAGCCCCGTGCGCTCATCGCTCATCGCTCATCGCTCATCGCTCATCGCTCATCGCTCATCGCTCATCGCTCATCGCTCATCGCTCGTTCTCCGGTGCATCTGTCAGGCGCGGGCGAGGGTGAGGCGCTCGAGCTCGGCGCGCGAGCGCTCGAACAGCGTGACGATCCGCGCCGTGACCACCGGTGTTTCGGGAGCGGTGGCCGCCAACCTCTCGATCTTTCCGCAGACCTCGGCCAGAGCGGCAAAGCCGAGATTGAGCGCCGAACCCTTGATGAAATGGGCCTCGGCGGCGATCCTGCCTGCCTCCTGCCGCTCCTCGCGCCGCAGCGCGGCGAGGCTCTCCTCGACCTCGGCAACGAACATCTCCACGATTTCCGGCAGCGCCTCCTCGCCGATATCGGCCACGAGTTCCTCGAGTCGCGCCCTGTCCACCAGCGGCAGCGAGCCGTCCTCTTCCGCCTCGATCTCCTTTCCGATCATTGACACAGCCTCCGAAAAAGCCCCCGGCCCGGAAGAACCCTAGCAGGCGAATCTTGAGGAGGCGTTAGGAAAACCGCTGCAATTTTAGGAACCCCGCCCGGACCTTCCGCGTTCCGTCGCCGGTTCTTCGCCGTGCCCTGTGCTTCGCCCTTGCATTCGCCGCGTCGAGGGGCAAGATCGCGCCGGAGGAGGCCCGCCATGATCCGAGACGACAGATCCTATCCGCTGCCGCTCTTGCGGAAGATCCTGACCGACGTGAAGACCATCGCCGCCGTCGGCATCTCGCCCAACCCGGTGCGGCCGTCGCATTTCGTCGGTCGCTACCTCTCCGAACGGGGCTATCGCATCATTCCGGTCAATCCGGGCCATGCCGGCAAGGAGCTTTTCGGCGAACGGGTCTGGCCCGATCTGGCATCGATTCCGCCACAGGCGCATGTGGAGATGGTGGACATCTTCCGCCGTTCCGAACATGTGCTGCCGATCGTCGAGGAGGCGCTGGCGCATCTGCCGGATCTCAAGGTGATCTGGATGCAGATCGGGGTCGAGAACGAGGAGGCCGCGCGGCTCGCGGAAGCGCGGGGTGTGACCGTCATCCAGAACCGCTGCCCCAAGATCGAGCATCAGCGCCTTTTCGGCGAGTTGCGCAAGGCCGGCTTCAATACCGGCATCATTTCCTCGAAGCTGCGCTGAGGAGGCGTTCGTCGAGGCCACCGCGGAAGGGGCGTGTCCGGGGCCTTTCCGGGGCGCCGCCGGGGGGCGGCTGTCGCGCGGCGCCTTTCCGGCCATCCCGGATAGCGGGTCGCGTCGGGCGGCGCCGATGCAGGCATCGGGGAGGAGCCGGAGGGAGGAAACCGGAAAGGCGGCCCCGGCTGCGGATGGTCTCGCCGTTCAGCCTTGGCCCTTGCGCCCTGCCTTCTCGGCGATGCCGGAAGTGCCTTCCCGGCGGGCGAGCTCGGCAAGAACGTCCTCGAGTGCCACGTCACGCGCCGTCAGCATGACGAGCAGATGATAGAGCACGTCGGCTGCCTCGGCCGCGAGTCGCACCCGGTCGCCCTTCACGGCCTCGATGATCGCCTCGACGGCCTCCTCGCCGAACTTTTCCGCGCATTTCTCCGGGCCGCGGGCAAGAAGCCGTGCGGTCCAGCTGGTGTCGGGATCCGCCCCCCGGCGGGCGCGGATGGTGGCGGCGAGGCGTGCGAGCGTGTCGAGATCGTTCATGTCCCCGACTTCGCCCCCACACGCGCCCCTGTCAAGGGCGGGTCGCACGGGCTGTTTCGCTCCGGTCTCGGCCGCAGCCTGCGCCGGGTGCTTGGGGAACATGCCCGCCCGCCGGGGGACGAGGTCGGCAGGATTCTCCTCCGCTTGTCGCCGGCGGGACGACCGGGCAGGAACGCTCAGTCGAGCCGCATCGGCAGCCCGGCGGCGGCCATGTGTTCCTTGGCCTCGCGAATGGTGTGGTGGCCGAAATGGAAGATCGAGGCCGCGAGCACGGCGCTCGCATGGCCCTCCCGCACTCCCTGGACGAGATGGTCGAGCGTGCCGACACCGCCCGAGGCGATCACCGGAATCCGCACCGCATCGGCGATGGCGCGGGTCAGCGGCAGGTTGTAGCCCTGACGGGTGCCGTCGCGGTCCATCGAGGTGAGAAGAATTTCGCCGGCGCCGCGTCGCTCCATCTCGCGGGCGAAGGCCACCGCGTCGATGCCGGTGGGGCGGCGGCCGCCATGGGTGAAGATCTCCCAGCGTCCGTCCGCCACCGTCTTGGCGTCGATGGCGACGACGATGCACTGATTGCCGAACTTCTCCGCCGCCCGGGAGACGATGCCGGGGTCGGCGACGGCGGCCGAGTTGAAGCTGACCTTGTCGGCCCCGGCAAGCAGCAGCCGGCGCACGTCCTCGAGCGTCCGCACCCCGCCCCCCACCGTCAGCGGCATGAAACACTGTTCGGCGGTGCGGCGGACCGTGTCGAGCATGATGCCGCGATTCTCGTGGGTGGCGTTGATGTCGAGGAAGGTGAGCTCGTCGGCCCCGCCGGCGTCATAGGCCCGGGCCGCCTCGACCGGATCGCCGGCATCGACGAGATCGACGAAATTGACTCCCTTGACGACCCGGCCTTCGGCCACGTCGAGGCAGGGAATGACGCGGATCTTGAGCATGCAGCATCCTCATGCGCGATATGCGCCCGCCTTGCGGGCGGTGCGCCCGGACGGGGCCATAATGGGCGGTCCTTCGCGAAAGCTCAACCGGGCGGGGCGGAAAGAAGCGCCCAGCCGCCGAGGAGCGCGAGATAGCGCCCGGTCTTGGCGATCGAGACCAGGAGGAGGAAGAGGGGGAACGGTATCCGCAGCGCACCGGCGGCCAGGGTGATCGGGTCGCCGATCACCGGCACCCACGACAGCAGAAGCGCCGCCGGTCCGAGCCGCGCCAGCCAGGAACGCCCGGCTCCGATCTCCTCTTGCCGCTCCGTCGCGCCGGGCGCCGGCATCGGAGGAGAGGAAAGCTGTGACCCGGTGCTTTCGGGGACGCGCCCCCGGTCGCCGCGCCGGGCGAGACGGGTGGCGAGAAGGCGTCCGAGGACGTAATTCGCCACCGCGCCGAGCACGTTGCCGGCGGAAGCGGCGATGAGGAGCGCGAGAGGCGCGATGCCGGTGGTGGCGCGCAGAGCGAGAAGCGCCGCTTCCGATCCGCCCGGCAGGAGCGTCGCCGCCCAGAAGGCGGAGAGAAACAGCCCGGCGAGAGCGGCAGCCGATGTCATTGCGCCGGCGAACGGGTCGTCCCGGCCTTGTCGTCGTCCTCTAGGAGCGCCAGCGCCGCGGCCAGATCGATGCGGCCGTCGTAGAGCGCCCGGCCCGAGATCACGCCTTCGAGCGGTGCGCCGCAGTCGCGCAGCGCCGCGAGGTCGTCGAGCGAGGACACCCCCCCCGAGGCGATCACCGGAATGGAGACGGCGCGCGCGAGCGCGGCGGTGGCGGCGACATTGGGGCCGAGGAGGGCGCCGTCGCGGTCGATGTCGGTATAGATGATGGCGGCGACCCCGGCATCCTCGAAGCGGCGCGCGAGTTCGGCGGCGTCGATGTCGGTCTCCTCGGCCCAGCCGCGGGTGGCAACCTTGCCGCCGCGCGCATCGATGCCCACGGCGATGCGGCCGGGGAAGGCGCGGGCGGCCTCGCGCACGAGAGCGGGGTTCTCGACGGCGGCGGTGCCGAGGATCACCCGATGCACGCCGCGGCCGAGCCAGTTCTCGATGGTGGCCATGTCGCGGATGCCCCCGCCGAGCTGCACCGGCACGTTCACGGCATCGAGAATTGCCTCGACAGCCCCGGCATTGACCGGCCGGCCGGCGAAGGCGCCGTTGAGATCGACGAGATGAAGCCGCCGGCAACCCGCGGCGACGAATTCGCGCGCCTGATCGGCAGGGCTGTCGGAAAAGACCGTCGCCTTGTCCATCTCCCCCTTGTAGAGACGCACGCACTGGCCGTCCTTGAGATCGATTGCGGGATAGAGATGCATTGCCCGGCTCCTCGAAGCTGTCCGCGGGCGCTTCGGGGCGCCCCCCGTTCGCGCCGCAGATAGCCCAGGGCGGTGAGAAAGGGAAGAACCGGGAGGAAGGCGGGGTCGCGGTTTCCGGGGGCGATACCGGGGCGCGCCGGAGCCGGCGGGGCCCCGATTGTCAGCAAGGGCCGAAAGGTGTAGGAGGCCGGGGCAGGGCGGCCGGGCCGGCGAATGGCGTGTGCAGCCCCGCGATCGGCGCCCTGCACGGGCATGACGCACCAGACGAGGCACGAGACATGGCGGCAGACGGCGGAATGACGGCGCGGCAGCCGGCAGCGGCTCCGAAGGCGGCGGACGGCGCGCGCGAAGACACGGCACCGCGCCGGGAGCGCAGGGTCTTCATCCGCACCTATGGCTGCCAGATGAACGTCTATGACAGCGAGCGGATGCTGGGCGCTCTCGCCGCCCGCGGCTATGCGCCGACCGATCGGCCCGAGGAAGCCGATCTCATCCTCCTCAATACCTGCCACATCCGCGAGAAGGCGGCCGAGAAGGTCTATTCGGAGCTCGGACGGCTGAAGCCCCTCAAGGCGGCGAAGCCCGATCTGAAGATCGGTGTCGCCGGCTGTGTCGCCCAGGCCGAGGGCGAGGAGATCGTCCGGCGCCAGCCGGCGGTCGATGTGGTGGTCGGCCCGCAGACCTACCATCGGCTGCCCGAGCTCCTGATGCGGGCCGAGGCGGGAGAGAAGGTGGTCGAGACCGAGTTTCCCGCCGAGGACAAGTTCGACCATCTGCCTGCCGCGACACCCGCGGGCCGGCGCGTCTCGGCCTTCCTGACCGTGCAGGAGGGGTGCGACAAGTTCTGCGCCTTCTGCGTCGTGCCCTATACCCGCGGCGCCGAGCTCTCGCGGCCGGTGGAGAAGGTGCTCGCGGAGGCGCGGCGGCTGGTGGCCGAAGGGGTGCGCGAGATCACCCTTCTGGGGCAGAACGTCAACGCCTATCACGGGGCGGGTCCCAACGGGCGCGACTGGTCGCTCGCACGGCTGGTGCTGGCTCTGGCCGAGATCGACGGGCTCGACCGCATCCGCTATACCACCTCGCACCCGAACGACATGAGCGACGATCTCATTGCCGCGCATCGCGACTGTGACAAGCTCATGCCCTATCTCCATCTGCCGGTGCAGTCGGGGTCGGACCGGATTCTGCGGGCGATGAACCGTCGCCACAGCGCCGACGACTATCTGCGGCTCGTCGAGCGTATTCGCGCGGCCCGGCCCGACATGCTGATGTCGGGGGATTTCATCGTCGGTTTCCCCGGGGAGAGCGACGCGGATTTCGCCGCCACGATGGCGCTGGTCGAGAAGGTCGGATACGGACAGGCATTCTCCTTCAAGTATTCGCCGCGTCCCGGTACGCCGGCCGCAGGCCGCGAGCAGGTTCCCGAAGCGGTCAAGGCCGAGCGGCTCGCCGCGCTTCAGGCCGTTCTTGCCGAGCAGCAGCGCCGGGCCCAGGAGGCGATGGTCGGCCGGCGGGTGAAGGTTCTGTTCGAGCGGCCGGGCCGGCTCGCGGGCCAGCTCGTCGGCCGTTCGGAATATCTCCATGCGGTGCATGTCGAGGCGCCGGCCGCGCTGATGGGGGAGATCGTCGAGGTCGAGATCACCCGCAGCGAATCCCATTCCCTCGCCGGTCGCCTCGTCGCCTGATGCGGCGGGCTGCCGCCTGTAGGCACAGCGATCGTTGCCTGAAGCGAAAGGGTTGTTCCAAATCTGGGGGATTGTGTCCCGAATGCCGCCAGATATGGCGCTTTTTGTTTTGTAAAATGACGCGAAAGAGGTAAATTGATTGCAAATGCGTATTTGCGAGTTGGCGGCGTGAGAAGGTCGGGTGCCTTGATGCTCGATCCGGGCCTGGGGCGGGCGTGAGGGGCATTGCCGATACGCGGCCGGCGTCGCCGAGAGGAAGAATGGGGGCGAAATGTTGAAACGGTTTCTGACATGGATGACGATCGTCATGACCGGCCTGCTCTTGGGCGGCACGGCCATGGCGGGGAACGCCCCCCAGAATGCGCCCCGGCCTGCCGGCAAGGTGATCTGGGGGCTATGGGTCGATCGCGACGGCTGCATGCACTGGTGGGCCGATGGCGGATTCGAGGGCTACATGATCGACCGGGTCGATCCGAAGACCGGCCGCCCGGTCTGCCTGAAGAAGAACACCTGCCTCGTCGAGAACACCGATGTTCTTTTCGATACCGACAGCGCCCGGCTCAAGGCCGCGCAGCGCCGTCGGCTCGAGGAATTCTTCCGCAAGGCCGGGGCGTTCGGCTACGCCATCTATGGCCACACCGACAGCCGCGCCTCGGACGAATACAACATGCGGCTGTCGCAAAGACGCGCCGAGGCGGTGGCCCGGGTGGCCCGGTCGGTCGGGGCGGTCGTCGAGCGGGTGCAGGGGTTCGGCGAACGCAGGCCGGTCGCCTCCAATGCGACACCCGAGGGCATGCGGCGCAACCGCCGTGTGGAAGTGGTCTGCTATCGGTGGTGAACGACATGAAAAGACATCTTGCACAAACGGCCTTCTTCCTGATCGCGGCGGCCCTTTCTGGGTGCATCGAGGAAACGGTGAAATACACCGGCGATCCGAACACGGTGATCGCCACCAATTATGACACCCGCGACGACACGGCCTCGATCGCGAATGGCGAGGGGGCGATCGTCTATGACCCCGACGGCTGCCAGGCCTGGATGCTCGATGACGGTGTCGAAGGCTATGCCGGGCGGCGTTTCGATCCGAAATCGGGCCTGCCGGTCTGCGACCGGCGTTTTCCGCCGGGAACCGTGATCGGCAATTACCAGAGCGCGACCCCCGGCATTCCGGATTATGTGCCGCCGCGACGGTAGCGACATGCGGCGCGGCGGATCGGGCGTCTCCTCCCGGAGGCTTCTTGCCGGGGAAAGCCCGTCCGCTCGCCGGAAAGTGATCCCGGACGCGATGATGCCCGCCTTGCAGGGAAGCGGCGTCATGCCCAGATTTCCGAAGGGCAGGGCGATCCGTCCATGAGGATCGGTCCATGAGGAAAGGTACGGGCGCGCCATCCGTGAACGGGCAAGGTGCTGCCCGGTGCGCCATGCCACCTTGCCTCGAGCGCCGGGGCGGGGGAAGATCGGCATGAGGCCGGCACGATGGCCGGCATGATTCTCTTTTCGATGTCACGAAGGACCAGAGCAGGAACGACGACATTGCTGAACAAGGCCGGCAGCCGCGGCGGGCAGCCCGACGAGGCCAGAACCGAACATCTCGAATTTCCCGACAATCGGCTTCTGATCGATCTGTGCGGCGGGTTCGACAGCCATCTCTCGCGGATCGAGGCCACCCTCGGCATCCATGTGATGCGCCGAGGCAACAGCCTCGTGCTTCACGGGCCGCGCGAGGAGGTCGGGATCGCGGCGGAGACGCTCGGCAGGCTGTATGAGCGGCTCGAGGAGGGGCGGCCCGTCGGCGAGAACGAGGTCGAAGCGGCGCTGCGGCTGGCCACCGGTCCCGGAGCGATGCGTTTCCATGAGGTCGATTTCGATCGAACGGCTGCCGGGGGTGGTGCCGGTGCCGGAAACGGGCCGGTCGAGCTGCGCACGCGCAGGAAGGTGATCGAGCCCCGGACCCCGGCCCAGAAGGACTACATCACGAAGCTTCTCACCCACGAGCTGGTCTTCGGCCTCGGGCCGGCCGGCACCGGCAAGACCTATCTTGCCGTCGCTGCCGCCGTCGCCCTGTTCAACGAAGGCCGGGTCGATCGCATCATCCTTTCGCGGCCCGCCGTCGAGGCCGGCGAACGGCTCGGCTTCCTGCCGGGCGACATGAAGGAAAAGGTCGATCCCTACATGCAGCCGCTCTATGACGCGCTTCACGACTTCATCCCCGCCCGGCAGCTCGGCCGGCTGATGGAGGAGAAGCGCATCGAGATCGCCCCCCTGGCCTTCATGCGCGGCCGCACCCTGGCCGATGCCTTCGTGGTGCTCGACGAGGCCCAAAACGCCACGGCGATGCAGATGAAGATGTTTCTCACGCGTCTGGGCCGTGGCGCGCGCATGGCGATCACCGGCGATCCGTCGCAGATCGACCTGCCGCGCGGTGTGGCGTCGGGGCTGGTGGCGGCCGAACGGATCCTGAAGGGGGTCGAGGGGGTGGCCTTCAGCCGCTTCTCGGGGGAGGACGTGGTGCGTCATCCGCTCGTCGCCCGCATCATCGACGCCTGGGAGCGCGACGCCGCCGCCCGGCGGTCGGCAGCCGCCCGGCATGCGGAGGCCGTGCCGGCGGCGGCGCAGGACGCATCGACCGGATCGAGCGAAACCGGCGAGGCGGGCGATGGCTGACACGCAACAGGGCCCTGCGGCCGCTCTGTCCGGCGAAATGACGGATGCCGACGGGTCGGGTTCTCCGTCGGGCGACGAAAACGCACGCGTGGCCGGTGTGGATGCCGACGAGGACGGGGAGATCCTTGCCGGGCCGGTGGTGATCGTCCTTGACGATCCGGGCTGGCGGAGGATCCCTCTGGCGGCATTTGTTCGCGAGGCGGCCGAAGCGGCGTTCGACGTGCTCGGCCTGCCGGCACGGGCCGTCACCTTCAACCTGATGGCCACCGACGATGAGGCCATTCGCGCCCTCAACGCCCGGTTCCGTGGCAAGGACCGCCCGACCAACGTGCTGTCCTGGCCCGCGGTCGATCGTGCGCCGGCGCATCCGGGCGGGAGGCCGCGTCTGCCGGGAGCGGAAGAACTCTTGGCGGCGGGAGAGAGGGAAGGGGAGCGGCTCTTTCTCGGGGATCTGGCCATCGCCCGGAAAACCGTGCTGCGCGAGGCGGAGGCGGCGGGCAAGCCGGTGGCGGACCATCTGCGGCATCTCGTCATCCACGGCCTTCTCCATCTTCTCGGATATGACCACGAAACCAAGGCCGACGCCGAGCGGATGGAAGGGCTCGAGCGGCGCATCCTCGCCCGGCTCGGCATTCCCGACCCTTATGCCGCCTCCGGGGCCGAACCGGCGTCGCGAGGGGGAGAGGGCGGCCGATGAGAAAGGAGGCGCCCCGTCCGGCGAGGAACCGCACCTCCGGCGTGGGGGGCGGCTTGCCGCCCGTCGCTCGTGCCCGGGAAGAATCCCTTGAACGATGAAGAAATCCGAATCCATGTCAGGAACGCGCAGCACGACCGTGAACAACCCCGGCCAGATCGACGGCGGCGAGGGACGCGCCGCGCTTTCATCCGCTCCTCTCGAAGGGGAGGCCGATCCGCCATCGCCCGCTTCCCGGTCCGAAAGGGTTCCCGCAGCGGGCGGTTTCTGGCGTCGTCTGCTTGCCCTTGTCGGTCTTGCCCCGGCCTCGTCCGCGGACGAGGCGACGGGTGGCCGGGGCGGCGAGCCGACCCTGGCCGGCCTCTTCGGGGAGCCCGTGGGCGACATCGCCATCCCCCGTGCCGAGATCGTCGCCGTCGAGGACGATGTCTGTCTCGAGGATCTGGTCGATGTGTTTCGCCGCACCAAGTTTTCGCGCCTGCCGGTCTATCACGGCTCGCTCGACGAGCCCTGCGGCCTGGTCCACCTCAAGGATCTCGCTCTCGAATACGGCTTCACCCGCACCCGCAAGCCCTTCGAGCTGAAGCGCCTTCTGCGCCCGCTGATCTATGTGCCGCCCTCGATGCCGGTCGGTATGCTGCTTCAGAGGATGAAGACCGAACGCACCCACATGGCCCTCGTGATCGACGAATACGGCGGAGTGGACGGGCTCGTCACCCTCGAGGATCTGGTGGAGACGGTGATCGGCGAGATCGAGGACGAGCACGACATCGAGGAAGAGTTGCCCTGGTGCCGCGAGGGAGAGCGGAGCTGGATCGTCAACGCCACCGCCGAGCTCGACGATTTTCGCGCGAGCACCGGGCTCGATCTCGAGACCGAGGAAAGCCGGGCCGAAGATGTTGATACCTTCGGCGGGCTCGTCTTCGTTCTGGCGGGGAGGGTGCCGGCCCGCGGCGAGGTGATCCGTCACCCGGCGGGCCACGAGTTCGAGATCGTCGATGCCGATCCGCGGCGGATCCGCAAGCTCCGGCTGCGCCTTGCCGGTCCGCACGCCGCCGCGGCCGCTTCCGCCTGAGCGGCAGCGGCTCGAACGGTGCGCCGCCGGGGATGGGGAATCGTGAGGGCAGAGGGCCGGACCTTTCCGCCGAGGCTGCCGGCTCGTGTGGCTTCCGGTTCCGCCTGCCGGAAGTCATAGGACAGGAGCGGGCGCCGGTCTTTCGGGCGTGAGGGGGGTGTTGCGACAGAAAGGGGGCCGGATGACGGGCGGGGTGCACGAGAAGCGGGGCGGAAAGCTGCGGCACACGGGGCGGGAGCGGCGCCTTCCGCTCCTCCTTCTTGCCCTTGCCGGCGGGGCGGCGGCGGGGCTGGCCCAGGCGCCGCTGCACGCGCCGCTCCTCCTTCTGGGCGGGCTTCTTCTCCTGCTTCCCGCTCTCGATCGGGCATGGAGCGGCAGGGCGGCGGCACTCTCGGCCTTCCTCGCCGGTTTCGGCCATTTCCTTGCCGCTCTCGAATGGATTCGCGCCCCCTTCGCCTTCGAACCCGGACTCGGCGCGCTGGCCGGTCCTCTGGGCGTTCTGGCCTGGCTGGCGATGGCTGCGGGGCTGGCGCTTCTGTGGGCCGTGCCGGTGGGGCTCCTGTGGCGGTTCCTGCCGCGGCCCGGGGCGGTGCCGCTTGCCGCGGCGCTTGCGCTGGGAGAGTTTCTTCGCGGCCACCTTCTCGATGGCTTTCCCTGGGCGCTGCCGGCCTATGCGCTGACGGAAACGCCCTTCGCCCAGCTTGCCGCCCTCGTCGGCCCCTACGGCCTGACGGCGGCGCTGTTTCTCCTTGCCGCGGTCCTTCTGCGGCTGCGGCCGGACGCTGGCGGGCTGGGCCTTGCCGTGGCGCTTGCCGCCCTTCTCGGCGGGGCGTGGCTGTGGGGGAACGACCGGGCGATGCGTCTTGGGGGGAGGGCGGCGCCGGGGCCGGTCGTCCGCCTCGTCCAGCCCGATGCGCCGCAGGACGAGAAATGGGATCCTGTCCGTGTGCCGGTCTTTCTCGAACGGATGCTGAAGGCGACCGCCGCGCCGCCTGCGGCCGGAGCCGCGCCCGCCCTCGTCATCTGGCCCGAAACCGCCGTCGCGCCGCTTCTCGGACGGGCCGGGGTGATCCTCGAGGCGATGGCCTCCGCCCTGCCGCGGGGTGCGGAACTCGTCTTCGGCGTGCGACGACGGGAAGGCCGGCGGCTCTACAACACCATGGCGGTGATGACGGCGGACGGCACCATCCGCGCCCTCTACGACAAGCGCCGGCTCGTGCCCTTCGGCGAGTATGTGCCGCTCGGCGACCTTCTCGGCGCGTTCGGCATCCGTGGTCTTGCCGCCGGGGACGGGGCCGGCTTCTCTCCCGGAAGGCGGCCGGGGCCGCTTCCCCTCGCCATCGGCCGCGCGGTGCCGCTCATCTGCTACGAGGCGATCTTCCCCGTCGAGGTACGGCGCGGCGCCGGGCATGCCCGCTTCGTTCTCCAGATCACGAACGACGCCTGGTTCGGCACCCGATCGGGCCCCTTCCAGCATCTCGACCAGATCCGTTTCCGCGCCATCGAGAGCGGGCTGCCGGTGGTGCGGGTGGCCAATACCGGGGTTTCCGCCGTGATCGACCCGGCAGGTCGGTTGCGGTCCGTCCTGCCCCTCGGCAGGAGCGGTTTTCTCGACGCTGCCCTGCCGGCGGCCCTTGCCCCGCCGCCCTATGCCCGGATCGGAGACTGGCCGGTCCCGGCGATCCTGCTCCCGCTCCTAGCCGTCGCCGTGCTGCGGAGGCGCAAACGGACGCGCCCCCGGGGAAAGCCCGTTGACCTCGAGGCCAAGGGCCGTTAACTCCCTATCCCACTGGCCGCCACAACGGCTTCCTGGCGTGGCGGCGTCATTCAACGGAGCACTGCCCCCCATGTCCCGCAAGGATTACCTGTTCACCTCGGAGTCGGTCTCGGAAGGCCACCCCGACAAGGTCTGCGACCGCATTTCCGATGCCGTGCTCGACGCCTTTCTCGCCGAGGACCCCGCCGCGCGGGTCGCCTGCGAGACCTTCGCCACCACCGACCGGGTGGTGATCGGCGGCGAAGTGCGCGGGCCCCGTTCGGTGATGGAACGGATCGAGGAGATCGCCCGCGAATGCGTCCGCGACATCGGCTACGAGCAGCCCGGTTTCCACTGGCGGACCATGGAGGTGCAGAACTACCTGCACGAGCAGTCGAGCGACATCGCCCAGGGCGTCGATGCCGCGGCCGACGCCGGCGGCGCCATGGAAGGGGCGGGGGATCAGGGGATCATGTTCGGCTATGCCGTCAACGAGACCCCGGAGCTGATGCCGGCCCCGATCCTCTATGCCCATGCGATCCTGCGCCGGCTGGCGGAAGCGCGCAAGTCGGGCGAGGCGCCCATGCTCGGCCCCGATGCCAAGAGCCAGCTCACCATCCGCTATGTCGATGGCGAACCGGTGGGTGTCGAAACCATCGTCGTCTCCACCCAGCATCTCGACGAGGATCTCACCTCGGACCAGATGCGCGAGATCATCGCCCCCTTCGTTGCCGAGGTGCTGCCCGAGGGCTGGCTGAGCAAGACGACCCGCTGGTGGGTCAATCCTACGGGCAAGTTCGTCATCGGCGGCCCCGACGGCGATGCCGGGCTCACGGGGCGCAAGATCATCGTCGATACCTATGGCGGTGCGGCGCCCCACGGCGGCGGCGCCTTCTCGGGCAAGGACCCGACCAAGGTCGATCGCTCCGCGGCCTATGCTGCGCGTTACCTGGCGAAGAATGTCGTCGCCGCGGGGCTGGCCGATCGCTGCACCATCCAGCTGAGCTATGCCATCGGCGTGGCCCGTCCGCTGTCGATCTATGTCGATACGCACGGCACCGGCAAGGTGGCGGAATCCGCGATCGAGAAGGTGCTGGGCAAGGTGATGGACCTCACCCCGCGGGGGATTCGCGAGCATCTCGGCCTTGCGCGTCCGATCTATCAGCGCACCGCCGCCTATGGGCATTTCGGGCGGGTGCCCGATGCCGAGGGCGGTTTCTCCTGGGAAAGGACCGACCTTGCCGACGCCATCGCCCGCGAGGTCGGCTGAAGCACCGCGCCCCGCCGGGAGAGCGCCGAGAGGGATGCGGCAGGAGCGCCTGCGGGGCAGATCCGAAGTGCCGGGCTTGGAGGGGGCGCCCTCACGGAGGAGCGCATGAGCGAGGCGGATGCGGAGAAGTTGTCGCCCGGAGCGGTGCCGGGCAGGAGCCGCACGGCGGGCGACGACAGGACCGCTCCGTCGGATCCGGCGGCCGGGAAGGCGCGCGAGGAAGACCGCGCTGCGGCTGAGCCGGCGGGGGAGGCGGCTTCCGAGCGCCCGCGGCGCAATTTCTACGGTCGGCGCGCGGGCAAGCGGCTGCGGCCGAGCCAGAAGCGCTATCTTGCCGACCTTGCCCATCTCGCACCGCCGGGCGTCGGCTTCGAGGAGAATCCCGGGCGCCGGCCGGTCGATCCGGCACGCTGGTTCGGCGACGACCGCCCGGTCTGGCTCGAGATCGGCTTCGGCGGCGGAGAACACATGGTTCATCAGGCGCTGCGCAACCCCGGGGTCGGCATTGTCGGCTGCGAGCCCTTCATCAACGGCGTCGCCATGCTGATCGGCAAGATTCGCACCGCCGGGGTGGGGAATGTCAGGGTCTGGCCCGGGGATGTGCGCGACCTTTTCGACGTGCTGCCCGATGCCTCGATCGATCGGGCCTTCCTGCTCTATCCCGACCCGTGGCCGAAGCGGCGTCATCACAAGCGTCGTTTCGTCAATCCCGAATTTCTCGATCCGCTGGCGCGGGTGCTGAAGCCGGGGGCGGTCTTTCGCGTCGCGACCGATATCGGCGACTATGTGCGCCAGACGCTCGAGGAAGTGTGGATCCGGCGCGACGATTTCGACTGGCTCGCCGAAGGCCCGGAGGATTGGCGCCTTCCCTGGCCGGACTGGATTTCCACCCGATACGAGCAGAAGGCCCTGCGCGAGGGCCGCACCCCGCATTATCTCACTTTCGTCAGGCGCGGTGCGAAGGACGTGAAGGAGAGAGCGGATGAGACGTGATGCGGGCAGGCCCGTTCCCCGGACCATCGGTCGGAGCGCCCCTCTCGGGGGCACGGCCGAGGTGCCGGGGGACAAGTCGATCTCGCACCGGGCGCTGATCCTCGGGGCGCTCGCGGTTGGCGAGACGCGGATCAGCGGACTTCTAGAAGGCGACGATGTGCGCGACACCGCCCGGGCCATGGCGGCCTTCGGGGCCCGTGTCGAGCGGCTCGGTGCCGGCGAATGGCGGGTGACGGGAGTGGGGGTTGGCGGCTTCGCCGAGCCTGCGGACGTGATCGATTGCGGCAATTCGGGCACCGGCGTGCGCCTGGTCATGGGGGCGATGGCGACCACGCCGATCACCGCCACCTTCACCGGCGACGCCTCGCTCCGCAGCCGGCCGATGGGACGGGTGACGGAGCCGCTCGCGCTCTTCGGGGCCCGTGCCTTCGGCCGCGAAGGCGGGCGGCTGCCGATGACGGTGGTGGGCGCGGCCGAGCCGGTGCCGGTGCGTTACACCCTGCCGGTGGCGTCGGCGCAGGTGAAGTCGGCGGTGCTTCTGGCCGGTCTTGCCGCTCCGGGCGAGACGGTGGTGATCGAACCGGTGCCGACGCGCGACCATACCGAGCGGATGCTGGCCGGGTTCGGCGCCGATCTCGCCATCGAGGAGAGCGCGGAGGGGCGGGTGATCCGCCTTGCCGGCCAGCCGGAGCTCGTCGGGCAGCGCATCGCCGTGCCGCGCGATCCTTCCTCCGCCGCCTTCCCGGTGGCGGCGGCGCTGATGATACCGGGTTCGGAGATCGTCGTGCCCGGCGTCGGCATCAACCCGACGCGGGCCGGCTTCTTCGAGACGCTCGGCGAGATGGGAGCCGACATCCGCTTCGGGAAGCTGCGCGAGGAGGGGGGCGAGCCGGTGGCCGACATCCATGTGCGCCACACCGGCGCGCTTCGGGGCATCGAGGTGCCGCCCGAGCGCGCTCCGGCGATGATCGACGAATACCCGATCCTCGCCGCCCTTGCCGCCTTTGCCGAAGGCCCGACGGTGATGCGCGGCATCGGCGAGCTGCGGGTCAAGGAAACCGACCGGATCGATGCGATGGCCCGCGGCCTCGAGGCGGTGGGCGTGCCGGTCAAGGAGGGCGAGGATTTTCTCGTCGTCCACGGGCGGAGCCCCGAAGGGGTGCGGGGAGGCGCCACCATCGCCAGCCGGCTCGACCACCGCATCGCCATGAGCTTCGCCTGCCTCGCCATGGCCGCCGCCGAGCCGGTGACGATCGACGATGTCCGCCCCGTGGCCACCTCTTTTCCCGGCTTCTTCGAGCTGATGGCGGGATTGGCTTCCGGGGTGGCAGGGTCGGCGGAAGAGGCAGGGTGACCACGCCTTTCGCTTGTCCGGGGACGGGGCTTCGTGGCGTGGCCGGATGAGAAGATAGGGAACGAGGAGGGCCGCATGAAGCCGAGGGAGCTTGGGATCGGGGCCGCAGGCCCCGGGGGCGTCGGAGCCTGCGCCACCGCGCGGACGCTGCTGCTTGCCGCCGCCGTCGTCTATGTCGCCATGATCTGCGCGCTGTTCCTGTTCGCACCGGAAGGGGCGCCACCGGCGCTGGATCTGGCCCTGACGGGCTACGGGCCGGACGATGTTGCCGCCTATTTCGCCCGCCTCGACAGGCCGGCGGTGCTCCATGCCGTCGGGCCCTTCCGCTGGCTCGACTATCTCTTCCCGCCGCTCCTCGCGCTGGGGCTTGCCGCCCTGTTCCGTTGTCTGGGCGGGCGGGGTGGGGCGGCACTGGCCGGTGCCGTCCTCGCGGTGATCTACGGCCTGGCCGATCTGAGCGAGAACGTGCTGATCGACAGCATGATCCGGGGGTGGCCGAATCTGCCCGATAACGCGACCGTCATTCGTGCCGCTCTGGCCACGCGCATCAAGTTCGCGGCGCTCGGCTTCGCCCTCCTCGCGCTCGGCCTCGTGTGGTGGAAGCGGCGGCGGGAGGGAGAGCCTTCATGAAGGGACGCATCTTCACGGTGGCGATCGACGGGCCGGCGGCCTCGGGAAAGGGCACCATCGCCCGGGCGCTGGCCGAGCGCTTCGGCCTCGCCCATCTCGACACCGGGCTGCTCTATCGCGCCGTGGCCGCCCGGGCGCTCGCGGGGGAGGACCCGGTGACGGCGGCCGAAAGGCTGACCGAGGCCGATCTCGCCCGTCCCGACCTGCGCAGCGAGGCGGTGGGGCGCCGGGCTTCGGAGGTGGCGGCCATTCCGGCGGTGCGGGCGGCCCTCCTCGACTTCCAGCGCCGCTTCGCCCGCCGGGAAGGAGGGGCCGTTCTCGACGGGCGCGACATCGGAACGGTCATCTGCCCAGAAGCCGAGGTCAAGCTGTTCGTCACCGCCGAAGACGTGATCCGCGCCCGTCGCCGCCACGAGGAGTTGCGCGCCCGCGGCGAGGAGGTGTCCTTCGAGGAGGTGCTCGCCGATCTGCGCGCGCGCGATGCCCGCGATGCGGCCCGGTCCGCAGCGCCGCTCCGGCCGGCGCCCGATGCGCTCTTGCTCGACACGAGCAAACTCTCTATAGAGGCGGCCGTCGAAGCGGCGGCAGGACATGTCGAGGCGAAGATCGGGCAGGGTCGGGGCTGAACCGGCCCTGATCGTTTTCACCGTTGCCTCTCCGGGGCCGAAGGCGCCAGCCCGCGGTCCGCGACCGGGAAGCCGCAAGACCGGCGGAGACAACCGCCTGGCCGGAATAGACGATGCAAAGGAAGTGAGCTGAATGTCTGAAACCGATCTCAAGGAGGAATTCGAAGCCCTCCTCAACGAAAGCTTCGAATATGACGTTCCCAAGGAGGGAACCGTCGTCAAGGGCAAGGTCATCGCGATCGAGAAGGATCACGCGGTGATCGACATCGGCTACAAGATGGAAGGCCGGGTGCCCCTCAAGGAATTCGCGGCGCCGGGCGAGGAGCCCGAGCTCGAGGTGGGCGACGAGGTCGAGGTCTATCTCGAGCGTGTCGAGAATGCCCGTGGTGAGGCGGTGCTCTCGCGCGACAAGGCCCGCCGCGAGGAGGCGTGGGACCGGCTCGAGAAGGCCTACGAGAAGGGCGAGCGGGTCGAGGGCGCGATCTTCGGCCGGGTCAAGGGCGGCTTCACCGTCGATCTCGGCGGCGCCGTTGCCTTCCTGCCGGGCAGCCAGGTCGATGTGCGGCCGGTGCGTGACGCCTCGGCGCTCATGGGCATCAAGCAGCCGTTCCAGATTCTCAAGATGGACCGCCGCCGCGGCAACATCGTCGTCTCGCGCCGCGCCATTCTGGAGGAGAGCCGCGCCGCCGAGCGGGCCGAGCTCATCGCCCGCCTGAAGGAGGGCGACGTGGTCGAGGGCGTGGTCAAGAACATCACCGATTACGGCGCCTTCGTCGATCTGGGCGGGCTCGACGGGCTGCTCCACGTCACCGACATGGCGTGGCGCCGGGTCAACCACCCGTCCGAGATCGTCAATATCGGCGACACGATCAAGGTCCAGATCATCAAGATCAATCCGCAGACCCATCGCGTCTCCCTCGGCCTCAAGCAGCTGCAGGAAGACCCGTGGGAGAAGGTGACCGAGAAATATCAGGTCGGCACCATCCACAAGGGCCGCGTGACCAACATCACCGATTACGGGGCCTTCGTGGAACTCGAGCCGGGGATCGAGGGGCTGGTGCACGTCTCGGAAATGAGCTGGACCAAGAAGAACGTCCATCCGGGCAAGATCGTCTCGACTTCCCAGGAAGTGGACGTGAAGATTCTCGACATCGACCCGGTGAAGCGGCGTATCTCCCTCGGCCTCAAGCAGGTGCAGAAGAATCCGTGGGAGGAGTTCGCCGAGAAGTATCCGCCGGGCACCGAGGTCGAGGGCGAGGTCAAGAACATCACCGAGTTCGGCCTCTTCATCGGCCTGCCGGGCGAGATCGACGGCATGGTGCACCTTTCCGACATTTCCTGGAACGAGCGTGGCGAGGAAGCCATCAGGAAGTTCAAGAAGGGGGATGTCGTCCGCGCCGTGGTCACCGAGGTCGATCCCGCGCGTGAACGGATCTCGCTGTCGATCAAGGCGCTCGAGGGGGATCCCTTCGCCGATGCGGTCAAGGGGCTCAAGCGTGGCGACGTGGTGACCGTGACCGTGACCGCGATCGAGGATGGCGGCATCGAGGTGGAATACAACGGCATCAAGTCGTTCATCCGCCGCTCCGATCTCTCGCGCGACCGCTCCGAGCAGCGCCCCGAGCGCTTCCAGGTCGGCGACAAGGTCGATGCCGCGGTCACCAATATCGACCGCGCCAATCGCCGCCTCGGCCTGTCGATCAAGGCCCGCGAGATCGCCGAGGAGAAGGAGGCCGTCGAACAGTATGGCTCTTCCGCCTCCGGGGCCTCGCTCGGCGAGATCCTCGGCGCCGTCCTCAAGGACAAGCTCGGCGACGGGGGCGAAGGGAACAAGGAGTGAGGGCCCGGCCCTCGCCGATCGAAGGGGCGGCTCCGGCCGCCCCTTTCCCTGTCCGCTTCCGTGGTCGAGCCGATCCGGCCGCGGTGGCGGCCTGTCGGTTGCGCCATTGTCCGGGATCGGGGAAAAGACGCGCAAATTCCGGTCTTTCGTTTCTTGGGGCTTTCCCGGCGGCCGAAATTGCGGCAAAGTTTTCCCGCAAGCCGGGATGCGCGAAGAGGTTGACATGATCCGTTCCGAACTCATCCAGATCATTGCCGACGAGAACCCCCATCTCTACCAGAAGGATGTCGAGCGGCTGGTGAACACCATCTTCGAGGAGATCGTCACCGCTCTTGCCAACGGGCAGCGCGTCGAGCTGCGCGGTTTCGGGGCCTTTTCGGTCAAGAAACGCGACGGGCGCATCGGCCGCAATCCGCGCACGGGCGAGCCGGTCGAGGTGCCGCCCAAGCATGTGCCCTTCTTCAAGGCCGGCAAGCAGTTGCGCGAGCGCCTCAACCGCGCCGGCTGATCGCCCTGCCGGGCTTGCGCGCCGCTCTTTCCGCTCTTCGTCAGGGGTGAAACATGCGCATCATCCGTCTTGCCTTCCTCGCCGTCATCGCCGTTCTTCTCGTCACCTTCGCCCTGGCCAATCGCTCCCCGGTGGTGGTATCGCTCCTGCCCGAGAGCCTCGAGCAGGTCTTCGGCCTTTCCCTCCGGTGGGAAATGCCCCTTTTCCTCGTGGTGTTCCTCGGGATCGTCTTCGGCCTGCTGATCGGTTTCCTGTGGGAATGGATGCGGGAATATCGCTACCGGGCCGAGGCCGCCCGCAAGCGCCGCGAGGCCGAGCGGCTCGCCCGCGAACTCGAGACGCGCAAGGCCGAGGAGCGCAAGCAGCACGATGTGCTGGCGCTGATCGAGTAGGGCGATGGGGGCGCGCCTCTACACCGACCCCCGGGCGACCGACCGCCCCGGCGGCGGGGTGCAGGTCAAGATCTGCGGCCTCACCCGGACCGAGGACGTGGCCGCTGCGGTCGCCGCCGGCGCGCGCTATGTCGGCTTCGTCCATTTTCCCCGTTCGCCGCGCCATGTCACGCTCGATGCGGCGCGGGCGCTGATGCTCGAGGTGCCGCCGGGCGTCGCCCGGGTGATCCTGCTGGTCGATCCCGACGATGCCCTGCTCGATCAGGTGGCCGCCGTGCTGCCGGCCGACATCGTCCAGCTTCACGGTCGTGAGACGCCGCCGCGCGTCGCCGAGATCCGCCGCCGCCTGGGGCTGCCGGTGATGAAGGCGGCAGGGGTGGGCGACGCCGCCGATCTGCCGGCGCTCGACGCCCATGAAGCGGTGGCCGACATGGTGCTGGTCGATGCCCGCCCCCCCGAGGGGGCACGGATGCCGGGAGGGCACGGCGTGCCCTTCGACTGGCGGCTGATCGCCGGCCGGCGGTGGAAGAAGCCGTGGATGCTTGCCGGCGGGCTGACCCCCGGCAATGTCGCCGAAGCGGTGCGACTGACGGGGGCACGGCAGGTGGACGTGTCATCAGGGGTGGAATCCGCCCCCGGAATCAAGGACAAGGAACGCATGGCCGCCTTCATCGAGGCGGCACAGGGTGGAAAGAGCGTGCGACATGGCTGAAGAGCTGATCAATTCCTTCCTCGGCGGACCGGACGAGAACGGCCGCTTCGGCATCTATGGCGGCCGGTTCGTTTCCGAGACGCTGATGCCGCTCATTCTCGAACTCGAGGCCGAATACGAGAAGGCCCGGCACGATCCGGCCTTCTGGGCCGAGATGGACGATCTGTGGAAACACTATGTCGGCCGGCCTTCGCCGCTCTATTTCGCCGAGCGCATGACCGAGCGTCTCGGCGGGGCGAAGATCTATCTCAAGCGCGACGAACTCAACCATACCGGCGCCCACAAGATCAACAACGTGCTCGGGCAGATCCTGCTGGCGCGGCGCATGGGCAAGAAACGCATCATCGCCGAGACCGGCGCCGGCCAGCACGGCGTGGCGACGGCCACCGTCTGCGCCCGATTCGGCCTCGAATGCGTCGTCTACATGGGGGCGACCGATGTCGCGCGGCAGGCGCCCAACGTCTTCCGCATGCGCCTTCTGGGGGCCGAGGTGGTGCCGGTCACATCCGGGCGCGGCACGCTCAAGGACGCGATGAACGACGCGCTGCGCGACTGGGTGACCAATGTCGAGACCACCTTCTATTGCATCGGCACCGTCGCCGGGCCGCACCCCTATCCGGCGATGGTGCGCGATTTCCAGTCGATCATCGGCAAGGAGGCGCGCGAGCAGATTCTCGCGGCCGAGGGGCGGCTGCCCGACGTGCTGGTGGCGGCGATCGGCGGCGGGTCGAACGCGATGGGGCTGTTCCATCCCTTTCTTGACGACAAGGAGGTTCGGATCATCGGTGTCGAAGCCGGCGGCAAGGGGGTGGACGAGCGCATGCAGCATTGCGCTTCGCTCACCGGCGGCCGGCCGGGCGTGCTGCATGGCAACCGCACCTATCTTCTTCAGGATGCGGATGGGCAGATCCTCGAAGGGCATTCGATCTCGGCCGGGCTCGACTATCCCGGCATCGGCCCCGAACATGCCTGGCTGCATGACACGGGACGGGCCGAATATGTCGCCATTACCGACGAGGAGGCGCTGGCGGCCTTCCGCTTCTCCTGCGAGACCGAAGGCATCATCCCGGCGCTCGAGCCGAGCCATGCCCTGGCCCATGTGATGAAGATCGCCCCCGAAATGACACGCGACGACATCATCGTGATGAACATGTGCGGCCGCGGCGACAAGGACATCTTCACCGTCGCCCGTGCCCTCGGCGTCGAGATCGACACGGGCGGCTGATGCGGCGGGTGCGGCCGGCCCTTGCGGGCAGGGACGCCGATTGCGGAGCGGGGCAGGGAAAGCCGTGCGGGGCGGGGCGGTTCATCGCGGCCTGTCGGCCCGGTCGGAGCAGCCGCGAAGGGCCGCGGGCCGTCGCATCAGGTGCGTTCCTCTTCGTTTTCCTTGCCGGCATGCCGGGCCTGTGCCGCCAGCCAGGCATCGAACCCGATCCGCCGGCGGATCTCGGCGAAGTCCATGAGCAGATCGTCCGGCACGGCACCGGCCTTCAGCCCCTCGAGCGCCCGGAGCATCGCCTTCATTGCCGCCGACAGCAGCGTCAGCGGATAGGCGGCGATGGCGAAGCCCAGCGCCTCGAGCCGTGCAGGGGGCAGGAGGGGCGTGCGGCCGCCTTCCAGCATGTTGGCCATGTGGATGCCCGGCGCATCAGTGCAGATTCGGCGCATCTCGTCCTCGCTCTCGGGAGCCTCGACGAACAGGATGTCGGCACCGGCTTCGGCGAAGGCGCGGGCGCGGGCGATGGCCTCGTCGAGACCGTGGGTCGTGCGGGCATCGGTGCGGGCCAGGATCAGGATGTCGTCGCCCGCCTCTCGCGCCGCCACGGCCGCGCGAATGCGCGCCACGGCCTCGGCCCGTCCGACCACCTGCTTGCCTCCGACATGGCCGCAGCGCTTGGGCGCCTGCTGGTCCTCGATCATCACCGCGGCGAAGCCGGCCCGGGCGAAGCCCTGCACCGTGCGGCGGATGTTGAGGGCGTTTCCGTGGCCCGTGTCGCCGTCGCCGATCACCGGGATCGTCACCGCATCGCAGATGGCGCGGCCGGCCTCCAGCATCTCGGTCACCGTGGCAAGCCCCGTATCGGGCAGGCCCAGCCGCGCGGCCGAAGTGGCAAAGCCCGACATGAAGCTCAGGGGAAAGCCCGCCTGTTCGATCAGCCTTGCCGAGAGCGCGTCGAAACAGCACGGCATGACGATCAGCCGCCCTTCGGCCAGGAGCGCGCGCAGCCGGTCGGGCGCGGAAGGCAGGCGGCGCGGTGGCAGGAGGGGCGGCATGTCGGAGGGGGATCCGCTCATCGGAACAGCTCGTAAGGAATCCACAGCGCCAGATCCTGCCAGAACCACAGCACCGCCGACATGAGCAGCATCATCGCGGCGAAGGGCAGCGCTCCCCGCACCACGCTTTCGATCCGCGCCTTGCCGACCGCCTGGATGATGAACAGGTTGAGCCCCACGGGGGGTGTGATGAGCGCCGTTTCGATCAGCACCACGAAGAAGATGCCGAACCAGATCGGGTCGATGTGCATGGCCTCCAGCGCCGGGAACAGCACCGGCACCATGATCAGCATCATCGACAGCGCCTCGAGGAAGAAGCCGACCACCAGCAGCACCCCGCCTACCGCGAGAATGAACAGGGTCGGGCTCGAGATGGTCGTCGTCAGCCACATGCTGATCTGCTGGGGGATCAGGTAGAGCGTGATCGCATAGGAAAACACCTTCGCTCCGGCGACGATGATGAAGATCATCGCCGTGGTGCGTAGCGCATCCTCGACCGCCTCGCGCAGGCGGGAGAACGTCATCCGCCCCATGGCGAAGGTCATCACCATGGCGATGACGAATCCCACCCCTGCGCTTTCGGACGGGGTCGCGATGCCGGCATAGATCGAACCGATGATCACCACCGCCAGCGCCAGGGTCGGCAGCGCCCTGAGCGTAGCGCGCAGCCGCTCGGGCCACGGGGTGCGCACGAGCGGCAGGTCGGCACGCAGGCGGCTGTAGGCCATGGCATAGAGGATGAACAGGAAGGCCAGCAGCAGCCCCGGCCCGATGCCGGCGAGAAACAGGGTCGGGATCGAGGTCTCGGTGATGACGCCATAGAGGATCAGCGGGATCGACGGCGGAATGAGAATGCCCAGCGTGCCGCCCGCGGCCAGCTGCCCCAGGATGAAGGGTTCGTGATAGCCTCGCCGCTTCATCTCGGGGATGGCGACGGTGCCGATCGTGGCGGCGGTGGCGACCGACGAGCCCGAGATCGCCGAGAACAGCGTGCAGGAGAGGATCGTCGCCACGCCCAGCCCCCCCGGCCAGTGGCCGACCCAGGCCTGGACCGCGGCAAACAGGTCGCGGCCCACGCCGCCCTTGAGCAGCACGTTCGACATCAGGAGGAACATGGGCACGGCCAGAAGCTCGAAACTGTCCATCGCGCCGAACAGCCGTTGCGGGACGGCGATCAGCGGCAGGCCTTTCAGCATCAGCAGCACCGTGCCGAGCGCCCCCATCGCGAAGGCCACCGGCACCCGCAGGAGCAGAAGCGCGACCAGGGCGCAGATGATCAGAAGCGCTTCCATCGCTACGCCCCTTCCGGCCCGTCGGCGGCCGCCTCGGCGAATGTGCCGCCGGCCACTTCGCCATCGCGCCAGATGCGGATGAGCGCGGCCAGCGACTGCAGCGCCATCAGCCCGAAGCCGACCCAGATCGCGGACTGGACCCAGACGAGGGGCACGGCGAGGTAGCTGTCGGTGGTGTGGCCCAGAAGCGTCGCCTTCCACCACAGATCCCAGCCGTATTTCACCGTCACCGCGCAGAAGAACAGGATCGTCGCTTCGGCGAAGCTGTCCGCCAGCTTGCGCCAGATGGAGCCGGGGTCCCGGAACGTCAGGTCGATGAAGATGTGCGCCCGGTGCCGGTGGACATGGGCAATCGCCAGGAAGGCCCCCCAGACCTGGAAGATGCGGCTGACCTCGTCCACCCAGACGGTGGGGGACAGCAGCACATAGCGCATGAACACTTCGAAGCTGATGAACAGGCCGACGGCGAAGAACATCCATGCGGCAATGCGGCCCGCGACCTCGGACAGAAGGTCGGACAGGCGCAGGAAGCGGTCCAGCAAGGCGGTCATGGCGTTGCCCAAGGGTTCGGTGAAGGATGTCGGGAAGGGGCGGCCCGAAGGGGGCCGCCCCTTGCGCTCTCGTGATGCGCCGTCAGCGGGCCGCCGCGCGGATCGCGTCAACCGCCTGCCTGCCGATGTCGCCGGTTTCGTCGATGAAACGATCGACCACGCCGGCGGTGGCCCTTTCCCATTCGGCGCGCTCGGAGTCGGTCAGCTCGATCACCGTCATCTTGTCGCGCACGAAGGCGACGGCGTCGGCCTCTTTCTGGTAGATGGCGTCGCGCAGCTCCTTCTCGACCTCGGCAGCGGCCTCGGTGATGATCTTCTGCTGTTCGGGCGTCAGGCTGTTGTAGAAATCGTTGTTCATGACGGCCAGGAACTCGATCGCGCTGTCGAAGGTCAGGGTCATGTGGTCCATGACCTCATAGAGCTTGCGCGACTTCACCGCGGTGGCGCCGGTCATGCCGACATCGACTGCATGCTGCTGGTAGGCCAGGAACTGCTTGGAGCCCGACATCAGCACCGGTGCGCCGCCCAGCGCCTCGACCGTCCAGCCCTGGATCTTGCCATAGGTGCGCACCTTGCGGTCCTTCAGGTCGGAAGGCTTGCGGATGGCAAAACCGTTCGACAGGTAGATGTTGCGTCCGAAGGCCTGCCACCACAGCACGCGGTTGTTGGTCTCCTTCAGGATCGCGTCGTCGAGGATCTTGCGCAGCGCCGAGCCCTGGCGCACCGCGGCGCGCAGCTGGGCCTCGTCCTTGAAGATGAAGGGGATGGCGACGACATCCACCGCCGGGACGGCACCCGTGAAACGGCCGAGATAGGCCGACCCCGCCTCGACCGCGCCCGAGCCGACGGCCCCCGGCACCTCCTTGTCCTTGAAGAGCTGGGCCGAGGGAAAGAGCTGCAATTCGAGTTCGCCGCCCGAGCGTTCCTCTATCTTCTGCTTGAAGGACAGCCAGTTCTGACCGAGCGGATGGGTCGCCGGCAATTGCAGCGTCACGCGAATGATCGTCTTGGCCTCGCCGACGGCGCCGGCAAGGGCGATGGCGGCGGCGCCAAGCGCGCCCAGGATGAAATTGCGCATCTCTACCTCCCTTTGTCGCGGCTCGGGCCCTGGTTATGTTTTCGCTATCTGCCCGGCCGCGGGCAGCGTGGCACCGCCCCCTTCGCGATGTCAAGTTGTCGTGCGCTGCCGGTCGGGGGAAGGAGGGACTTCCCCGCCCTGCGTGGCCGTGCTGGCGGGGGAGAGAGCCGCCCCGCTTTCAGGTGCCGCGAGGCCCATGTCGGCAAAGGCGCCCTGCGCCTGCCACTGCCGGGCGATTTCGCCGAGGTTTTCGAGAATGCAGCGCAGCTCCGCGCCGCGTTCGGTCAGCCCGTAGGTGACGGCGGGCGGGATCGTCGGCTCCTGCCTGCGCCAGACGACCCCGGCTCTCTCGAGCCGCCGCAGCCTTTCGGTCAGCATCCGGGTCGAGATGCCGGGAATGGCGCGCCTGAGCGCCCCGAAGCGCTGCGGCCCCTGTTCCGCAAGCACCCAGAGAATGTAGATCGTCCACGGCCCGGCGATGAGGCGCAGGATGGCTTCCATCGGGCATGTCGGAGCGCGGTTGCGTTTCATGAGACGGTTTCCGGTTCGGTAGGTAGTTACTAAAAAGTTCCTGCTTTCATTATGATATTTACACTCTAGATTGAATTTAGTTGAAAACGGGAATCACCACAATGGCTTTCCGGGATCGCGGAATTCATGTGCTGCGGAAGGCGCATCCGGTCAGGCGGCAACCGGCCGGCTGCCGGCAGACAGGAAGGGGAGAGTGAATGATGCGCGACAGGACGATCAGATGGCTCTACTGGTTTTCCACCGGCCTTGTTGTGCTGGTCTATCTCGGCGGGGCGGCCTTCTACATCTTCCTGCATGACATGGCGGTGGGGATGTATGAGAACGTGCTGCATTATCCCGCCTATCTGGTCTGGCCGCTGGCGATCCTGAAGATCGTCGGGGCGGTCGTTATCCTGTGGCGCCCGAGCGCGATGCTGGCCGACTGGGCCTATGCGTCGATGTTCTGGCATCTGGTGCTGGCCGTCTCGGCCCATCTCGCAGCCGGAGATCCGGGATGGCCGCCGGCGGCGATCACCTAGGTGGCGCTGATCGTCTCGTGGTTGACGGCAAACCGCGTGCGCCGGGTGAAGTCGGCCTATGCGCCCGGCGGTGCGGCGTGAACGGAGGCGCTTCGATGATACGCCAACCCACCCTGTTCATTCCCCATGGCGGCGGCCCCTGCTTCTTCATGGAGTGGGATCCGCCCGATGCCTGGGACCGACATCGGGCCTTTCTCGAAGGTCTGCCGCAGCTTCTGCCCGGCAAGCCGAAGGCGCTTCTGGTGATCTCGGGGCATTGGGAGGAGCCGGTCTTCACCGTTCAGAGCAACCCGGCGCCACCACTGCTTTTCGACTATTACGGCTTTCCGCCGCACACCTACGAGCTCTCCTGGCCGGCGCCGGGCGATCCGGCGCTTGCCGGCCGGGTGCGCGCCCTTCTGGAGGAGGCCGGGTTCAGGACGGGAGAGAATGCGGAGCGCGGGTTCGATCACGGCGTGTTCGTGCCGCTCAAGGTCGCCTTCCCGGCGGCGGACATTCCGACGGTGCAACTCTCCCTGCGGTCCGATCTCGATCCCGAGGCCCATCTCGCCGCCGGGCGGGCGTTGGCGCCCCTGCGCGAGGAAGGCGTGCTCGTCATCGGTTCCGGCAACAGCTATCACAATCTGCGGAGGATGCTGAGCACGATGCGGGGAGCCCGGCCCGTCGAGACGGCGGGGCGGCCCTTCGACCGCTGGCTCACGACGACGCTTGCCGACCCCGACATCGAACGGCGCAACGCCCGCCTCGCCCGCTGGCAGGAAGCGCCCGGGGCACGCGAATCGCACCCGCGTGAGGAGCATCTCGTTCCGCTTCATGTCGCCGTCGGGGCGGCCGGGGCCGATGTGGGACGCAAGATCTTCGAGGACGTGGTAATGGGTGCGCTCGAGAGCGCCTGGCGTTTCGGATGAAGCCCGAGGACGAAACAGGCAGGATGAAAAGGCAGGATGAGGAGAAGGAGCATGACCAAGGGGCAAGTCGCCGGAACGGAACCGATCGCTGTCGAGGTGGTTGCGGGCAAGAGCTATTTCTGGTGCGCCTGCGGGCGGTCGAAGAAGCAGCCCTTCTGCGACGGCAGCCACAAGGGCACCGGCTTCCAGCCGGTGAAATGGACTGCCGACAAGTCGGGAACCCGCTTCTTCTGTGCCTGCAAGCAGACCGATACCCCGCCCTTCTGTGACGGTTCGCACAAGGCGCTGGCGGCAGGCCGGGGGAAAGGGGGGTAGCTCGGCCCCGCCGCATCGGCCGGTGCCGGGCAGAGGGTTCGCTCGTTCGCGCCCGTCGAGCATTTCGCCGAAGAAAGCCCATCGACGGCAACATGCCGGGCACGAGCGGCTCCGCTCCTCGCGGGGCGTGGTGAACGTCATTGCGTCCGGGCATGCCGTCCCTCGTCATGGGGCGGGCGCGGGCGTGCGGCTGCGAGGACGCGGCGGCGGGCCGCATGCGGGGCGCGCTCTCTCCCTCTCGCGCGTTCAGTTTTCGCCGGCGGCGGCGAGGAGGCGGGCATTGCCGCCGGCGGCGGTGGTGTCGATGCACAGATGCCGTTCGATCACGCACCAGGGCGCCGGGTCGCGGGCCGGGACGAGCGGCACGATCGGCCCTTCCCGCGCTGCCAACGCCCTTGCGGCGGCGCGCATGTCTTCGTCATGCGACCAGAGGATGACGGCGCCGATGCCGCGCAGCGTCGCGAGTGCCGCCCGCGGCAAGATCCCGTCGAGCGCATCCGGGCCGCGCACCCCGGGGGCGACGAGAACCGGCGCGGCCCCCATCGCCCGTGCGGCTCGTGCCTGGATCTCGGCCGCCTGTGCCGTCGGGCCGAGACAGAGGACCACCCCGCGGCCATGAAGCGTCAGCCGGTTCGATTCGCCGGTCGGGCCGGGCAGATCGAAGGCGGCGACGGAGCCGGGGGCCGGCCGGGCTTCGTCGATCAGCGCCTGCACCGCCGCGGGGTCGGCCGGCCGGCCCTCGGGCAGGGGCAGCGCCACCCGCGGGCCGGCCGTCAGCCGCTCGACGTAATGCGGCCCTCCGGCCTTCGGCCCCGTGCCCGACAGCCCTTCGCCCCCGAAGGGCTGCGAGCCGACTACGGCCCCGATCTGGTTGCGATTGACATAGATGTTGCCGACACGGAGCCGCCCTGTCACCGCTTCGACACGGTCGTCGATCCGGCTGTGCAGGGCGAAGGTGAGGCCGTAGCCGCGGGCGTTGATCGCCGCCACGACCTTCTCGAGATCCTCCGCGGCGAAGCGGGCGACGTGCAGCACCGGCCCGAAGACCTCGCGCTCGAGATCGGCAATGCCGCCGGGAAGGTCGATCAGCGTCGGGGGCACGAAATGGCCCGTGGCCGGCGCCCTGCATTCGTGGAGCACCCGGCCTTCGCTGCGGGCGGTCTCGACATGGGAGAGGATGTCGGCGCGGGCCGCGGCGGTGATGACCGGGCCGACATCGGTGGCCGGGTTCCACGGGTCGCCGAGACGAAGCTCGTCCATCGCCCCCTTCAGCATGGTGAGCACTTCGTCGGCGATGACGTCCTGGAGATAGAGCATCCGAAGCGCCGAGCAGCGTTGGCCCGCCGATCGGAAGGCGGAGGTGACGATGTCGCGCACCGCCTGTTCGGGCAGGGCGGTCGAATCGACGATCATCGCGTTGAGGCCGCCGGTTTCGGCGACGAGAAGGGCGTCGGGTTGGGCGGCTTCGGCCAGTGCCCGGGCGATGCGGCGCGCGGTGCCGGTCGAACCGGTGAACACCACCCCGGCTGTCCGGGCATCGGCCGCGAGGCGCGCGCCGATCACGGGGCCGGGGCCGGGGAGGAATTGCAGCGCGGTTTTCGGCACGCCGGCCGCGTGGAGAAGCTGCACCGCGCGATGGGCGACGAGCGGCGTGGTTTCGGCCGGCTTGGCGATCACGGCGTTGCCCGCGGCCAGCGCCCCGGCAATCTGGCCGGTGAAGATGGCGAGGGGGAAGTTCCAGGGCGAGATGGCGACGATGCGCCCCCGCGCCGGCGCGGCGATTTCGCGGCCGCGGGCGGCGTAGTAGCGCAGGAAATCGACGGCCTCCCGGATCTCGGCTACGGCATCGACCAGCGTCTTGCCGGCCTCGCGGGCGAGCAGGGCGGCGAATTCGCCGAAATTCTCCTCGAAAAGCGCGGCGGCCCGTTCGAGCACGTCGGCGCGGCGGGCCGGGGTGGCGCGCCAGATGCGGGCGGCGGCGAGCGCCCGGGCCGCGTCCGTCGCGCTGGCCTCGATCACCGTGCCGGGACGGTCGTCGGGTCGGGCCGGGTTCTCGACGGCGTGCGGGGCGCCCCCTTCGGCCATGCCCCGTGCGAGGAGCGGTGCCGCCTGCCAGCGATGGCGGGCGAAGGGGGCGCGGGCCGCTTCGATGCGCGCCATTTCGGCCCGGTCGTGGATGTCGTGGCCCCGGCTGTTGACGCGCTCGGGGGCGAAGAGCTCGGCCGGCGGCGTCACCGCCGGGTGGGGCGTGCCGAGATGCGGATGCTCGAAGGGATCGCGGCATACCTCCTCCGGCGGCACGGAGTGGTCCACGATCTGATGCACGAAGCTCGAATTGGCGCCGTTCTCGAGCAGGCGGCGCACGAGATAGGCCAGAAGGTCGCGATGCCGGCCGACCGGGGCGTAGATCCGGCAGCGCGTGCCGGCCTCCCGCATCACCAGATCGTGGAGCGCCGCGCCCATGCCGTGCAGCCGCTGGAACTCGAAATCGCGCCGCCCGCCGGCCAGCTCGAGGATCACCGCCATGGTGTGGGCGTTGTGGGTGGCGAATTGCGGATAGAGCCTGTCGGACATCGAGAGAAGCTTCCGCGCGCAGCACAGATAGCTGACATCGGTCGAGGCCTTGCGGGTGAAGACCGGAAAGCCGGGCAGCCCCTCCACCTGGGCGCGCTTGATCTCGCTGTCCCAGTAGGCCCCCTTGACGAGCCG
>JALSJQ010000014.1 GCA_026989275.1 Albidovulum sp.
GCCTGCCGAAATCATCGAGGGGGTTGAATTCAAGGACGGGATCAAGCAGGAAAAACATGCCGCCTGATCAGACCGTCACCAACTTTCGGGCATAGCTCCATCCAGAAAGAAGGTGGCATGTATGGACCGGCAATTCCAAACGTCGTGAATCCTGGGATGAAATCCCTGATGACGCCCGGCAGTTGCACACTTTCAATTGGTGCGAACAACCGACCGACCTCACCTAGGTGCCCCGTCGCTTGGTATATGCCATTGGCCCAAGTCGAGCATATTTGCGAAGGGTTTGAAAAATTCCCAAAAACTGCGCAATCGTAATGTTGACCGACTTGTGATTTCACTGCGGAAAAGATCTTGTCAAACTGCGTTTTCGTAACGGGAACGCTGTGGGTTACATGCGTCCTACTATCGAGCATACCATCTTCTCTTTTAACTATACCATCAGCAGTACTTCCCCAATCACGGACAAGAAGCCCAAGGCCGGGCGCGTTTTGGTTTGCTCCGACGGTAAAAGAAATCCCCGGCCCTCAGAACGTAACGTTCATGTGTCCTGTCAAGGAACCGTTATCCGCTCCGTATACATTGAAATCAATTGAATAATTGCTCATCTGCCGAACTCCACCACATATATTTCGAACCCGTCGCAGTTCTGCTTGCTCCGCAGCACAAGTTTTTCGGCAGGCATAGCTGCCAGACCTTCAGACAAACCGGAATCGACAAGCAGAGGCCTGCGCAACACGGCGGGATTGAGCCCCTTGCCGGATTCCCGGAAAAGCGGTTCCGCATCGGCTGGAAGCATTGCAGCGATCCAGAATTTCGCATGCGATGGCCGGCCGATCCCGGCCAGCCAACCTTCGAACGTCAAATACGTGCCCCCTTTGGGATAGTGCACGCGAAAGGGGAAGTTACTGCCATCCGCCGGATCAATATCGCGAAAGCGAACCACACGGAAATCCGCGCAGGAGACGTTCTCGGGATTGGGCGGATAATAAGAGTGAGCGGTAGTTTCCAGTCCCACCGGCTCGACCTCTCCGGGGAGAAGGGCGGGCGTGTTCGGGCCTCTTTCATCCCATGACCGCCGGTAATCCTCCCAGCTCGACCACCAGTAGGAATCCACAACAATTCTCCAGAAATCAAAGGCGACAGAACCGAAATCCCCCACTGCGTATACTTTTCCCAATCCAATGGCAGTGATGACCAAAAAAACATGTATCACTCTACTGACCTGCTTTCGCACGCCCATCATGAAGTCAAACGGATATAAGAAGTGCATCACTTCCGCCCCCCAAAATGATCCAGGCGCAATCCCTTATGAAGCAGCCGGTCCCCTCATTCCTCTTCCAGCGCCCGGCCCCCAGAAGAACATGCGATATCGTCAGCCCCTTGCAGAAACCCTGCGGGTCTTCGCCGCTGAAGTTGACGGCAATTTCCGGCAGGCCGTCGGCGCGATCGACATGGCGGGTGTAGCAGTTCACCCCGATTCTGATTTCTCCGGGCGCCAATTGCACCGGGCAATCCGGAATACCGGCCCCCAGTTCTTCCGCGATCGCCCTCAAGGCCTCGGGCACGCCCTTCAGTTCCGCAGGGTCGTAGGCAAGATCTCCGAACCAGACCAGAGTTGTGTTGTCGGGAATGATCTCCGCAGCAGCGCCCCGCACGATCACCGGCTTGTCGCGCACATCAAGCAGTGCGGCGAAACGCTTCACATCCGCCAGCCAGTCGCGGCTGGCATCGCTGTAAATGATGATCGTGGGAGGTCTGCGCATCTGCTGCGCGATGGCGGGCAATGCGGCAGCAAGCACCCCGACAAAGGCCAGCACAACAGCCCCGATCACACGTCCCCCGCCGACCATGACGGAATCACCCCCACAGAACCATTCTTGTGAGTCATTTCGAGCAAGCGGGGGGGCTGTCAACGCGTTTTTCTCCTTCCGCGCGAGCGGCCGACACGAGCGCTTGGTGACCACGTCGATGAGGCGTTTCAGGTTCGGAAAACCCACCCGCCGCGCGCCCGAACCCAGGCTGGCGAATGTCCGACCCCGGTCGATTGTCGGCAAACGCGACCGCCATCGAAGTGTTCAGGTTGCGTTACAAAATAATGACGTAATTTCAGTATCTTGCAAAAAAATTACCAAATCACCGCAGTCATGAGGTTCAGAGAAAAACGGCCCGGAGAGACCGATTTCGGGCATTTTGCGCCCTCCAAGGTGAACAGTCCACCGGCTAACCCTTGAAAACAACGGGAAAATTCGGGCGCGGCAGGTGCAGAGAAACATTCCTCACGGGACAGTGGCGGAGGAGGTGGGATTCGAACCCACGGTGGGGTTGCCCCCACGCCGGTTTTCAAGACCGGTGCATTCGACCGCTCTGCCACTCCTCCCTGCGCTCCGCTTAGTCGATGAAGGCTGATTCTGGAACCGGCCATCCGCCGATGCCTCCACCGACCCGGCGCCACTGCCCGCCTTGCGGATGCCCTCCGGCCGATCCTGCGTCGAACGGGTGCTTGCCGACGCTCCCGACCGGAAAGATCGCCACCGTCCGGCGGGCCAATACGCTTCAATCACCGCCAGCCCCGTGATAATGTCGCCGCGGCAGGGTTCGACAAGGGCAGGGAACGGGAATGGCTGACAAATCAGGCACATCGTCACGACGGTATCGACTGTGGATCGGGGGAGCGGCCGCCCTCCTGCTGCTCTCCGCCTGCGAACCCCTCGGCGGGGCGTCCGGCAAGCCGGCAGACGAGCCCGTCACCGCCCCGCCGATCGACGCGCAAGGCCCCGCCACGCGGATCGTCGAGCGTGACGTCGAAGCCCCCGAAATCTTCCACAAGAAGGCGCCGGGGCTCTGGGACGGGCGGCCGTCGCTCGGCGGGGTCTGGGTCGCGCATCCCGACGTGAAGGCCCCCGAACGCGTGCTCATCCGCAACGAGACCAACGGCAAGTTCGTCATCGGCGCCCTCTTCCGCCGCGAGCGCGACATGCCGGGCCCGGCCTTCCAGATCTCCTCCGATGCGGCCGCCGCGCTGGGCGTGCTCCCCGGCAAGCCCGTCCCCCTGAGCGTCACCGCCCTGCGCCGCAAGACGATCACCCTGCCCGAAACGGGAGGCAAGACCGGCCCGGTAGCGTCGCCGGCCAAGGCCGGAGCAGCGAGCGCCGAAGCCGGGAAGAGCGGCCCGCCGCGCGACGGCCGCCCGCCGGCACGGCCGGCCTCGAGCGGAACCGCTGACAAGACAGGCCGCCCCGTCAAGGCGGCCGAACCCACCGGAGCCGCCGCACGAGCGGCCGGTTCCCGCGCCGAAGCGTCCGCCGCCGGCTCAACCGTCAAACCCGGCGCGGCCAGGTCGGCCGCGCTTGCCAGGCCCTATGTGCAGGTCGGCATCTTCTCGATCGAAGCCAATGCGAAACGCACCGCCCGGCTCCTCGAGGCCGAGGGCATCGTGCCGATCGTCAAGGCCCAGGAAAGCCGTGGTCGCCGGTTCTGGCGCGTTCTCGTCGGCCCCGCCACCAATGCCCGGGAGCTGAAGATCCTGCTCGGGAAAGTGCGCAAGGCCGGTTTCCTCGACGCCTATCCCGTCTCCCGCTGAGCGCATGAGCACAGGCATGAGCACATGAACATGAAACGTCGATCCAGCGAAAGCGGCCCCATGAGACACGCCATGAAAGCCCTCTTCTTTCTCGTCGCCGTCCTGCCGTTTCTCTTCATGGCGGGCCCGGCCGCGGCTTTCGAGAGCCGGGCCCGGGCCGTTCACGTCATCGACATGAGCACCGGCCAGACGCTTCTTTCCAAGGAAGCCGACACGCCGCTGCCGCCGGCCTCGATGTCGAAGCTGATGACACTCAACATGCTGTTCGAAGCGCTGAAGGACGGGCGCGTGACCATGGACACCACCTTCCGCGTCTCGAAGCGGGCGGCGGCCATGGGCGGCTCGACGATGTTCCTGCGCGAGGGAGAGCGCGTTGCGGTGCGCGATCTCATCCCCGGCATCATCGTCAATTCCGGCAATGACGCCTGCGTCACGGTGGCCGAGGGCCTCGCCGGCACCGAGGAAAATTTCGCCAGACTGATGAACGAGCGGGCCCGGGCGATAGGGCTCGAGCATTCCAGCTTCGTCAACGCTTCCGGCTGGCCGGATCCGGGGCAGCGCATGAGCATGCGCGATCTCGTCACCCTTGCAGAGCGGCTGATAACGGAATTTCCCGAATACTACCCCTATTTCGCCATCAGGAAGTTCGCCTACAAGGGCCGGGCACCGGCCAATGCCCGCAACCGCAACCCGCTTCTGTGGATCGACGGCCTCGGCGCCGACGGGCTCAAGACAGGTCACACCCAGGAATCGGGATACGGCCTCGTGGGTTCCGCCAGGCAGGGGGAGCGACGCATCGTCTTTGCCATGACCGGCCTGCCCTCGGCCAGAGCCCGCGCCGAGGAAGGCGAACGGATCCTCAGCTGGGGCTTTCGCCAGTTCCTTCTCAAGGACGTTCTCGCACCCGATACGCCCCTGAGCGAGCTCGATGTCGCTCTCGGCGCGGCTTCCGCCGTACCCGTGGGCGTGAGCGAGAAGCTCCGCCTGCTCGTGCCGGCGACGGTGCGCGACAAGATCACCGTGCGCATCCGGCACAAGGCGCCGCTCATTGCCCCTCTGCGCAAGGGGGATGTCGTCGGCACACTGATCGTCGAGGTTCCCGGGCTCGAGCCCGTGACCCGGCCGCTGGTCGCTCTCGAGGACGTGCCCGAAGGCGGGCTGCTCGTCCGTCTCGGGGCCGCGGCCCGGATCCTGCTTCGGCGCGCGCTCGCGGCCGCAGGCTGACGATGCCGGGCTTCTTCATCACCTTCGAGGGCATTGACGGGTCGGGCAAGAGCACCCAGGCCCGGCGCCTTGCCGAGGCGCTGAAGGCACGCGGACTCCCCGTCACCCTCACCCGCGAACCCGGCGGCTCCGAAGGCGGCGAAGAGATCCGCCGTCTTCTGGTCGAGGGCGCACCGGGGCGCTGGTCGCCCGTCACCGAGTTGCTCCTGTTCAACGCCGCCCGCCGCGACCATCTCGAGCGGCTCGTCGCGCCGCGCCTCGAGGCCGGAGAGATCGTCATCTCCGATCGCTTCGCCGATTCCACCCGTGTCTATCAAGGCGCGATCGACCCGTCCCTGCGTGCAATGGCCGAGGAGATCCACCGCCTCGCCATCGGCCGCGAAGCGGACCTGACCTTCCTCATCGACACCTCCCCCGATCTGGCGGCACGGCGCGGCAGGCCCGGCCGGGAAGACCGGTTCGAGGCCAAGGGCGACGCCTTCCAGAGGCGCCTTGCCGCCGCCTTCCGCGCCCTTGCCGAGGCCGAACCTGCGCGCATCGTCCGTATCGACGGCAACCGCCCCGCCGACGAGATCGCCGACGAGATCCTCCGCATCACCCTCGCGCGGCTGCCGGCGCCCCTGGCCCGGAAGGGAGGCGGAAATGGCTGAGGACGAACTGCCCGAGCCCGACCGCCGCGACGGGCTGCCCCATCCGCGCCACACGAGGCGGCTTTACGGGCAGGAGGGGGCGGCCCGCACCTTCCTCGAGGCGTGGCAAGCCGAACGGCTGCACCATGCCTGGCTCCTCACCGGGGCCGAAGGTGTCGGCAAGGCCACGCTCGCCTGGCAGCTCGCTCGCCAGCTTCTCGCCCATGATTCCCCCCCGGCCGAGCTCGCCCCGCTGCCGCCGGAGCATCCCGTTGCGCGGCGGATCGCGGCCCTGTCCGAGCCGCGGCTCTTTCTCCTGCGCCGCCCCTGGGACAGCGAACGCAAACGCCTCAGGGCCGAAATTCCGGTGGACGAGGTGCGCCGGCTGCGCGACTTCCTCGCCCTTTCCGCAACCGATGGCGGGCGCCGGGTGGTCATCATCGACGCGGCCGACGAGCTCAACCGCAACGCGGCCAACGCCCTGCTGAAGCTGCTGGAGGAACCCCCGAAGGGCACGGTGATGTTTCTCGTCTCCCATCAGCCGGCGCGGCTCCTGCCGACCATCCGTTCGCGCTGCCGCACCCTGCCGCTCCGCCCGCTGCCCGCCGGAGCGCTGGCGCAGGCCCTGCAGGAGGCGGGCGTGACGATCCCCGACGGGGCGGCAGATGCGGTCGCCGCGCTCTCGGGCGGCTCCGTCGGCGCGGCCGGCTCGCTGATCGCAGGCGGCGGCCTCGATCTCTACCGCGATCTCGTCGCCCTTCTCTCCGGCTGGCCGCAACTCGATCGCGGGCGGCTCTCGGCTCTCTGCGCGAGCGTTGCGGGCATGCAGGGCGGAGAGCGTTTCGACCTTCTTCTCGCGCTCCTTCTCACCCTTATGCATCGGGCGGCGCTGACCGGGGCGGGACGGCCGCCGGCAGCGGAAGCCGCACCCGACGAAGCGGCGGTGCTGGCCCGCCTCGCGCCCGACCCGGCGACCGGCCGCGCCTGGGCCGCACTTGCCGCCCGCAGCGCCGCCCGGGCACGCCACGGCCGCTCGGTCAACCTTGACCCCGCCCTTCTGCTCCTCGATATCCTCCTCGAGAGCGAAACCATCGCCGCAACCAGCCCGGCCTGATGCCGAAAGGCGGGAGATACCCATGAGAAACGACAGCAACACCCACGGGACGGACACGCCGCCCGCCATCGTCGACAGCCATTGCCATCTCGATTTTCCCCAGTTCGCCGACGATCTCGAGGGCGTCATCGAGAGGGCCCGGGCGGCCGGCGTCACCCGCATGGTGACGATCGCGACTCACCGCGCCCGGCTCGACGCCAACCGGACCATCGCCGAAGCCCATGAGGGCGTGTTCCTCGCCGGAGGCATGCATCCGCTCCACGTGCATGAGGAGCCGCCGATCTCGGTCGAGGAACTCGTCGCGATGGCACGGCACCCGAAATTCGTCGCCATCGGCGAAACCGGGCTCGATTACCATTATTCGATGGAAACGAAGGATCTTCAGGCCGAAAGCCTGCGGGTGCATATCGAAGCGGCGCGAAGAACCGGCCTGCCGCTCATCATCCATTCCCGCGACGCCGACGACGACATGGCCCGCATCCTCACGGAAGAATACCGCGCAGGCCCCTTCTCCTGCGTCATGCACTGCTTCTCGTCGGGCCGGGCACTGGCGGAAACGGCCCTCGATCTCGGTTTCTATCTGTCGATGTCGGGCATCGTGACTTTCAGGAAATCCGAGGAGCTGCGCGCGATCTTCCGCGACGTGCCGCTCGAGCGGATCCTGGTAGAGACCGACGCGCCCTATCTCGCCCCCGTGCCCCATCGCGGCAAACGCAACGAACCGGCCTTCACCGCCCATACCGCGCGCATCGGCGCCGAGATCAAGGAAGTGGACTATCCGACCTTCGCTCGGGCGACGAGCGCGAATTTCGACCGGCTCTTCAGCCGCGCCGCCGCGCTGCTCCCGGCCGATGCCGCTGCGCGGCAAGTTGCGAAGAGCGGCTGACATGGCGCGGTTGCGGCTCACCATTCTCGGCTGTGGTTCCTCGGGGGGCGTGCCGCGGATCGGCAACATCTGGGGCGCATGCGACCCGACGAACCCGCGCAACCGCCGCCGCCGCTGTTCGCTGCTCGTCGAACGGTGCGCCGACACCGGAAGGACGACGCGGGCCCTGATCGACACCACCCCCGACATGCGCTGCCAGCTGCTCGACGCCGGCGTCGGGGAGCTCGACGCGGTGCTCTGGACCCATTCCCATGCCGACCATGTGCACGGAATCGACGATCTGAGAATGGTGGTGATGAACCGCGGCGCCCGCCTGCCGGTCTGGGCCGATGCCGCCACTTCGGAAGCCCTGCTCGACCGCTTCGGCTACGTCTTCGTCCAGCCCGCGGGCAGCCCCTACCCGCCGATTCTCGAGCTGCACCAGATCGACGGCGAAGTGACGATCGAAGGGGCGGGCGGGCCGCTCGTCTTCACCCCGATACCGGTCCGACACGGCCGGATCGGGGCTCTGGGTTTCCGGGTCGGCAATGTCGCCTACATGCCCGACGTCTCCGCCATTCCCGACGACAGCTGGCCGCTGCTCGAGGGGCTCGACTGCTGGATCCTCGACGCGCTGCGTCTCACCCCGCACCCGACCCATGCCCATCTCGACCTCGCCCTTGAATGGATCGCCCGGGCAGACCCGGTGCGGGCGGTGCTCACCAACATGCATGTGGACATGGATCACGCCGCCACCGACAGGGCCACGCCCCCCCATGTCACCCCGGCCCATGACGGCATGGTGCTGGAGTTTCCGCTGGACGGCGCGGCCGAGGCCGGCGCATCCTCCCTGCCGGAGGCCTCATGAGCCAGCTAGCCGGCATCGTCCTGCCGGTCTTTCTCGTCATCGCGATGGGATGGCTGGCCGTCGTCAGCCGCCGCTTCCCGGTCGGGGCGGCCGAGGCGGTGATGCAATTCGCCCAAGGGTTCGCGATTCCGGCGCTGCTCTTTCGCACCGTTGCCCGGATCGACCCGGGCAGGGTTCTCGACTGGCGGCTGCTCGTCTCCTACTACACCGGCTCGCTCACGGTGTTTCTCGTCGGCTTGGCCGGGGCGATGCTGCTTTTCCGTCGCCCGGCCGACAATGCCGTGGCCGTCGGCTTCGCCGCCATGTTTCCCAACTCGGTGCTGCTCGGCCTGCCGATCATGGAACGCGCCTACGGGGAAGACTCGCTGGCGCCGATCTTCGCCATCATCGCCTTCCATGCCCCCTTCTGCTATCTCGTGGGTTCGGTGGCGATGGCCTTCGCACGGCGCGGCCGCGGGTTCGGGATCTGGCGCACGAGCCTCGCCCTCGTCTCCACGCTGGCCCGCAACCCGCTGCTGATCGCCCTCTTTCTCGGCTTCCTGTTCAACCTTTCGGGCCTGACGCTGCCCGGGGTGATCGACGATGCCCTCGTCCTGCTCGTGCGCGGCGCGCTGCCGGCGGCCCTCTTTGCCCTGGGTGGCATTCTCGTGGCCTATCGGCCCGAGGGCGATCTGCGGCTGATCGGCTGGGTGGTGCTGCTCTCCCTCCTGCTCCATCCGGCCATTGTCTGGGCGATGGGGCGGGAGATCCTCGCCCTGCCCTTTCCGGCGGGCGAGGCGGCCGTCACCACGGCGGCGATGGCCCCGGGGATCAATGCCTATCTCTTCGCCTCGATGCACGGCACCGGCAAGCGGGTCGCGGCAAGCGCCGTGCTCACGGGCACACTGCTGTCGATCCTGACCGCCAGCTTGTGGCTGCATCTTCTCGGCGGCGGCTGAGGCAGACGGCGGCCGGGTGTGGCGGCGCCCCGCCCGCCCGGCTCACGCCTCGATGCCCCGCAGCCGCTCGTTGCGCCGCCGCAGAAGCTCGATCGTCGTCAGGAGCAGGATCGAGATAACCACCAGGATCGTCGCCACCGCGAGGATGGCCGGGCTGATCTGTTCGCGGATGCCGTTCCACATCTGCCGCGGGATCGTCTGCTGATCGTAGGCAGCCACGAAGAGCACCACCACCACCTCGTCGAAGGAGGTGACGAAGGCGAAGAGCGCCCCCGAGATCACCCCGGGCATGATGAGCGGCATCTGCACCTTGAAGAAGGTGGTGGCGGGCGAGGCGCCGAGCGAGGCCGCCGCCCGCGTCAGGGAATGGTCGAAGCCGACGAGGGTCGCGGTCACCGTGATGATGACGAAGGGAATGCCGAGCGTCGCATGGGCCAGGATGATGCCGAGATAGCTGCCGGCAAGCCCCGTCATCGAATAGAAGAAGAACAGCCCGGTGGCGACGATGATGATCGGCACGATCATCGGCGAGATCAGGATCGCCATGATCAGCCGGCGCCAGGGCATCTCGGGCCGCGACAGGCCGAGCGCGGCCACGGTGCCGAGCACCGTCGCAAGCAGCGTCGAGAAGAAACCGATGATGATCGAGTTCTTCGCCGCCTGCACCCATTTGGCGTTCTCCCACACGTCCCGCCACCAGGCCCATGTGTCGGGATTGTCGGGATTGATCATGCCGAAGGTGAGCAGGGTCCTGTACCAGCGCAGCGAGAAGCCCGCCGGATCGAGACTGAGCATCTTGTCGGTGAAGGTGAAATAGGGCTCGGCATTGAAGGACAGCGGAATGATGATGAGGATCGGCGCGATCAGGAACAGGAAGATCGCCGCGCAGATCACGAGATAGACCCGGTGCCAGAGCCGCTCGAGCGGGGATGCATAGGGGGGTAGGGCCATTCGATGCCTCCTCAGCCGAGCTTGAGATTGTCGATGCCCACGAGCCGGTCGTAGAGCCAGTAGAGGATCAGCACCCCGCCGAGAAGCAGCGAGGCCAGCGCCGCGGCCAGCGACCAGTTGAGCGATTTCTGCATGTGGAAGGCGATCATGTTCGATATCAGCTGCCCCGAGGAGCCGCCGACCAGCGCCGGCGTGATATAGTATCCCACCGCCAGAATGAAGACGAGCAGCGCCCCGGCGCCGATGCCGGGCACGGTCTGCGGCAGGTAGATGCGGCGGAAGGCCGTCCAGGACGTGGCGCCGAGGGAGCGGGCGGCGCGGACATAGGACGGGTCGATCGTCCGCATCACCGAATAGAGCGGCAGCACCATGAAGGGCAGCAGGATGTGGGTCATGGCGACGACCGTGCCGGTCTGGTTGAAGATCATCTGCAGGCGCTGATCGTCGCGAATGAGGCCGAGCCAGACGAGAATGTCGTTGACCACCCCGTTCGTCTGCAACAGGACAATCCAGCTCGTCGTGCGGACCAGAAGCGAGGTCCAGAAGGGCAGAAGCACGAAGATCATCAGCAGGTTGGAATACCTGAGCGGGAGATTGGCCAGAAGATGGGCAATGGGAAAGCCCAGCACCAGCGTCAGCCCGGTGATGACGAGCGAAAGCACCAGCGTGCGCAGAAAGAGCTTGCCGTAGATCTGCCGCTCCGGCTCCACCCGCACGATGTCGCCCCCGGCGTCGCGGGTGAAGTCGAGGGCGTTGAGGAGAAAGTCGATGGTATAGGCATGGGCCGCCTGTCGCATCGCCGTCCAGACCCGCGGATCACCCCATTTCCGGTTCGCCTTGAGCAGCGCCTCCCCGAAAGGCGGCTTCAGCCGCCTGGCCTTGCGGGCGGTCGAGGTGAAGAGCGAGCGCGTACCCGGCACGTCGTAGTTGATCCGGGTCGCCACGGCGCCGATGGTCTTGTTCTTGCGGGCCTCCTTCAGATCCTCGATCAGGAGGGCATAGGCTTCCTCGGTGGGCGGATCGTCCGGATGGGCCTTCAGCCAGGCGCTGATCCGCGGCATGTTCTGGGAAAAGGTCGGGTTGTAGATCGCCCGGTGGAGCATCTGCCCGATCGGGGTGATGAAGGTGACGAGCACGAAGACGAGAAGCGGCAGCACCAGCAGAAAGGCCCGCCAGCGCGCGCGGCGCCCCGCCCGGGCGAGCGCCTCGTCGAGCGGCTGACCGTCCACCGTCAGGATCGGCCCGTCCTCGACGCCGCCGGCGGTAGTGACGACGGCCGCATGGGGATCGGCTGGCACCTGGCTCATCGCTTCACTCTCCTGGTCTCCTGTCATCGGCGCGCTTCATCGGGGCTGCGGCCCGGGGCGGGGCACCCGCCCGGGAGCGGACGTTCGGCGTGCCCCCCGATCCGGAGGACCCGACAGGCACTCCCCGCGGGCAAACGTTCCTCCACCGAGATGCCCGCGCCCGGCCGGGCGGGAACGCTTGCCGGCGGGGAGGTCCGGCGCGGACGCGCCGCGCCGGACGGTGACACGGCCGCGCGAGGCGGCAGGCAGGCGCCCTTACTGGGCGAGCCAGGCGTTGAACCGCTCGTTGAGCTCCGTGTCGTGGTCGGCCCAGAACTCGAAATCGTTGACGAGCGCGTTCCTCAGGTTCTCCGGCGCCGTCGGCATGTGGGGCTTCATGTCGGTCTTGCCGTCCTTGTACTTGCCGACGAGCGGCGCCGAGGACTTCCGCGCCGGACCGTAGGAAATGTACCTCGCCTGATCGGCCAGCCGCTGGGTGTCGGTAGCGAACTTGATGAACTCCCAGGCGTCGCTCTTGTGGGGAGCCCCCTTCGGCATGACGAACATGTCGAAGTCCATGATCTGACCATCCCAGAGAATGGCGAAGGGCTTGTTCTCCGCCACCATGGCGTTGAAGATCCGGCCGTTGTAGGCGGTGGTCATCGCCACCTCGCCATCGGCCAGCAGCTGCGGCGGCTGCGCCCCGGCTTCCCACCAGACGATCTGATCCTTGATGGTGTCGAGCTTCCTGAAGGCCCGATCGACCCCTTCGGGGGTGGACAGCACCTCATAGACCTTGTCGGCCGGCACGCCATCGGCCATCAGCGCCATTTCGAGGTTGGCCTTGGCGCTCTTGCGCAGACCGCGCTTGCCGGGGAACTTCGCGAGATCGAAGAAGTCGGCGATGGTCTTCGGCGCTTCCTTGAACCGCGTGGTGTCATAGGCCACGACGGTGGACCACACGATGTTGGGCACGGCGCAGTCGGTCAGGGAATCGCCGATGAAGTCGTCCCTGGCCGGGGTGCCATCGGGCGCCGGCGGCAGCTCGTCGACCGGAAGCTCCTCGAGCAGCCCTTCGTCGCACAGGCGCACGGCGTCGGAACGCTCGACATCGGCCACGTCCACGGAGACGTTGCCGGCCTCGACCTGCGCCTTGATCGGCGTGGCGGGGTTGTCGGCATCGACCCAGATCACCTTGATCCCGGTCTTCGCGGTGAAGGGCTTGCCATAGGCCTCGACCTGGCTCTTGGTGTAGGCACCGCCCCAGCTCATCACCACGATCTCGCGGTCGTTGCCCGCAAGGGCCGCGGTGGCAAGGCCGAGGACGGCCGCCCCTGTCATCAGCAGTTTCTTCATCTTCCTCTCCTGTGCAGTTTCCTCTTGCAGTGCTCCTGACGGGTTTCTCCCTGTCCTGCCGACACCCGCGCCCGAGGACGGGGCGTCACCTGCCTGCGCACCACCGGCGGCGGTGCGCCATCGCCTGCCCCGTCACAACGGATCGAGAGCGCGGCAATCCTCGACCGCCCAGCTCACGGGCATCGTCTGCCCTACCATGATGGGCGGGTGGCCCGAATTGTTGGGCACCTTGATGATGAACTCGTCGTTGCCATGCACGCGGGCACGGCAGCGGATATGGTCGCCAAGATAGATCATCTCGAGCATCTCGGCCGTGGCCCGGTTCTCGCCGCCGCTTTCGCCGAGCCGCACGCGCTCGGGCCGAAGCGACAAGAGCGTCGGGCTGCCCGGCCCTTCCACCCGGACGGCAAGGGCCTTCGTGAGCGCCCCGTCGGCCAGCCGCACGGTGGCGACATCCCCCTCGAGCGCGACCACCTCCCCTTCGAGCTTGTTGTTCTCGCCGATGAACTGGGCGACGAAACTGTTCTCGGGGCGCTCGTAGAGATCTTCGGGAGTGGAAAGCTGCTGGATCACCCCGTCATTGAAGACGGCGATCCGGTCCGACATGGTGAGCGCCTCGGACTGGTCATGGGTGACATAGACCACGGTGATGCCGAGCCGCTCGTGCAGATGCTTGATCTCGTATTGCATGTGCTCGCGCAGCTGCTTGTCGAGCGCGCCCAGCGGTTCGTCCATGAGCACGAGCTCGGGCTCGAAGACGAGGGCGCGGGCAAGAGCGATGCGCTGCTGCTGGCCGCCCGACAGCTGCCCCGGCAGCCGGGTGGCGAATTCCTCCATCTGCACCATCTCGAGCGCACGGCGCACCTTGCCTTCGCGTTCCTCTCTCCCGATCCCCCGCACCTCGAGGGGGAAGGACAGGTTCTCGGCCACCGTCATGTGCGGAAAGAGGGCATAGTTCTGGAACACCATGCCGATACCGCGCCTGTGAGGGGGAATGTCGTTGATCGGCTGTCCGTCGAGCCGGATCTCGCCATGGGTCGGCACCTCGAAGCCGGCCAGCATCATCAGACAGGTGGTCTTGCCCGAACCGGACGGGCCGAGCATGGTGAGGAACTCGCCACGGCCGATGGAGATGTTGAGATCCTTCACGACCAGCGTGCGCCCGTCGTAACTTTTCTGCACACGATCGAACACGACGAATGCGTCGTCAGTCGCCACGGCCCGCTCTCCCTGTTGCGCCCCTTCGCGGGGGCGGAATTTGGCTCAAACAAACATCATTGGCGGCCGCGGCGCAAGCCGCAGCGCCATTCATTCCTCCGACCGCCTCGCCGCGACCGAAAATGAGGCACGAGCGACGCCCCCTCCTCAACCGGCATGCGCCACCCGCACGGGCAACAAGCGCAGGAGGGGAGAATCAGTCACGCCAGGATCCCCGCTTCCGGGAAGCACGGGGCGGGTGCGGACCCATCGTCGGGCGCGACCGAAGGCGGCCCCGGCCCGATGGCCGCGGATCGTCCACGGATGGAGAGAAGGACGGAAAGGCGCCAGCTGGTGCGGTCGAGAGGACTCGAACCTCCACGGGTTTTACCCCACAGCGACCTCAACGCTGCGCGTCTACCAGTTCCGCCACGACCGCACGTCTGGCTGGCGAGGGGTCATTTAGCGAGTGACTCGGGAAATGTGAAGGGGGCGGGAGCGGTTTTTTGCACCTCCCCTCATTCGCGCGAGAAGGCACGCTCCGCCGGCCGGGGGAATGGGGGTTGTGAAACACCCTGCCGGTATGCTGCAAGCATGCAGGACGAGGGGGCGGCCGGGCGGCGGCTTCCGGCACGCGCATGATGAAACACGGGCGGTGACGAAATGGGATTCGATTTCAGGATAGAGGAGAGCCGGATCCTCCAGGGCGTACGGATCATCACGCCGGACGTGTTCGAGGAGACCCGCGGCACCATCTGGACCTCCTATCTGGAACGGGAGATCGGCGCGCTCCTGCCCGAGGGGCTGCGCTTCGTGCACGACAAGTTCTCCCTCTCCTGGAACAACGTGCTGCGCGGCATCCACGGCGACCACAAGTCGTGGAAGCTCGTGACCTGCGTGTACGGAGAGATCCATCAGGTCGTGGTGGACATGCGCCCCGACTCGCCCAGCTACCTGCGCCACGAGCGTTTCGTCATCAACCGCCACGACCAGAAGCTCGTCCTCATCCCCCCCGGCATGGGCAACGCCTATTACGTCTCCTCTCCCGAAGCGGTCTATCATTACAAGCTGGCCTATGAGGGCGACTACGTCGATGCCGACGAGCAGTTTACCGTCGCCTGGAACGATCCGCGGCTCGGCATCGACTGGCCGACGGACGACCCGATCCTCTCCCCCCGCGATGCGCGCCTGACATGAAGCCGCCGGCGCCCGCGGCCACCTCCTTCCATCCGCCATTCTCCATTGAGGCTCCCATGACCGAAATCATCGAACATGACGGCAGGATCATCTCGATCATCCACCGCAGCGAGGACTGGAAGAAGGGGCTCGACTTCATCACCCCGAACGAGCTCTTCATCCAGGTCGGCACCTGGTGGTATGACCGGGGCAGGAAGCTCGCCAGCCACATCCACAACGATTTCGACCGCCCCGGCGGCCGCACGATGGAGAGCGTCTATGTGCGCCGGGGCGCCATGCGGGTGCTGCTCTATGCCGAAGATCGCAGCTTCCTGCGCGATCTGGTGCTGAGGGAAGGCGACCTGGCCGTCTTCGCCTATGGCGGCCACGGCTACGAGATCCTCGAGGACGACACCCAGATCATCGAGAGCAAGAACGGCCCCTTCGTGGATGTCGAGACCGACAAGACCAAGTTCGAGGGCTGAGCCATGAAACTTCACCTGGGCTGCTGGCACCGCTACATCCCCGGCTGGGTCCATGTCGATCTGTGCGACATGCCCCATATCGACCACAAGACCTCGGTGGACGATCTCTCGATGTTCGAAGACGGCGCGGCCGACATCATCTACGCCAGCCACGTTCTGGAATATTTCGACCGCATCGAGGCCGCCCGCGTGCTGGCCGAGTGGCGCCGGGTGCTGCGCCCCGGCGGAACGCTGCGCCTCGCGGTGCCCGACTTCGACGCCCTGATCGAGGTCTATCGGCGCAGCGGCACGCTCGGCACGATTCTCGGCCCGCTCTACGGCCGCATGGAGATCGAGACCCCCGAGGGGCCACGCACGCTCTATCATCGCACCGTCTACAATTTCGCCGATCTCGCGGCGCTGCTCGAGGAAAACGGCTTTTGCGACGTGCGCCGCTACGACTGGCGCCAGACGGTTCACAAGGACCACGACGATCACAGCCAAGCCTATTATCCCCACATGGACAAGGAAAACGGTCTTCTGATCAGCCTGAACGTGGAGGCCACTCGCGATGAGTGACAAAGACGAATTCATCATGCAGATGCGCCCATGGTTCGGCGAGGAAGAGAAGCGCGCCCTGGCCGAATACATGGAAGAGGACGGCTTCCTAACCGAGTTCCGGCGCACGGCCGCTTTCGAGCAGGCGATTGCCGACTACACCGGCGCCCGGCATTGCATCGTCACCAACAACGGCACCGTCAGCCTCACGCTCGCCGCCCTGGCCGCCGGCATCGGAGCCGGGGACGAGGTGATCGTGCCCGATTTCACCATGATCGCCACCCCCAATTCGGTGCAGATGATCGGCGCCAGGCCGGTCTTCGTCGATGTCGAGCCGGGAACGCTGTGCATGGACATCGACGCCGCCCGGGCCGCCATCGGTCCGCGCACACGGGCGATCATGCTGGTCACCGCCAACGGCCGCTATCCCGAAGCCGGCATCGAAGCCTTCCGGCGCCTGTGCGCCGAGAAGGGGCTGATCCTGATCGAGGACAGCGCACAGTCTCTCGGCTCGCGCTATCCCGACGGCACCCATATGGGGCTCAAGGGGGCGGTCGGATCCTTCTCCTTCTCGGCGCCGAAGATCATCTCCACCGGGCAGGGCGGCGCGCTGATCACCGATGACGACACCATCGCCCGTCGTCTGCGCCGGCTCAAGGATTTCGGCCGCGTCCGCGGCGGCACCGACATCCACGACGAGATCGGCTACAACTTCAAGTTCACCGAGCTGCAGGCGGTGGTGGGTCTCGAGCAGATGAAGAAGCTGCCCTGGCGTGTCGAGCGCAAGCGCGAGATCTACCGCCGCTACCGGCACAACCTGGCCGACGTGCCGGAGGTGCGCTTCTTCGATCAGGATCTCGAGCACACCACGCCCTGGTTCATCGACGTGATGGTCGAGGCGCGCGAGCGGCTGCAGGCGCATCTCGAGGCGGCGGGGATCGGCACGCGGGTGATGTATCCGCCGATCCACCGGCAGAAGGCCTATGACCGACCGGGGCATTTCCCGGTTGCCGAGGAGGTCGGCCGGCGCGGCCTGTGGCTGCCCTCCGCCGCACAACTCACCGATGCGCAGATCGACCGGATCACCGGGGCGATTCGCGCTTTCTACGGCCGGTGAAGGGGCAGGCGATGAAGCGATCCGTCGCCCCTGCCGCCTTGCCTCCCTTCCCCGCCGCCCGCCCCTTCGCGGCGGGCGCGGCGGCGGTGCCGGGCGTCGAGTGGTGGCGCTCGGAGGCGCTCGTGCCTTACCCTGCCGCACTCGCGGCGATGGAAGAACGGGTCGCCGCCATCGCCGAGGGGAAGGCGCAGGAAGCCGTCTGGTTCCTCGAGCATCCGCCGCTCTATACCGCCGGCACCTCGGCCCGGCGGGAAGATCTGATCGACCCCGATCGCTTCCCGGTCTTCGAGGCCGGTCGCGGCGGCCAGTTCACCTATCACGGCCCCGGCCAGAGGGTGGTCTATCTCATGCTCGATCTCGGGCGGCGCGGTCGCGACGTGCGCGCCTTCGTCGCCCGGATCGAGCGCTGGGTGATCGGCGCGCTGGCCGAATTCGGCGTCCGCGGCGAGATCCGCCCCGACCGCGTCGGGGTGTGGGTGCCGCGCCCCGACAAGCCCCCCCTCGCGGACGGCACCTTGCGCGACGACAAGATCGCCGCCATCGGCATCCGTCTGCGCCGCTGGGTGAGCTTTCACGGCTTCGCGGTCAATGTCGATCCCGACCTGTCCCATTTCGCCGGCATCGTGCCCTGCGGCATTCGCGGCCACGGGGTGACGAGTCTTGCCGATCTCGGGCATCGGGCGGACATGGCCGCGTTCGACGCGGCGCTCCTTGCCACGGCGGACGCGATGTTCGGCTGAAGGCGCCTCGGGCATCGCGCCCCATCACCGGAACCCGATGCCGGCCGCCCCGCCGCCCGTGAGGGCACGCCCCGCCCCGCGGAGCGGCCCTCTGGAAAATCCTCATGCCCTGTGCAAATAAGGAGCCGCCTTCCGTGCTCCCCCCCACGGATGCACGGATCGTCAGCCGGATCGGCTTCGTTCAACCCGTTCTCATCCTGAGGAGGATTCCGATGAAACGCGCTCTCACGCTCGCCATTGCCGCCCTCGGCCTGGCCACCGCCGCCCATGCCGGGGGCGATCCGGCCAAGGGCGAAAAGATCTTCAAGAAATGCAAGTCCTGTCATGCGATCGTCGCGCCGGACGGCACCGCCATCGTCAAGGGCGGCAAGGTCGGCCCCAACCTCTACGGCGTGATCGGTCGCAAGGCCGGCTCCTATGAAGGCTACAAGTATTCGAAGGCTCTCAAGGCCGCCGGCGAGAACGGCCTCGTCTGGTCCGAGGAGGAGCTCGCCAAGTTCGTGGCGAATCCGAAGAAATACCTGGGCGGCAAGTCGAAGATGTCCTTCAAGCTGCGCAAGGGCGGCGAGGACGTGGCCGCCTATCTCGCCTCGGTTGCCAAGAGCGAGTGAACGCGATTCGCGCCGAGAGGGAGGGGTGCCGTCGCCCGCCGGCCCGGCGCGATGGGAAAGGCCGGCCCTTCGCGCGAAGGGCCGGCTTTTTTTGCGACAAACTGCCCTTTCGGGGGGATATTTTGTTGAGCCGCCACGGCGAGGCGTTTATCAAGGCGGCACCGCCCCCGCCGCGCTCGGGGGCCAAGACATTCTAACTGGGACGTGTCAGGAGAAAACGAGATGGCAGACGCAGCCACCCACGCACACGACCACCATGAACGGCCGAACTTCTTCGTTCGGTGGTTCATGTCGACGAACCACAAGGACATCGGCATCCTCTACCTCTTCACCGCCGGTTTCTTCGGGTTCGTCTCGGTCCTCTTCACCGTTTACATGCGCATGGAGCTCATGGAGCCCGGCGTGCAATACATGTGCCTCGAGGGCGCGCGCCTGATCGCCGACCCGGCAGCCGAATGCACGCCCAACGGCCACATGTGGAACACGTTCATCACCGCCCACGGCATCCTGATGATGTTCTTCGTGGTCATTCCGGCGCTCTTCGGGGGCTTCGGCAACTACTTCATGCCGCTGATGATCGGCGCGCCGGACATGGCGTTCCCGCGGATGAACAACCTCAGCTACTGGCTCTATATGGCCGGCGCCACCCTCGGCACGCTGTCGATGTTCGCGCCGGGCGGCGACGGCACCGGAACCGGCGTAGGCTGGGTGCTCTACGCCCCGCTCTCGACCACCGAACCCGGCATGGCGATGGACATGGCGATCTTCGCGGTGCACCTTTCGGGCGTCTCGTCGATCCTCGGGGCGATCAACATGATCACCACCTTCCTGAACATGCGCGCGCCGGGCATGACGCTGTTCAAGACGCCGCTGTTCCCCTGGTCGATCTTCGTCACCGCGTGGCTGATTCTCCTGTCGCTGCCGGTGCTCGCCGGCGCCGTGACCATGCTGCTCACGGATCGCAACTTCGGCACGACCTTCTTCGACCCGGCCGGTGGGGGTGACCCGGTTCTCTATGCCCACCTCCTGTGGTTCTTCGGCCATCCCGAGGTCTACATGATGATCGTGCCGGGCTTCGGCATCATCTCTCATGTCGTCTCGACCTTCTCGCGCAAGCCGATCTTCGGCTACCTGCCGATGGTCTGGGCGATGATCGCGATCGGCGCCCTCGGCTTCGTCGTGTGGGCGCACCACATGTACACCATGGGCATGAGCGTCACCCAGCAGGCCTATTTCATGCTGGCGACCATGGTGATCGCGGTGCCGACCGGCATCAAGATCTTCTCCTGGATCGCCACGATGTGGGGCGGCTCGATCGAGTTCAGGACGCCGATGCTGTTCGCCTGGGGCTTCCTGTTCATGTTCACCGTCGGCGGCGTGACCGGCATCGTGCTCAGCCAGGCGCCGCTCGATCGGGTCTATCACGACACCTACTACGTCGTGGCGCACTTCCACTACGTGATGGCGATCGGGGCCGCGATGGCGATCTTCGCCGGCATCTACTACTGGATCGGCAAGATGTCGGGGCGGCAGTATCCCGAATGGGCGGGCAAGCTGCACTTCATCCTGTTCTTCATCGGGACCAACCTGACCTTCTTCCCGCAGCACTTCCTCGGCCGTCAGGGCATGCCGCGGCGCTACATCGACTACCCGGAGGCCTTCGCCGACTGGAACTACCTGTCGTCGATCGGCGCCTTCATCGGCTTCGCTTCCTTCGTGTGGTTCATCGGCGTGGTGTTCTACACCATCTTCGCCGGCCGCCGCGTCGCCGAGGACAACTACTGGCATCTGCCGGCCGACACGCTCGAGTGGAAGCTGCCTTCGCCGCCGCCCGAGCACACTTTCGAGACGCTTCCGACCCCGGACATGTGGGACACCGCGAAGCACCACTGATGCCCTGGAAACTGCATCAGACGAACAGGGAGGAGGCCTCGGAGATTTCCGGGGCCTCTTCATCTGCGCCCTTCGAACGGGCCGGAGGACTGCGCTTCACCTTCGAGATCTGGCCGCACCGTTCTCTCAGCCGCGCCGGCTTCTACGGCTTCCTGCTGATGACCTGGCTTGCCTTCACCGTGCCGCTCGCCGCCTTTCTCGGCACGGTGCATCTCTGGATGCTCCTGCCTTTCACCCTCGTCGCCCTCGCCGCCACCTGGTGGTTCATCGAACGCAATTACCACGACGGAACGCTGGTCGAGCTGGTCGAGATCACCCCCGAGGAGATCCGCGTCGTCCGCCACGAACCCGACGGGACCACCCGCCGTTGGGAAGCCAACCCCTACTGGGTGCGCATCACCCTCCGGCAGGACGGCCCGGTCGAGAACTATCTCACCCTCAAGGGCAGCGGCCGGGAGATCGAGCTCGGCGCCTTCCTGACCCCGGAGGAACGGTGCGAACTGAAGGACGCGCTCGAGAATGCGATCACCCGCGCACGCAGCGCCACGGCGCCGAACGGCTTCGGGTGAGTCCGCCGTCACGCACCGCCCCACCGACCACCGGTGCCCGACTGCCGCCATCGCGCGGCAAGACCGCGAGCAAGGAATGACGTCTCCTGCCGGCATCTTCCCGCCTCCGCCTTGCCCCGGCCGCATGCCGTGTTACCCTTGCCCGAGCTTCATCAGCCGAGGGGAGGAATTCGTCATGGGCAGACACGCCATCGCGGCCGCGGCCGCTGCTCTCCTCCTCGCAGCGGGCCCGGCATCCGCTTTCGGGATCCGTTTCGACTGGAAGGGGCTGGAGCGTTGCACCTCGGGCCATCCTGACACGGTCGCCAATCCGCGCTTCGTGCTCGAGGATGTGCCCGAAGGCACGAAATACATCCGCTTCCGCCTGAAGGATCTCGACGTGCCGCAATACGATCACGGCGGCGGCGTCGTGCGCTATACCGGCCAGAAGGAGATCGCACCCGGCGCCTTCACATACCGCTCCCCCTGCCCGCCCGACGGCGTTCATACCTATGAATGGACGGCGACCGCGCTCGGCAGCCGCACCGGCCGCCCGCTTGCCATCGCCAGGGCAAGACGAAAATATCCCGAATAGGACAGGGCCGCACACCCCCCTTCGAGCGGGCGGCAAACCGAAGGATCCTCGGCACGGCCCCTTTCCGGCGCCACATGTCCCCGGCGCTCAGCCGAGCCGTTCCTTCACCAGCTTCCCGGCCCTGGCGAAGTCCATCCGGCCCGCATAGCGGGCCTTGAGCGCCCCCATCACCCGGCCCATGTCACGGATCGTTTCGGCCTTCTCGGCCCGGATGACCTCGTCGATCGCCTTCACCATCTCCTCGTCGGTCAGCTGCCGGGGCAGGAACTCCTCGATGACGCCGATCTCGTCGCGCTCCTTCTCCGCCAGCTCGAGACGGCCGCCCTCCTCATAGGCCCGGGCGCTCTCCTGACGTTGCCTGATCATCTTGCCGAGGACGGCGAGGATCTCCGCATCCGGGATACCCTCGCTGTTGCCTTCGCCACGGGCCGCGATGTCCCGATCCTTGATCGCCGCATCGATCAGCCGCAGGGTGGAAAGCCGCACCGTCTGCCGCGAACGCATCGCCTCCCTGAGCGCTTCGCGCAGCCGCTGCCGCAGGCCGGGCCCGCCTTCTTCCCCTGTCCGATCCTCGGTGCTCATGGCATCATCCGTTGCAGCACCGGCGCGCTCTGCCGGCCGGGGGACAATAGCCCGTGATCCCCCCCTTCTCAAGCCTCGCCCCCGGTCGGCGCCGCTTGACCATGGAGCGGTCAATCCGTATCTGTCGGCCGATCGGGCGGCAGGCGCGCCCCTCCCGTGGCGCAGAGCCCTTCAGGAAACAGGAAACGCCATGTCCTCCCCCTCCGGCAAGCCCACAGGCTGCATCGTTCTGGCCAATGGCGCCGTCTTTCATGGCGAAGGCTTCGGCCGCGTCGGCTCGGTGGCGGCCGAACTCGTCTTCAACACGGCCATGACCGGCTACCAGGAGATCATGACCGACCCGTCCTATGCCGGGCAGGTGGTGACCTTCACCTTCCCCCATGTCGGCAATGTCGGCGTCAACCCCGAAGACGACGAATCGCGCGCCGCCTTCGCCGAAGGCATGGTGGTGCACTGGCGACCGACCGAACCTTCCAACTGGCGCGCCTCCGCACCGCTGCGCACATGGCTCGAGCGGCAGGGCCGGATCGGCATCGGCGGGGTGGACACGCGGCGGCTGACCCGGGCGATCCGTCAGCAGGGCGCGCCCAACGCCGTCATCGCCCATGATCCGAACGGCGATTTCGATCTGGAGGCGCTGCGGGCAGAAGCCTTGGCCTTCCGCGGGCTCGAAGGGCTCGATCTCGCCAGGGAGGTCACCTGTGGGCAGACCTACCGGTGGAACGAGACGCGCTGGCGCTGGCCCGAAGGCTACGGCAGGCGCAGCGGCCCCGGTCGGCGCGTGGTGGCGGTCGATTACGGCGCCAAGCGAAACATCCTGCGCTCGCTGGCCTCGGCCGGCTGCGACGTCACCGTGCTGCCCGCCACCGCCACCGCCGAAGACATCCTTGCGCACGAACCCGAGGGGGTGTTCCTGTCGAACGGCCCGGGCGACCCGGCCGCCACCGGCGAATACGCCGTGCCGATGATCCGCCATCTCCTCGAACGGACCGACCTGCCGATCTTCGGCATCTGCCTCGGGCACCAGATGCTGGCCCTCGCCCTCGGCGCCCGGACGGTCAAGATGAATCACGGCCATCACGGCGCCAATCATCCGGTGAAGAATCTGGAAACCGGAAGGGTCGAGATCACATCGATGAACCACGGTTTCACGGTGGACACCGCCTCGCTGCCCGAAGGGGTGATCGAAACCCACGTCTCGCTCTTCGACGGCACCAATTGCGGCATCCGCATGACCGACCGGGCCGTCTTTTCCGTGCAATATCACCCCGAAGCGAGTCCCGGCCCGCAGGACAGCGCCTATCTCTTCGACCGTTTCGTCGAGGCGATGGGTGGCCCGATCGCGGGCTGACCCCGCGAAAGACCGCCCCGCCGCCGGCATCCCTCGGGAGGAGAGCGACGGGAAGACGGGGAATGCTCCCCGACCGGCCGGAGCGTTGGCACGAGGGAAGGGTGCCCCCGAAATTCCGGTCGAGACGGCGCCTTGTCCGGTCGCGCCCATTCTCGCCCCCCTTAACGATCTCTTAACCATCCGCATGCATAGCTGCCCCCGGGAGGGGGACGATGGGGCGCACGCGCAGGGAACCCACATCGCGGAAACGGACGGGCGGAGCATCGGGCTTCGGCGAATTGCCGCAAACGGCCTTCGTCCCGGCCGACGGCCGGGCGCTCCGCGGGTCACCCTCCCCGCCGGTCGATGATGCGCTCCGGGCCCGGGGGCTGGTTCTGGCCCGCGCCGAGGGCACGCGGCCCGAACTGGCCCTGCGGGCACGCGGCCTGATCGACGATGCCGGCTTCGCCGCGCTTCTGTCCGACGATCTGGCCATCCCCCGAATCGACCTTGCCGCCAGTCCTCCCATGCCGGCCCTGCTCGCTGCCGCCGACCCGGTCGCGTGTCTTCGCCATGATGCGGTGCCGTGGCGCGAGGAGGCGGGCCGGATCGTCTGGGCGGTGGCCGACCCGGTCGATCTCGCCGCACGCGAGGCGCTGCCCGCGGCTTTCGTGATCGCCCCGCGGGAACAGATCCGCCGCACCGTTCATGCGGCCCATGCGGCGGCTCTCGTGGCCCGGGCCGAGAACCTCTGCCCGCACACGAAAAGCTGTCGCAGCTGGCTGCGGCCGATCCGGCCCGCCGCACTCGTCCTCGCCGGGCTGATCGTGGCACTTGCAGCCGCCGCCTTTCCCGCAGGGGCGGCCCTCGCCGTCGTCGTCGTCGCCTTCGCGACGCTCGGCGCCAACATCACCCTGCGGCTGCTCGGGCTTCTTGCCGCCTGCCGTCCCCGCCCGGAAACGCCCCCTCCGCCGGATCGGCGCGCCCTGCCTTTCATCACGCTGATGCTGCCGCTTCACCGCGAGAACGGCACCCTCGCCCAGCTTCTCGCCGCCCTCGAACAGCTTCATTACCCGCCCTCGAAATGCGAATTCCTGCTGATCACCGAGGCGGACGACACCCTGACCCGCGCATCCCTTGCCCGTTACCGACTGCCTGCAAATGCCCGGGTGGTGATCGTTCCCGGGGGCCGGGTGCAGACCAAGCCGCGCGCGCTCAACTTTGCCCTGCCCGAAGCGCGGGGAGACATCGTCGGCGTGCTCGACGCGGAGGACCGGCCCGAGCCCGACCAGCTGCTGCGCATCGCCGCCGCCTTCGCCGCCGGTGGCGCGCGACTGGCCTGCGTGCAAGGCACGCTCGACTTCTACAACGGCAGGGAAAACTGGATCGCACGCTGCTTCACCATCGAATATGCCACCTGGTTCCGCATCGTCCTGCCGGCCTTCGCGCGTTTCGGCCTGCCGGTGCCGCTAGGCGGCACGACGATGTATGTGCGCCGCGACGTGCTCGAGGCCGTCGGCGGCTGGGACGCGCACAACGTCACCGAAGACGCCGATCTCGGCCTGCGTCTCGCCCGCGAAGGATGGGAGACGCAGCTGCTGCCGACCACCACCTTCGAGGAAGCCAATCACCGCCCCTGGCGCTGGATCCGGCAACGCTCGCGTTGGCTCAAGGGTTATGCCGTCACCTGGATCACCCACATGCGCCATCCGCGCGCGGCGGTGCGGGCCTTCGGCTGGCGGGCCATTCTGGCGCTCAACGCCCATTTCGCCGGCACGCTCTGCGCTTTCCTGCTGGCGCCGCTCTACTGGACCATGTGGATGGAGTTCGCCGGCCTGCATCACCCGCTTCTCGTCCTTGCCGGCCTGCCTCCCGCGAGCGGCAGAGTGCTTCTCGGCTTCTTTCTCGGCAGCGCGCTGGTGCAGTATCTTGCCGGCTTCGTCGCCCTGGCCCCGCCGCATCTGCGGACCCATCGCTGGTGGCTGCCGACGCTCGGCTTCTACTGGCCGATGGCTAGCATCGCCCTGATGAAGGCGCTGTGGGAACTGCCCTTCCGCCCCTGGCACTGGGACAAGACCGAGCACGGAACGAGCCGGAGGGGAACGGAAGGAACGGCCACTATCAGCGGCGGCGACACCGGGCAGGGACGGCGGGCCGCCCCATCGGCCTGAAGCGATCGGCAGCGCCTTGCCGGAGACACCGCGGAGGCACGACCGCTTCTTGCGGCGGGCGCCGTTCCCGGCCCGGCACTCCTTCGGTGACGACCGCTCCGCCACCCCCGGTGACGTGCCCGGCGCGCTTCTCGCTGACGCCTCCGGCTGTCCCGGCAAACTTCGGGCCGCCTCCTCGCTGGCGCATCAGATGGCATCGCCGGTGGCACTCCGCCCTGCCGGGCAGTCAGCCGCTCAGCCCCCAGTTCCTCCCTTGCCGGGGGGAGACGCCAGCGCATCGGCCGCCGGCACCTCGCCCGCGCCCAGAAGCAGCCGGGTCTCGAAGGCGCGCGAGAGATGACGCCTGAGCGCCTCGTCCGCGGCCACCTCGTCCCGCCGCTCGATGGCCGAAACGATGGCTTCGTGCTCCTCGAGCGCCTCCCGGTCCCGGCCCGGAACCGCAAGGGAGGTCGTCGCCATCAGCGCCATCGAACGATAGACGAGATCGAGCTGCTGCACGAGGTAGCGGTTGTGACTCGCCAGATGCAGCTGGTTGTGAAAGCGGCGATTGGCGCGGGCCATGGCCTGGGCATCTCCCACGAGCCTGCGGTCCTGGGTCACCATTTCCCGCAGCACCCGCATCTCCTCCGGAGCGGCATGACGCGCCGCCAGCCGCGCCGCGAGCGCCTCGAGTTCGGTGCGAACGGCATAAAGTTCCGACAGCTGGTTGTGATCGAGCGAGGCGACGATCAGGCTGCGCCCGTCGCGCGTCAGCAGCGACTGGATCTCCAGCCGCTGCAACGCCTCGCGAATCGGGGTGCGCGACATGCCGAAGCGCTCGGCAAGCTCGCTCTCGACCAACCGGTCCCCGGGCTTGTAGATGCCGACGTCGATCGCCTCGAGAATGAGATCGTAGGCATCCTTCTGACCGTCGCGCGCCGCGCTGCCCTGCCTTGCCATGAGCTTCCCTCGGCTCGGGGTTCGCCTGGAGGGCGGCGAATCGCTCCGGATCCGTCCCCCTTTCTTCAAAAGCCCCCGAGCGCGGCGCCGTCAAGCGGGCTTGCATCGGGATGCCCCTTGATCCCGCCGCAAGGGCGGCGCACAAGACCCTCATGGAGGAGGCCCGGACGCAAACGCCCATCGTGCCCGTCCCGCCGGAAGACGACGGGGAGGCCGCGTGGATCTTCGATCTCGACAACACGCTCTATCCGCCCTCGATGCGGCTCTTCGATCAGATCGAGGCACGGATGACCCGCTTCGTGATGGAAGCGCTCGGTGTCGATCGGGAGAGAGCGGACCATCTGCGCCGCCATTACTGGCAACGTCATGGCACCACCCTTGCCGGGCTGATGCGCGAACACGGCATCGATCCCCACGATTATCTTCACGCGGTGCACGACATCGACTTCTCCCCGCTCGCCCCGGACCCCATCCTCGCCGCACGCATTGCCGCCCTGCCGGGCAGGCGCATCGTCCACACAAACGGCCCGAAGGGCTATGCCGAAAGGGTGCTCGAGGCCCGGGGTCTTGCGGAGCTGTTCGATGCGGTCTTCGGCATCGAGGAAACCGGCTTCGCCCCGAAACCCGAAGCCAGGGCCCATGACCTCGTGATCGCCGCAGCCGGCATCTCTCCCCGGCAGGCCACCATGTTCGAGGACGACCCGCGCAACCTCGCCGTGCCCCATGCCCGCGGGATGCGCACCGTCCTCGTCCGGCAGGATCGGGAGAGTGGCACGGGCGATGCTCCCCGGGCCCATCCCCATGTGCACCATGTGACCGACGATCTGGCCGCTTTCCTCGGCCAGCTGCTCGAGGAGTGATTTCGATGGCACCCGCTGGAGGCGCTGCATCCCCGACCGCCACTTGCGAAACCACCGACGTGCTCGTGGCCGGAGGCGGCATCGCCGGGCTCGTGGCCGCCACGGCCTTTGCGGCGAACGGCTTTCGCACCCTGTGCGTCGATCCGGCCCCGCCCGTGACCGAGGAAAGGGCCCCGGGTGCCGACATCCGAACCACGGCATTCATGCAACCTTCCCGCGCCCTCCTCGAGCGCATCGGGCTCTGGCCGCGCCTCGCTCCCCATGCCGCCCCGTTGCAGATCATGCGAATCGTCGAAGCCGGAGGGCGGCAGGGAGAGATACGGGAGATCGCCGACTTCGACGCCGCCGAGATCTCCGACAGCCCCTTCGGCTGGAACCTGCCCAACTGGCTTCTGCGGCGGGAGATCCTCGCCCATCTGGCAACGCTGCCGCTGGCCACGTTCCGGCCCGGAGTCGGGGTTGCCGACATCCTGCCGCGCACGCGCGAGGCCCTCGTCACCCTGTCCGACGGCAGCCGCGTGAAGGCCGATCTCGTGATCGCCGCCGACGGGCGCGACTCCCCCATCCGCACCCGGCTCGGCATCCGCACCACCACATGGCGCTACGGCCAGAAGGCGCTGGTCTTCTCGGCCTCCCATCCACGGCCCCACGGCCATGTCTCGACCGAGATCCACCGCTCGGGCGGCCCCTTCACCCTCGTGCCCCTGCCCGACGGTGAGGACGGGCGCCACCGATCGGCCGTCGTCTGGATGGATCGCGGACCCGAGCAGCGGCGACGGCATGCGCTTGCGCCCGAGGCGCTGGCAAAGGAGGCGACCGAACGGTCCGGCGGCCTTCTGGGACCGCTGACGGTCGAAGGGCCGATCGCCCTGTGGCCCATCATCACCCGTTTCGCCCATCGGCTGACGGGGCCGCGCACGGCGCTCGTGGCCGAAGCCGCCCATGTCGTCCCGCCGATCGGCGCCCAGGGGCTCAACCTCTCGCTGGCCGACATCACCGCCCTGCTGGATCCGGCCGTGGCCGATGCCGCCTCCCTCGGCGACGCCCCGATGCTCGCCGCCTATGAACGCAGGCGCAAATGGCTCGTGCGCACGCGGGTGCAGGGGATCGACCTTCTCAACCGGACCTCGATCGCCGGAGTGCCGCTCCTGCGGGATCTGCGGCGGATCGGCATCCGCATCATCCGGGACACCCCGCCCCTCCGGCAGCGGCTGATGCGTGCCGGTATGGGGCCGGGGCTTCTCGGATAGGTGTCACGGATCCGTCGCCGTTCCCCCGGCAGCCGGACGGGGAAGGGCGACCCGGATGCGAACAGACGGCCAGGAAGCCGCAATGCCCGGGTTCAGGTGACCGGACCGATCACCTTGTCGAACACTGCCTCGAGCCGCGCCACCTTGCCATCGACATCGGCGAGCTTGTCGAGCCCGAAAAGGCCGATGCGGAAGCTCGAGAAATCGTCACCCTCGTCGCAGGCAAGCGGCACGCCGGCCGCGATCTGCACGCCTTCGGTCGCGAATTTGCGCCCCGAGCGAATCTCCGGGTCGTCGGTATGGGAGACGACGACGCCGGGCGCCGCGAACCCTTCGGCCGCGACCGACCGCACCCCGCGGGCGGCGAGCGCGGCCCGGACCCGGTTGCCCAGCGCCCACTGGGCCTTGCGGGCGGCTTCGAGACCGAAGGCGAAAGTCGCCTTCATGTTGTCGCGGAAATGGCGCAGCGCATCGGTCGGCATGGTGGCGTGATAGGCATGGGCGCCGTCCTCATAGGCCTTCATGATGGCGCGCCAACGCCCCAGATCACCGGCGAAGCTGCTGGCCGCGGCAATCTCCAGCGCCTTTTCGGCCCGCTCGTTCATCACGACGATGCCGGCCGAAGGCGTCGAGGACCAGCCCTTCTGGGGCGCCGAGATCAGCACATCGACCCCGGCGGCGGCCATGTCCACCCAGACCGCGCCCGAGGCGATGCAGTCGAGCACGAACAGCCCGCCCACATCGCGCATGGCCCTGCCGATGGCGGCGAGCCACTCGTCGGGCAGGATCATGCCGGAAGCGGTCTCGACATGGGGGGCGAACAGGACGGCCGGGCGCTGCCGGTCGATGGCCGAGAGAATTTCGTCTAGCGACGCCGGCACGAAGGGCGCCTGCCGGTCGTTGGCGACCCGGCGCGCCTTGAGCACGGTTTCGGACGCGGGCAGGCCGGTGGCCTCGAAGATCTGGCTCCAGCGATAGGAGAACCAGCCGTTGCGGATGACGAGCACCTCGCGCCCGGCGGCAAAGGCCCGCGCCACCGCTTCCATCGCATAGCTGCCGCCACCGGGAACGAGCGCCACCGCCTCGCCGCGATAGACCTCGCGCATGCCCTCGGAAATGTCCCGCATGACCTCCTGGAACTCGGCCGACATGTGATTGAGCGCCCGGTCGGTGAAGACCACCGAAAATTCCTCGAGCCCCGCCTCCCGCGGTCCGAAACACTGATCCGTCATGGCCTGTCCTCCGATTTCAGCTGCCATCCCGCTTCTGGCGCGGCGGCGCCGGCGATGCAACCGCTTCCGCAGGCACGGGCGGCGTCAGGCACGGGCGGCATAATGTCCGCAGGGCCATTTCGGGCTTGGATTTTCCCCTGCCGCTGCGGCAAGAAAGGGCTGGCGGCCCCACGGGACCGTCGGGGAGAAAAGGGAGTTGCACATGGAAAAGCATCAGATCGTCATCGTCGGCGGCGGCGCCGGCGGCCTCTCGACCGCCGCCAGCCTGAAGAAACGTCGTCCCGCCCTCGACATCGCCGTGATCGAGCCGGCGGACGTGCATTACTATCAGCCGGGTTTCACCCTCGTGGGCGGCGGGGTCTTCAGACCCGAGCAGACCCGCAGGCCAATGGATGCCATCTGGCCGAAGGGGATCACACGCATCAACGGCCGCGTCGAGGGTTTCGACCCCGGGAGCAACATCGTCCATCTCGAGGACGGGCGCGAAGTGAGCTACGACTATCTCGTCGTCGCGCCCGGCCTCAAGCTCGACTGGGGAGCGATCGAGGGGCTCGAAGAGACTCTCGGCCGGAACGGCGTCACCTCGAACTACCGGCCCGATCTCGCCCCCTACACCTGGCAGCTGGTGCAGGATTTCCGGGGCGGCCCCGCTCTCTTCACCCAGCCGCCGATGCCGATCAAATGCGCCGGCGCCCCGCAGAAGGCGATGTATCTCTCGGCGGATCACTGGCGCCGCACCGGCCGGCTCGACAAGGCCGACATCCATTTCTGCAACGCCGGCGGCGTGCTCTTCGGCGTGGCGGACTACGTCCCGCCGCTGATGAACTACGTCAACCGCTACGGCATCCATCTCGACTTCAGCCACAACCTCGTGAAGATCGACGGCGCGAACAAGGTCGCGACCTTCTCCGTCACCGAAGGAGAGGAGACCCGCGAGGTCGAGATGCCCTTCGAGATGATCCATGTCGTGCCGCCGCAGACCGGGCACGATTTCATGAAGAACAGCCCGCTCGTGAACGAGGGCGGCTGGGTCGATGTCGATCAGCACACGCTCCAGCACAACCGCCATGCCAACATCTTCAGCCTGGGCGACGCCGCCTCGACACCCAACGCCAAAACCGCGGCCGCAGCCCGCAAGCAGGCGCCGATCGTGGCCGAGAACCTGATCGCCGTCATGGAAGGCAAGGATCCGTGGGCGAAATATGACGGCTACGGCTCCTGCCCGCTGACGGTCGAGCGCGGCAAGATCATCCTGGCCGAGTTCGGCTATGGCGGCAAGCTGATGCCGTCCTTCCCCTGGGATTCCACCAGGCCGCGCCGCTCGGCCTGGCACCTCAAGAAGAATTTCCTGCCCTGGCTCTACTGGAACGGCATGTTCAAGGGCCGCGAATGGATGGCGAAGCCCCAATAGGGCACGCCCGCGGAACGGGCGGACATCCGCGCATGAAGGGCTCGGCTGCGGCCGGGCCCTTCTTCGTCAGGCCCGGCCGAGGGGGCCGGGGCGCTCCTCGCGCCACATGACGACATTGGCCTCGACCTCGCCGAGCCCCGGCAGGGCCATGATCCGCCGCCGTAGCACCCGCTCGAAATCGGCGATGTCCCGCGCGACCACCTCGATGCGATAATCGTAGCGACCGAGCACATGCTGCACATGCTGCACTTCGGGGATCGCGGCCAGAACGCGCTCGAACTCGACATGGGACGTGCCACCGCGCGCCGCCAGCTTGACGCCGAGATGCACCGTCACCCCGAGACCGAGCTTCTCGCGGTCGAGCACCGCCTCGCGCGGGCCGAGCACACCGGCCTTCTCGAGCCGGGCCATGCGGCGCGAGACGGCCGATTGCGAAAGACCGAGCCGCTCGGCAAGGGCAACGCTCGTCAGATCCCCCGCCTCCCAGAGGAGCTCCAGGATCTGCCGGTCCCGCGCATCGAGCGCCATCGGCCCGTCATCCTCTTCCTGCCCGCGCATTTTCCGCCCTTCGCCCCTTCACCTCCGCTCCCGGCAGACCCGCCTGCCGACTCTTCGCCGCGCATTTCGCCGCAGCGACTCAGACCGGCAGCACCCGCACGCGCTCCACCTCGGCCACCACCATCAGCGCCTCGATCTCGGACACGTGCGGCAGGGAAAGCAGCCTCCGGTGGTAGATTTCCTTGTAATGCGCCATGTCGCGGGCGATCACATGCAACCGGGCATCGACCCGCCCCAGATAGGTCGCGATCTCGACCACCTCGGGGATTTCACGCGCCGCGGCCAGAAACCGGTCGATCGAGCCGGGGCGCGTCTTGTCGAGCGAGAAGCGCAACGACACCTCCACCCCCCATCCGAGGGCGCGCCAGTTCACCCGGCGACGGAAGCCGCGGATCACCCCGCGGCGCCGGAGCCGCCCGAGCCGGCGCCAGAAGGTCGAGGGAGCGACGCCGGCGAGCGCCGCAAGCTCGGCAGTGGTCCCGTCGGGGCGGCGTTGCAACGCCCTCAGCACGCGCCGATCGGTCTCGTCGATCATGCCCGCCATGTCATCCCCCTGCCCGCGCTCCGGCTGCGCTTGTCATTTTCATGCCTTTTATCGACCAGAATGCGCATGGATATTTCATGTTCTGGTGCAATGTCGGAAAAATTGCAATGCATCTTCCGACCATTCGCGGCATCATCCTGTCATCCGAGGACGCCCCTGCCCCCGTGGCAGCGGCGCTTCATCCCACCAGCGTCACCAACCCGACAGGAGAGCAGACATGCGCGTCTATTACGATCGCGATTGCGACATCAATCTCATCAAGGACAGGAAGGTCGCCATTCTCGGCTATGGCAGCCAGGGGCACGCCCATGCGCTCAACCTGCGCGATTCGGGCGTGAAGGAGATCGTGGTCGCCCTGCGCGGAGGTTCGCCTTCGGCACGCAAGGCCGAAGCCGAGGGGCTCAAGGTGATGGGTATCGCCGAAGCCGCCGCCTGGTGCGATCTCATCATGTTCACCATCCCCGACGAGCTTCAGGCCGAAGTCTACAGGAAACACGTCCATGACAATCTCCGGCCCGGCGCGGCCATTGCCTTCGCCCACGGGCTCAACGTCCATTTCAACCTGATCGAGCCCAAGGACGAGGTGGACGTCATCATGATGGCGCCGAAGGGGCCGGGGCATACCGTGCGCGGCGAGTTCCTCAAGGGCGGGGGCGTGCCCTGCCTCGTCGCCGTTCATCAGGATGCCACCGGCCGCGCGCTCGATCTGGCGCTGAGCTACTGCGCCGGAATCGGCGGCGGCCGCTCAGGCATCATCGAGACCACCTTCCGCGAGGAATGCGAGACCGACCTCTTCGGCGAACAGGCCGTGCTCTGCGGCGGTCTCGTCGAGCTGATCCGCAACGGTTTCGAAACCCTCGTCGAGGCCGGCTACGCCCCGGAAATGGCCTATTTCGAATGCCTGCACGAGGTGAAGCTGATCGTCGATCTCATCTATGAGGGCGGCATCGCCAACATGAACTATTCGATCTCCAACACCGCCGAATACGGCGAATATGTCTCGGGGCCGCGGGTGCTGCCGAAGGAGGAAACCAAGGCGCGGATGAAGGAAGTGCTGCGCGACATCCAGACCGGCAAGTTCGTGCGCGACTTCATGGTGGAAAACGCCGTCGGCCAGCCCTTCTTCAAGGCCACCCGCCGCCTCAACGACGGCCATCAGATCGAGGAGGTCGGCAGGAAGCTGCGGGAGATGATGCCCTGGATCACGGCGGGCAAGCTGGTCGATCGCGAAAGGAACTGAAGAGCTGCCGGGTAACGACCCGAGCTGCATGACCCGGCTTCATGGCTTGACCTTCCAGGCAACATCGTCAACCGATGCGAGGGCGGCCCGCGGGCCGCCCTTCCCCTGCCCTCCCGGCAGCTCCCATTCACACCCGGGAACGCCCGACCCGGAGGATGTTTCATGGCCGCTCTCCAGGCACAGCCCGCCCCGTCCGTCACGCCGCCCGCCGCCCCGCCTGCCGGTCCGGGCCTTCTCGAATGGGCCCAGCTCGCCTTCCTCGGGATGATCTGGGGCGGCTCCTTTCTCGCGGTCGAAATCGCCCTGCGGGCCTGGTCGCCCCTGTGGATCGTGGCAGGCCGGGTGAGCCTTGCGGCGCTGTTCCTTCTTGCCGTCAGCTTCGCGAAGGGCATCCCGCTCCCCAAGATCGCCGGCCGGACAGGCCGCCGGATCTGGCTCCATGCCGTCGCCATGGGCTTCTTCTCCAACGCCCTGCCGTTCTCGCTCCTTTCCTGGGCGCAGAAGCACGTGACCTCGGGTTTCGCCGGCATCACCATGGCCTCGGTGCCGCTCCTGATCCTGCCGCTGGCACACTTTCTCGTTCCGGGCGAGCGGATGAGCCTGCGCCGCCTCGGGGGCTTCCTGATCGGTTTCGTGGGTGTGGGCGTGCTGATCGGGCCGGGAATCTTCACTTCGGCAGGCAGCAGCCTCGAAGGGATTGCCCGGATCGCCTGCCTGGCGGCGGCCGCCTCCTACGCCATCGGTTCGATCGTCACCCGTCTGACCCCGCCGACGCCGCTTCCGGCCTTCTCGGCCGCTGCGCTGACGGCCGCCAGCGTGATGATCGTGCCGCTTGCGCTGGCCCTCGAGCCCCTGCCCGACATCCTCGCCCCCGGCCCCGCTGCCGCCGTGCTCTATCTCGCCCTCCTGCCGACGGCGATCGCCACGCTCATCCTCGTGCGCCTCGTTCACCGTGCCGGCCCGGCCTTCCTTTCGCTCGTCAACTATCAGGTGCCGGTCTGGGCGACGCTGTTCGGCCTCGTCTTTCTCGGGGAAGAACTGCCGGGGCGGTTCGTGCTGGCGCTGGCGCTGATCCTTGCCGGTCTCGCCCTCGGCCAGTCGCGCGCACCGCGCCCGGCCTGAAGGCGGCTTCAGCGCAAGGCCGCCTCGATTTCGCCGACGATGTCCGCCACCACCTTCTCGAGAAGGCCCGGATCCTCGCATTCGGCCATCACCCGGATGACCGGTTCGGTGCCCGAGCGGCGGATGAGCAACCGGCCCTTGCCCGCGAGCGCCTCCTCGGCCGCACGGATCGCCGCCTGCACGGTCGGCTCGCCGAGAGGGTCCCGGCCGGGGGCGAAGCGCACATTCTCGAGCTTCTGCGGCACAGGGTCGAACAGTTGCGCCAGCCGGCTCGCGGGCTGCCCGGTCTCGACCATGGCCGCGAGAAACTGCAGGCCGGCGATGATGCCGTCCCCCGTGGTGGCACGGTCGAGCATGACGATATGGCCCGACTGCTCGCCGCCGAGATTGTAACCGCCCTGCCGCATCCGCTCGACCACATGCCGATCACCCACACGGGTGCGTTCGAGCCGGATGCCGTGGGAGTCGAGATAGCGTTCGAGGCCGAGATTGGACATCACCGTTGCCACCAGCGCCCCGCCGCGCAGCTTCTCGGCCTCGGCCCAGCGCGTTGCCAGAAGCCCCATGATCTGGTCGCCGTCGGCGATCCGGCCGCGCTCGTCGATCAGGATCACCCGGTCGGCATCGCCATCGAGGCAGATGCCCAGATCGGCCCCCGTCTCCACCACCTTGTCGGCCGCCGCCTGGGGCGCGGTGGAGCCGACGCCGGCATTGATGTTGAAGCCGTCGGGCTCGGTGCCGACAGGGATCACCTCGGCACCGAGCTCGAACAGGATCTCGGGCGCGGTGCGCCAGGCGGCCCCGTTGGCGCAATCGATCACCACCTTGAGCCCGTCGAGGCGGGCCCGCGGGGGAAAGGTGGTCTTGGCGTATTCGACATAGCGGCCGCGCCCGTCGTCGATCCGCTGCGCGCGGCCGATGCGCTCGGGCGGCGCGAGGACGAAATCCTCCTCGAGCACCATGCGGGCGATCTCGGCCTCGTCCTCGTCCGACAGCTTGAAGCCGTCAGGACCGAAGAACTTGATGCCGTTGTCGTGATGGGGGTTGTGGGAGGCCGAGATCATCACGCCGAGATCGGCCCGCATCGAGCGGGTGAGATAGCCCACGGCCGGAGTCGGCACCGGGCCGAGCAGAAAGACGTTCATCCCCGCCGATGTCAGCCCCGCGGTGAGGGCGTTCTCGATCATGTAACCCGAGCGGCGCGTATCCTTGCCGATCACCACCCGCGCCTCGTGGGCACCGGAGGCGAAACGGTTGGCCGCCGCCACACCGAGGCGCAGGGCGATCTCGGCCGTCATCGGCCACAGATTGGCGCGGCCCCGCACGCCGTCGGTGCCGAAAAGCCCCCTGGCTGAAATGTCCCTCATCCTGCGTTCTCCAGACCGTCTTCAGATCGCCTTTCGGGCCGGACCGCCCGCACACGGCGCATTGTCTTCCCGCCCGGGGAAAGGGTCAACGCACCGCTCCCGCATGCGCGGGAAGCTGCGGGAAACCGCCGCTCGTGCCCTTCAGCCTTCCGGCGGGTGGAGCACCAGCCACAGATCGAGGGCCTGGCGGGTCTCGGCCACGTCGTGCACGCGGAGGAGCTGCACCCCCTGACGCACCGCATCGAGCGCGACCGCCAGCGAGCCGGCCACGCGGCGCGCCGGTGCCGATTCGCCGGAGACGGCCCCGATGAAGCTCTTGCGCGAGACCCCGAGAAGGATCGGGCAGCCGAGCGTATGAAACAGGCTCAGCCCCCGCAGGAGACGCAGATTGTGGGCAAGCGTCTTGCCGAAACCGATGCCCGGATCGACGACGATGCGGCTTCTGGGAATGCCGGCCCTCTCGGCCAGCGCAAGCCGACGCTCGAGCCAGTCATAGACATCGAGCAGGACGTCGGCATAGCTGGCACGCTGCTGCATCACCTTCGGATCGGCCGGCGAATGCATCAGGCACAGCGCGGCGCCCGACCCGGCTACTTCCGCCGCCATGGCCAGATCATGGGTCAGCCCCGAGACATCGTTGATCATCGCGGCGCCGGCGCCGGTGGCCGCCCGTGCCACGGGGGCCTTCCGCGTGTCGGCCGAGACGGGCAGATCGAGTCGCGCCCCGAGAGCGGCGATCACCGGGCGGACGCGGGCGATCTCGACTTCCTCGGGCACCGGGTCGGCCCCGGGGCGGGTCGATTCGCCGCCCACATCGAGCATGTCGGCTCCGGCCTCGGCCAGCGCCACCCCATGCGCGACAGCCGCGGCCGCATCGGCATGAAGCCCGCCGTCGGAAAAACTGTCGGGAGTGACATTGACGATTCCCATGATCCGCGGCCGGTCCATCGCAAGCCCCGCAATCGCGGCGCGCGGCGCGGTCAGCCGGGCGAAGACCTCGCGGGGCAATTCGTCCACCGAGACGATTCGCGCCGGCCCCGTGCGGGAAATCCGCCGAACGGCGACAAAGCGCATCCAGCCTCCCGCCAGCGGCGCGGCAAAGACCGGCGCCTCCTCCGGAAACAGCGGGATCGGTTGCCAGTAGAAGCGCGTGCTCATTCCGCCCTGCCGAAGCTGCCGCCGCGGCGGCGATCTTCCCGTGCCCCGTCCACGTCCGCGGCGAAGCGTTCCGTCAGCTCGCCGGGACGCGCGATCACCTCCGCGCCCGGTACCGACGAACCGCCCCCCGCGATCACCAGCGCCTCGGCCTCGAAACGCTCGGAGAACCAGCGGGCCAGATCGACCGGGGCGACGGAGGCGGGCTTGTCCCGGGCATCGAGCACGATCTTCGACGGGGCCCAGACCGAGATCTGCCCGTGCTTCATCGCCCAGTCGATCTCGGTGCGACTGTCCACCACCACGCAGCGCCGGTCCTGCCCGGCAAGCTTCCAGGCCATCTGCTCGATGGCCAGAAGCGCGATACGCCGGTCTGCCAAGGGTTGCCCCGCCCCGGGGAGTGGCAGACCCGGCGCATCCACGCAGATCACCGTGGGCCTGCCCAGATCGGCAATGGCGTCGATCCAGCGCCGGAGATCGGGGCCGGCCAGCGTCCTGCGCGGCAGGAAGACCACGAAGGGATGCGGCCGTGCGAGCGGATCGGAAGGTCGCGCGGCAAGCGGGGCGATCCGGCCGTCTCGCGGCAGGCGACTGCGCATGATCTCGATCCCGAGCGCCCCCGGCACCCGGTCGAGTTTCTCGATGCGGATGAAGACCCGCTCCGCCCGCGGATCGAGCAGGATCCGGGCGGCGATGCGCTCGGCCACGGTTTCGAGCAGATTGAACCGCTCCTCGGCAAGAACGCCCTCGATCGCCTCGACGATCATGTCGTAGGACAGCACCTTGTCCACGTCGTCGTCCTGCGCCGCCGGCAGGGGCGCATGCTCGACCACCACGTTGAAGCGAACCCGCTGCGGCACGCCGCGCTCGGCCTGAAAGGCGCCGATCTCGAGCGCAAGCACGAGATCGCGCACCGAGATGCGATCGAGCTCGGTGCCGGTTGCGGCGGCCCGCTCTTCGAGGGGGCCGAGGGCCGCCCTGATTGCGCCTTCAGCCATGCCTGCGTCTCACCCGTTTGCCATACCCGCCGGCCCGGCGGCCCGCAGGGTGTAGCGCCCCGACCGAAGAGGGGCAAGGCCGCAGGCGACCGTTGCGGCCGCCGGGGCGACACGCCCGCACGGCCCCGCCCTCTCAGCCGTCGTTGCGGTAGAAGTAATGATCGCCGATCCGGGCGGTGCGCGTGAAGGACCGGGCCCATCTCGGCCGCACCTTGACGGAATGGTAGAAGGTGGCCCCCCTGGTGAGATTGTGGGGGACGGTTCCGTCGAGCAGGAGCTTCGCCACCTTGCCCACCCGCTCCCAGGCCCTCGGTTCGGTGATCACCTCGGGCCTGCCGTCGCAATTGTAGCTGAACTGGCAGCGATAGCGTCCGTTGCCGATGCCCTGCCGCACCACGGCACAGACGCTGTTCGGGAAGGCCGACGACCTGACGCGGTTGAGGATGACCTCGCCCACGGCCATCATGCCCTCGATACTCTCGCCCCGCGCTTCGAAATAGAGTGCTTCGGTGAGGCATTTCCATTCGCTGCCGCCACGGGCCGGCGGCAGGCGGTCGATCTGCTCGCGGGTCAGCCGGGGGTTGCCGCCGAAGCCGAAGCGCAGCGTGGAACGCGGCACGATCCGGGCGATGCGCGTCAACCGGCTGGTCGGAACCGCCGTCAGATGCGCGCTCTCGCGCATGAGCATCGGCACCACGGGCGAAAGGGCAACCACCGGCGAAGTGGCGCTGCTGGCGCTGGTGTTCTCTCCGGCCAGGGCCGCCCCCTGCAGACCGAACACCGCGATCAGAAGCCCGCACAGCGCATGGCGCATGTCGCAGGCCCATCGGCTCCTTCGCATGTCACGGTTCACTGGCATCTCGACATCATCCTCTCGGCAAGAGCAGTCGTGCAGCCTCGCCGACATGTTCGCTTCCCATGTGGTCCGCCCGGTGCGGGAATCAAGCACGCATTTTACATGAATTTCGCGCAAAAGCCGCTCCGTGCGACCTTCCGTCTCCTCCTGCCGGCCAAATCGGGAAAATTCATGGCAAAATCGCGACTTTCCTCGCAAGGGCGCCCCGATCGACCAGCCGGAATGAGCGGATGGGCGCTTCCTGCCGCGGGGCGTCCTCAGCCCGTTCTCTCGTCACTTCCGCCCGCGGCCCGGGCCCGAATGGCGCACTGGGCGGCGGCCAGCCGCGCCAGGGGCACGCGGAAGGGAGAGCAGGACACGTAGTCGAAGCCGGCACGACAGCAGAAGGCGATCGAGGCCGGATCGCCGCCATGTTCGCCGCAGATCGCCAGCACGATCCCCGGCTTCGCCTGCCGGGCCCGCTCCGCCGCCATCAGCACCAGCTCCCCCACCCCTTCCGTATCGAGGGTATGGAACGGATCCTCGGGGAAAACCCCGTGCTGCACATATCCCGACATGAAGCGCCCCGCATCGTCCCGGCTGAGCCCGTAGGTCATCTGGGTGAGATCGTTGGTTCCGAAGCTGAGGAAGGCGCACCCCTCGGCGATCTCCCCCGCCCGGAGCGCCGCGCGCGGCGTCTCCACCACCACGCCGAGGCGATAGTCGAGGCTGGCGCCCCGCTCGATCTCCACCTGCCGGGCAACGGCGGCGATGCGGCCGCGCAGAAGATCGACCTCCCGCGCCGCCGAGACCAGCGGCAGCATGATCTCGGGCGTGACCGCCACCCCCTCGGCGCCGGCGTCGAGCACCGCTTCGAAGATCGCGCGTGCCTGGGTCTCGTAGATCTCGGGCATGATGATGCCGAGTCGCACGCCGCGCAGGCCCAGCATCGGGTTGAACTCGGAGAGCGCCTCGGTGCGGGCCATCACCTCGCTCACCGGGATGTCGAGCGCCTCGGCCAGCGCCTGCATCTCGCTGCGCTCATGGGGCAGGAATTCGTGCAGCGGCGGGTCGAAAAGGCGGATGGTCACGGGCTGGCCGTTCATGATGCGGAAAAGCTCGAGAAAATCCGCCCGCTGCATCGGCAGGAGCCGCTCGAGCGCGGCGCGTCGATCGGCCTCGGTACGCGCGAAGATCATCTCGCGCATCACCGTCAACCGATCACCCTCGAAGAACATGTGCTCGGTGCGGCAGAGCCCGATCCCCTCGGCCCCGAACCCCCGCGCGAGACGGGCATCGGCAGGCGTGTCGGCATTGGCGCGCACGGCAATGCGCCGCACCTCGTCCGCCCAGGAGAACAGGGTCTCGAAATGGCGGTCGAGGGCTGGTTCGAGCAGCGGCAGCTCCCCGGCGAGAAGCTCCCCCGTCGCGGCATCGAGCGTGACGGGGGCGCCCTCCACGAGCCGCTCACCGCCCACCTCGAGCGTCCTTGCCCGCAAATCGATCTCGATCTCGCCGGCCCCGACCACACAGGGCAGGCCGAGGCCGCGGGCGATGACGGCAGCATGGCTCGTCAGCCCGCCCCGGGCCGTCAGCACCCCGACGGCCACATGCATGCCGCGCACATCCTCGGGGCCGGTTTCGGGCCGCACGAGAATGGCGCTCTCCCCCCGCGCTGCCAAGGCCTGTGCCGCCTGGGAGGTGAAGACCAGCCGCCCCGCCGCCGCTCCCGGGCTCGCGGGAATGCCCCGGGCCAGCACCGTTCGCGGCGCCGCAGGATCGACCCGGGCATGCAGGAGCGCCGGCACGAGGCCGGTGTCGATTCGCAGCAGGGCCTCCTCGCGCGAGATCAGCCCTTCTTCGGCCAGATCGACCACGATGCGGATCGCCGCCCGCGGGCTGCGATCGGCCGGCGCCGCGTCAAGCAGCCAGAGCCGCCCGTTCTCGAGCACGAAGTCATGGGCCATCGCCTCGCGGAAATGGCGGCGGGCCCGTGCCCCCGCCTCCCGCAGTGCCGCAAGGCTCTGGGGCGCGTGATCCTCGAGGGAAGGCCCGCGCGGATCCTTCGCGAGGAAAATGCCGTTTTCCCGAATTTCCGAAAGGTCGCCTTCCGCAGCTCCCGCAGCGAAACGCCCGAAGATCCCGGGCGCCCCGCTTTCGGGATCGACGAACTGCACCCGCCCGCGGCCGCTCACGCCAGGGCCGAGGGGGAAGACCATCGCCTGCACGATGAGCCCGAGCCCGGCATCGGCCGGCGCGCCCTGCGCCTGACGCAGCAGCCGCGCGCTCGTCCCTTCCCAGGCCCGGGCGAAGGAACGGATGACCTCCTCGAGCTGTTCGGCCGGATCCTCGGGAAGAGGCGCTCCCGTTTCCTCCCGGAAGATCCGTTGCGCTTCGGCGAGTGCCGTCTCCGGTTCGGATGCGAGCGGAAGATCGGCAAAGAGGGCATCGTCGAGCCGGGCCACGCGCAGGGCATAGGCGACGATGAACCCGGCGTGAAGCCGCGCCGCCGCAGCCGCCCCGATCCGTTCGGCCAGGCGGCCGCGCATCTGCTCGTTCATGCCGACATCGAGCACCGCCGCCGGCCCGCCCCAGCTGCGCTCGAGCGGGCTTGCCCGCACCGAAACGAGCGGCGGATCCGCAAATCCGTCCAGAAGCGCCACGGCGTCGCACGGGGCACCTTCCGCGATCGCCCGCACCCTCGCGGCCGGGATCAGCCGTGCCGAAGGGACCGGCAGCTCCGCCGCCATCATCCGCCACAGCGCCCGCGCCCGCGCCCCGTAACGCACCGCCGGCACATCCGGCGGCAGGGGCGCCCCCGAAGCAAGGGTGAGAATGTCGTCCGTCCGCGCCTCGATCATTGCCGCTCCTCATGCGTTGGCCGGGCAGGCCCTTTCGCAGTTGCAGCATAGCCCTTCGGCGCGCAGGTGCAATGCGGCCCCTTCACACCCGCATCCATCCCGGTCTTCGTTCATGCGGCAGTCGGCGAAGCCGTGCTCAGCCCTCGAGACGGGATAGGTCGGCCACCTGCCCGCAGACGGTGCGGATGCGATTGAGAAGGCAGAGCCGGTTGCGGCGGATGATGGAGTTCTCCGCATTGACGACGGTGCTCTCGAAGAAGGTGTCGATCGGCTGCCGCAGATCGGCGATCGCCGCCATGGCCCCGGCATGGTCCTCGCGCTCGAGAGCGGTGCGGATTTGCGTCTCGGCCGCGTCGAGCGCGGCGAAAAGGGCGCGCTCTTCCCCGGTCTCGGCGAATTTCGGATCGGGATCGAGCTCGTAGGACACCCCGTCCCTGCGCTCCTCCGCCGTGAGGATGTTGTTGGCGCGGCGGAAACCCTGCACGAGGTTTTCCCCCTCCTCGGTGGCGAGGAAGGCCGCGAGCGCCTCGGCCCGCCGCGCAAGGAGCAGGAGATCGTCATTGCCGGGCAGGCCGAGCACGGCATCGATCACGTCGTGCCGGATGCCCTTCTCCCGCAGATGCACCTTGAGCCGGTCGTGGAAGAAGGCAAGCAGGTCGTCGATATCGACATCGGAGCGGGCCATGGCGACGGCCTCGCGCAGCGGCAGGCGCAGATCGTTCTCGAACAGAATGCGGATGATGCCGAGCGCGGCCCGGCGCAGGGCGAAGGGGTCCTTCGAGCCGGTGGGCTTCTCGCCGATGGCCCAGAACCCGGCGAGCATGTCGAGCTTGTCGGCCAGCGCCACCGCCACCGAGACCGGCGCCAGCGGCACCGCATCGGACGGTCCCTGGGGGCGGTAATGATCTTCGGCGGCGGCGGCGACTTCGGGGGGAAAACCCGCCGCAGCAAGGTAGTAGCGCCCCATCACCCCCTGCAGCTCGGGGAATTCATAGACCATCTGCGAGGCGAGATCGGCCTTCGCAAGCCGCCCGGCCTGTTCGGCGAGGGCCGGATCGGCGCCGAGGCGGGGCGCGAGCCTCGCGGCCAGCGCGGCGATGCGGCGGGCGCGTTCCCCCACGGTGCCGAGCCGGTTGTGGAAGGTGACCTGCTCGAGCGCCGCGAGCCACGGCTCCAGCTTCTCCTCGCGGGCCACGCGCAGATCGTTCTCCCAGAAGAAGCGGGCGTCGGCGAGACGCGCCGCCAGAACCCGGGCATTGCCGGCGAGGATCGCCGCGCCGCCGTCGGGCGCTTCGCGATCGGCCACGGTGACGAAGCCCTCGATCTGTCCCGATTGCGGATTTCGGAGCGAGAAGAACTTCTGATGCTCCCGCATCGAGGTCTGAAGCACTTCGGGCGGCAGGTCGAGAAACCGCGCCTCGATCCGCCCCGCCAGGGGCACCGGCCATTCGGCAAGGCCCGTCACCTCCGCAAGCAGCCCCCGATCCTCGACCAGATCGAGCCCGAGCGCCGCGCCGGCCGCGGCCGCTCCTTCGCGGATGCGGCGGCTCCGCTGTTCGGGGTCGAGCACGACCTTGTGCGCCTCGAGGCCGCGGGCATAGTCGTCGAAGCCGGAAACGGGGAAGGGTTCCGGAGCCATGAAACGATGGCCTCGGGCAAGGTTGCCGGCACGGATGCCCTCGATCTCGAAATCGACCACCCGGCTGCCGTCCTCGTCCGTCAGGATGGCGAGAATGCCATGAAGCGGCCGCACCCAGCGCAGCTCATGCGCTCCCCAGCGCATCGACTTCGGCCAGGGGAAGGAGCGAATCACCTCGCCGAGCGTTTCGGCGACGATTTCCTCGGCCGGCCGGCCGGCAGCGCGGCGGGTGGCGAACCAGAAGCGCCCCTTGGCGGTCTCGCGCAGCTCGAGGTCCTCCACCGCCACCCCTGCCGAGCGCGCGAAGCCGGCCAGAGCCTTTTCCGGCGCGCCCTCGCGCGGACCGCGGCGCTCCTCCTCGATGTCCGGCGAGCGCGGCGCGAGATCCTCGATGTGCAGCACCAGCCGCCTGGGCGTGACGAAGGCGTGCACCGACCCGTGGGCAAGGCCGCGCTCGGCGATCCCCCCCGTCATCAGCCGCGCCAGATCCTGCGCCGCCCGCGGCTGCATCCGCGCCGGAATCTCCTCCGACAGAAGCTCGATCAGAAGTTCGGCCATGTTATTTCTCCTCGCCGAAAATCCGCTCTGCCTGGCTCTTTTCCTTCCGCAGCTGCGGCTCGAGCTGGTTCCAGGCGGCGGCCCGGCCGTCGGGATAGACGAGCACGATCCGGTCCACCCCCGGATGGATCCCCCGCTCACCGACGAAGGCCGTGGCCCGGCCCGCCTCGAGATCCTTCGTCAGCCGGGCGGCATCGAAGCAGTCGGTGAACCAGGACGGGCCGACGAGCGGCGTGGCGTCGTCGGTCGTCTCGAATCGCTGGCGCAGCGCCTCGAAGGGCATGTCGATGCGAAAGCAGGCGCGGAACTTGATCGGGGAGGTGACGGCATCGATACCGCGGAAGTCGCGCACCGGCACCGCGACAGGCGCACCGCCCCCTTTCGGCGTGAGGCGAATGGTGGTCACGCCGACTTCCCCGCCCTTCCGCCGCACCGTCTCGAGCGCCGGGTCGCCGGCGAGATGGACGGGGTGGTAATAGGCGTAGTAGCGGAAATACCACAATGCGGCGCCGAAGCCCGCCGCGATCAGGACGAGAGACAGGACGACGACCTTGCCGCTGACCTTCATTGCGCCGCTCCTTCTCCGCCCGCCTGTCCGCGTTCCTCGCGCTCGCCCCCCGAAAAGCCCCCCTCGGCGGTCCTGAGGAAGGCATCGGCGCACATCTTCGCCAGGGCCCGCACCCGGCCGATATAGGCCTGCCGCTCGGTGACGGAGATCACTCCGCGGGCATCGAGAAGATTGAAGATGTGACTGGCCTTGATGCACTGGTCATAGGCCGGCTGCGCCATGACGATACGCCTGCCGGTCTTCGGATCGATCTCGGGCTGGGCGAGGATGCGGCGGCATTCGGCCTCGGCGTCCTCGAAATGACGCAGGAGCATGTCGGTATCGGCCACGTCGAAATTGTAGCGTGAATATTCCGCCTCCGCCTGGCGGAACACGTCGCCATAGCTCAGCGCGATCGGCGCGTCCGGATCGTTGAACGGCATCTCCATCACATGGTCGATGCCGAGCACATACATCGCCAGCCGCTCGAGCCCGTAGGTGAGCTCTCCCGAAACCGGCCTGCAGTCATGGCCGCCGACCTGCTGGAAATAGGTGAACTGGCTGACCTCCATGCCGTCGCACCACACTTCCCAGCCCAGCCCCCAGGCGCCCAGCGTCGGACTTTCCCAGTCGTCCTCGACGAAGCGGATGTCGTGCAGGAGAAGATCGATGCCGATGGCCGCAAGCGAACCGAGATAGAGATCCTGCAGGTTCTCGGGCGAAGGCTTGATGATGACCTGATACTGGTAATAGTGCTGCAACCGGTTGGGGTTCTCGCCATAGCGCCCGTCGGTCGGCCGACGCGAAGGCTGGACATAGGCCGCAGCCCAGGGCTTCGGGCCGAGGGCCCGCAGGGTGGTGGCGGGGTGAAAGGTGCCGGCGCCCACCTCCATGTCGTAGGGCTGGAGAAGGGCGCAGCCCTGTGCCGCCCAGTAATCCTGAAGCCGGGTCACGATTTCCTGAAAGCTGCGCGGCTTCTCCGGCGCCACGCCCCGACCGGGCGCGGCCGGGCTTGCGGGAGCATCGGATGCAGCGTCGTTGCGGTCCATGGCCTCGCACCTCTTCCCTTCCCCCGCCGCTTCGGCAGGGACGGCTTTCCATAGGAGCATGGACAGGGCGGGTCAACGCCCCGCGGGGTGGGGGCGGCATCGTGGCAGCCCGGAAGGCCTGCCGTCGCCCCGGTCGGGAGACGGCCCGCACGGGAAAACCGCCCAAACGGGGCGAGGTTTCCCGCAGGCCGAAAGTCGCGATGGTCGAAAATCGTTGCCTTGGCAGTCGCGCTTCCCTAGTAGTTTTCTTCAGGCATTCAGTCTCGTGCGCCCTGTCCACCGGCTCGGGTTGCAGGGATTTCATCCGCCGGCCCTCGCCCCGTCCCGTGGCCCGGCATTTTCAGAATGGTTCCGGTTCGATGTCGAAGACGTTTCCCGCCCCCGGCAGATCGCCCCGTCCCCGCAATAGTCTTCCCACGGGAAACTCCGGGAAATGCGCTCCGGTGCGCTTTCTGGTGGCTCTCCTCCTCGTTCTTGCCGCCCTCCTGTCGCGCCCGGTGGCGGCCGCGCCGCTCGTATGGCTCCAGATCGAGAGCCGGCCGAGCCGGAGCGAAGCCGTCGCCCGGGCGGAGGAATATGCCCGCCGGCTGCCGGATCTCGGGCCGGTTCATGTCTTCGCGAGCGGGGCGCGGTGGCATTCCCTTGCCCTCGGCCCCTTCGAGGAGGACGCCGCCTGGTCGTTGCGCCGCACCTTGCGGCGGAGCCGCCTGATCCCCCGCGACGCCTTCATCACCGAAGGGCGGGGCTTGCGCCACCATGTCTGGCCCGAAGGGCCGCTCGACGGGCTCGACGCCGGCACCATCGCGAGGCGGATCGCGGCGGGCGCGCCCCTTCCGCCCTCCTCCACCTCCGACGAAGCCGCGGCGACCGACGATGCCGGCATGACGGCGCCCGCGCCCGCGGAGCCGACCACCACCGAAACACCGACATCCGCAGAACCCGCCCCCGACACCGACCGGGAGACGCTGGCCGAGGCCCGGCGCCGCGAACGCAACCTCGACCGGCAGACCCGGCGCCGGATCCAGGAGGCTCTCGCCTGGAGCGGCCATTATCGCGCCGCCATCGACGGTGCCTTCGGTCGCGGCACCCGCGCCGCCATCAGCCGCTGGCAGCAGGACAACGGCTTCGCCCCCACGGGCTATCTCACCGGGCGGCAGATGGAGAAGCTGCTCGGGGACTACCAGCATTTTCTCGATGCCGCCGGCATGGCCGCCTGGAACGACGGGAAGGCGGGGCTGCGCATCGATCTGCCCCTCGGCCTCGTGGCCTTCGCGCGTTACGATCCGCCCTTCGCGCATTTCGCCCCCAAAGGGGAGAGCGGCGTGCGGATCGTGCTCGTCTCCCGCCCCGGCCGGGCGGCGGCCCTTTCGGCGCTGCGGGATTTCTTCAAGGCCGTGGACCTCATGCCCGCAAACAGCGAAGCCCTGATCAAGAAGGGCACGCTGGTGATGAAGGGTGCCGACGAGAAACGCCAGAGCCGCGTCTTCCTGCGCCACTTCAACGGCACGCTGAAGGGATATCTCGTCTCCTGGCCGCGCCGGCTCGATGCGCTGATGGAACAGGTCGAGCCGCGAATGGCCGCCAGCCTCGCCGCGACCGGCAAGGCCACGCTCGACCCCGACCTTGCCACCGATCTCGACCCCGAGGGCGCCGCCAGCATCGCCGGACTCGAGATCCGCAAGCCGGCAAGGAGCGGCTCGGGCGTCTTCGTCGACGAGAAGGGCATGGTGCTGACGGTGCCCGACCTCGTGGCCGACTGCGCCCGCGTCACCATCGACCACGACACGGCGGCACGGGTGATCCTGCCCGCGGAACCCGGCCGGCCGGCGCGGCTCGAGCCGCTCGCGCCGCTCGCTCCGGCCGCCGTCGCCCGGCTCGCCGCCCGGACGCCCCGGCCCGGAGAGCGGGTCCTGATCGCCGGCTTCTCCCATGGCGGCCTGCTCGGCCTGCCGAGCGTGACCGACGGCAAGGTGGTCCTGCCCCTCGTGGAGGAACCCGTCACGGAAGGGGCGGCCCTGATGACGCTGCGCGCCCATCTTCTCGAGGGAGACCGCGGCGGCCCCGTGCTCGACCGGAGCGGCAGGGTGCTCGGAATCGTGCTCGGCCCCATCCTCGAGGGGCGCCATCTCCCCCGGGGAATGAGCTATGCGATGGGCCTCGTTCCCGGCAGCGCGACCGTCCCTGCCACCATTCTCGCCGCCAGCACCGACATCCGTTCGGACGGCAGCGAGCGACCGAGCCGCGCCGCCCTCGAGGAGATGGCCCGGAACATGACGGCGCTCGTCGCCTGCTGGAAATAGCACCGGGTCGCGACAGGACCGACCGGGGACCATCCGCACGAGAGCGGCACACCCCCCTCGGCTGCCGGAGCCGTTCGCCCGTCGCTCCCCTCCGCTCCTGCCGCGCGGCGTCCGTGGCGACGGCTTCCGGCAGTCTTCCGCCACCGCCCATTCCGGCCCCCCGACCGCCTTCACCCGTGCCGTCCGCTCTCCGCCTTGCGCTGCCACCGGCCGGCCTCCTCGGCCCAGTAGACGAGGGCGAGCCCGGCATCGGCCAGCGCCTTCCACTGGCCACGGGCATGGGCCACCGCGTCCGGGTCGTTGCCGTCGAACAGCACCATGCCCCGGCTGCAGGCGGCGAGCTCGTCGGGGGCAAGCGGCGCCCCGTCGATCGAGATCAGCACCTCGGCCCGGTTGGGGCGGCCTTCGGATTCGGGCGTGAGCAGCACCGGCTGAAGCTGGTCATGGGGGCCACCGGCAAGACCGTGAGGCAGGAAGATCTCGCCGGTCGCCACCCACAGATGCTCGTCGAGCCATTCGAGGCGGGCACGGTCGCGCCCCCGAAGAAGCACCCGCCAGCCGCGTTCGAGGCTGCGAAGCAGAAGCGGCACGAGGGCGGCCTCGAGCGCCCGCTCCGTCAGGTGATAGAAGAACACCTCGGCCACGGCGCCCCCGTCAGCCTTCCGCCGCCTCGAAACGCTCGCGGATCAGCCGGTTGACAGTACGCACCCCCCAGCCGGTCGCGCCTTTCGGAGCCAGATCGGTATCTTCCTTGAGAAGGGCGACACCGGCGATGTCCACATGAATCCACGGCATGTCGTCCTTGACGAAACGGCGCAGGAAACGTGCCGCCGTCACCGCTCCCGCAGGCCGCCCGCCGACATTCTTCACATCCGCCAGCCGCGATTTCAGCTGCCGGTCGTATGCGGCATCGAGCGGCATGCGCCACGCGCCCTCGCCGACCTGCCCGGCCGCCTCGAGGAAGGCGCCAACAAAATCGTCATCCTCGGCAAACACCCCGGCGCGGTCATGGCCAAGCGCGATGATGATCGCCCCCGTCAGCGTGGCGAAATCGATCACCGCGGCCGGCTTGAAGGTTTCCTGGGCATACCAGAGCGCATCGGCCAGAACGAGCCGCCCCTCCGCATCGGTGTTGATCACCTCGACCATGTCGCCCTTCATGGTGCGGACGATGTCCCCCGGTCGCTGGGCGCAGCCGTCGGGCATGTTCTCGACGAGCCCGACCACGCCGACAACATTCGCCCTCGCCTTGCGCAGCGCCAGCGTCCGCATCACCCCTGCGACGACGGCGGCGCCACCCATGTCCATGGTCATCTCCTCCATGCCCTGGGCCGGCTTGATGGAGATGCCGCCCGAATCGAACACCACCCCCTTGCCGACAAGGGCCAGAGGCGCTGTTTCCTCTGCCCCGCCATTCCAGCGCATGGTGACGACCTTCGACGGGCGGCACGATCCCTGCCCCACGGCCAGGAGCGCATGCATGCCGAGTTCCTCGAGCCGCTTCTCGTCGAGAATCTCGACCTCGAGCTCCGTTTCCTCGCCCATTGCCGCCAGCCGGGCAGCGAAGTCCTCGGTCGAGAGAACGTTCGACGGTTCGTTGACGAGATCGCGGGCGAAGAACACCCCCTCGACCTCGGCGCCGCGCTCGAGCGCGGTGGCGGCCAGCGCCTCGGGTTTCGTCGTCATCACCGTGACCGGCGCGTCGAGCCCCTCGCGCGCCTTCTCGTCACTCTTGTATTCGACAAAGGCATAGGCCCTGAGCGCCAGCCCCTCGACGAGTTCGTCCATCCGCATGCGGCTGCCCGCAAGGACGAGAAGCGGCTTGCCGGCGCGGCGGGCGGCAAGGCGGCCGCCGGCGCGGCGCGCGGTGGCGGCATCGGGGCGGCGGGCCAGCTTGACGACGATCACCGCCTCCGCCGCCATACCCGTGGGCCAGTCGATGAGGCAGGCCTCGCCTTCCTCGAGGCGCTCGAAAGCCGGGCTCGCGGCCAGGCGAGCCAGCGCGCCGCGGGTCAGCCGGTTGATGCGGCGCCCGGCCTGATCGAACCGCCCGTCCGGCGCGACGAACACGGCCACGCGGCCGGCATGTCCGGCAATGGCATCCAGATCGAGCTCCCTGAAATCGATGGTGACGGGCTGGGTCATGCAAACCTCCTTGTATCTGCGACGTGCTTTTCCGGGGCGCTGCGCGCCGCCGCGGCGTTGCCTTCTTCCTAGGACCGGCGGGAAGGCGGCGCAAGCGGCGGACCCCATTCCGTTCCGGCGCCACCCGGGCAAACCGCCGCATGCAGACGGGTCACCCTCTCCCGGCAATCGCTGCCGGTCGCCATTGTCACCCGCCGCCCCCCCTTCTAGGATGCGGCCGTCCGAAGCGGGATCTTGCGGAGCGTGGGGGAAGCGGGTGCTGGGCAGGTTCGATCGCTATGCGCTGAAGCGCCTCTCGGGAGCCGCCGGCTTCTTCGCGCTCGTCTTCATCGGGCTGTTCTGGATCAACCAGTCGCTGGCGGTCTTCGACAGGGTGATCGCCGACGGCCGCTCCCTCTTGGTCTTCCTGCGGCTGATCCTGTTCTATCTGCCCGAAGTGGTGGCGATCATGCTGCCGGTGGTGGCCCTGGCCGCGCCGCTGCAGTTCTTCCACCGCCTCGCCGCCGAGCGCGAGCTCGTGGCCTGGTTCGCCGGCGGCGCTCTCCCCGCCCGGACCCTGCGGCCCGTGGCCGTCTTCGCCCTCCTGATGGCCGCGCTCTCGATGCTCTTCGCCCATTTCCTCGCCCCCCTGGGCCGGGACCGGCTGTCGGTCGCCGGCGAGGAAATCGACCGGGAGAGCTTCGCGCGGCTGATCCGCCCGCGCAATTTCGTCACCCTCGCACCGGGCGTGACCGTCTTCGTCGGCGACATCGACCGCGAGGGGGCCTTTCACGACCTCTTTCTTCACGACGAGCGCACACCGGAGCGCCCCGTCACCTTCATCGCCCGCGCGGCCCGTCTGCTCAGGGGGGAGGAACGGGTGATCCTGTCGATGGAACAGGGACAGACCCAGCGGCTCGACCGGAATCGCCACGCCCTCGGCACGCTGAGTTTCGAGCGTTTCGACTACGATCTCACGCCCTTCCTCGCACACCAGGACGTCACGGGCCCCGATCACGCCAATGTCCGGCTGCTGACGACGCCGGAACTCGTGGACCGCCGCCGGGATCTGCCCCTGGCGACACTCGAGATCACCGACCGGATGATGCAGTTCGTCTTCACCTTCGTTCTGCCCTTCCTGGCCGCGGCGGCCATGATGGCCGGTCCGCAGGGGCGCAACGGCGGCGGCTGGCGGATCGCCCTAGCGGTGGGAATCGCCCTGCTCGTCAATCTCGCCAATGGCCGGATGCTCGATCTCGTGCACCGCTCACCTGCCGCCTGGCCCGCGGCCTTCGTGCCGAGCCTCGTCGCCGCGCTTGCCGCCTTCTGGCTTCTTCGCCGGGCCGGCCGGCCGCTGTTGCCGGCCTTGCGGCACCGCACCGGATGCGGGGAGGCGAAGCGGCCATGCTGAAGATTCTCGACCGCTATCTGGCCATCGCCATGTTGCGGAGCTTCCTCCTGACCGGAAGCGCCGTCGCCGTGCTCGTCACCCTCGTCACCACCCTCAACGATTACGGGCTCGTGGTGCGCGCCGGCGAGGGGATCGGCGCGGCCTTTTCCCTGGCGGCGCTGGCGGTGCCGCGGGAGATGCTCCAGATCCTGCCGATGGTGGTCGATCTGGCCGCCATCGCCCTTTTCCTCGCGCTCAGCCGGCACGGTGAAACGATCGCCACCGAAGCGGGCGGGCTGTCCCCGCTGCGCGGCCTCGCCGGGCCGGCGGCGGCCATGCTTGTCGCCGGTTTCGCCGTTCTCCTGCTGCTCGACCCGATCGCCGCGGCAAGCTCGCGCGCCCGGGAGAACCTGATCGCCCGTTACAAGGGGGCGAGCGCGAGCGTGTTCCAGGTCGGCCCGGGCGGCATCTGGCTGCGCGAGGGCAGCGCCATCGGCCCGCGCGTCATCCACGCCCGCGCCGCCTCGGCCGACGGACGGACGCTGCGCGCGGTGTCGATCTTCGCCTTCGACCGCGAAAACCGCCTCGTCCGCCGGATCGAGGCACGACGGGCGCGGCTCCTGCCCGGCCGCTGGGTGGTGGAACAGGGGACGAGCTGGCTCGTCAGCGCCCGCGATGCGGCCGCCACGGCCGTGACCTTCGAGCGGATCGAGCTGTCCTCCGAACTCGCCCCCGAAGTCGTGACCCGCGGTCTCGACGATCCGGCCACCGTCTCGCTCTGGCGGATGCCCGAGATGCTCGCGCGGCTCGAGGCGGCCGGGCTGAGCACCACCCGGCTCGAACTCCAGCTGCACAAGCGCCTCGCCCTCCCGCTTCTGACCATCGCCGTCCTTCTTGCCGCCGCGGCCTTCACCATGCAGCCCACCCGCTTCGGCCATGCCGGGCTGCGCATTCTCATGGCGCTGGTTTCGGGCTTTTTCCTCTTCTTTCTCGACGTGTTTGCCCGCATTCTGGGGGAAAACGGCCAGATCCCCCCTCCCCTCGCCGCCTGGGCCCCGGCGCTCGGGGGGCTGCTGCTGACAAGCGGTTTCATCCTCTGGCTGGAGGACCGGCGATGAAGACATCCCGCCCCTGCCGGCGCTTTCCCTTTCCGACCCCGGGCCGCGCGCGGCTGCGGCGGCTGGCGCGGACGGCCGGGCTGGGCCTGCTCGCGCTTCTGGCGCCCCTCGCCCTTCCCGGAACGTCCTTCGAGGGCGGCGCGGCGGCAGGCGTGCCCGCGGCGGCGAAGCCGGCCATCGTCGTGGCGGATCAGATCGTCTGGCTGCCCTCGCGCGAAACCCTGACCGCACGGGGCCATGTCGAGATCTTCCACGAGGGCCGGCGCCTCACCGCCGAGGCCATCATCTACGATCGGCGGCAGGATCGGGTGAAGATCGTCGGGCCGCTCCGGCTCGAGGATGCGAAGGGACGGGTGACGTTCCTTGCCTCGCAGGCCGAACTCGACCCCGCCCTGCGCGAGGGCATCCTTCTCGGCGCCCGGCTGGTGATTGGCAACCGTTTCGAACTGGCCGCCCGCAGGATCGAGACCTCCGCCGCGGGCAGCCGGCTCGAAACGGTCTTCGCCTCGATCTGCAAACCCTGCCGGCCCGGGGCGAAGCCGCTGTGGGAAATCCGCGCGCGCGAGGTCGTCCATGATCCGGCGGCGCGGCGGATCCGCTTCCGGAGCCCGATCCTCGCCCTCTACGGCACCCCGGTCATGTGGCTGCCGGCGCTTTCCGTGCCCGAGCCCGGCGTGCGGCGCGCAAACGGCTTTCTCGTGCCGCAACTGACCAATTCGACCCTGCACGGGTTCAGCCTCGAAGTGCCCTATTTCGTCACTCTCGGCGATCATGCGGATCTGACCCTCGCGCCGCGCATCGCCACCAACGGCAATCTCGCCCTCTCGCTGCGCTGGCGCCGGCGCTGGGCCCGCGGCGTGGCCGAGGTGAAGGGGGGCGTCGCTTCGGAAACGGCCCTCTCCCGCCCCCGCGCATTCCTTCTCGGGCGCACCGCCTGGGCGTTGCCGCGCGGCTGGCGGCTCGACGGACGGCTCGAACTCGTCTCCGACGAGCGCTTCATGGAAGAATACGGCTACAGCGGCAAGGACCGGCTCGAAAGCGGCCTCGCCCTCTCCCGCAGCGCTCCGCGGCGGCGCGAGGAGGCGGCGGCTCTCATCATCCGTTCGCTGCGATCGAGCGACAACAACGCGCTCCTGCCGACACATATCGTCGAGGCCCGGCACATCGAGCGGCGGCGGCTCGGAAACGGCGACACGCTCAGGATCGACCTTGCCGCCGGCGCCTTCATCCGCAGATCGACAACCGACATTCTCGGACGCGACCAGAGCCGCATCGCCGGCAGCCTCCTGTGGCAGCGCACGCGGCTGATCGGCCCCGGCATCCTTGCCCGAAGCAGGCTGGGCCTCGCCTTCGATGCCCGCGCCATCGGCGACGACAGCACCGCCCCGCCGACCATGGCCCGCGCCCTGCCGATGGCGGCGCTCGATCTGAGCTGGCCGCTCACCGCCCGCAGCCGCGCCGGCAGCTCGCTTCTCGTTCCGCGGGCCCAGCTCGTGCTCGCACCGAGCCTCGGAGCGGTGCCGAACGACGACAGCACCTTCGCCGAGATCGACGGCAGCAACCTCTTCACTCTCGATCGTTACGCCGGGCTCGACGGCATCGAGAGCGGCAGCCGCCTGACCCTCGGCCTCGCCTGGGCGCGGCAGACCGGTCAGGGCCGGCTGCGCTTCGAGGCCGGGCAGATCTTCCGCGGCGCGCCCGCGACCGGCTTCTCGAGCGCCTCGGGGCTTTCCGGCAGCCGTTCCGATCTATTCGTCGGCGCCGACTGGGAGAGCCCGACCGGCAGTTTCGCCTCCACCCGCATCTCCTTCGGCACCAGCGGCATCAACCGGGCCGAAACCCGTCTGCGCCACATGCGAAAGGACTGGTCCGTGGGGCTCGACCACCTCTGGAAACGGGCTGATCCGACCGCCGGCATTCCTCTCGACCGCAACGAGATCGACCTCACGGCCTACCGCAGGCTCCGCCGCAACTGGCACCTCAAGGCGACTATCAGCCACGATTTCGCCAACGGCCTTTCCTCGCGAGCCGAAATCGGGCTGGGATACGAGGGTGACTGCGCCCGGATGGACCTTTCGCTCTCGCACAACGCCGCAAGCTCGACTAGTGTATCGGCATCGACCTCGGTCAGCCTCAGGATCACCTTCCGGGGGCTCGGGGCCGATGCCGGCACGGGGCCGCGGCAATGCGGGCCGGGCCTGTGAGGCGCAGGAGCGACAGCCCCCCGGAGCCGGAACCGGACCGGAACGGCAGGGACGAGAACGGGTGACCAGATGACGTGCAGCGATCGAACCCATGCAGGCAACTTCTTCCGGGCATCGGACCCGGTTCGCCTTCTTCTTCTGCCGGCCTTCGCGCTGGCGCTTCTCGTTGTTGCGCTGCCGGCTGCGGCGGGGCTGTTCTCCCCGGTCGTGAAGGTCAACGGGCAGGCCGTCACGGAATACGAGGTGGACCAGCGCGCGGCGCTGATGGCGGCTCTCGGCGAAGGCGGAGATCTCTACCGGAAGGCGCTCGACGCCCTGATCGAAGACCGGCTCGGCGAGATCGAAGCCCGCAAGCTCGGTATCACCGTCTCCGATGCCGATATCGAGGCCGGCATGAAGGAATTTGCCGCTCGGGGCAATCTCGACGTCGCTCCCTTCCTCGCCTTCCTGGAGGAGCGGGGCGTCGCCCCGGAAACCTTCCGCGCCTTCGTGCGGGCCGGCATCGCCTGGCGCACCGTCGTGCAGCTCAGATTCGGCCCGAAGGTGCGCGTCAGCGAGGATGAGATCGACCGCGCCCTGGCCGCTGGCCAGAGCGGCAGCATCGAGGTGAAGATCGCCGAAATCATCCTGCCGAAGGGCGGCGGCAATGATGCGGCGCTGCGGGCCCTGGCCGAAGACATCGCCCGCGCTGCCACCACCCCCGAAGCCTTCGCCGCCCAGGCACGCACCTATTCGGCAGCCCCGAGCCGGGCCAATGGCGGCCTCGTCGGCTGGATCCCGCTCAACCGGCTGCCGCCCGAGATCGCGCCGCAGCTCATCGGCGCCCGGCCCGGGCAGGTCTTCGGCCCGATCGAGCTGCCGAACGCGATCGTCCTCGTCCAGTTCCGCGGGCTGCGCGAAGGCGGCGGCATCGCCCGCAAGGTCGAGGCGATCGACCATGCCATCCTCACCCTGCCCGGCGGCCGCTCGGCCGCGAACCTCAAGCGGGCAGCGGTAATCGCTGATCGGGTTGATACCTGCCTCGATCTGCAGGCCGAGGCCGACAGGCTCGCCAGGGAAGGCGCCGGTTTTTCCCGTCGCTCCCTGCCGCCGACCGAACTGCCGAAAGCCATCGCCCTCGAGATCGCCAAGCTCGACGACGGCGAGATTTCCACCACCCTGACCACACCCGACGGCAAGGCGCTGATGATGATCATGCTGTGCAAGCGGGTTCATGCCCTGCCCGAAGGCGAGCGTGAGCAGGTGCGGCAGGCGCTGATCACCAAGCGGCTCGAATCCTATGCCAACGCCTACATGGCCCAACTCAAGGCCGACGCGATCATCGAACATGTCCGCAAGTGAGCCTGTCCGGGGCAATGCCCCGCTGCAGCCCCTGGCACTGAGCACAGGAGAGCCTGCGGGCATCGCCCCCGAGATCACCCTCGCGGCCTGGCGGCGTCTGCACGCCCGCCTCCCCTTCTACGTGCTGGGGGATGCCGATCATCTCGCCGTCACCGCGAAACGGCTCGGAGACGACGTGCCGATCGCGCGAATCGAGCGGCCGGCCGAAGCCCTTGCCGCCGCACCCCGCGCCCTGCCCGTGCTTCATCGTCCCTTGCCGACCCTGCCCGAGCCGGGCCGCCCCCGGCCGGAGAACGCACCGGCTGTCATTGCCGCCGTCGAGGAAGGGGTGGCGCAGGTGATGGCCGGAGAGGCGGCCGCTCTCGTCACCAACCCGATCTCGAAACAGGTGCTGAAGGAAGGGGCGGGTTTTCCCCATCCGGGGCATACGGAATTTCTCGCCGCGCTCGTCGGCGCGCCGCGGCCGGTGATGATGCTCGCGGGCGGCGGGCTGCGCGTGGTGCCCTTGACGATCCACATCCCGCTTGCCGAGGTGCCCGCCGCCGTCACGCCCGATCTCATCGCCCAGACGGTGCGGGTGATGGATGCGGCGCTGCGACGGGACTTAGGCATCATCCGGCCGCGCATTGCCGTCGCCGGGCTCAACCCCCATGCCGGAGAGGGCGGCCACATGGGGCGGGAGGAGATCGAGATCATCGCCCCCGTGCTCGAGCGGCTGCGGGCCGAAGGTCTCACCCTCGTCGGGCCGCTGCCGGCCGATACCATGTTCCACGAGGCGGCACGGCGCGGTTTCGACGCGGCCCTTGCCATGTATCACGATCAGGCGCTGATCCCGATCAAGACGCTGGCCTTCGACAGCGGGGTGAACATCACCCTCGGCCTGCCCTTCATCCGCACATCGCCCGACCACGGGACCGCCTTCGACATCGCCGGGAAAGGAATTGCCCGGCCCGACAGTCTCGTGGCCGCAATGGAGGAAGCGGCGCGCATGGCCCATATGCGCCGGAAACGCGGGAACGGTGCCGATGCCGGATGAAGGTGGCAAGGGGGGCAGGGGACGGGAGACGACGCCCCGCGGCGCCGGTCGCGCGGCGACAGGTCGGGCGACACCGGCCGGGCGGCAGGGCGACCGGGCGGCGCCGCCCCTTCCCCCCTTGCGGGAGGTCATCCACCGCCACGGCCTCGCGCCGCGCAAGGCGCTCGGGCAGAATTTCCTCCTCGATCTCAACCTCACCCGCAAGATCGCCCGGCTCGCCGGCGACCTCCGCCAAGCCGACGTGCTCGAGATCGGCCCCGGCCCCGGCGGGCTCACGCGGGCGTTGCTCGAGGAAGGAGCACGCAAGGTGGTGGTGATCGAGAAGGACCGCCGCGCCATCCCCGCGCTCGAGGAAATCGCCCGGGCATGGCCGGGCCGGCTCGAGATCCTCGAAGGGGACGCGCTTGCGCTCGATCGACCGGCCTCCCTCGCCCCGCCTGTCAAGGTGGTGGCCAATCTGCCCTACAATGTCGGCACCGAGCTCTTCGTCCGCTGGATGACACCGCCCGCCTGGCCGCCCTTCTGGGAGAGTCTCACATTGATGTTCCAGCGGGAGGTTGCCGAGCGGATCGTCGCGGGGCCGGGCAGCAGGAGCTATGGGCGCCTGTCGGTGCTCGCCCAGTGGCGGGCACGCCCGCGCATCGTCATGACGCTGCCGCCCTCGGCCTTCACACCGCCGCCCAAGGTGCATTCGGCGGTGGTGCAGGTGATACCGACAGAACCGGTCTGCCCGGCCGATCCGAAGATGCTCGAAAGGGTTGTCGCCGCCGCCTTCAACCAGCGGCGCAAGATGCTGCGCGCGTCGCTGAAACGCCTCGCGCCGAACATCGAGGCCGTGGTGGAACGTGCCGGCATCGACCCGCGGCGGCGGGCGGAGACGGTTTCGGTCGCCGAATTCTGCGCCCTTGCCGGCATGCTTGCCCGCGTCTGAAGCCGCCTTCCTCAAGACCACCACGCAATCTGGTGACCCGGACCCACATCTTGACGCAATCTTGATGCCTGTTTATCGGGTGTCAGGAAATTTTCTTGCCGAAGACTTGCGATTCCCTTGCCTTTCGCCCTATTTGCTGCAATGCAGAAAGAGATTCGCAACCCCATGCAGACGGGAGCCTTGCCATGAAGGACGTCGTGATCGTATCCGCTGCCCGCACACCGGTCGGCAGCTTCAACGGGTCGCTTTCCGGCCTGCCCGCCCATGAGCTCGGGGCCCGCGTGCTCGAGGCGGTGGTCGAGCGCGCCGGGATCGACAAGGCGGAGGTCGGCGAAACCATTCTCGGCCAGGTGCTGACCGCAGCCCAGGGGCAGAACCCCGCCCGCCAGGCCCATATCGGGGCCGGCCTGCCGAAGGAAAGCGCGGCCTGGCTCGTCAATCAGGTCTGCGGGTCGGGGCTGCGTGCCGTCGCTCTCGGCGCCCAGCAGATCATGCTCGGCGATGCCGCCGTGGTCGCCGCCGGCGGCCAGGAAAGCATGTCGCGTGCACCCCATGCCCAGCATCTGCGCAGCGGCGTCAAGATGGGGGACGTCCGACTTGTCGATACCATGATCCATGACGGGCTGTGGGACGCCTTCAACGATTACCACATGGGCGTCACCGCCGAGAACGTGGCCGAGAAATGGGGCATCAGCCGCGAGGAGCAGGATGCCTTCGCCCTCGCCAGCCAGAAGAAGGCGGCGAAGGCCCGCGAGGAGGGGCGCTTTGCCGAGGAAATCGTGCCCGTCACCATCCGCCATCGCAAGGGCGAAACGGTGGTCCGGGAAGACGAATACATCCGCCCCGACACCTCGCTCGAAAGCCTCGCGCGGCTCAGGCCCGTCTTCAGGAAGGACGGCACCGTGACCGCAGGCAACGCGTCTGGCATCAACGACGGAGCGGCCGCCGTGCTGCTGATGGCGGCGGAGGATGCCGCAAGGCGCGGCATCGAGCCCCTGGCGCGGATCGTCTCCTTCGCCACCTGCGGCCTCGATCCGGCCTATATGGGCGAAGGGCCGATCGACGCCACCCGCAAGGCCCTCGCCAAGGCCGGCTGGTCGGTCGAGGATCTCGATCTCGTCGAGGCCAACGAAGCCTTCGCCGCCCAGGCGCTCGCGGTCAACAAGGCCATGGGCTGGAACCCGGAGATCGTCAACGTCAATGGCGGAGCGATCGCCATCGGCCATCCGATCGGGGCTTCGGGCGCGCGCATCCTGGTCACCCTTCTGCACGAGATGAAGCGGCGCGATGCGAAGAAGGGGCTCGCGACGCTCTGCATCGGTGGTGGCATGGGCGTGGCGATGTGTGTCGAACGACCTTGAGGGAAACCATCAACGGACACGGAGGGGAGAGTGAAGATGGGCAGAGTGGCACTCGTGACGGGAGGCACCCGCGGCATCGGCCGGGCGATCTCGGTCGCGCTCAGGGAAGCGGGACACAAGGTCGCGGCCAATTACGCCGGCAACGACGAAGCGGCCCGCCGCTTCACCGAGGAGACCGGCATTCCCGCCTACAAATGGTCGGTCGCCGACTACGAGGCCTGCCGTGCCGGCGTGGCGCAGGTGGAGGCCGATCTCGGCCCGGTCGAGATCCTCGTCAACAATGCCGGCATCACCCGCGACGCCACCTTTCACAAGATGACGCCCGATCAATGGCGCGAGGTGATCGACACCAACCTCAACGGCCTCTTCAACATGACCCATCAGGTCTGGCCCGGCATGCGCGCGCGCGGCTTTGGCCGGGTGATCAACATCTCCTCGATCAACGGGCAGAAGGGGCAGATCGGGCAGGCCAACTATTCCGCCGCCAAGGCGGGGGATCTCGGCTTCACCAAGGCGCTGGCCCTCGAAGGCGCGAGGAAGGGCATCACCGTCAATGCCATCGCCCCGGGCTACATCGCCACCGACATGGTGATGGCTGTTCCCGAGAAGATTCGCGAACAGATCATTGCCCAGATCCCGGTCGGCCGGCTCGGAGAACCCGAGGAGATTGCCCGCTGCGTGGTATTCCTCGCTTCGGACGAAGCCGGTTTCATCACCGGATCGACTCTCACCGCCAATGGCGGCCAGTACATGACCTGAAGCGGCTTTCGTTCGCCACGGCCCCCGTCCCGGCCGGGAGCAGACCGGAAGCACCGGGAGAGCAGGCGGAAGGCTCCCTGCAAGCAGGCAGGGAACCTTCCGTCATGCCATGACCGGCCCGGCCGCGGCGGCACCCCTGCCCGTTCGCCCGAAACCCGGCGCGTGACCATGGGCGCTTCCGCCGGCCACCACGACGCCTTCCCTCCGGCCCGCATGCCGGACATCCGCCAAGCGCGCGGCTTCAGCCTGTCGGCCCGTCCCGATCGACGGGGGCGGCTCCCTCGTTTTCCTTCTCCGCCGGAGCCCTTTCCAGGGCATAACGGAAGGTGCAAAAGGGGGCGCCCTCCATCAGCGTCTGGGCGCGCTCGAAGCGGATCGCCGGGTTGAAGCCCTCGATCAGCGCCCCATCCCGGTTGCAGGAGAAGACCGCCCCGAGCTCTCCCAGCCCCAGCGCCCGATAGAGCTCGGCATAGCGGCAGCGGGTGACGTTGAAGGCAAGACGCTCTGCCGTGGCCTCGATCATCTCGTATTCGATGCCGCCGCCGGCGCTCCAGATATCGAGGATGGAAGCGAAGGCGGCCAGATCATCCCCGCGCTCGGCCGCCAGCCGGCGACCCTGTTCGCGGGCCTCGTTGCGGATCGCCTCGCTCACGACCGCGATCACCTTCTCGCGACCGAATTCGCGCCCGAGCGCATCGATCACCGGGGCGAGGATCCGCGCTTCCGCCTCGCGGCGATTGATGAGACCGATGCGCTCGGTGAGCGTGTCGGGCAACCCCCCGCTCTCTCCCGTCCGGTCCCCGGTTCTTTCATGGCTCATCGTGCATTCCTCCCTGTCAGAACGGCACCGGGGCGCGGAAGGTGACGCCGCGGCCGCCGTCCGGATGACGGATCCGCAGGCTCTCGGCATGAAGCTGCAACCGGTCGGCGGCCGCCCGCGCCGCTTCTCCGGCATAGAGCGGATCACCGAGGATCGGATGGCCGAGCACCTTCATGTGCACCCGCAGCTGATGGCTGCGCCCGGTGGTCGGCATCAGCCGCACGCGGGTGACGGGGCTGCCGTCCTCCGTCTCCTCGTGCCGCAGCACCTTCCACGCCGTATGGGCCGGCCGCCCCCTCTCGTGATCGACCTTCTGCCGCGGCCGGTTGGGCCAATCGACGGCAAGCGGCAGATCGACCTCGCCCTCCGCCGGCTCGAGCCGCCCCCATACCCGCGCCACATAGATCTTCCGGGTCTGCCGTTTCTCGAACTGGAGGCCGAGATGGCGTTGGGCATGGCGCGTCAGGGCGAAGATCATGACCCCCGACGTGTCGAGATCGAGCCGGTGCACGAGCAGCGCATCGGGGAAGGCCCGCTGCACCCGGGTCAGCAGACAGTCGGAGAGATGCGCCCCCTTGCCCGGCACCGACAGCAGACCCGCGGGCTTGTTCACCACCAGGATCTGGGCGTCGTGATGGAGAACGTCGAGCGGTTCCCCGGGCGGGCTGTAGACGAAACGGTCGGCCATGTCTTCCCCTAGTCGATCCGAGGAGGGAAGAAAACCGCCCCTCCGCACCTCGACGATCATCGCGCCCCCCGAAGACGCTGCCCCTCCGACAGGGAACTTCGCCGGAAGATCGGGGGAAGCATGCTCCGACCATGCAGAGCGCACCGGCGAAGCAGGCGGAGATCTGGCGCCCCGGCCGGCACGAAAAGGCCCGGAGCGCGCCCCGGGCCTTTCCTTCGTCCTGGTGTCGCAGGTTCAGCGCCGGCGGCGCGGCCCCTTGTCGGAGTGGTCTCCCGGCCTGATCTCGCCGGTTTCCTGATCGACCGCCTTCATCGACAGCTTGACCTTGCCGCGGTCGTCGAAGCCCAGCAGCAGCACCTTCACCTCCTGCCCTTCCTTCAGGACTTCCGAAGGATGGCCGAGGCGGCGATCGGCGATCTGGCTGATGTGGACGAGACCGTCCTTCTTGCCGAAGAAGTTGACGAAGGCGCCGAAGTCCATCAGCTTCACCACCTTGCCGGTATAGACCTTTCCGGCCTCGGGCTCGGCGGTGATCGAAAGGATCAGCTCCTTGGCCTTGTCGATCGCTTCCTGCTGCGGCGAGGCGATCTTGACCACGCCGTCCTCGCCGATGTCGATCTTGGCGCCCGATTCCTCGACGATCGAACGGATGGTCGAGCCGCCCGAGCCGATGACCTCGCGGATCTTGTCGGTCGGAATGGTGATGGTCTCGATCTTGGGCGCATGGGCGGAGAACTCGGTCCGGCTCGTGGCCAGGGCCTTCCTCATCTCGCCCAGGATATGCTCCCGGGCTTCCTTCGCCTGAGCGAGCGCCTGACGCATGATCTCGGGAGTGATCCCGGCGACCTTGATGTCCATTTGCAGCGAAGTGACGCCCTTCTCGGTGCCGGCGACCTTGAAATCCATGTCCCCGAGATGGTCCTCGTCCCCGAGAATGTCGGTAAGAACGGCGAAGCGACCGTCCTTCTCGAGGATGAGGCCCATGGCGATGCCGGCGACCGGCGCCTTGAGCGGCACGGCGGCATCCATCATCGACAGCGAAGCTCCGCAGACCGTGGCCATCGAGGAAGAGCCGTTCGATTCGGTGATCTCCGACACCACGCGGATCGTGTAGGGGAATTCGGTCGAGGACGGCAGCACCGCCTGCAGCGCCCGCCAGGCGAGCTTGCCGTGGCCGATCTCGCGCCGCCCCGGCGGGCCGACCCGACCGACCTCACCCACCGAATAGGGCGGGAAGTTGTAGTGCAGGAGGAAGCTCGAACGGTAATTGCCGTGCAGCGCGTCGATGATCTGCTCGTCCTCTCCGGTCCCGAGCGTGGTGATGACGAGCGCCTGCGTTTCCCCGCGGGTGAAGAGCGCCGAGCCATGGGTGCGCGGCAGAAGCCCGACTTCGGCCGAGATCGGCCGGATGTCCTTCGGACCGCGCCCGTCGATCCGGCTGCCCCCCGACACGATGTCCCCGCGCAGGATCTGCGATTCGAGCTCCTTGACCGCATCCCTGACGAACGGGTTTTCCCGGTCCTCCTCGTCGAGCGCCTCGATGATCGCGTTCTCGGCTTCCTCGAGTGCCTGCCGCCGCGCCTGCTTCTCGCGCACGGCAAAGGCGGCGCGGATCCTCTCCTCGCCGATCCGGCGAACCTTCGCGAGAAGGTCGGAATAGTCCGGCTCCTCGTAGGGGTAGGGCTCCCTTCCCGCCTCGGCGGCGAATTCCTCGATGAGCCCGATCACCGGCTGCATGGCCTCGTGGCCGAACTGCACGGCCCCGAGCACCTCTTCCTCGGACAGCTCGTAGACTTCCGATTCGACCATCATCACCGCGTCCTTCGTGCCGGCGACGACGAGATCGAGCCGCTGCTCGGGGTTGTTGCGCAGATCGACGAGATCCATCACCGAGGGGTTGAGGACGTATTCCCCGTTCGCGAAGCCGACGCGCGCCGCGCCGATCGGCCCCCTGAACGGCACCCCCGACACCTTGAGCGCCGCGGACGCCGCGATCATCGCCACGATGTCCGGGTCGTTGACGAGATCGTGGCTGAGCACGGTGGTCATCACCAGGACCTCGTTCTTGAAGCCCTTGGGGAAAAGCGGCCGAATCGGCCGGTCGATGAGGCGGGCGGTGAGGGTTTCCTTCTCCGTCGGCCGCGCCTCGCGCTTGAAGAAGCCGCCGGGGATCTTGCCCGAAGCGTAGTATTTTTCCTGATAGTGCACCGTCAGCGGGAAGAAGTCCTGGTCGGGCTTCGGTTCCTTCGCGAAGGTGACGGCGGCAAGAACCGTGGTTTCACCGAGGGTGACGAGCACCGCCCCGTCGGCCTGACGGGCGATCTTGCCGGTTTCGAGGGTGAGGGTCTCCCCCCCCCATTCGATGGATTTCCTGACGACGTTGAACATTCTCTTTCCTTGTTCTCACATGACGACCGTTCTGCGGCCTCGGCCGAGAATCGAAGCATGTGCTGCGTACGGGCCGTTGCCCGTGGCTCCTTCGGGTTTCGTTCATCCTGCCTGATCCGTGGAGCCCGGCGGATCCGGCTGCGGACGGGTGGCGCGGCGCCCCGCATCGTGCGGGAAACCGCCTCTTTCAGCAAGAACGCGCCCCGAGGGGCGCGCTCCGCAACCGCTCAGCGACGCAGGCCGAGCCGTGCGATGAGGTTGCGATACCGCTCCTCATCCTTGCCCTTGAGGTAGTCGAGGAGCTTGCGGCGCTGGGCCACGAGCTTGAGCAGACCCCGCCGGGAATGGTTGTCCTTCTTGTGGGTCTTGAAGTGCTCGGTCAGGTTGGCGATGCGCCGCGTGAGGATGGCCACCTGCACCTCGGGGGAGCCGGTATCGCCTTCCCTGGTGGCGAATTCGCGGATGACTTCCTGCTTCTCTTCAGGCGTGATCGACATCGGGTTCTCCTTTCGGGAAATGCGGCACGAGCCGGGATGTCGTCCAGCAAGGCCATGGAACATGTGCCCGTCACCCGCAGGGGACAGGCAGGCTGCCTATACGCCCGGCGGCGCCAAAAGAAAAGGGGGCGCCGCAGCGCCCCCTTGCCGAACATGCGGGGAACGGGCAGCCGGCCCCGCCTCACTCGGTGGCGGGCATCTTCATTTTCATCATGCCGCCTTCCCGTTCCATGCCCTCCATCTTCATGCCGGGGCCGCCACGCTCGTTGTCCACCGGCACGTCGAAGCCGTGTTCGCCGGCCTTCTCGAAGATAAGCACGACATGAACCTTGTCGCCGTTCTCGAGCGGCCGCCTGAGCCCCATCAGCATGATATGGTCCCCGCCTCGCTTGAACCAGTGGATTTCGCCGGGAGCGATGCGAACCCCGTCCTCGAGATGGATCATGCGCATCACCCCATCCTGCATGATAGTGGTATGCAGCTGGGTCTTCCTCGCCGCGTCGGAGCGCGCCCCCACGATATGCAGCTCCCTGTCGCTGCGGTTCTCGACTCCCATGAAGACGCCGCCCATCTGCGCCATCCGGCCGCTGGCCCGGGCATAGGGGTCGTGAATGGCGACGGGGCCGAGTTCGATCACCACACCCTCGGCAGGGGCGGCAGGCCGTTCCGTCTTCATCTCCATCTTCATGCCGTCCGCCAGAGCGGCGGAAGCGGAAAAGGCGAGGCTCAGGGCCACGGCCCCGCGAATCATCGTGCGGATCATCTTGCGTTTCCTTCTCGTCTCGTTTCGTCTGATCACGATTGCAGATCCCCCGCCGCATCCCGGGCAGGGGGTGTCGGCCCGAAGGGCCGCTGGCGCATCAGGGACGGAAGGAAGGCGGGGCCCGCGCCCCGTTGAGGAACGATAGCGGCGCGGGGGCGGCTCTCTGGGCACGGTCCTGCCAGGGGGTGAAGGCCACGCGCTCCGGCACGGGGAGCGCCACCGGCGCGCCGATGTCCCCGGTGGCGGCAAAGGCCTTGTAGTAATCGGGGCAGAGCCTGAGCTCGGAAACGGGATGGCCGGTCGTATCGACGACCACCGTTTCCACATAGGCGCCACGACAGATCGGCACCGTTCCCGCAGGGGGCGGCCGGCCATGCGCCCACGCCGTGATCACGCCGCTGGCCATCACCGCCAGAGCGAGAAGCGTGGTCGGGATCGATCTCAGGCGCATCATGCCCGCCAATCTACCCGTAGCGGCCGAAACTGCAATGGTCAGGATGCCACAACCCCGCCCGAGGGCCGATCGCGAGAACGCATGAAACGGGTTATCTCGAAGCAGAGCCGTGATTTCCGCCGGAGGGCACCGCCCCGCCCGGCTCCGCCGCTGCAAGAATGCCGGCGGGGCGCCCGGTCAGTCGCGATCATCATAGGCATCGGCCTGCGAACCCCGGCAGATCTGCCAGATCGTTCGCCGCACACGCTTCAGATACATGCCCGACGCGCGCCTGTTTCTAGAAAGCTCCCGATGCAGGCGGTCGAAACGAGCGATCAGGGGGCCTCGAGCGACGGAAAGGCTGACATCGAAACGCTTCTCGAGCCGTAGGGCAAAACCTGCCGAGTCGCCATCCTTCACGAACTGGATCATGTCGGTCACGAATCCTGCCGAAGCACGGCAGTTCCGACGCAGTTTCCCGGATTTCGCAGCGATCTGCTTCACGGTCAGGAAGGCCTCGATGGCTTGGGCGACCTTCTTTCCGCCCTTCACCCGCGCAACCGCCTTGGTGATTTCCAGAAGATCGAGCGACATGTTCGCCGCGGCGGCCCTGCCGGCATGAGGCCCGGCCAGCGGCACCGCAACCAGCAACGAAAACGAGAGAAAAAGTGCCGTCAGCAAACGCATGATGCCCTCCTTCGCCCACTTCACCGTGCGGCGATATCGGGCATGGATTAATTGGAAATATCTTATGATAATACACAAAAATGGGACGTATTACAACTCCCGCGATTTGACGGGTGCTGCCGAAGGGCGCCATGCGGCTCTCCCGGCGGCCATAACGAAACACCCCCGCCGGGGGGCGGGGGTGTGCGATTCGGTGCGACAAGCGGATCAGGCGGCGTTTTCGGCGCCGGTGCCGCCAGCGGCCACGGCCTTCTCGATCGCGCGCTTGATCTCGCGGGCGCGCGGCGAAAGATCGGCATCCTTCGCCTTGAGGAGGAAGGCGTCGAGGCCGCCGCGATGATCGACGGTCCTGAGCGCCGCCGCCGAGATCTTCAGGCGGAAGGAACGGCCGAGAACTTCGGAAGCGAGTGTCACTTCCTTGAGATTCGGCAGGAAGCGGCGCTTGGTGCGATTGTTGGCGTGGCTGACATTGTTGCCAACCAGAACGCCCTTTCCGGTGAGTTCACAACGGCGAGCCATTTTCGTCGTCCTTCAAATAGAGTGTAGGCCCCTTGCGGGGCCGCGTCTGGCCGCTCCATAATCGGGGCGGCTGGCAAGGTCAAGCGGATGATGGCGCTTTCCCGCCCCGGCGGTCTTCCGCCCCCGTTTCGGGCGGGCCTGCCGCCACCTCGCTGCCGGCAGGTGCCGAGGCGGCCAGCCGCGCTTCGAGCGCGGCGATCACCTGCCCCGCTGCCTGCTCGGCCCGCAACCGGCCCGCGGCCACCTCGCCGCCGAGGCGGGCAATCTCGGCCCCGAGCTCGTCATCGGCGGTAACGGAAGCGAGAATTCCCGTCTCGAGAGCCCGGCGGAAGCGGGCCCGTTCCTGCATCTTGCGCCGCGCGGCGAAGATGCCGGCCTCGCGCCGCCAGGCGACGAGTGTCTCGATCGCCTCCTGCACCTCGCCGATCCCCCGCCCCTCGAGCGCCGAAACCGTCAACACCCTCGGGAAATCCGGCGGATCCTCGGGCCTATGCCTCAGCAGCCGGAGCGCCGCGGCATAATCGGCCCGCGTGCGCTCGGCCTGAGCGGCAAGGTCGCCGTCGGCCTTGTTGATGACGATGATGTCGGCCATCTCCATGATGCCGCGCTTGACGCCCTGAAGCTCGTCGCCACCGCCGGGCGCGAGCAGCAGGAGAAAGACGTCGGTCATCTCGGCAACCATCGTCTCCGACTGGCCGACGCCGACCGTCTCGACGATCACCCGGTCGAACCCCGCCGCCTCGACGAGAGCGATCGCCTCGCGCGTCCGCTGTGCCACGCCGCCGAGCGTGGCACCGCTGGGGGAAGGGCGGATATAGGCTTCCGGGGCCCGCGAGAGGCGCGGCATGCGGGTCTTGTCGCCCAGGATCGAGCCGCCCGAGCGCGTGGAGGACGGATCGACCGCCAGCACCGCCACCTTGTGCCCCGCCGCGATCAGCGACAGACCGAAACGCTCGATGAAGGTGGACTTGCCGACGCCGGGCGTGCCCGTCAGCCCGATCCGCACCGTGTCTCCCGGTGCCGCCCGCTCGAGACGCACCACCAGCGCTTCGGCATCGGCACGATGCTCCGGCCGCGTGCTCTCGACGAGAGTGATCCCGCGCGCGAGGGCACGGCGATCCCCGCCGCGAATCGCCTCGGCCATGGCATCGATTCTGCCCTGCCCCTCATCCCTCCGCCGCATCGCGATCTCCTCCCCGAGGATTTCGACAGCTTCGATAGGGAAGGGAGGCCCGAAGTGCAACGCCCCTGCCCGTTGGTTGGCCGGCATTTGCGGCAAGAGCGCAGCGGGCATGGCGGAACGTGACCGACCTTGTTGCCGCCGCGGCGGGCGGCGGGAAGGCTGCGCGCCGCTTCTCCTCGTCGGGTGGCGCCTGTCCGCCGGAAGGAAGTGCTCGACTCTCATAGTCGGCACCTCGTCGCTGCTCCGTTTCGCTCATCACTGTTCCACCTGACCTGCCCCCCGCCAACGCCCGCATTTTGAAGTGGAGTCTGCCCGATCAGAAAGGGGCAAACGAATGCGAAAGAGCCGTTTCACGGAGGCGCAGATCATTGCATGACCGGGGAACGGGATGAGGCGTGAGCCCGCCATTGGTTCGAGTGCCACGCCGAACGGGATGCCGACGGCGGAGGTTTGTCGCCGGCATGGTATGGCGGCATGGGGCTTTCGGACGTGAAGCGTCCGAAGATGCTGGAGGATGAAAACGCCGAGCTGGAGCGCCTGCTTGCCGACGCGATGCTGGCGGGCGCGGTCCCGAAGGATCTTCCGGGAAAGAACCGGCGGCCCGAGCGCGCGGCGTGATGCGGCGCTGCGGGCGATGCGGGATCATGACATCTCGCAGCGCCGGGCGTGCAGGCTGGTCGGTGTCGATCCCAAGACGGTTTGGCGCGAACGCCCGCCGGACCATCCGTAGATCCGCGAAGCGATGAAGCGGATCGCGGGCAAGCGCTGCCGTTCCGGTTGTCGGCGGATCGGCGTGTTGCTCGAACGCGAGGAGACCCATGAACCACGAGAAGCTCCATCGCCTGTATCGTGAAGAAGGGTTGTCGGTGAAACGGCGGCGCGGGCGAGGGGCGCGCCGGACGCTCGAGCGCCCCGAAGGCCCCGCGCCCGGCGCGCTTGCCCGAACCGGAACCGCAGATCATGAAAGCCAGGCCCGCAGACTCTCGTCATGAATGAGGAATCAACGGGGGGCAGGTCAGGGGCGGATCGCCTCCAGGCGACACGCGCCGCGATTCAGCCGAAGACCGCTGCCTTCTCGCCATTTCAATCGGCCTCCCATCGGTCGATCCATCTCGACGACCGGTTCGAAATCTTGCAACCACCTCCGGGTTGGAAGATGTCCCCGCCATGGACCGGAATCGTGCCCGGCGGCGGAACTCATGGGCAGACAGGGGCAGATCGGCTCATCCCCTAAAACAGACCCGCGTTTCCGACAAGTTGCATTGGTGAATGGCGCACCCGAGAGGATTCGAACCTCTGGCCTCTGCCTTCGGAGGGCAGCGCTCTATCCAGCTGAGCTACGGGTGCCTCGGGCTGCATATAGCTTCCCTTGCGGGGCTGTGCAATCGGCAAAACAACGGCGCTTCTCCCCTGCCGCCGCAACCCTCCCCGTCACATCGCGGGAACGGCCCCTTTCCCCGCATCCTTTCATGCCTTCATCGGTGTGGTGCTGCGCGGGGATCGCGGGGCATGGTCGGGGGACGGCAACGCTTCCTTCGCGTGTCATCGCGGCGAGACAGCCGCTTCCGACGGCGGGCGATGGGGAAGGGCTGATCGGTGCCGCGACGGGAACAGGGCGGCGCCCGCCTTTCAGCCACCTGCGGCGAGCCGCTCCATCGCTTCGGCAAGGGCGATGTCGTGCTCGGAAAGCCCGCCCACGTCATGGGTGGTGAGGCGCACCTCGACCCGGTTCCACACATTCGTCCATTCGGGGTGATGATCCATCTTCTCGGCAAGAAGGGCGATGCGGGTCATCCAGCCGAAGGCCTCCGCGAAATCCCGGAAGCGGAACGCGCGACGGATGGCCCTGTCGTCGGCCTCGATCCGCCAGCCCTTCCGGAAGAGGGCGGCAATGCGCGGATCCTCGGCCGGCGCCTCGATCCTTCCCGGCATCTCGTCACTCATTGGTCTTTTCCTCCCTTCCATCCTGTTCGCACTCCTCCAGCCCCGGCCGCCTTGTAGGGCAGATCGCGGGCCAGACGCACCCCTTCTTCGGCCAGAACGGCCGCCTCCTCGGTGATGAATCCGGCCACCGCGGCAGCGAGGCGCGGATCGGCCAGCCAGTGAAGCGAATGGGTGGTGACCGGCTCATAGCCCCGCAGCACCTTGTGCTCGCCCTGCACACCGGCCTCGACCCGCTCGAGGCCGGTCGCGATGGCATGTTCGATCGCCTGATGATAGCACAGCTCGAAATGCAGGAAGGGGTGGCGGCGCGTGGTGCCCCACCAGCGGCCGATCAGCGCGTCCCGGCCGATGAAGTTGAGCGCCCCGGCCACGGCCTCGTTCCCCTCGAATGCCAGCACGAGCAGCACGTCTCCGCGCATGGTCTCGTGCAGGATGTCGAAGAAGGCACGGGTTAGATAGGGCCGGCCCCATTTGCGCGCGCCCGTGTCCTGATAGAAGCGCCAGAAGGCATCCCAGTGACCGGGGCGGATCGCCTCGCCAGTCAGCCGCTCGACCCGGTCCACCGAAGCCTGCGCCCGGCGGCGCTCCTTGCGGATGGTCTTGCGGCGGGCGGAGGACAGGGCCGCAAGAAAGGCCTCGAAATCCTCATAGCCCCGGTTGAACCAGTGATACTGCATTCCCCGGCGGTGCAGGAGCCCGGCCGCAGCGCCGATGCGGGCTTCTTCGGCCGTGCAGAAGGTGGCGTGGAGCGAGGAAAGCCCGCCCCTTTCGGCAAGCTGCACCAACCCCTCGAGAAACATGCGCCGGCGCCTTTCGGCCGTGGCACCGCTGCCCGCGACCAAAAGACGACGGCCCGGCACCGGCGTGAAAGGGATCGCCAGCTGAAGCTTCGGATAATAGCGGCCGCCGGCCCGCTCCCAGGCATCGGCCCAGGCATGATCGAAGACATATTCGCCGAAACTGTGCAGCTTGACCCAGAGCGGCGCCGCCCCCACGATCGCCCCCTCCTCCTCGAGCAGCACCGGCGAGGGCAGCCACCCCGTTCCTTCCCCCACGGAGCCGCTCTCCTCGAGCGCGACGAGGAAGCGATGGGTGAGGAAGGGGTCGCGCGGCCGGCCGCCATCGGCGCATTCGGGGCAGGCGAGACGATCCCAGAGGGCGGCATCGATCCGGCCGACACGCTCGTGCAGGACAAGCCGCATCGTCATGCGTCGGCCCCGCCTCCGTCTTCCCGCACCGGCATTCCCTTCATCCGCCCGTCGGCGACGAGGGCCGGGCGGCGTCGAGGCGGGCCATGACGGGGATCACCGGCAGATAGCCTTCGAAGGTGATGTTGTCCGCCACCTTGCGCGCCTCCTCCTCTTCCTCGGGAGAGCGGACCGTCCAGGTCAGGATCGGCAGGCCTTTCTCCCGCACCTTGCCGAGATCCTCCCGGCCCAGATGCATGCGCCCGTGGGAGACGAAATCGGCACCCACCCGCTCGAGATCGGGGATGGTGCTGAGTTCCTCGCGCCGATCCATCGGCACCAGCTGCCACAGATCGGTATCGACGAAGTCCATCGTCACGAGACCGCGGGGAATGTCGGGGGCATGCCTGGCAAACTCGGCGATCATGTGCGGGTTGAAGGACATCACCGCCACCGGCCCTTCATAGCCTCCGAGGGTCTCGGCCACGCGACGCGGCAGATCCCCCACATTCTCGCCCAGCCCGCCGTCCTGATCCTTCATCTCGATCAGGATCGGCACGCGACCATCGACGATCTCGAGAATTTCCCGCAAGGTGGGGATGCCCTCGTCGCCCCCCGACAGGCCGATCGCCCCGAGCTCCTCGCGCGAGCGCATGCCGACCGGGCCGCTCTCGCCGGTCAGCCGGCCGAGGGCATAATCGTGAAACACCATCGGCTCGCCGCAGGAAGAAGGCTGTACATCGACCTCGACGCCATATCCCTTCTCGATCGCGGCCCTGACCGCCGCACGGGAATTCTCGGGGATGCCTTTCTCGACATCGTGGAGCCCCCTGTGCGCAAGAGGAATCTCGAGGAAGGCCCGGGGAAGTTTCATGGCCTGTCTCCCTTTGCCGGATTTGCCGCATCCAGGGCGGGAACATGCGCCGAGATGTCGCGCGGAAGCAGCGGATCTCCCTTTCGCAGCCGTTCGGCCATCTTTTCCACTTATGGTTTCAGGGGCGGATGCGGAACACCCCCTCGATCTCGACCGCCACGCCCAGCGGCAGCGATACCGCGCCCACGGCGGCCCGGGCATGTCGGCCCGCCTCGCCGAGAAGCTCGCCGAACAGATCGGAAGCGCCGTTGATGACCAGCGGCTGATCGGTGAAGTCGGGAGCGGAGTTGACGAAACCGCCGAGCCGGATCACCCGCTCGAGCCGGTCGAGATCGCCATCGCAGGCCGCCTTCACCTGGGCAAGAAGGTTGAGGGCGCACAGCCGGGCCGCCGCCTGCCCGGCCGCGACATCCATGTCCTCCCCGAGCCGGCCCTTCACCAGCCCGTCGGGCCCCATGGAGATCTGGCCGGAGACATGGAGCGTAGTGCCGTCGATGACATAGGGAACGTAGTTGGCCGCAGGGGCCGGGGCTTCGGGCAGCGCGAGGCCCATCTTCCTGAGGCGCGTTTCGATCACGGCGCGCATGGCCGCACTCCTCGGGCCGTTTCCGTCGGCCGGCAAACTGCCGCGATCACGCCCTGCATGCAAGGGAAATCTTGCCCGAAATGCCGCTTTTCGGCCCCTTTGCGCGCCTGCAGGGATATGCGTATAACAAGGGCGGTATCGAGGAGCCCCTTCATGAAGTCTCTTGGCGCCGTCCTTGCCCTTGCCGGCCTTGCGCTCGCCGCCTGCACGCCGCCCGATCCGGGCAGCGGGATCAACGATCCCTTCGAGGCCGAGAACCGCAAGGTCCACGCCTTCAATCGCAGGATCGACGCGGCCCTGTTCGGACCCGTCGCCGCGCGCACGGGCAAGGCGCCCGACGCTCTCGTGACCGCGGTGGACAATCTCGCCACCAATATCGATACGCCGCGCGTGGTGGTGAACGATCTCCTCCAGCTCGATCTCGCGGACGCCACGGCGAACACGCTGCGCTTCGTCATCAATTCGACCCTCGGACTCGGCGGGCTGTTCGATCCGGCCTCCGAAATGGGGCTCTATCTGCGCGAGACCGATTTCGGCGCAACGCTCCATCACTGGGGAATGCCCGAGGGCGCCTATCGCGAGCTGCCCTTCTTCGGCCCGAGCACCGATCGCGACGCGGCCGGTCTCGTGGTCGATTTCTTCCTCAACCCGCTGAGCTGGACCCTGCCGAAGAAATATCGCTGGGTGCCCCCCGCGGCCCTGCTCGCGCGCCGGGCGGCGGCGCGACTGCGCTATGGCGAATCGGTGACCGATCTGCTGCAGAATTCCGAAGACAGCTACGCCCAGTTGCGCCTGCTCTATCTCCAGAACCGCCGTTTCCGGCTGAGAGGAGATCTCGGCGCGGAGGATTACGAGGATCCATACGAGGAATGACCCCATGCGCGCACTCTCCCGCCGCCGTTTCCTGACCGCAACGGCCCTTCTCGCCGCCCTGCCGGCGTTTCGCCCGGGCCGGGCCGAGGCGGCACTGACCGAGGCCGGCGCCCGGCGGCTCATCGACAGGGTCGTGGCCGACATCAACGCCATCATCAACTCGGGCGAAGGCCGCGAGGCGATGTTTCGCGACTTCGAGAAGCTCTTCAAGCGCTATGCCGATCTCGACGTCATCGCCCGCAAGGTGATGGGCCCGGCCTGGCGGCGGGCCACCCCGGCGCAGCGGCGGGCCTTCAAGGAAGCGTTCGCCCGCTACATGGCCCGCAAATACGGCAAGCGCTTCCGCGAATTCATCGGCGCCGAGATCAAGGTCACCGGCGTGCGGCGCATCAAGAGCTTCTACGAGGTGCGTTCCGTCGCCAGACTTCGCGGGCAGGCCCCCTTCGAGGTGCGCTGGCTCGTCTCCGACAAGAGCGGCAGGACGAGGTTCTTCAACATGTTCGTCGAGGGGGTGAACATGCTGACGGCCGAAGCGCAGGAAGTGCAGGCCATGCTCCGCAAGCGCAAGGGCGATATCGACCGGCTGATCCGGGATCTGCCGAAGGCAGCATGATAAGGGCCCGGCGCCGGCAGGCGGGGAAGCGACTTCGAATCCGTCGGTCGGAGGTTCGAATCCTCCCGGGGTCGCCAAAAAAATCAATTGGTTGCGCATACACCACCCAGACGCCACATCCCATAGATACCAAATAGATACCAGCCGAATCGCTCGTCTGCAGCCGCTCCCGCGGCAGCCCCAAGCCCCACCAGCACAATCCAGCAGAGGCCAATTTCGTCGGGCATTGTCTGGATCACTCTTCCCCACGCTTGCCCGCGCGCCATTGCAACGCGCGCCCGCATGACCAAGCATGGGCATGCAATCATGCGCTCATGCCAGCGGAAGTAAGGATGCGATGGAGAAGAAAGCCAGCCCTGCCGGCCAAGCACACGGAGATGGAAACCCTGCTCACCACGGAGCAGGCCGCCTGCCTGCTGCGTATCTCGTGAAAGACGCTGGAGCGCATGCGCGTGGAAGGCCGCGGCCCGAAATTCGTGAAGCTGGGCCGCTGCGTCCGCTACCGCCACCGCGACCTGCTCACCTGGATCACCACCAACACCCGCCAATCAACGTCGGAGTTCTGACCTCCTTTAAAACCTGAAAGCACTCTTCCAATCGTTACAACCTCCAGCCCAGATTTTGCCAGGAGAACAAGCTGGGAAAATGATTTTTCTCTGTAATTATAATACAGCACTTGACGCTGCCCGCCTCATGCGATATGCTGTATGCGAATTACAGAATCAGAGGTTGCAATGCATCTTGCCGAGCTGAGCGATATCCATTCGACCTACACCGCACGCGGCAGACTCGTTCCGCTGACCAAGGGGGGCGTGCCGGGGCTGCAAATGCGCGATGTGGTTGCGGAGGGCTCCACCTGCCTTTCAAGGCTTCAGCGGTTTGATCTGCCTGGACTTGCCAGCCATCATTATGTGCGAGGCGGCGAAGTGGTCTTTCGTTCTCGCGGCGATTCAACCATCGCCATGGCCATCCCTGATGATCTGACTGAGCCAGTCGCCGTCATCATGCCTCTACTTATCATTCGCCCGGACCGGAATCGAGTGTTGCCAGAGTATCTTGCCTGGGCCATCAATCAGCCCGCAGCCCAGCACAGGCTGGCGGCAGAGGCTCAGGGAAGCAACCTCCGCATGATTCCGCTATCCGCCTTAAAAGACCTTGATATCCCCGTTCCCGACTTGGCAACGCAGAAGAAAATCGTCGAGCTGGATGCGCTTGCGCGCCGTGAAAGCAGCCTCCTGCGCCGGCTGGCCGAACAACGTGAGCGGCTGGCAAGCATCCTGCTGGCCCAGGTGGCAACAGACGCCAGACGAGAGGAAATTGCACAATGACCAACAAGATCACACAGGATCAGATCAACAATGCCGCCTGGGCTGCCTGCGACATTTTCCGTGGCGCGGTCGATCCGGCGCAATACAAGGACTACATCCTCGTGATGCTGTTCCTGAAGTATATCTCGGACCTGTGGAATGACCATGCCGAGACCTATCGCAAGCAATATGGTGATGATGAAGTGCGTATCCGCCGCAGGCTGGAGCGCGAGCGTTTCATCCTCCCCGAGGGCACCAGCTTCTATGACCTTTACGAGCAGCGCAATGCGCCCAACATTGGCGAGCTTATCAACATTGCGCTTGAGAAGATCGAAGACGCCAACCGCCCCAAGCTCAATGACGTTTTCCGCAACATCGATTTCAACTCGGAGAGCAACCTAGGCCGCCCCAAGGATCGCAACCGCCGCCTGAAAAACCTGCTGGAAAACTTCAATAAGCCGGAGCTTGATCTGCGTCCTTCGCGTGTCAACGAAGACATCATCGGCCAATGTTACATCTATCTGATCTCGAAATTCGCCTCTGACGCCGGCAAGAAGGCGGGCGAGTTCTATACGCCTGCTCCCGTCTCCCGCCTGCTCGCCAAGCTGGCAAACCCGCAGCCCGGCAACACCATCTGTGATCCGGCCTGTGGCTCCGGCTCGTTGCTGATCGAAGCCTCGAAGGAAGTAGGCTCCAAAGATTATGCACTCTATGGACAGGAGGTGAATGGGGCGACCTGGGCGCTGGCCCGCATGAACATGTTCCTGCATGCGCGCGACGCCGCCCGCATCGAATGGTGCGACACGCTCAACAACCCAGAGCTGGTGAAGGATGGCCACCTGATGCGCTTTGATATCGTGCTGGCCAACCCGCCCTTTTCACTGAAGAACTGGGGCGCCGAGAATGCGGAGAACGACCAGTGGAACCGCTTCTGGCGCGGCATTCCACCCAAGTCCAGAGGCGATTATGCCTTCATTACCCACATGATCGAAACGGCCAGACGCCATTCCGGCAGGGTGGCGGTCATCGTGCCGCACGGCGTGCTGTTTCGCGGTGGGACGGAGGGGCGCATCCGGCAGAAGCTGATAGAGGAAAACCTGCTGGATGCCGTCATCGGCCTGCCGGCCAACCTGTTCACCACCACGGGCATTCCGGTGGCCATCCTGATCTTTGACCGTGCGCGGGAAGAAGGCGGCCCGCGCGAAAACGAGCGTGATGTGCTGTTCATCGATGCCAGCCGGGAATTCACTCCGGGCAAGAAGCAGAACACCCTCGAGGAAAGCCACATCGAAAAGATCGTGAGCACCTATCGTCAGCGCAAGGAGATAGAGCGCTATTCGCACCTGGCCACCCCGGAGGAGATCACCGACAACGGCTACAACCTGAACATCCCGCGCTATGTGGACACCTTCGAGCCGGAAGAGGAAATCGACGTGGCCGAGGTGCAGCGCGAGATCGAGCAAATCGAGGCCGAGCTGGCAGACGTGCGGGCGAAGATGAACGCCTATCTGAAGGGGCTTGGCGTCGATGTCTGAGGGCGAAATCATCCTCTATGCCACCGAGGACGGAGCGGCGGAAATCCAGCTTCGCGCCGTGGATGGCACGGTGTGGCTTACACAGACCCAGATGGCGGAACTGTTTGCAACGACTCCACAAGCCATAACGCAGCTGATCCGCACCATCTACCATGATGGAGAGTTGGCGGAGCAGGCAACTTGTAACGAATTCTTACAAGTTCGCGACGAGGGCGGCAGAGAGGCGCGCCGCAAGCTGAAGCACTACAACCTCGAAATGATCCTGGCCGTCGGCTACCGGGTGCGATCTCCGCGCGGAGTGCAGCTCCGCCGCTGGGCCACGGCGGCGCCAGACCATGCGCCTGGCGGACTGGGAAGAGGTGCTGGACAACTTCCTTCGCCACAACGATCTGCCCTTGCTGCGCCATGCCGGATCGGTCTCCAGGAAACAGGCGGAGCAGATCGCCCACGCCCGCTACGCGCAGTTCGATGCCAGGCGCAAGGAGGCACAAAAAGCCGAAGCCGAGAGGATGGACGAGCTGGAAGAACTCAAGCGCATCGCCAGGACTGTTGAGGGACGCGGAAAGGAGGTGCGGGATGGTTGAGGGGTGGAAGCGCACAACGCTTGGTCAGCTCCTTCGTATCGCCTCGGGGCTGGTGGATCCTAAAGATGTGTCAATTGCGGGCCGTATCAGTGTAGGGCCCGACAATCTTATTTCTGGCGGTGGAATTAACAAGGCGACCTTGAAAACAGCTAGAGAACTTGGACAGATATCTGGAAAATATAAATTCGACAACAATAGCATCCTTTACTCTAAAATCCGCCCAAATTTGAATAAGGTTGCGCTACCCGATTTTGATGGGATTTGCAGCGCTGACATATATCCGATGTGGGTGAGAGATATACATAAAACTGACCGCGATTTTATATATTATCTGTTGACGACAGATCGTTTCGTTGAGGAAGCTTCTTCTCGGTCCTTCAGGACAGGCCTTCCTAAAATTAATAGGGAAGACTTGGAGGCAATGGAAGTTTCTCTCCCCCCTCTCCCCGAGCAGCGCAAGATTGCCGCGATCCTGCGCACATGGGACGAGGCCATCGAAAAGCTCACCAAGCTGAAAGAGGCGAAGCAGCGGCGACTGGAGGCATTGGCTGCCGAATTGATCCATGACGCACAAGCTGAGCGCGTGCATTTGCGCAATTTTTTGCACAATGTTTCAGCGCGTAATCATGATCTTAAGATTGATCGTGTCTTGAGTGTTACAAATTCGCAGGGCTTTGTGCTTGCCGAAGACCAGTTTGCGCACCGCGTCGCCTCCGCTGACTTGTCAAATTACAAGATCGTCCGGCGTGGCCAATATGCTTACAATCCTTCTCGCATCAACGTTGGCTCTATTGCTCGTCTTGATGCTTGGGAAGATGGCGTGCTCAGCCCGATGTATATTGTGTTCGAAGTGCGCGATGGTCTCGACTCCGATTTCTTCAAGCATTGGCTCCGCTCCAGCGAGGCACGCCAACGCATTGCCTTGGCCGCTCAAGGAAGTGTCCGCGAGACGGTCAATCTTGGTGATCTTGGCTCTATCCTCATTCCAGTGCCATCCCTGGAGCGGCAGAAATCCATTGCGCGAGTACTGAACAAAGGACAGCTTGAAATTGATCTGTTGGATACCGAAATAACCGCACTAAAGCGCCAGAAACGCGGCCTGATGCAAAAGCTGCTGACGGGCGAATGGCGGGTGAAACCTGATTCCGACGATTTATCTGCACCGGAAAAGGAGCAAGACCATGCCGAATAGGAAGAACTATTGGACGCAGCAACGCCCTGACGGAAAATGGGAATCCAAACGAGAGGGCGCCAGTCGAGCCAGCAAGGTTGCCGACACGCAGGCCGAGGCCTGGGACTACAGCAGGCCCGCCAGCAGGGCGGCGAAGCCTACCTGAAAGGCCGCAACGGCAAAATCCGCGAGCGCAACACCTACGGCAAAGACCCCTATCCACCGAAAGGTTGAACCATGCCTCAAATAGAGATCATCAGCTTTGAAGAGACCATCGAAGATTCCGCTCGTTTTACAAGGCGACACTTGCTGTTGGGCAATGGCTTCAGCATCGCCTGCAAGCCAGATATTTTCCAATACAACTCCCTCTTTGAGCAAGCCGACTTTTCGAAGTCTCCCCGTCTGAAGAATGTGTTTGACGCTGTAGGAACAACAGATTTCGAGCGTGTCATCAAAATGCTGGAAGATGCTTCCAGAATTGTTTCCTTGTATTCTGAGGAAGACGATAAAGCCCCTGCCCAGATGCAGGATGATGCCCGCAGGTTGAAGGACATTCTTATCCGCACCATTGCCTGCAACCACCCTGACGTTCCGAATGATATACCTGACGAGAAGTTCAGGGCATGCAGACGGTTTCTGTCCCACTTTCTCGGAAAAGGCAATAATGGGGGAAAAGTTTACACGCTCAATTACGACCTTTTGTTGTATTGGGCCTTGATGCATGATGACCCTGAGGGGGAAGAGCTTGATTTAGAGACAAATGATGGATTTGGAAGAGATGGGAGCGAACAAGAGGATTACGTGGTTTGGCTGGGTGAAAGCAGTGCCCATCATCAGCGCGTTCACTATCTTCACGGAGCGCTTCATCTTTTCGATGCTGGAGCAGAATTGCAAAAATATACATGGATCAACACGGGCGTTCCCTTATTGGAGCAAGCCCGCAACGCCATGGATCAGAACAAGTTTCCACTGTTTGTTGCGGAAGGTGATAGCGAGCAAAAACTTGAAAAAATACATCACAGCTCTTATTTGCACCATTCATACAAGAGCTTTTCAGCCCAAATGAATCAGAGAAATCAATCCTTGTTCATTTTTGGCCACAGCTTGGCTGAAAATGACCAGCATGTCTTGAAAAAGATTGAACAAGGTAGAGTTCCTCAAATTTATGTCGGCCTGTATGGTGATTCTGGCAGTGAAAACAACAGGCACATAATAGCCGCGGCGTATGCCCTCTCCGAAAGGCGCGATGATCAAAATCCATTGGCGGTTTCATTCTTTGATGCGGCATCTGCAAATGTTTGGGAAGATGCCTCATGACCTTCAACGCCTCCGAAAAGCATCAGTCGCAAATCCCGGCCCTGCAGTTGCTGGTGGCGCTGGGGTTTGAGCCGCTCTCGCAGGAAGAGGCGCTGCGGCTGCGCGGCGGGCGGCTGCGCAACGTGGTGCTTGAGGAGGTGTTGGAAAAGCAGCTCATGCGGCTGAACAGCTTCACCCATCGCGGGCAGGAATATGCCTTTGACCTGGAAGACGTTCACGAGGCCATGCGGCGGCTGATGCCCTCGCCAAATCGCCTGAGAGGGCTGTTGGGCACCAATCAGGACATTTATGACAGGCTGGTGCTGGGCACCACCATCACCAAATCCATCAGCGGCGATTCCAAGAGCTATTTCTTCCGCTACATCGACTGGGAAAACCCACAAAACAACGTCTATCACGTAACCGCCGAATTTGCCGTGGAGCGCAGCGGCTCCACCAGGACGCGGCGCTGCGACATTGTCGCCTTCATCAATGGCATCCCCGTCATCGTCATCGAAAACAAGCGCCCGACGGAAGACCTGAAGAAGGCCGAGAGCCAGTTGATCGGCTATCAAAGCGAGGACAACATCCCGCACCTCTTTCACTTCGCACAACTGCTGCTCTCCATGAACCGCATGGCGGCGCGCTATGCCACCGTGGGCACGCCGCGCAAGTTCTGGCAGGCATGGCGCGATGCCGAGGACAGGGACGAGGACATTGCGCCTCTCATTAATCGCTCCCTGACGGAAGAGCAAAAGGACGCCCTCTTCTCTGGCGATTTCGCCTCCGCGCGGCCTTACTTCGAGGACATGGCCGCCGAGGGTGAGCGCGCCATTACGGAGCAGGATCGCACCATTTTCGCCCTGTGCCGGCCTGAACGGCTGCTGGACATCATCCGGCGGTTCACCCTCTTTGACGGAGGGGTGCGCAAGATTGCCCGTCATCAGCAGTTTTTCGTCGTGCGCGGAGCCATCGAGCGGGTCAAGCAGTTCAACCCGGATGGCTCGCGCAAGGGCGGGGTGATCTGGCACACGCAGGGCTCGGGAAAGTCCCTGACCATGGTGATGCTGGGGCGGGCACTGGCGCTTGACCGGGATATCCGCAATCCGCGCATCATCATCGTTACCGACCGCATCGATCTGGACAGGCAGATCAAGGGCACTTTCAAGTCTTGCGACATGGAGCCGGCGCGCGCCACCAGTGGCCCCAATCTGCTCAAGCTCATCCGCAGCCGCGCTCCGCTTATCACCACGGTGATCAACAAGTTCGACACCGCTCTGCGCCACGATGATTTCCGCGACGATGACCCGAACATTTTCGTGCTGGTCGATGAAAGCCACCGCAGTCAAACGGGCCGGCATGGGGGGCACAGCCAGTTTGCCGCCAAGATGCGCCGCCTGTTGCCCAGGGCCTGTTATCTGGGCTTTACCGGCACGCCATTGCTGAAAAAGGAAAAGAACACCATCCGCACTTTCGGCGGGCTGATCAAGCCCACCTACAAGATTGACGAAGCGGTGGCCGATGGCGCCGTGGTGCCTCTGCTCTACGAGGGGCGGATGGTGGAGCAGCAGGTGAGCGGCGATGCCATCGATGAATGGTTTGAAAAGATCAGCCAGGGGCTGAGCGAAAAGCAGAAGGCCGACCTGAAGCGCAAATATTCCCGCATGGATGCGCTGGCCAGCACCGAACAGGCCATTCGCGCCAAGGCTTTCGATATCTCGGAGCATTACCGCCAGCATTGGCAGGGCACCGGCTTCAAGGCGCAGCTTGTTGCGCCCTCCAAGGCTGCGGCTGTGCGGTTCAAGGAGATTCTTGACGAAATCGGCCACGTTTCGAGTGAAATCATCATCTCTCCTCCTGATGACAAGGAGGGAAACGAGGAGGTGGACAAGGCATCAAAAGACCTGGTGCGCCGCTTCTGGGATGAGATGATGGCGCGCTACAAGACAGAAGAAGAATACAACCGCCAGATCATCGAGGCCTTCAAGGGGCCGGGGGATCCGGAAATCCTGATCGTCGTGTCCAAGCTGCTGACTGGCTTCGATGCGCCGCGCAACACGGTTCTGTATATCTGCAAGCCACTGAAGGAGCACAACCTGTTGCAGGCCATCGCCCGCGTGAACAGGTTGTTCGAGGAAGATGGTATCGAGAAGCAGTTCGGCTTCATCATCGATTATGAGGGACTGCTGGGCGAACTGGATGAGGCATTGACCGCCTATAGCGCCCTTGATGGCTATGATCTCGAAGATCTCGCCGGCACGGTGCATGATGTGAGGGAAGAGATCAGGAAACTGCCACAGCTCCATGATCAGTTGTTGGATCTGTTCAAGACCGTGCGCAACAAGAAGGATATGGAGAAGTTTGAAGAATTGTTGGCGGACGAGGCATTGCGCGAGGAGTTTTATGCACGCCTGCGTGCATTCAGCCGCTGCCTGCACATATCCCTTTCCTCGGACAAGCTTCTCGATGTCTTTGACGAAGCGAAGATAGATACCTTCAAGCGCGACTGGCGGCAGTTTTCCGAGATGAAACGCTCCGTGCAGTTGCGCTACCAGGAAACAGTGGATGTGCGTGAGTTCGAGCCGAAAATCCGCAAGCTGCTGGATGATCACGTTGTGGCCAGGCCCGCTGAAGTCATCATCGAGGCCGTCAATATCAACGACCCGGATGCCCTGAAAGCGGTGGTGGAGGAAACCGGCGTATCGGAAGCATCGCGCGCGGATCGGATCGCCAGCGCCACGCGCAAGGTCATCACGGAGAAAATGGACGAAGACCCGGTCTTCTACAAGCATTTCTCGGAATTACTCGAAGAAACCATTCGTGCCTATCGGGAAAAGCGACTGTCGGAAAAGGAATACCTCAGCAGCGTGGTGGAGCTGGCTGGCAAGATAGCCCGGAAGGATCGCGGCAGGGTTTTTCCCTCATCCATTCAGGCGAATGATGATGCGCAGGCCATGTTCGGCATATTGGAAGGGCAATTGCAGGATCAGCACGGACAGGCCATTTCGGATGAAGATACAGCGGAAATTGCCTTGGCGATCCTTGATATCATCAAGGACAGGTTGATCGTTGACATATGGTCAAACGAAGTTGCCCAGAACGATCTGCACATTGCCATAGACGACTATTTTTTCGATGTGCTCCGGGCGCAGAAGGGCATTGCCTTTGATGAAGACACCCTCGATGGACTTGAGCACAGGATCATGAAGCTTGCGCGCGCACGATTTCGGACATGACGGCAGATATTCATCGACTCAAATATGGTGATCAGGAAATCCTGTTTCGCCTCGTTCGGCGGGCGCGCTCCACCTTGGAAATTGCTGTGGAGCCGGATGCCTCGGTGGTGATCACCGCCCCCCTGGATGCCCCAATGCCAACCATAGAGGCAAAGCTGCGAAAGCGTGCGGTATGGGTCATCCGACAACAGAAGTTCTTCTTGCAATTTTCGCCCAGAACACCTGAACGGCGCTATGTGGCAGGTGAGACGCATTTGTATCTGGGGCGGCAATATCGGCTCAAGATCATCTTGCATGAGGTTGAGGAGGTCAAACTTCGTGGAGGCTTCCTCATGGTATTTTCGCGCCGCCCCAACAACACGAGCAACACACAAAAGCTTGTGGATGCTTGGTATCGGCAGCGCGCCCATGTAAAGTTTCCGGAGCGGTTGGAGCAATGTCTGAAACGCTTCTCCAGACCAGAAAGGTTTCGTCCTGATGGCCTCATCATTCGACGCATCAGGAAACGTTGGGGGTCTTTGTCTCCCTCGGGGCGCCTGTTGCTGAATGTGCGCCTCATGCAGGCGCCTACGGATGCAATTGACTATGTCATCACCCATGAGCTTTGCCACATGGCTGAACCGCATCACGGCCCGGCTTTCCACCAACTGTTGACGACGGTCATGCCAGATTGGAAACGCAGAAAACAACGCCTGGAACGCATTCTAGCCTGATGCTTGACTTGATATTCCCAGATCATGACGCGGCATTGTCAGGCATCCACAGGCATTGTGCTTGCTGCTGGCAATCGCGTGCGCGTGATGGCAGATTCAGAACATGAGATTTCACGCTGACGGTCCAATTATTCCGGACATCCTGCTGGAACGCAGCGATGCAGGACGCGTCGTCTTCCTGTGCGGCGCGGGCGCCTCGCAACCATCGGGCATGCCCAGTTTCGTTGATCTCACAAAGCACGTGATCGATTTCTTCGATCCGCCCGAAGATTCCGAGATCATGCGGGCCTTTCAGCCCTGGCTTGAGCAACAATCCACGCTCAACGTGCCGCTGGATCAGGTGTTCAACCTGCTGCACGAAGAATACGGAAAGGACGAGGTGAATGCCCTGGTTACGCAGCGGCTCATGCTTGCCTCTCCTGAAGATACTGACAAGAAGGGCCGCGAACACCGCCTGATCAAGCGCATTTCCTCAAATCAAGAAGGGAAGCCACAGGTCGTTACAACCAACTTCGACCGTTTGTTCGAGCTGGACTCCGGCGGTGATGACCTGCCCATCCATGTGCCGCCCGCACTTCCAGACATCGATTCCGGCGCAAGTATCGAAGGCATCACCTACCTGCATGGCCGGCTTGTCGACCTCGGGTCAAAGCATCATCCTTATGTGCTGAGCAGTGCCGACTTCGGGCGTGCCTACCTCTCGGAAGGGTGGGCAACGCGCTTCATCAAGAACTTGCTGGAACGATATACGGTAGTGTTGCTGGGTTACCGGGCGGAAGACCCTCCCATCAGGTATTTGCTGCAGGGCCTCAACCATGGCGGCAGGATGGATGGCTCCAGCCTGTATGCATTCGACCGCGGGTGCGCGGAAGACATCGAGGTCAAATGGCGTGATCGTGGTGTAACGCCTATCGCCTATGCCGAGCATGAAGCGCTGTGGCGCACCCTGGAGGCCTGGGCAGAACGGGCCGATGACCCGCGCAAGTGGCGCGCTTCCATCATCACTTCTGCGCGGCAAAACCCGAAAACTCTGGCAGCCCATGAGCGCGGGCAAGTGATGCATGTGCTGCGCACCGTTCAGGGCGCGCGGATGTTCGTGAAGGCCGATCCTCCGCCGCATCCGGAATGGATCTGCGTGATGGACGACAAGATCCGCACAGCCAAGCCAAATGAACCGATTGATCCCGATCAAAAAGAAGAAATCTTCGACCCACGCGCAGCCTACGGGCTGGATGATGACCTACCGGACATAAGTGAAGAGCAGTACAGGCAAGGCATCCGCAATGACAACCTGTTGCTGTGGCGTGAAGGCGATGACAACCCCACCGATCTGCACCGGCTGACACAACGCTTCGAGAAATATGCCCCCCTCCCGCGCCGGCTTGACCATCTCCTTACTTGGATCACAAGATCTCTGCACAGCCCTGTTCTGGCATGGTGGGCTATCAGACAGCGTGGCCTGCATCCGCACCTGCTACGGCAAATCGATTGGCAATTGGAAAGAGAAGGCTTCGACGAACGCGCGCGGCATGTCTGGAACCTGATTCTTGAACACCATCAAGATCCTGATGATGATGAGCAAGATGATGATTGGTTTCATTTCGAACAGCGCGTAAAGTTGGAGGGCTGGACAGCGAGCACCTTGCGAGCATTTCGCCGTATCACGACACCGCATGTGTTCATCAGGCCCAAAGACATGGGTGTGGGACGGGTAAAGCCTCCCTCCGCATCCTGGGATGCTCTCGATCTCAGGGAGCTGGGAAAATTCGAGGTCAGATTTCCCGAGCGTCATGGCGACCTGAAAATCCCCGATGGAGTGTTGCCTCAGGCCTTCGGCATCCTGCAGGATCAGCTGACAATGGCAGCCGGCTTGCTCCACGATATCGATGCCTTTTTTCTCTCTCCCACATGCTATCCGGAACGGGAGATGGAGGGGGAAGAGCATCTCTCGTCAGTCGGCAAGGTCATGAGGTGGTTTGTCCAGTTGTTCGACCGGCTGACCCAGTTGCATCCGGATCAGGCGCGTGGCCATGCACTGACCTGGCCGTTCGATGAACCATTCATCTTCCGCAAGCTCAAGCTCTATGCCTTCAACCAGGGGCTTCTGTTCAAGGCCGAAGAAGCCGCCGAAGCAGTGCTTGCGCTGGGTCAGGAAGCCTTTTGGGATTCCCGGATCACCCGGGAACTGCTGTTTCTGCTGGTGGACAGATGGAAGGAATTTACGGAAAAGCATCGCAACCAGATCATGGAGCGCATCCTGGCTGGCCCCGACAAGCATCCGAATTGGGCGCAAGAAGAGTTTCCACGCATACGCAGAGAGCGGACCGCCAAGCGCGCCCGATATCTTGAGATGCAGGGATGCCGATTATCGCCAGAACATCAGAAAAAACTGGCCGAATTGATCCAGGGCATACAGGGCTGGCGTGATGGCTGGGCCAGCTCCGTGATCATGCCCGGCTTCATGATGCGGTCAGATTGGGTGCAAACCGACGATTCGCCCGAATCTGTCGCCCATCTGCCTGCAAGCGAGATCATTCCTGCTATTCTGAGAAGCGAGGAACGAAGCCCGGGAGATTTTGTCGAAAAACGTCCGTTCACCGGCCTTGTGAAACAGCATCCACGCAAGGCCTTGGCGGCGCTCTCCTCGGAGGCTCGAAAGGGGAATTATCCGCAAGCCTTCTGGTCGGCCATGATCGAACATCTGCCGGAGGATGCCTCGCCACGGTTGAGATGCGTATTCCTGCACCGTCTGACACGCCTGCCTCATACCGCCATTGTGAAACTGCGCCATGCGCTGGGCAGATGGCTTGAGAAAAATCTGAAGGCTACCATTGAGTTTGATGAAGAGCTTGGATGGGCCGTCTTCGACCATTTTGTCGATGGCATCTTTGCTGGTGGGACGGAAGCCACTGAGAGTGGCATTGGCGAATTTCATCAAGGCGACGAGGTTCTCAGGCTATCCAGGCGCACCCTGACTCATGCCATCAATGGCCCCATTGGCATGTGCGCGGAGGCGCTCTTCAAGGCCGTGCCAGATGACAGGAATGCGCAAAGCGCCCTCATCCCCGATTCCATCAAATCCCGGCTCGAACATCTCCTCAAAGCACCAAGCGAAGGAGCGGATCATGCCGTGTCAGTTGCCATGGCCAGGCTGAACTGGCTCTTGCACGTGGATTTCGAGTGGACGCAACAGCGGCTGCTCCCCATGCTGGATCTGGATCATCCATTTGCCGAGCCGGCGTGGAACGGGCTTCTGTATAGCAAATACCCTCCTAGCTCCTCGTTGGCCGAACTGATCAAGCCGCAACTGGTCAAGCTGTTTCCATGGATCGAGCAATTTGCATGGGATGATCACACGGTGGAAAGAGCCGCAACGATTTTGGGGTATCTGCGCATTTTTCACCCGGATGAACCCGGCGGCTTGACCAGGAGCGAGATGCGAACGCTCCTTCGCAACATGTCGGAGCAGGCACGAATTCGGGTCATCTGGTGGCTGGGTCGTGTTGGACAAGAGAACGAGAATGGCTGGGTTGAACTGGTCATTCCCTTCATCAGGGACACATGGCCACGCGAACGGCGATACAAGACCACTGCATCCGTGCGAGCCTGGATCAACCTTCTGGGAGATGCCGGAGACCACTTTCCGGCTGTGTATGAGGTCGTGAAGCCATTTCTCGCATCCGCGCATCCGGATGAGCTCTGGTTTTATCGTTTCAAGCGAGAAGGACGCGAAGGTGAAAAGCCTCTTGCTTCGCGATTCCCTGAAGAGGTGCTGGATCTGCTGGATGTGATCACGCCGAGCGCCTTGGCGCAACCATCTCATGAACTACCGCATATTCTGGAGCTGATTGCCGAGGCTCAGGCTTCACTGACCTCGGATCGTCGCTACCTGCGCCTCATTGATCTTGTCGAAAGAGGCTGATCCATATGGCTTCAGAGATCATGCCCTCCTCTTGATTGGGCTTGAAATGTAACCGGAGCAAATGGGCTGAGAGAAGCGCCGATGGCGGGTTTTCGCCATTGACGCTTCCTTGTCATGATGCTTGCGGGCTGAGGATCGTCAAGGGTGAAATCGCTTCCGCGACGGCTCCAAAGGAGCCGCCCTTGACCATCACCAAGTCACGAGGAATGAGGCTGGGGTGGTGTGAATTTGCGACTTCAATGATGGATTTTGGGTCGTGCTTTCGCGGTTTTAGGGCTGCGTCATGGGTGAAAAATGTGGTGTGCGAGGCTTCGTTTGAGGGATTTTTCATGGGGCATTTCATGCGTGCGGGGTGCTGAAACAAGCCGCAAAATGCATCGATGGGCATGGATTTTCGAGGCATGGCGGGCCTGTTTTGATGGCCTGAAAAGTTGTGGGGTGGAGTGGAAATCGCCAGCGATTTGGCCATCCGTGATTGCTCAAATGGCGGCATTTTCACCCCGAAATCGGCCTGTTTTTCATCGTTTTCGCAATCCAGCCGGGGCCAGGGTGGTCAAGGGTGATCCGGCGTCATCGGGAAGTTTGATCGGGAAAGACGATGGCGTGATGGAGGGCAAGATAAAAGGGAATGGCGCAAACTCACCGTAACCCATTGTCCGCGCGTCTGTTTTGCCTGCACATGTTGAAAATGGCCATGTGCAGACCCTTTCCCGTTAGTTCTTGAGATTTCAGCGGAAAAGATGGCGCAGGCGAAATACGGTGGATTGGCTTTCGGCAGGCCAGATCGCATCCGGCGCAAAGGCGGAAACCGATGCTATCCGTGGATGAAGCTCAGGGCCGGTTATGGCCTACTTGATCCCAGCACCATGTCGGCCAGTTCGTCGCCGACGGTTTCGGCTAGCTGGCGCACGTCATCGAAGATGAGGTGGGCATAGCGCTGGGTGGTCTGCATCTGGCTGTGGCCGAGCAGCGCGCCGATGCGTGGCAGGGAGCCGCCCTTGCGGGCCGCCAGCGAGGCGAAGGTGTGGCGCAGGTCGTGGATGCGCACATCCTCCAGTCCCGCTCGCTTGCGGATGCGTCCCCACGGTTTGTGGAGAATTCACCAGGGGCTGACCTTCCTTGTGGCCGCAGATGACGTGTGGATTGCCGTGCAGACATGGCAGTTCTTCCAGCACCTGGCGGGCCGCTGCGTTGAGCACGATGGCCTTCTTGCCAGTCTTGGAGTCGGGCAACAGCAGCATGCCGCGTTCCAGATCAACGTATTCCCATTTCAGCGTGAGAGTCCGACTCAAAATCAAGTCTTTGAAGAAGTTGCTTTTGCCAGGAATCTCATTTGCCTTCGGATGGATGCGATGAGCAGCCATGCCTCGGATGAAGCGATCCGCTTTTCCCAGTCCTTTGCCAGCCTGCGGCAGCGTCCCAGCCAGGCGAAGGTGCGCTCCACGACCCGACGTCTGGCAATGACGACGAAGCCCTTGGCCCTTTGCGGACGCCGCACGATCTGAAGCCTTGGGCCCTGGATGGCTTGCAGCGCCGTCTGGAGCTTGTTGCCAGCATAGCCGCCATCGGCAAACAGCACCTGCAATGAAGGGAAGATATCTTGCGCCATGGCGATCAGGTCAGGGGCGCCATCCCGATCCTGGATACTGGCCGAATGCACCACGCACCACAGCAGATTGCCCTGCGTATCGGTGATCACATGGCGCTTTCGTCCCTTCACTTCCTGCCGGCATCATGGCCGCAAACGCCCCCACTTTCAGTGGTTTTCACGCTCTGACTGTCGGTGATGGCAGCGCTGGGAGCCGCATCCGATCCACTCACCAGGCGGCTGGCCTCAACCAGCGCCGCATTGATCAGATCCAGCATGCCAGCATCGCGCCAGCGGTAGAAGTGATATTGCACGGTGGTGAACGGCGGAAAATCCCCGGGCAGCATTGCCCACTGACACCCCGTGGCGGCAATGTGGAGGACGGCATTGAAAATCTCGCGCATCGGCCATTTGCAAGGACGGCCTGCCTTCGAAGTGCGCCGAAGGAACGGTTGGATCAGTGCCCATTCCTCGTCCGTGCAATCGCTTGCATAGCGCAGGCCTCTTCGGTCATGTTGCGGGCGAGTGATTTCAGTCCATGCCATCGTGATCCCCTCCGAATCGTCAATCCAAAGGGAATCACAACAGACTGAAATCACTCAACTTCAATTTTCGGTTGGGCTCT
>JALSJQ010000015.1 GCA_026989275.1 Albidovulum sp.
GGCACCTGCCGGCTTTCAAGGGGCGGGCAAGTCGCGACAACTGGGTCGATCAGGCGAAGGTGCTGGCTGCGGGCGGCGCGACCGAGTTCTCGCGGAGGGTCGAGAAGGGCGAGGTCTACGACTGACCGCGACGGGAGCGGACCGGGGCTCCGGCCCGATCGGAAGAATGACGACGCGAAGGAAGGCAGATGACGAAGGAGCCGAGACAACCGATGACGGAGGCGCAGCAGCGGCAGGTGCGGCTGGCGGCGATCGTCATCATCGTGGCCTTTCCGCTCTGGGTGCTCGTCAGCTGGATCGGCGGGCGGCTCGGTCTGCCGCCGCGCTATGCCTTCCTCGCCGATTTCGCCGCTCTTGCGGCCTTTGCCTTCGCGCTCGTCATCCTGTGGCGCGTGTGGCGTGAACGCAACAAAGGGGACGCCTGATGCTCAAGGACGAGGATCGCATCTTCACCAACCTCTACGGCATGGACGACCGCTCGCTCGCCGGCGCCCGCCGACGGGGGCACTGGGACAACACTGCCGGGCTCATTGCCAAGGGGCGGGAGTGGATCATCGAGGAAGTGAAGGCCTCGGGGCTGCGGGGGCGCGGCGGTGCGGGTTTCCCGACGGGGCTCAAATGGTCCTTCATGCCGAAGGAGAGCGACGGGCGGCCCCATTATCTGGTCATCAATGCCGACGAATCCGAACCGGGCACCTGCAAGGACCGGGAAATCATGCGTCACGAGCCGCACACGCTGATCGAGGGGGCGCTGATCGCCGGTTTCGCCATGGGGGCCCATGCGGGCTACATCTACATCCGCGGCGAGTTCATCCGCGAACGCGAGGTCCTTCAGGCGGCCATCGACGAGGCCTATGATGCCGGGCTGCTCGGGCCGAACGCCGCCGGCTCGGGCTGGGATTTCGACCTCTATCTTCACCATGGGGCCGGCGCCTACATCTGCGGCGAGGAAACGGCTCTTCTCGAAAGCCTCGAGGGCAAGAAGGGCATGCCGCGCCTCAAGCCGCCCTTCCCGGCCGGGGCGGGGCTCTATGGCTGTCCGACGACGGTGAACAATGTCGAGTCGATCGCTGTGGTGCCGACGATCCTGCGCCGGGGCGCCTCCTGGTTCGCCTCGATCGGCCGGCCCAACAACACCGGCACCAAGCTCTTCGCCATTTCGGGTCATGTGAACCGGCCCTGCGTGGTCGAGGAGGCGATGTCGATCCCCTTCGAGGAGCTGATCGAGAAGCATGCGGGCGGCATTCGCGGCGGCTGGGACAATCTCAAGGCGGTCGTGCCGGGCGGTTCCTCGGTGCCGCTCCTGCCGGCCGCCATCGCGCGCGAGGCGATCATGGATTTCGACTGGCTGCGCGAGCACCAGTCGGGCCTTGGCACGGCGGCGGTGATCGTGATGGACAAGTCCACCGACATCGTGAAGGCGATCTGGCGCTTTTCGAAATTCTACAAGCATGAAAGCTGCGGCCAGTGCACGCCGTGCCGCGAGGGCACCGGCTGGATGATGCGGGTGATGGAGCGGCTGGTGCGGGGCGAGGCCGAGATCGAGGAGATCGACATGCTGCTCGAAGTGACGAAGCAGGTCGAGGGGCACACGATCTGCGCGCTGGGCGACGCCGCCGCCTGGCCGATTCAGGGGCTCATCCGCCATTTCCGCGACGAGATCGAGGAGCGGATTCTCGCCCGCAAGACCGGGCGCGCTTCCGCGCTGGCCGCGGAGTGACGCCGCCGCCCATCAGCACGACAGGGGCATGAGCGAGAAGGGAGGAACCGGCGTGACGACCGCTGGGACGGCAGCGATGGGAATGACGAAGCGGGGCGGGCACCACCACGCCCGTGCCGCCATGCGCGCGCTGCGGCCGCTCCTCCTTGCCCTTCTCGTCCTCGCCGGCGTCCCGGCGGGGGCCACTCCGGCAGGGGAACAGCCGGCCCTTTCGGACGCGGCGCGCGCGACGCTGCGGGCGGACGAGACGCTCAACAAGGGGCTGCTCGCGGTGGTGATCGCCGACGCCATCCGCAACCGCTGCCCGAGCATCTCCGGCCGTCTCATCCGCGCCTTCTTCTACCTCAAGGGGCTCGAAGGCTACGCCCGCAGGCAGGGCTACCGCGAGGAGGATGTCAGCGCCTGGCTGCAGGACGGGGCGGAGCGGGAGCGGATGTTCGGCATGGCGCGGCGCTGGCTCGAGGACCACGGAGCGAAGGATGGCGACCCGGACAGCTTCTGCCGGGTTGGCCGCGAAGAGATCGGGAAGAAGAGCGCCATCGGCAAACTCTTGAGGGACAACGGAAAATGACGGATCTGCGCAAGGTCATCATCGACGGTCGCGAAATCGAGGTCGATCCGCGCCTGACCATTCTCCAGGCCTGCGAGGAAGCGGGGATCGAGATTCCGCGTTTCTGCTACCACGAGCGGCTGTCGATTGCCGGCAATTGCCGCATGTGCCTTGTCGAGGTGGTGGGCGGCCCTCCCAAGCCCACCGCTTCCTGCGCCATGCAGATCAAGGATCTGCGGCCGGGCCCCGAAGGGCGGCCGCCCGAGATCCGCACCAACTCGCCGATGGTGAAGAAGGCGCGCGAAGGGGTGATGGAGTTCCTCCTCATCAACCATCCGCTCGACTGTCCGATCTGTGATCAGGGCGGCGAATGCGATCTTCAGGACCAGGCGATGGCCTATGGCCGCTCCTTCTCGCGCTACCGCGAGCCCAAGCGGGCGGTGGACGATCTCGATCTCGGACCGCTGGTCGCGACCTGCATGACCCGTTGCATTTCCTGCACCCGTTGCGTGCGTTTCACCACCGAGGTCGCCGGCACCTTCGTCATGGGGCAGACCGGCCGTGGGGAGGATGCCGAGATCGCCACCTATCTCGGCTCACTGATAGACTCGGAGATGCAGGGCAACATCGTCGATCTCTGCCCGGTCGGCGCGCTCACCAACAAGCCCTACGCCTTCACCGCCCGGCCCTGGGAGCTGAAGAAGACCGAGAGCATCGACGTGATGGACGCGCTCGGCTCGAGCATCCGCATCGATGTGCGCGGCCGACAGGTGATGCGGATCGTGCCGCGCAACCATGACGACGTGAACGAGGAGTGGATCTCCGACAAGACCCGCCATGTCTGGGACGGGCTCAGGCGCCAGCGGCTCGACCGGCCCTACATCCGCGAGAACGGCCGCCTGCGCCCGGCAAGCTGGCCCGAGGCGCTGGGCCGTGCGGCGGCGGCGATGAAGGGGGCTTCGCGGCTCGCGGCGCTGGCGGGGGATCTCGTGCCTGTCGAGGCCGTGTTCGCTCTCGGGAAGCTCGTCGAAAGGCTCGGCGGAGTTACCGAATGCCGGGTGGACGGGGCCAGGCTGCCGGCGGGGAACCGGTCGGCCTATGTCGGGACGGCGCGGATCGCCGACATCGATTCGGCGCGGCGGATCTTCCTCATCGGCACCAACCCGCGGCATGAGTCGCCGGTGCTCAACGCCCGGATTCGCAAGGCGTGGCTCGCCGGTGCCGAGGTCGATCTGGTCGGTCAACCGGTCGATCTGACCTATCCGGTCACCCATCACGGCACGGACCGGACCGCGCTTGCGCGGCTCCTCGAGGTCGATCACGGCGATCTGTCCGACACGCCGTCGATTGTCATTGTCGGCATGGGGGCGCTCACCGGCGAGGATGGCGAGGCGGTTCTCGCGGCGGCGATGCGGCTGGCCGAGAAGAGCGGTTCGAAATTCCTCGTGCTGCACACCGCCGCCGCCCGCGTGGGGGCGATGGACGTCGGCTTCACCACCCCGGGAGGAATCGATGCCGCCCTCGAAGGCGCGGATGTGATCTACAATCTCGGGGTGGACGAGATCGATCTGCCGGGCGCTCCGGGGGAAGGTCCCTTCGTGATCTATCAGGGCAGCCACGGCGACCGCGGTGCTCACCGGGCGGACGTGATCCTGCCCGGCGCGGCCTGGACCGAGGAGAGCGGCATCTTCGTCAACACGGAGGGCCGGCCGCAGATGGCGCTGCGCGCCGCCTTCCCGCCCGACGGCTCCGCCGGCGGCGCGGCGATCGAGGAAGGGAAGATCGGCGCCCGCGAGAACTGGGCGATCATCCGCGCCCTTTCGGGGGCGCTGGCCGATCCCCAGCCCTGGATCGACCTCGACGGGCTGCGCGCGGTGCTCTTCGAGGCCTGCCCCCATCTCGGCCGGATCGACGAGGTGCCGCAGAACGACTGGCAGCCGCTTCCCGAAGCCCCGCTCGGGAGCGGGGCATTCGGCCTTGCGATCCGCGATTTCTGGCTGACGAACCCGATCGCCCGGGCCTCGGAGGTCATGGCCGAGATGAGTCGCCTGTGGGCCGAACGCTCGCGAAAGGTGGCAGCCGAATGAGGACCGGAGGCGAAACGGCGGAGGGGGGGACCGTCATGGCGGGCCGCATCTGGCGCGAGGCATCCCTGGCGATCCTTGCCGGGATCGGCCTTGCCGGCTGTCAGGGGGCGGCGCCCGGCGGTGGTGTCGCGGATCCCGTCGCCCCGTCCGGCGAGGCCGCGCCCCGCTGGCTCGGCATCACGACGCGGCTTCTCGAGGGCGACCTCGTCAACTTCATCGTCGCGGTGGAGGGCACGCGGGATCCGCTGGACGTGATCGCCTATGCGCGCTGTACCGCCGCGCAATACACGCTCATTCGCGGCTACGGCTTTGCCCGCCACATCCGCACCTCGGTGCGCGAGGAAGGGGGTCGCTGGCAGGCCGATGCCGTCTATCTGATCTCGCCGGACCTGCCGAAGGGCGCGAACACGCTCGATGCGGCAGCCGAGCTCGAAAGCTGCCGCGCCCGCGGCATTCCCGCGGTCTGAGCCGGGGAAAGAGGAAAAGGGGACGAAGGCGCGATGATGGAGTTCTTCACCAACACCAATCTCGGGATCTTCCTGTGGACGCTGGGGCAGGCGCTGATCGTGATCGTGGCGATCCTGGTCGCGCTGGCGTTCCTGCTCTATGCCGACCGCAAGATCTGGGCGGCGGTGCAACTGCGCCGCGGGCCCAACGTCGTCGGCGCCTTCGGGCTGCTGCAGAGCTTCGCCGACTTCATCAAATACATCTTCAAGGAAATCGTGATCCCGGCCGGGGCGGACAAGGCGGTCTTCATCCTCGCGCCGATGATCTCGCTGGTGATGGCCACCATCGCCTGGGCGGTCATTCCGTTCAACGAGGGCTGGGTGGTCGCCGATCTCAATGTCGGCATCCTCTACATCTTCGCCGTCTCGGGACTCGAGGTCTATGGCGTCATCATGGGGGGATGGGCGTCCAACTCGAAATATCCCTTCCTCGGTTCCCTGCGCTCGGCGGCGCAGATGATCTCCTACGAGGTGTCGATCGGGTTCATCATCGTCGGCGTCCTGCTGTCGGTCGGATCGCTCAATCTCACCGAGATCGTCATGGCGCAGAAGAGCGATTTCGGGCTTCTCGGCTGGTTCTGGCTACCGCATCTGCCGATGGTGGTGCTGTTCTTCGTCTCCGCGCTGGCCGAGACCAACCGGCCGCCCTTCGACCTGCCCGAGGCCGAATCCGAGCTGGTGGCGGGCTACATGGTCGAGTATTCCTCGACGCCCTTCCTTCTCTTCATGATCGGCGAATATCTCGCCATCGTTCTGATGACGGCGCTGATGTCGATCCTGTTCTTCGGCGGCTGGCTGAGCCCGATCCCGGGGCTTGCCGACGGGCTGCACTGGATGGTGCTGAAGATGCTCGTCCTCTTCTTCCTGATCTCGATGGTGAAGGCGATCGTGCCGCGCTACCGCTACGACCAGCTGATGCGGATCGGCTGGAAGGTGTTTCTGCCGCTCTCGCTCGGCTGGGTCGTCTGGGTGGCGCTGGCGGCACGTTACGAATGGCTCTGGGGGCTCTATGTCCGCTGGCAGACGGGGGCGTGAGATGGAGCGACCGCACCCCGTCCGACAGGAAATGCCCAAGGGAGGCTGCAATGGCTTTTGACATGGTTCGGGCCGTCAAATACTTCTTCCTCGCGGACTTCGTCGCCGGATTCCGCGTCGGCATGAAGTATTTCTTCAAGCCCAAGGCGACGGTGAACTACCCTTTCGAGAAGGGGCCGCTCTCGCCCCGTTTTCGCGGCGAGCACGCCCTGCGGCGCTACCCGAACGGCGAGGAGCGCTGCATCGCCTGCAAGCTGTGCGAAGCGATCTGCCCGGCCCAGGCGATCACCATCGAGGCCGAGCCGCGCGAGGACGGCTCGCGCCGCACCACGCGCTACGACATCGACATGACGAAATGCATCTATTGCGGCTTCTGCCAGGAGGCCTGCCCGGTGGATGCCATCGTCGAGGGGCCGAATTTCGAATTCGCCACCTGGACCCGCGAGGAGCTGCTCTACGACAAGGAGAAGCTGCTCGACAACGGCGAGCGCTGGGAAGCGGAGATCGGCCGCAACATCGAGCTTGACGCCCCCTATCGCTGAGGCGGGCACGAGGTTTCATCCGCCGCGCCCGGCGCGGCAGAATGCAGGAAAGGGAAGGCACAGATGACTGTCACGGCTTTCGCCTTCTACGTCTTCGCCATCAGCGCCATCGGCGCCGGCATCCTGGTCGTGTTCTCGCGCAACCCGGTCCATTCGGTTCTCTGGCTGATCCTCGCCTTCATCTCCGCGGCCGGGCTCTTCGTGCTGATGGGGGCGGAATTCGTCGCCATGCTGCTGCTCATCGTCTATATCGGCGCGGTGGCGGTGCTGTTCCTGTTCGTGGTGATGATGCTCGACGTGGACTTCGCCGAGCTCAAGGCCAGCATGGCCGAATATCTCCCGCTGGGCCTTCTGATCGGCGTCGTCCTGCTGATCGAGCTCGGCCTCGTCTTCGCCCACTGGAACTTCGCCCCGGAGGCGGCGGCGCTGCGGGCCTCGCCCACGCCCTCGCCGGCCGAGATCGCCAACACCCAGGCGCTCGGCGCGGTGCTCTACGACCAGTATGTCTATCTCTTCGAGATTGCCGGGCTGATCCTGCTCGTGGCGATGGTGGGGGCCATCGTGCTCACGCTGCGCCACCGGCCCGACGTCAAGCGGCAGGACGTGGTGGCCCAGATGCATCGCGACCCGAAGGCGGCCGTGACGCTGATCGACATGAAGCCGGGCCAGGAAGGGCGGGCCCACGGGTTCAGAGGAAAGTGACATCGGAACCGGGGCCGGGGTGCAGCCCGGCTCCGCTTGCGGCCTGCGGGTCGCGCTCAGGGAATACAGAGGGACAGATGATCGGATTGGAACATTACCTGACCGTGGCGGCGAGCCTCTTCGTCATCGGCATCTTCGGCATCTTCCTCAACCGGAAGAACGTCATCGTCATGCTGATGTCGATCGAGCTGATGCTGCTCGCGGTCAACATCAACCTCGTGGCCTTCTCGAGCCATCTGGCCGATCTTGCCGGCCAGGTGTTCACGCTGTTCGTGCTGACGGTGGCGGCGGCCGAGGCGGCGATCGGCCTGGCGATCCTCGTGTGCTTCTTCCGCACCCGCGGGTCGATCGCGGTCGATGATGTCAACGTGATGAAGGGGTGAGGCCATGGAACCGGTGATCCTCCTGGCGCCGCTTCTTGGCGCGATCGTCTGCGGCTTCGGCTGGCGCATCCTCGGGGAAAGGACGGCGATCGTCTTCACCACGGCCACGGTGTGGCTGGCGATGCTGCTGGCCTGGGTCGTGTTCTACACCCTGCCCGAGGAGGTGCAGCACATCCGGCTCTTCCCCTGGGTCGAGTCGGGCACGCTGATCTCGGAATGGGCGATCCGTCTCGACCGGCTGACGGCGATCATGCTGATCGTGGTGACGACGGTTTCGGCGCTCGTCCACCTCTACAGCTTCGGCTACATGGACCATGACCCGGAATGGAAGCCCGGCGAGGTCTACAAGCCGCGCTTCTTCGCCTATCTCAGCTTCTTCACCTTCGCCATGCTGGCGCTGGTGACCGCCGACAACCTCCTGCAGATGTTCTTCGGCTGGGAGGGCGTGGGCGTCGCCTCCTATCTCCTGATCGGCTTCTATTACCGCAAGCCCTCCGCCAGCGCCGCGGCGATCAAGGCCTTCATCGTCAACCGGGTGGGGGATTTCGGTTTCATCCTCGGCATCGCCGCGCTCTACCTGATGACCGACAGCATCCTCTTCGACGACATCTTCGCCCAGGTCGCCCGCCTTGCCGACACGCCGATGACCTTTCTCGGCATGACCTTCCGTTCCTCGGTCGAGCTCATCGGTTTCCTGCTCTTCGTCGGCGCCATGGGCAAGTCGGCCCAGCTCTTCCTGCACACCTGGCTGCCCGACGCGATGGAAGGCCCGACCCCGGTTTCGGCCCTCATCCATGCGGCGACCATGGTGACGGCCGGCGTGTTCCTCGTCTCGCGCATGTCGCCGCTCTACGAATACGCGCCCACGGCGGCGGCTTTCGTCACCGTCATCGGCGCGACGACGGCCCTGTTCGCGGCCACGGTCGGCCTCGTGCAGAACGACATCAAGCGGGTCATCGCCTATTCGACCTGTTCGCAGCTCGGTTACATGTTCGCCGCGGCCGGCGTCGGCGTTTATCAGGCGGCGATGTTCCACCTTTTCACCCACGCCTTCTTCAAGGCGCTGCTATTTCTCGGAGCGGGTTCGGTGATCCATGCCATGCATCACGAGCAGGACATGCGGAAATATGGCGGGCTGCGCCACAAGATCCCGCTCACCTTCTGGGGGATGATGATCGGCACGCTGGCCATTACCGGCGTCGGCATTCCCGGCACCGAGATCGGCTTCGCCGGCTTCCTCTCCAAGGACGCGATCATCGAAAGCACCATCGCCGCCCACAGCGGGGTCGGCATGTATGCCTTCTGGGTGCTGGTGATCGTGGCGGCGCTCACCAGCTTCTACTCCTGGCGGCTGATGTTCCTGACCTTCTTCGGGGAGCCGCGCGAGCGCGGGAAATACGAGCACGCCCATGAAAGCCCGTGGGTGATGACGGTGCCGCTCGGCGTGCTCTCGCTCGGGGCGATCCTTGCCGGCATGATCTGGTATGGCGATTTCGTCGGCGAGGCCTGGCGCGAATTCTTCGGCCCGTCGATCATCCTCTCCGAACACAACGAGGTGCTCGAGGCGATGCACCATCTGTCCTTCTGGGCCAAGGTTGCACCCTTCGTCGCCATGCTGATCGGCTTCTTCGTCGCCTGGCTGTTCTACATCCGCGATCCGTCGCTGCCGCGGCGGCTCGCCGAGAACCAGAAGCTGCTCTACCGCTTCCTCTACAACAAGTGGTATTTCGACGAGATCTACGATTTCGTCTTCGTGCGCGGTGCGCTGCGTCTCGGCCGCTTCCTGTGGAAGAAGGGTGACGAGGCCGTGATCGACGGATTCATCAACGCGGTGGCGCTTCGGGCCGTGCCGGCGATCACGCGGCTCTATCAGCGGGCCCAGTCGGGTTATCTGTTCCATTACGCCTTTGCCATGGTGATGGGGGTGGTCGCCCTCGTCACCTGGATCATGATGCGCGGGGGGATCGAGTGATGCTGGACAATATCCTTTCCCTGATCACCTTCCTGCCGACGATCGCGGCCGTGGTGCTCGCCCTGTTCCTCAGGGGAGACGATGCCGCCGCGCGCAGCAACGCCCGCTGGGTGGCGCTTCTGGCGACGCTCGTGACCTTCGTCGTGTCGCTCGGGCTGCTCTTCGCCTTCGATCCGGCGAATACCGGCTTCCAGTTCGTCGAGGAGAAGGGCTGGATCCTCGGCTTCCGCTACAAGATGGGGGTGGACGGCATCTCGATCCTGTTCGTCCTGCTGACCACGGCCCTCATGCCGATCACCATCGGCGCCTGCTGGAACGTCGAGAAGCGGGTGAAGGAGCTGATGATAGCCTTCCTCGTGCTCGAGACGCTGATGATCGGCGTCTTCACCGCGCTCGATCTGGTGCTGTTCTACCTGTTCTTCGAGGCCGGCCTCATCCCGATGTTCCTCATCATCGGCATCTGGGGCGGTCCGAACCGGATCTATGCCTCCTTCAAGTTCTTCCTCTACACCCTTCTCGGCTCGGTCCTGATGCTGGTGGCGATCATCGCCATCTGGCTCGAGGCCGGCACCACCGACATCCCGACGCTGCTGACACATGATTTCCCCTCGGCGCCGATCACGGTGTTCGGCTTCGAGATCGCCGGGGGCATTCAGACACTGCTGTGGCTCGCCTTCTTCGCCTCCTTCGCCGTCAAGATGCCGATGTGGCCGGTTCATACCTGGCTGCCCGACGCCCATGTGCAGGCGCCGACGGCCGGCTCGGTGGTGCTGGCGGCGATCCTTCTCAAGATGGGCGGTTACGGCTTCCTGCGCTTCTCGCTGCCGATGTTCCCGGTGGCTTCGGAGCTCTTGACGGGCTTCGTCTTCTTCCTGTCGGTGGCGGCGATCGTCTACACTTCGCTCGTCGCCCTCGTGCAGGAGGACATGAAGAAGCTCATCGCCTACTCCTCCGTCGCCCATATGGGCTATGTGACGATGGGAATCTTCGCCGCCAACCAGCAGGGGATCGACGGCGCCATCTTCCAGATGCTGAGCCACGGCTTCGTTTCGGGGGCGCTGTTCCTCGTCGTCGGGGTGATCTACGACCGGATGCATACGCGCGAGATCGCCGCCTATGGCGGGCTGGTGAACCGGATGCCGGCCTATGCGCTGATCTTCATGCTCTTCACCATGGCCAATGTCGGCCTGCCGGGCACGTCGGGCTTCGTCGGCGAGTTCCTCACCCTCGTCGGCACCTTCCAGGTCTCGACGCTGACGGCCACCGTTGCGGCCACCGGCGTCATACTGTCGGCGGCCTATGCGCTGTGGCTCTATCGGCGGGTGATGTTCGGTCCGCTGGTGAAGGAGGCGCTGCGCGCGATCACCGATCTCGACCGGCGCGAGCGGCTCCTGTTCGCACCGCTGGTGGCGGCGGTGCTGATCCTCGGCGTCTGGCCCAGCCTCGTGACCGACATCGTCTCGCCCTCGGTCGCGGCCCTCGTCGAGACCGTCGATGCGGCGCAGGAGGCCGCCGGGCTCGCCCCGGCCGAAGCGGCCGGCCCGATGGCCGCCCATGCCGCCCCCCTTCCGGCCAAGCACTGAGAGGACGCAAGATGATGTCTGCCGATCTTTTCACCACCCTGCCGGAAATCCTGCTCGTCCTCATGGCGATGGCTGCCCTGATGTGGGGAGCCTGGGGACCGGGCGCACGGATCGCCCCGGTGCTGCTCCGGCTCCTCGCCTGGGCGATGATCCTCGTCGGCCTCGGCCTTCTCGCCCTCGGCGGCGACGGAGCGCAAACGGCCTTCTCGGGCATGTTCGTCGATGATTTCTACGCCCGCGTCGTCAAGATGCTGGTGCTGGTGGCCGCCGGTCTCGTCCTCCTTGTGGGCGAGGCGCATCTGGGGAAGCAGAACCTGCTCAAGTTCGAGTTCCCGATCCTTGTCGTCCTTGCCGTCACCGGCATGATGCTGATGATCTCGGCCGGCAATCTCATCGGCCTCTACATGGGGCTCGAGCTGCAATCGCTCTCGCTCTATGTCATCGCCGCCTTCAACCGCAATTCGGTGCGTTCGACCGAGGCCGGGCTCAAGTATTTCGTCCTCGGGGCGCTGGCCTCGGGGCTTCTCCTCTATGGCGCGTCCCTGGTCTACGGCTTCACCGGCACCACCGATTTCGCCGGCATCACCCAGGCCCTCGCCGAGGGCGCCCGCTCGCTCGGCCTCGTCGTCGGACTGGTGCTGATCCTGATCGGCCTGGCCTTCAAGATCTCGGCCGTCCCCTTCCACATGTGGACGCCGGACGTCTATCAGGGATCGCCGACGCCGGTGACGGCCTTCTTCGCCACCGCGCCGAAATTCGCCGCCATGGCCCTGATCGCCCGCATCGCCTTCGATGCCTTCGGCGGCATGAAGATCGACTGGGCGCCGGTTCTGGGGGTGCTGGCGGTGCTGTCGATGTTCGTCGGGGCCTTCGCCGCCATCGGCCAGAAGGACATCAAGCGGCTGATGGCCTATTCCTCGATCGCCCATATGGGCTTTGCGCTTCTCGGCCTCGCCGCCGGAACGGAGGTCGGGGTCGAGGCGATGCTGTTCTACATGGCGATCTACGTGGCGATGAATCTGGGCACCTTCGCCTTCATCCTGTCGATGGAGCGCGAGGGCCAGCACATCACCGAGATCGCCGCCCTGTCGAACTTCGCCGCCCTTGCTCCGGGGCGGGCGCTGGCGCTGCTCATCCTCCTGTTCTCCATGGCCGGCGTGCCGCCCTTCCTCGGCTTCTTCGCCAAGCTGGAAGTGCTGAAGGCGGCCTGGCAGGCGGGATTGACCGGGCTCGTGATCGCCGGGGTGATCGCCTCCGTCATCGGGGCGTTCTATTACCTGCGCATCGTCTATCTGATGTATTTCGGCCCCGAGACCGAGCCGATGGAGAGCCGCATGTCGCCCACGGCCAGGGTGGTGCTGACGCTGTCGGCCGCGGCCATGCTGCTCGGCGCCGTGAGCACCTTCGGTTTCGAGGATCTCCTGGCCGCCGCCGCCCGGAGCCTCGTGCAGTGAGGCTGTGGGCGCGAGAGGCGGCGTGAGCGGACCGGCGGGGGCGGCACGGCTCACGGCGCCGCTCCTGCGGCATGCGACGCTCGACAGCACCAATGCCGAGGCGCTGCGCCTCCTTGCGCAGCGGACGCCACCCTTCTGGGTGCTGGCCGAGCGCCAGACCGCCGGTCGCGGCCGCCGCGCCCGGCCCTGGATCTCGCCCCCCGGCAATCTCGCCGTCTCCCTTGCCCTGCGCCTTGCGCCGGAGGGGCCGTCGCCCGCCCTGCGCTCCTTCACCGCCGCCCTGGCTCTTGCCGAGGCTCTCGAGGAGGTGAGCGGTCATGCGCTGCCGCTTGCCCTCAAATGGCCCAACGACGTGCTTCTCGAGGGTCGCAAGCTCTCGGGCATCCTGCTCGAGGGGAGGAGCGCGGGTCGCGGGGCGCCGCTCGATCTCGTCGTCGGCATCGGCGTCAACCTGATCGCGGCCCCGCCGCCCGGGAAGGTGGCTCCGTCCGGGCCGGTGCCGGTCTCGCTTCTCGAGGCCACCGGTCGCCGTGTCACCCCCGAGGCGCTTCTCGCGGCGCTCGATGCGGCCTTCTTCGCCCGCGAGGCGCAGCTTCTGGCCGAAGGCTTCGCTCCCATCCGCGAGGCATGGCTCGCCCGGGCCCACGGGCTCGGCGCCCCCGTCACCGCCCGGCTGGCCGACGGGCGCACGCTCGCGGGGTGCTTCGAGACGGTGGACCTTGCCGGCAACCTTGTTCTAAAGACGGGGCATGGCAGAGAGATCGTCTCCGCTGCCGACATTTTCTTCGCCTGACGCATCCGTTTCTCGATGCCGCGGGCTCCTCGGGACCAGCGCCATGCTCCTTGCCATCGACGTCGGCAACACCAATACCGTCTTCGGCATCCATGACGGCACGCGCTTCATCATCGAATGGCGCTGCGCCACCCATGCGGGCCGCACCGCCGACGAATATCAGGTCTGGCTCGACTCGCTGATGAGGATTGCCGACATCCGCCCGGTGATCGACCGGGTCATCGTCTCGTCGGTCGTGCCGCAGGTGGTGTTCAATCTGCGGGTGCTCGCCGAGCGCTATTTCGGCACGCGCCCGCTTGTCGTGGGCAGGCCCGAATGCCGCCTGCCGATCGAGGCGCGGGTCGATCCGGGGACGCAGGTCGGGGCCGACCGGCTGGTGAACGCGGCCGGCGCCCATGCGCGCCATGGCGGAGATTTGATCGTGGTTGATTTCGGCACCGCCACCACCTTCGATGTCGTCGCGGCCGACGGTGCCTATATGGGAGGGGTGATCGCGCCCGGCGTCAACCTCTCGCTGCGTGCCCTGCACGAAGCGGCGGCGGCGCTGCCCCATGTCGATGTCGCCATGCCCGGAAAGGTGATCGGCACCAACACCGTCGGCGCCATGCAGTCCGGGGTGTTCTGGGGCTATGTCGGCTTGATCGAAGGGGTCGTCGGGCGGATCCGGGAAGAACATGGCCGGCCGATGAAGGTCATCGGCACCGGCGGCCTCTCCACCCTGTTCGAGAGAGGCACGGAGATTTTCGATGCCGTCGAGCCCGATCTGACGATGCACGGGCTGGCGGTGATCGACGCATTCAACAGGAAAGACGGCGAATGAACGACAGCACGAACAATCCAGACACGGACCGCCGTCCGAACGGGCGGAAATCCCGGAGCCGGGGAGGGCGCGGCCGTGGCGGCGGCAGGGGCCGGGAGCGGCTGATCTACATTCCCCTCGGCGGAGCCGGGGAGATCGGCATGAACATGTATCTCTACGGCTATGGCGCCCCCGGGAAGGAGCGCTTCATCATGGTCGATGCCGGCGTCACCTTCCCCTCGATGGACACGACGCCGGGCGTGGATCTCATCATGGCCGATCCGGCTTTCATCGCCGAGCGGGCCGACCGGCTCGAGGCGATCTTCGTCACCCATGCCCATGAAGACCATATCGGCGCTCTGGGGATGCTCCACGGTCAGCTCGGCTATCCGACGATCCATGCCCGCCCCTTCACCGCCGCCCATGTGAGGCGCAAGCTCGAGGAGGCCGGGGCCGAGCCCGAGGCGGTCGTCGAGGCGGGGCCGATGCCCGAGACGATCGAAGCGGGGCCCTTCACCGTCGGTTTCCTGCCCGTGAGCCACTCGATCCCGGAAAGCTCCTCCCTCGTGATCGACACGCCGGCGGGGCGCATCATCCATACGGGAGATTTCAAGCTCGACAGGACGCCGGGTGTCGGCGAACCCTTCGACGAAGCGGCCTGGCGCGCCGTCGCCGCCGAGGGGGTGAAGGCGCTGGTGATGGACTCGACCAACGTCTTCTCGCTTCATCCGGGCCGTTCGGAAGCCGTCATCAGGGAGCCGATCCGTGCGCTCGTCGCCTCGGCCGAAGGCATGGTGGCCGCCACCACCTTCGCGTCCAACGTCGCCCGGCTGAAGACGCTGGCCGAGGCCGGCATCGCCGCCGGACGCAAGGTCGTGCTTCTGGGGCGGGCCATGCGCCGCATGGTCGATGTCGCTCTGCAAAGCGGGGTGCTCGAGAGCTTCCCGCCCACGGTCTCGCCCGAGGACGCCAAGGACATGCCGCGCCACGAGCTGATGGTGCTGGCCACGGGTTCGCAGGGCGAGCGCCGGGCCGCCACGGCCCAGCTGGCACAGGGAAAGTATCTCGGCTTCGAGATGCGCGAGGGCGACATGTTCCTCTTTTCCTCGAAGACCATTCCCGGCAACGAGATCTCCGTCGCCCGGATCATGAACCAGCTTTCCGAGAAGGGGGTGGACGTGATCGACGACGGCGAAGGTCTCTACCATGTCTCGGGACACGCCAACCGCCCCGATCTCGAGACGATGCACGAGATCGTCCGCCCCGACATGCTGATCCCGATGCATGGCGAACACCGCCACCTGCGGCGCCATGTCCGCATCGCCGAGGCGAAGGGCATTCCCGGCGTCGTCGCGCCCAACGGATCGGTGGTCGATCTCACCGGCGAGCGGCCCCGGATCGTCGATCAGGTCGAGACCGGGCGCATCTACCGCGACGGTTCCGAACTCATCGGCGCCTTTGACGGCATCGTGCGCGACCGCATCCGCATGGCCCTCAACGGGCTCGTGGCGGTGGCGGTGGTGCTTGATGATGCCGACGATCCGTTGCGCGAGGCCTGGGTCGAGACCTTCGGGCTTACCGATCCGGAGGGGGAGAAGGAGCTGGCCGAGCACATCGAGGCCGATCTCGACATCGCCCTGACCCGGGCGCCGGACAAGGTTCTGGACAGCGACGACGAGCTCGAAGCGCTCATCCGCCGCACCGCCCGCAAGACCACCGAGCGGCTGATCGGCAAGCGGCCGGAGGTCCGACCCGTGATCTCCCGCCTGACGATGGCCTGAGCCGGGGGCTGCGCGGGGGGCGGGCGCCGGGCCGCTGCCGGAGTTCCCGAAGGATGCGCCTGCCCCGGCTGCCCGAGGTGGGGAGGAGACGGAGGGCCCTCGGCGGACGGTCGGTGCGTTCCGATGCCGCCCGTGCCGCTTGCCCCCCGTGCCTGCCGGCATCTCATCGCCGGGAAAGCTTTACAACGTCCTCCCCCATGATACCTTTGCAGATGCAATGGGTCTGCAGGGAGGTCTCATGCCCGTCATCGTCCATCCGACCGCCTTCACCCCGGGAAGCGCCGTTCTGGGCGGCGTGCTGATGGGGTTGTCCGTCACCTTCACGATGCTGCTCCTGGGGCGCATCGCCGGGATCAGCGGCATCACCGCCGGCGCCCTGCCGCCCTGGCGCAAACCCGGCGACATCGCCTGGCGGTTTGCCTTCATCCTCGGCCTTGCCACCGCGCCGTTTCTCGTGCTGTGGGCCGAAGGGGGGCTTCCCGAGCGGCATTTCGAAGGATCGCTCGGCTGGTTTGCCCTTGCCGGGCTGCTGATCGGCATCGGCAGCCGCCTCGCAAACGGCTGCACCTCGGGCCATGGCATTGCCGGGCTGGCGCGGCTTTCGCCCCGCTCCTTCGTCGCCGTGGCCATGTTCCTCGTCGGCGGGACGGGGACGGTCTTTCTCGTGCGTCATGTCTGGGGAGGGTGAGCCATGCGAATTCTCGTCTCCTGGGCCCTGGGCCTCGTCTTCGGTCTCGGCCTCGTCGTCTCGGGCATGGTCAACCCCGAGAAGGTCCGCAATTTCCTCGACATCGCCGGGGCGTGGGATCCGAGCCTCCTGCTCGTTCTCGGATCGGCGGTGATCGTCACCCTCGTCGGCTACCGCTTGACGAGTGCGCTTCTCGAACGGCCGCTCCTGGGCGACGCCTTCCACTTTCCGACAAGGCGCGAGATCACGCCGCGGCTCGTCGTCGGCGCGCTGATCTTCGGCGTGGGCTGGGGGCTCGGCGGGCTCTGCCCGGCACCGGCGGAAAGCGCGCTCCTCGTCGGGCCGGTCGAGATCTGGGTCTTCCTCGTCGCCATGCTCGTCGGCATGTGGTTCGTCGAACATGGCCTGCCGCGGCTGGTGCGCTGGGAACACCACCACGAGCTGCATCACTGACGGCCGCGAGCGGCTTTCTCAGGTGCCGCAGAAGGTGCGCCAGACCCGTTCTTCCGGCCTTGGTGCGGCCTCGAGATCGCGGGTCGCCTCGTCCTCGTCGAAGGGACGGGCGAGGGCCGCGACGAGGCGCGAGAAGGGCGCCATGTCTCCGGTTTCGGCCGCTGCGAGCGCCTGCGCGATGCGGTGATTGCGCGGGATGATGCGCGGATTGGCCGCCCGCATCAGCGCCGTGGCGTCGGTTCCGGGCGGGTTGCGGGCAAGGCGGGCCCGCCACGCTTCGGCCCAGTCGTCGAACAGGGACGGGTCGGCAAACTCCTCCCGCGCGCGGCCGGTGACGAGGCCCCGGAAGGTGCGGGTGAAGTCGGCCTCGCCCCGGCTCATGCGCGCGAGAAGATCGGTGATCAGCGCCCCGTCCGTCTCTTCGGCGCCGGCAAGGCCGAGCTTGGCGCGGAAAAGACCGAGCCACTCGCGGCGGAAGAGCGGAAAGAAGCCGTTGACGGCCTGCTCGGCCGCCGCCGGCGCCCGCTCCTCGTTCCGGTCGATCAGCGGCAGGAGGCAGCCTGCGAGACGGCCGAGATTCCACGCCGCGATCTCCGGCTGGCGCGCATAGGCATAGCGGCCCATCGTGTCGATCGAGGAGAAGACCGCGCCGGGATGATAGCTGTCGAGAAAGGCGCAGGGGCCGTAATCGATCGTTTCGCCCGAGATCGCCATGTTGTCGGTATTCATCACCCCGTGGACGAAGCCGACGGCCATCCAGCGGGCGACGAGCGCGGCCTGCGCCGCCACGACGTGCTCGAGAAGCGACAGGGCACCGTCGGCGGTCGGGTAGTGGCGCCGGATCGCTTCCTCGACGAGGAGCGCGACCGCCTCCCCGTCGCCGCGGGCGGCGAAATATTCGAAACTGCCGACGCGCAGATGGGACGCGGCCACCCGCACCAGCACCCCGCCGGGTTCGGCCCGCTCCCGGAGCACCCTTTCGCCGGTGACCAGGGCCGCGAGTGCGCGGGTGGTGGGGATGCCGAGGGCGTGCATCGCCTCGGCGACGGCGTATTCCCGCAGCACCGGCCCGAGAGGGGCGCGGCCGTCACCGCCGCGGGAGAACGGGGTCGGGCCCGAGCCCTTGAGCTGGATGTCGCGCCGGCGCCCCTGCCGGTCGATCACTTCGCCGAGAAGCACGGCGCGGCCGTCGCCGAGAGAGGGGACGAAATTGCCGAACTGGTGGCCGGCATAGGCGAGAGCGACGAAGGCCGCACCCGCGGGCACGGTGTTCCCGGCGAGGGCCGCCACCCCTTCGGGGCTTGCGAGCCGATCGGCGTCGAGGCCGAGATCGGCAGCCAGCGGCCGGTTCAGGGCGAGGAGCCGCGGCGCCCGCACCGGTTGGGGTGCGATCCGGCGCCAGAATCGCGGCGGCAGATTCAGCACCGAGTTGTCGAAGGGGAAGAGCGGTGCGCTCCCGTCGCCCGCAAGCGGGTTGGCGGAGAGCGGTGGGGGCGTGTTCTGGGCCATGGGGGCTCCTTGTTGCAGCCATTATCGGCCTTGCGCCGAGACAGGGCAAGGGCGGCGCGGTGCCGCGACCGTCCTGCGCTTGGGCAGGCGACCGGCGAGGCCCTCAGGGCAGGCGGGCGAGCCGGTCGGTGAGGAGGCGGAAGAAGCCGTCGGCATCGACGTCGCCGATGAAGAGCGCGTTCTTCGGCCGGTCGGTGACGCCCCACCAGTCGGCCACGGTCATGCCGGTGGTCCAGGTGCCGCCGAGTTCGATCTCGACATTGATCTCGCGCCCCCGGAAAAGCTCGGGGGCGAGCAGCCAGGCGATGACCGTGGGGTCGTGGAGCGGGGCGCCGTCGGAGCCGTATTTCTCCTTGTCGAAACGTTCGAAGAAGTCGGTCATCTCGGCGACGTAGCGGCCGGTGCGGTTGCCGAGGGCGCGGAAGGCGTCGTTGCGGGCACGGGTGACGAGCGCCTTGTGGGTCACGTCGAGCGGCAGCATGGTGAGGGGGATGCCCGCGGCCAGGACCGCCGCTGCAGCTTCGGGATCGACATAGATGTTGAACTCGGCGGCGGGGGTGATGTTGCCGACCTCGAAATAGGCGCCTCCCATCATCACCAGCCGGCGGATGCGCGGTGCGATGTCGGGCGCGCGCTGAAGGGCGGTGGCGATGTTGGTGAGCGGCCCGAGCGTGCAGAGGGTGATCTCTCCCGGCGGATGGGCGCGGATCGTCTCGATGAGGAAATCGACGGCATGCCCGGCCTCGGGGGCCGTCTCCGGTTCCCACCATTCGGGGCCGTCGAGCCCTGTTTTCCCATGGACGTGCTCTGCGGTGACGAGGGGGCGGGCCAGGGGCGTATCGCAGCCCGCGAAGACCGGCACGTCGGGCCGGCCGGCAAGCTCGCGCACGAGGCAGGCGTTGCGGCTGGTGAGCGGCAGCGGCACGTTGCCGGCCACGGCGGTGATGCCGAGAACCTCGAGCTCGGGGCTGGCCAGGGCGAGGAGGATCGCCACCGCGTCGTCCTGCCCGGGGTCGGTATCGATGATGATTTTCCGCGGCGTGCTGGTCATGGCGGCTTTCCTTTCGGGCGTGCTGCGGGAAGAATGCGCCGCCGTCAACCTTTCGTAAAGATCCGCCTGCGATGATGACGCCGAATCGGCTAGCGCTGACCGGCCTTGCTCACGGCCTTGCTGCGGGTCCCCTGCGGGGGAAGGGCCTGGTCTCACCGGGGGAGGGAGGAGGAGCACGGTCGACGGCGCGGGTGGCATGCCGGGGACACACGGCAGGGGAACAAGGAGGAGGAACGAAGGGGAACGCGCAGGAGGAACGGGCGATGGTGTAGGCGATGGTTGAATGAGAGAGGGCAGGCTCGAACGGAGTCGCCCCCGAGGCAAGGGCTCAAGGCAAGGGCGGCTGCAAGGCTCGGGTTTCCGAACCCTGGCCCGGTCGCGGACGGCGAGGAGAACGCTGTCGGTGCCGGACAGCCGGATCGTCCGGCCTGAAAGATGTGGTCCCGATCGTCTTGTGTCCGAAGCGTCTGGTGCCGGCTCATGCGGTTTCCCGATGATCTTGTGTGGACCGCTGGTCCGAAAAGATCTTGTGTGGACCGCTGGTCCGAAAGCCCAGATGATCGGTCCGCCGTGGTCGAGCCGGATCGGTCCGCTGTGGCCCGGCCGGGTGGAGTGGCCGTGCCGTCGCGGAGGGCCGAGACGAGCCGGGTGCGACTCCCGCCGCCGAGAGGCGACGGAAGCGGCTCGGTCATCGAGAAGGGACAGGAACGCTTCAGCCGTCGAAATCGACCTTCTCGACCAGGCGGAGCGCCAGCGGTCGGAGACGGGCGATCTCCGAAAGGGGGATGTCGTCCGCCGTGAAGCGCCCCCAGGCGGCGACGACCGGCGAGAGCGGCACGCCGGGGCGTACCGGGTATTCGTAGTTGACCTCGGCATAGATCCGCTGGGCTTCGGGCGAGACGAGGAATTCCATCAGCCGGAGGGCGTTCTCCCGGTTGGGTGCGGCGCGCGTCATCGCCATGCCCGAGAGATTCACATGGGTGCCGCCCTTCTCGAAGGCCGGGAAGACGATGCGCACGGCCTCGGCCCAGGGACGCTGTTTCGGGTTCGCCAGCATCTTGCCCATGTAATAGGTGTTGCCGAGGGAGATGTCGCATTCCCCGGCCCAGATCGCCTTGACCTGGGCGCGGTCGTTGCCCTGGGGACGGCGGGCAAGATTGGCCTTGATGCCGCGCAGCCAGGCCTCGGTGTATTCGGGGCCGTGATGGGCGATCATGGCCGCGAAAAGGGCGAGATTGTAGGGATGGGTGCCCGCGCGCGTGCAGATCCGCCCCCGCCATTTCGGCGAGGCAAGATCCTCGTAGGTGGTCACATCGTCCGCCTTCACCCGCTCCTTCGAGGCATAGACCACCCGCGCGCGCGTGGTCAGGCCGTACCAGCGCCCTTCGGGGTCGCGGAAATTGGCGGGCACGGCCGCCTCGAGCGCCTCGGAGCGGACGGGCTGCGTCACCCCGGCATCCACCAGGGCCTGCAGACGGGCGATGTCCGTCGTCAGAACGAGATCGGCCGGGGAGCGGTCACCCTCGGCCCTGAGCCGCTCGAGAAGCCCCTTCTTGAGGAAGGCGACATTGACCTTGATGCCCGTCTCCTTCGTGAAGGCGTCGAAGAGCGGGCGGACGAGCTCCGGCTGCCTGTAGGAATAGACATTGACCTCCCCCTTGCCTGCCAGGGCGGGCGTGATCGGCGCGGCCAGGAACGCGCCGAGAGCCAGGCCCAGCGCCTGGCGGCGGGTCGGGCGGAGGAACGGGGCGAAGGGTGGCAACCGGTCAAAGATCATGGGGCTTCCTCGTCTGTGCTGTTTCGCGGCGTGTCTGCGGCGTGATGCGATAGCGATCCATATTCCCGACTATTTGAGTCGGCAATGAGGACATACAAAGCCCGACAAAATCGGTCAAGAAAAAATGTGATCCCGACAGCGGAGTTGAGCGACAGCCCGTCTGCGCGCGGAGGGGCTGTCGCTCGACAAGATCGCCCGCGCCCTGGGCCGCCATCGTTCCACCATCCGGCGCGAACTGCAGCGCAATGCCAGCGGGAACGGCTCCTGCAATTTCGTCAGCGCCTCGGGCCGCTATCCGGTGCACCGTCAGAGGCCACGCCTGCCCGGACGCTGCACGGAACCGGCCACTTTCGTGATCGAGCGCCTGCATGAGAACCGGACGCCGGAGCGGATCGCCGGCTGGTTGAAGAGAGGTGCGAAAAGGGCGCTGTGATACGTCGGCCACGAGACCGTCCACGCCGGATCTGCTCCGCCGCACGACGGGCCGACAAACCGCTCCCGCCCCGTGCCCGGCGCCCGGCAAGAGCGGCCGGGTCCCTGAAAAGGGGCGCATTCCCATCTCCGAACGGCCGGAGGAGACGCAACAGGTTACAGTAACTGGTGCAGGTCGTGGGTGCGCGCGTCCTTGAGGTTCGTCCACGCGCGGACCCTCCGCAGGGTTCGGCACCGCGTGCGCCAAGGTCGGTCCTGGCTGCAACAACTGTTGTGCCTGGCATGTCTGCGATATCAGACGCCCGGCCCGAGGCGGAAAGTCATTTCCCGGAATGGGGGCGAAATGCAGCACTCTTTCCGCGTGGCGCTATTTCGCTTGCGCCGCGCATCAACGCAACCAACCCCCTCATGATTGCGGCGGGTTCCGGCGGGCAGCCCGGGATGGTCAGATCTACGGGGATAACCGCATTGCAGCCGTCAAGCACCGCATAGCTGCCGGCAAAGCCCCCCCGTCAATGGCACAATCGCCCGCGGCGACGACCCATTTCGGGTTGGGCATCGCATCGTATGTGCGTCTGAGGGCGACCTCCATGTTGCGCGTCACCGGCCCTGTCACCAGCAGGATATCGGCATGCCGGGGCGAGGCCACGAAATGCAGGCCGAAACGGTCGAGATCGTAACAGGGGTTGGCGGTTGCCTGTATTTCCAGTTCGCAGGCGTTGCAGGATCCGGCATCGACCTGACGGATGGCAAGGCTGCGGCCGAGCCGGCTGCGGGTTTCCCGTTCCAGTGTCCTGCCGAGTTCCGCAAGATCGCCGTCGGCGGGGCCGGCCTCGGTCAGCGGCTTGCGGATCAGCGCCTTCAGCAACGGGTTCCTCATGGCAGCCCCTTACAGATCGACGCCCGAATACGAGCAGTTGAAGGATTTGTTGCAGAGCGGGAAATCCGCGATGATGTTGTCCTCGATCGCCGCCTCCAGCAGCGGCCACTGGAACCAGCTCGGGTCGCGCATGTGGCAGCGGCTGATCCGGCCATGCCCGTCCAGCGCCACCCAGACCAGGACATCACCGCGAAAGCCCTCGACAATGCCCAGCCCCTCGCGCCGTTCCTTTGGGGGCGTGATCGGGGCCAGGACATTTCCGTCCGGGAGGGGTTTCAGGAGTTGGCCCAGGAGGTTGAGGCTCTGGCGGGTTTCCTCGATGCGGATCCAGATGCGGGCATTGACATCGCCATCGCTGCGCAGCGGCACCTCGAACACCAGCTTGTCATAGGGGGCATGGGGCAGATCGCGGCGGGTGTCGAAATCGCGTCCCGAGGCACGCCCGACATAGCCGCCCGCCGCGAATTGAGCCGCGAGATCGCAAGGCAGGATTCCGGTGCCAACGGTGCGTGCCAGCAGCGACGGCGTGTTGTCGTAAAGATCGACCAGCGGCTCGAAATCACGGGCAATGTCGTGAACCAACCGTTCCAGAAGCGCGCGCCCGGCCGCGTCAATGTCGCGCGCGACCCCGCCCGGCAGGATCACATCACGCATGAAGCGGTGGTCGAACACCGCATCGGCGGCGCGCATGACCTGCTCGCGCAGCGTCCCGCACTGGGCCAGCATCAGGGCAAATGCCGCATCGTTGCAGATCGCGCCGATATCGTTCAGGTGGTTCGCCAGGCGCTCCAGCTCGGCCATGATCGCGCGCAGCCACACGGCCCGCGGCGGAGGCGTCACCTCCAGCGCCGCCTCGACCGCCTGCGCATAGGCCCAGCCATAGGCTACCGTGCTGTCGCCCGATGTCCGCTGGGCCAGCTCGGCTCCGCGCGCGATCGACGACCCCCGCATGAGGCGGTCGATCCCCTTGTGGGTATAGCCAAGGCGCTCTTCCAGGCGGACCACGGTTTCGCCCTGCGCGGTGAAGCGGAAATGCCCCGGTTCGATGATGCCGGCGTGAACCGGGCCGACCGGCACCTGATGCAGGCCGTCGCCGATGACCGGCAGGAACGCATATTCGGGCGCGGTGCCCTCGCGGGGCGCGGATCTTGCCAGGGGCGACTGTCCTCGGCCCCTTCGGAGATCAGGCCGAACAGGTCGGTGATGCTGCGCTCGAGCCGCTGTGCCGGCGGGTGCAGGCGCGCCACCGAAGGAAACCCCTTGCGCCGGTTTTCAAGGCTGAAGACACCAACCGCATGGCTGTCGGGGTCCATCAGCGCCATGTGCACGGCCCCACGCGTGGCCCAGAGGCTGAGCAAGGTCACAAGACCGCGCGCCGCATCGTCCGCCGCCTGCTCCCATTGCGCCCCGGTAAGCTTGTGGCGCGGCATGGGCGTGGTGCGAAAATCCGTCTGCCCTGCGGCGATCATCTCAAGAATTTCGACCATGTTCCGCCCCTAACCCAGCAACCGCGCGACGGCCTGAAACCAGGCGACCATCGGCCCCGGCAGATAGATTCCCGCCAGCAGCACCAGGCCCATGTGAATATATAGCGGCACCATCGAGGCCCTGACCGGCTGCCCATTTCCGGTCGGGGCGCCAAAGGCAAAGCCGGTCAGCCGCAACAACAGCGCCCCGAAGGCCAGCAACAACCCGGCCACGAAAATCAGCGCCAGAAGCGGCGCGCGCGAAAATGTCGAGCTGATGATCAGGAATTCGCTCATGAAGACGCCAAAGGGCGGCATGCCGGCAATCGCCAGCACTCCGATCACCAGCGCCCAGCCCAGCGCCGGGTGGCTGTGGGTCAGGCCGCGGATCTCGGCGATTTTCTGGCTGCCCTTGATCTGCGCGACATGGCCGACCGAAAAGAAGATCGCCGATTTGGTCAGGCTGTGCATCACCATGTGCAGCAGCCCCGCGAAATTGGCCAGCGGGCCGCCCATGCCGAAGGCGAAGACGATGATGCCCATATGCTCGATCGAGGAATAGGCGAACAGCCGCTTGATGTCGCGCCGACGGTACAGCATGAGCGCGGCAAAGATCAGCGAAACCAGCCCCATCGTGATCATCAGCGGCCCCGGTGCCAGCGTGTCGGGATTGGTCGTCATCAGCATCTTGAATCGCAGCACCGCATAAAGCGCCACATTCAGCAACAATCCCGAAAGCACCGCCGAAATGGGCGTCGGGCCTTCGGCATGGGCGCCGGGCAGCCAGGCATGAAGCGGGGCAAGCCCGACCTTGGTGCCATATCCCAGGATCAGAAAGACAAAGGCCAGGTTCAGGATCATCGGGTCGAATTCCGCCGCGCGCGGCAGCAGGTTGGTAAACACCATGGCCGCCGCCCCTTCGCCCAGAGCCGGCTCGGCCGCCAGATAGACAAGGATCGTGCCGAACAGCGCCAGGGCGATCCCCACCGAACCAAGGATGAAATATTTCCACGCCGCCTCGAGCGCCTCGGGCGTGCGATAGATCCCCACCATCAGCACCGTCGAAAGGGTCGCCAGTTCGATCGCGACCCACATCAGGCCGATATTGTTCGTGACCAGAACCAGGTTCATGCCGAACATCTCACCTGATACATGGCGTGATAGAAACGCAGATAGACAGGCGTCAGGCGCCCGGTTTCCAGCTCGTGCGCGATGTAGGCCGCGCTGAAACAGGCCGCCGTGAACCCGACAAAGGTGTTCAGGACGACAAAGATGATGTTCAGCTCGTCAATCAGGAAGAATTCGCTTGGCGCGGGCCGCTCCACGACAAGCAACGCGGCCGCGGCCAGGAAACTCGCCAGGCTGGCTCCGACATTCAGCCACGAGGTCAGACGATACCCCGGCAACACCGCCAGCAGCACCGCCGCGACTGCCGGGATGCCAAGGATCAGTTCGACCGGCCCGAAGGGAAGGCTCATCTCTTTTCCCCCCGGAAATCATCCATCACCGTGACATCGACGGAATCGAAGCGTTCGCGAATGCGAAACAGGAACACGCCAATCACGATGAAGGCGACCAGCACCGAAAAGGCGACGCTGATTTCCACCACCAGCGGCATGCCCTGCGCCCCTGCCGCGGCCAGGATCAAACCGTTTTCCAGCGACATGAAGCCGACAACCTGAAACACCGCATTGCGCCGCGTGATCATCATCAGAAAACCCAGCAGCACGATCGACAGGGCGAAGGCCAGGTCTTCGCGGGCAAAGGCATTCGATCCGCTGGTGAGTTTCAGCATCAATACGGTGGACAGGGCAACCAGCCCCATGCCCAGCAACATGGTCGCGCCGGTTCCGACGACCTGTTCCACCTGCCGGTGAATTCCCATCCGCTGGATGATCCTGTGCAAGGCGCCGGGAATCAGGATAGCCTTGAAGAACAGGGCTATGGCGGCGGTGACATAAAGATGCGGCGCATCTTGCATGACCTGCTCCCCGGAAAAGTCCTCGAATTTGGGTTAGTCTGTTCTTCGACGGAGGAGACAGACGATGAAGTGAAGCCGTTTCAGCGAAGAGCGGATCATCGGTATCTTGAAGGAGCATCAGGCTGGTGCGAAGGCGGCTGATCTGTGTCGCAAGCACGGGATCAGCGATGCGACGTTTTACAAGTGGCGCTCGAAATATGGCGGTATGGAGGTGTCGGA
>JALSJQ010000016.1 GCA_026989275.1 Albidovulum sp.
GTTGAGATCGAGATCCCTCGCCGCTATCTTGCTGTTTCAATCCACGCCCCCGTGGTGGGGGCGACTTCGTGTTTGTAACATGCTGATGCGCATCGTCAAACATGGCCGACCCCGCGAAGGTGCCGATTGTCGCCCTCAATTTGCTCTTTCCCAGACGATTTGCAGGACATATTCCCCTTGTTCCAATCGGTTGCCCGATTTGCGAACTTCTCCGCCATTCCATGACCGCTGGGGGTTCGCACAGGCGGCGCGGAGCATCTGCGTCAGATGATCAGCGGGCCGTCGAAATCGGTAGCCGGCTTGGCCCCCACATGCTCGATGCGGCGGCGCCAGTTGGCCCCCAGCATGTAGAAGCGCAGGGAATCGACCTCCGGGTCGATCATCTCGCACAGACGGGCGCGCAGCGCCGTCCATTGCGCCGGGGAGACCTCGCATTCGAAGACGGAATACTGCACCCGCTGGCCGTAGTCGAGGCAGGCCTTGGAGACGCGGCGCAAGCGGCGGCGGCCGGCGGCGCTGTCCGTGCGGACGTCATAGGTGATCAGGACCATCATGGCTCATCTCCAGACATGGGCCGGGTAGGCGTCGAGGTCGCCGCGCAGATGGCGGGCCAGAAGCTGGGCCTGAAGCTGAGGAAACAGGCCGAGCGGCACGGTCTCGCCGATGAAGTCATGACGCAGGGTCGTGCGCTTGCGCTCCTGCCAGGCGGTGAGAACGGTCGCGCGGGCGTCCTCGGTCAGGAACACGCCGCCGGTTTCCTCGTGGCGGAAATCACGCCGCGAAAGCTGGCGGCGGTTGATCAGGGAGAGCACGAGGCGATCGGCCAGCGGAGCGCGAAACTCCTCCATCAGATCCAGCGCAAGGCTCGCGCGCCCGGGGCGGTCGCGGTGCAGAAAGCCCATCTGCGGGTCGAGCCCGTGGCTCTCGGCCCCGGCGCGGCAGTCGGCGGCCAGCAGCACATAAGCCAGCGACAGAAGCGCGTTGACCGGGTCGCGCGGCGGGCGGCGGTTGCGACCGGAGAAGGTGAATTCCGGGTTGCGGACGAGGTGGGAAAAGACTGCCCAGTAGGCGTTGGCGCCGTCGCCTTCGAGCCCGCGCAGCGTGTCCATGTCGGGGCAGGCAAGAGCCTGCCGGGCGCTGCGGCCAAGCTGGGCGGCGGTGCGCTCCAGTGCGGCCCGGGCATCGTCCGCCAGCCCCTTGCCGTGATCGCGCAGGGTGCGTGCAATCACGCCGCGCTGATTGGCCAGCTTGGCGGCCACCATGGCCCGGGCGACGGGCAGGGCGGCCAACTCGTCGCGGGTGACCTCGTGCTGGGCGCGGCGCAGCAGCACATTGCCGCTCTGCGGCCCCTCGATGCGCGCCAGATAACGGCCATGGGGTGACAGGAAGGTGATCGAAATGCCTTCCTCGGCACAGAAATGCATCAGCTGCGGCGAGAGCCCCACCTGCCCGAAACAGATGATCTGGCCCAAGAGATGGGCCGGGAAGCGGCCGCGTTCGGCGCCGTCGATCCGCACGACCACGTTGCGCCCGTCCTTGTTCAGCCAGGCGCCTTCGGAGGTGACATAGAGCGTGTTGAGCAGCTTCTTCATGAGGGCGGCTCCCGGGTGATGGCGCGCTCCAGCCAGCGGGCTGCGCTCTTGCGCAGCTTCGGCCGGCACAGGGCGTTGAGCGAACAGGAATCGCAGCGCCGGGGCGCGTATTCGGGGGGCGGCAGGCGGCCGCTTGCGAACATCTCCTGCACGGCGGCGATGACCGACAGGGTGAGGGCGCGCAACTCATTGTCGAAGGCGACCGGCTTGCGACGCCGGCTTTGCCCGTAGAACAGCGCGCCTTCGGGGATGGTGCAGGAGAACATCTCTTCAAGGCACAAAGCCTGGGCGCAGAGCTGCACTTCGTCGGCGCGGTGGGGTTTGGGGCGGCCGCGCTTGTATTCCACCGGAAAGGGACGCGGCGGGCGGCCGGTCAGTTCCACCACATCGGCCACCCCGTGGATGCCGTGGGTGGTGCTGGCGATTTCCACCGAGCGCAGGATGCGCAGGCCGGGGCGGCTTTCGGGGCGGCCGCTGTCGGGGCGGGCGTGCAGCACCCGCCCCTCGGCGGTCAGGCGGTTTTCGGCCCAGAGCCGCTCCACATGGATCAGGGCGCATTGGCGCGGGCAGAACTGCCAGTGCTGCAGCGCCGAGATCGGGATGCTCTCAGGCGCAGGGGCCGCAGGGTTCGACAATGCTCACGCCCTCGGGCAGGCCCTCGCGATCCACCTCGATGCGATAGTCCGAGAAGGCACGAGCCGGCGGCCAGTTGTGGGTACGGCTGTCACCCACGGGCAGGCATTCGCCATTGTGGCAGCGCAAGACCTTCACCCGCTCGAACAGCTTGTGCGCATGGGCGTTGCCCAGCGGGCTTTCATGGCGGAAGGCGATCAGGCAGCGGGTGGCCATCATGCCGCGGGCGGCCGATCGGTCAAGCTCGAACATGTTGCACAGCGCCTGCCAGAGCAGGGCGAGGTCATCCTCGGAAAAGCCGGTGCGTTCGGCCAGTTTGGCGTTGATGAAGCCGTGGGCGCGGTAGAGACCATAGGGCACGATGTACTTGCGGCCCATGGTGCGCTCCTTGTCCACGTCCCTTTCGTTGGTGACCGAAGAACGGGTGATGGAGATTTCCAGCGGCATGATCGGTTCGACCGAGCGGGCAAAGGTCATCTGCACCGGGCCGCGCACCTGGCCGGCATTCACATCCGTGGTCATGACCGCGCCGAATGTGCGAATGTCATAGAAATTGCGGCACATCCATTCGGTGATCTGGCGGGCCCTTTCCTCCTCCCTGGGCAACTTCTTGGACGTGGGGTTCAGACCCAGGGCTTCATAGGCACGCGCATGCTGGCGGTTGAGCACGCTGCCATCGGCCATGTAGATCTCGTGCCCCGGCTCGCCCGCCATGGCCTCGGCCACGAAGTTGCGTACCTTGCGCTTGAGGCTGACATCCGAGACCAGCCCGTGATTGGTTTCCGGGTCCATGCGCGGCAGGTTGCCGGCGTCCGGGTCGCCATTGGGGTTGCCGTTCTCGACATCGAAGAACAGCACGAAGTCATAGCGGTTGGCGATGGGGATTCCGGCGGCACTCATTGGTCGGCTCCTTCGGTTTCGATCAGGGGGGTGTCAGGGGTTCCGGTTGCGCCGTCCGCGAGGGAGGAGTCGTTCTTCTTCGCCCAGCGCTGGTGGTAATAGCCGGCAATGAAGCGCCCCTGGGCCTCGAGGTTCAGACTGCGGGGCGGTGCGGCCTCCAGCGCGGACCAGATCTCGCCCATCTCGGCCTCGAACCAGTGCGCAAGCCCGCCGGCATCACCCTTCTTCAGGTTCGAGAGGTGGTGCATCGCATTGCGCACCAGCAGCGGAAACACCCGCGCCGGGGTGGCCATGGCGGCGGCGAAGTAACGGTCGCGGATGGTGGCGTTGAGGCCGGGGAGCGCGGCCTGCTGGATGCCCTCCAGCACGGCAAAGAGCCGCCCCAGCCGATAGGCCGGGTCGGGATTTTCACGGTCAAGCGACATAGGAATGTCCTCCTTGAAGTTGCGCCGCAGAACGGCGGCGATGATGGCCACGCGGCGGGCATTCACGACATGATCTGCGCGGATGCGGGTGACGACGGACGAAAGCAGGGTGCGCGGATAGGGCCCGCCCGTCAGCACCGCATGCATGAGATCCCCGCCGAGGCGGGGCGGGATGGTATCGGCCTTCGGCTTGCCTCCGGCGCGGATCGCACTCTCGAAAAGCAGCGACCAGGCGGCGGGCGGCCCCTTCCAGGCGGGGGGCTGTTGCGCCAGATCCTCCCAGAAACGGGTGATGTTGCGGGCGAAATCCCCCAGCGTGCCCGGGCGCCAGAAACGCACCGAAAGCCGCGCCGCATTGGGCGCAAGGCCGAGGATGAAGACCCGGGTCGCGGGGTCGAGGCCGGGTTCGCTGGCCCGGCCGCGGGCGATGTCGCGCAGGAGCGCGGCCAGTTTCTCGGTCTCGCCCTTTTCCTCGGGAGCCAGCACGCCCGCCATCATCTCCTCGATGGTCGCGGCCCTGGCGCTTTCCGCCACCTCGGCCCAGAACACCACCGTCGCATCGCCGATCCGGAGACTGCGCCCCGAGCCTTTCGCCAGCAGCGCATTGAGAGCGGCGCCATAGGCAAAGGCGGCCTTGTCAGAGACGGGGGCATTTTCGCCCTGCTTCTTGCCGAAGCTGGTGAAGGCGTCGAGGTTGAAGGTCACGAGGGCCGCCCCTGAACTCTGCGCTCCCTGCACACCACGGATCATCGGGTGCAGCCGGGCGGGCGGCGCGGTTTCGCCGCTCACGAGACAGAGCCCGCTTTCACCGCCATCGTCTTCGCCGCCCACGATCAGCGCCTGCGCGGCGGGGCGTTCGTGGATGAAGCGCGGCGTGCCATCTTCGTTGAAATCACCATCGAGACGAAACACCAGATTCTGATCGAGAAGCGCCGGATCGAAGCCCCGCTCGGCGAACATCTCCGGCCGCCACGCGCGAACGAAGCCAAGCAGGGCCTGCAATCCTTCGTCCCCGGCGCCTTCAAGGAGCGCCTCGTGACGGGCGATGAAGGCGGCGTGCTCCTTTTCGACCCGACCCTCGGTTTCGGGGATGAGGCGGCCTGCATCGTCAAGGACGGGCTTCTTGTCCCTGTCCTTCTTCGCGGTCACGCCCAGCACATAGGCGGTCTTGTCCCAAAGCGTGTTGGGCTTGATACCCGAGGTGCGGGTGCCGCCATCGGGCACGGCCATCACCCGCGGCTGGGGCCGGCCCTTGTCGTCCGCCGTGCGCAAATCACGGATCGCCAGAACGCGGCCCTCGCCGTCCAGCACCACCTCACCACCGATCTTTTCCATGGAATAGCCGCGCGGCGGGGCCTTTCCCTCGGCGGCGAGGCGGTCGTAGAGGCGGGCAAGCTCGGTCAGGATCGTCATCGCACCAGCCCCTCGGCGCGGGCGCGGGCCACGTCGATCACGCCGTTTTCGAGCCGCGCGCGGAAGAACAGCGGGCGGCGGCCGTTGGCAAAGTCGATGTCATAGAGCATCCAGCCCAGATCGCGGGTTTTCTGTTCCTCGGGCAACGCCGAGGGGGGCAGCTCGTCCACCCAGGTGAAATCGGCCGCGAACTGGCGCAGCCCCAGCGCCGGGCGGTGAAAACACTGGCCCTTCATGGCCCGGCGGCGAAACATGCCCTGATGCTTGGCCGGGTTGTCCTCGGGTCCGGCGCGCTCGGTCATCTCGAAATGCGCCTCGATCACATAGGCCACGTCCCTGAGCGCCAGCGTGGCGCGCTGCTGGCGATCATCCTCGACCACCATTGCCAGCCCTTCGGTGCTGCCTGCCTTCATCGCCTTTTTCACCTTGTCGGCAGGGATCTTGCGGCCGACCTCGTTCAGACGGATGGTCTCGAAACGGATCGGCTTGAGCACATGGATGCGGTCGATCACCCAGCGGATGGCCGGCTTCCAGTGGATCGCCTCGAGGATGCCCCGGGCGGCCGAGGGCGTGATCACGTCATAGGAGACGCGCTCGACCTTCATCTCGGGGCGGGTGAAACAGGCGTAATCGCCCCAGATGTGCAGCCTGATGCCCTTGGTCAAAATTGCATTCCTCCCAGATCCCACGGATTTTCGAATGATAATCCCGTATCCGCGTCATACAACCCTTCATTGCGCAGGAAGACGAACTGCTCGCCGAAATCGCTTTCGCGCCAGATCTCGGCGGCGCCGACGGCGATCAGTTCCTGCCGGCGCCGGGGCGGAATCTGCACCTGGCAGCGCTGCAATGCGCGGGCGATGGCGCCGGCATGGGGGACATGGCACAGGCGCGCTTCCTCCTCCGGCGCGAGGCCCCAGTCGCCACCGGTGATGATCAGGGGCACGCCGCCCTCGATCATGCGGAAGGCGGCGGCGATGTCGGCGAAGGGAAAGTTCAAGGCACCGCTTTCGGAAAGCGCCCTGAGAATGCCGTGATGGCTGCCCACCTCGGCCGCGTCCAGCTGATCGGCACCGCGGTCCCAGAACAGACGCCGGAAATAGGCGCGCACGGCCTGCGGAGCAAGAAGATCATCGTGTTCGACCATCACCTCGGCGGCGATGCGGGCGAACTGTTCGATGTCTGCGGGCGGCCTGAAATCCTCGGTCGTGCGGAAAACGAAGGTCTTTGCCTCCTCGCGCCAACCCTCGCGGTTGCAGCGCCCGGCAGCCTGGGCGATCGAGTCGATGCCGGCAAGCTCGCGCCAGACCTGGGGGAAGTCCACATCCACCCCCGCCTCGATCAGCGAGGTCGAGACCACCCGCACCGGCACGCCCTTCGCCAGCCGCCGGCGAATGTCGGCCAGCACCGCGCGGCGGTGCTCGGCGGTCATGCGGGTGGAGAGGTGACGTGCGCCGTCCGCCTCGCGCAGCCGGCCGAACAGGGCGCGGGCGTGCTCGGTGCTGTTGACGATGGCCAGAACCTGTTCCTGCGCGCGCAGCCGTTCGGCCAGGGTGGCGTCGTCGATCGCGCCCGCATCGCGCACCCTCACCCGCCGGAAGGCGGCATAAAGGCGTGGCGGATCGGGGGCAAGTTCGCGCGCTTCCTCGGGCGCCAGTCCTTCAGGCGCGGGGAAGCCGTCGCCGTCGCGCCCCCTGAGCAGCGCAGGCTGGGTCGCGGTGCAGAAGACCACCGTGCTGCCGTAGCCGCGTGCCAGCTCCTTCACCGCTGCAAGGCAGGGGCGGAGCAGCTTCAGCGGCAGGGTCTGGGCCTCGTCCAGCACGATCACCGATTGCGCCAGCCGGTGCAGCTTGCGGCATTTCGAGGGGCGGTTGGCGTAGAGGCTTTCGAAGAACTGCACCGCGGTGGTGACGATGACGGGCCTGTCCCAGTTCTGCGCGGCAAGTTTCAGCCTTTCCCCTTCGCAGGGGTCGTCGAGCTCTTCCCAGTCGAAGCTCGAATGATGTTCCAGCACGGCGTCGTCATCCTTCAGCGCCTCGCGGAACACCGCAGCCGTCTGCTCGACGATCGAGGTATAGGGGATGACGTAGATCACCCGCGAAAGCCCGTGGCGGCGGGCGTGATCCAGAGCGAAGGCCAGCGAGGTGAGCGTCTTGCCCCCGCCCGTGGGCACGGTGAGGCGGAACAGGCCCGGGGGCTCGGCGGCCTGCGCCCGCACATGGGCAAGGATTTCGGCACGCAACTGGTTGACGGCGCCTGCGGGCGGGCCGAAGCCGGCAAGGTGGGCGTCGAGGGCCTCGGCGAGGTTGTCGAGCGTGCCCGGCCAGCCGCGTTCCCGCGCTCGACCTTCGACGCGGTCGTAGAAGGCCTCGGTTTCGAGAAAATCCGCGTCCACCAGCGCCGAAAACAGCATCCGCGTGAAGAAATGCAGGCGGAAATTGGCAGTGTCGTCATTGGGCAGGCCGGCAAGCGGTGCCGGGGCGCCTGCGAGTTCGGGCAGGGTGATGCCAGCGGGCAGGTCCAGCCTTTCGGCCTGCTTCAGACGCACATCGAGCGGGGTTGCAGGTTTTCCCCTCTCACTGGGAACGATCCCGTTCGCCAGCCCCGCATGGTGACCGGCGATGCAATAGGCGACGAGCCTGCCCCACGGCCCGAGATTTTCGGCGGCAAAACGGGCGCCCTCGCCACTGTGCGGCTCCGAGCCGCGCTCGCCGCGCAGATAGGCCTGAAAACCCGGCTTCGCCTTGCCCAGATCGTGCAGCAGCCCGGCACTGCGGGCAAGGATTTCGGCATCGAACGCCTGCGCATGATTGCCCGCCGCATTGGCGACCGCTTTCAGATGTGCCGAGAGAGGTTCCCAGAATGCAGGATCTTCGTGCGGAACCGAATGTGCATAGGGATTCATGTCAAGAGCAACGTAATACGAACGGGTTGAAATTCAAAGGAGCCCGCAAGGCCTTTCGCAAGGAAAGGCCGGAACCCGGATCGACATTCCAACGAGCTTTCCCTTCTCCTGCGAGAGGACCCTGCATGGGCGGGCGGCCGCGGGGAACGGCCGAAGCGCATCACCGCCCATGCCACCGTACTTCATGGCGCCCCCCGGGCGCAAGGCCGGATGCAACGCGGGCAACCCGTCTCGGAGGGAACGGCCATGGGAGAGGCTTCGGCACGCAAACCCGCGGCCCGGCGTGGCCGGCGGGGAGCGGCCGGGGCGGGCGTGACGGGCGCTTCTCTATGCCGCCGGTGACCGGCCGGGGCGCACCTCGCCCGGCGCCCGTGCCTACATGCCGAGGGCTTCGCGGTAGACCTGCAGGATCGCCTCCTCCTCCGACAGCTCCTGCGGATCCTTCTTGCGCATGGCGATGAGCTTGCGCAGCACCCTGGTATCGTAGCCACGGGCCTTGGCCTCGGCCATCACCTCCTTCTGCTGGTCGGCGATGTCCTTCTTCTCGGCCTCGAGCCGCTCGTATCGCTCGACGAAGCTGCGCAGCTCGTCGCGGGCGATGCGGAAACTCCGTGCACCGCTGGTGTCGAATTCCTCGCTCATCCCTCTCTCCTGTCCGGCGTGATTCCGCCCTTGCGGCGGCCCGTCCGGGCTCTAGCGCGCACGGCCCTCCCCCGCAACCGCTCCGTTGCATCCGGCAGTGCGCGAGGATAGGGGAACGGGCACGACCCCCAGCGAGCGGAGAACGACATGGCCCTTCTCATCCCCCTTGGCACCGGGCTGACCCTGATCGGCCTCGTCATCCTCGTCGGCAGCATGGTCGCCGTCGCCCGGGCGCGGCGGGCGGGGCTTTCCGAAGAGGCGCTGCGGGCGAAGCTGCAACGCATCGTCGCGATCAACTTCGCCGGACTCGCCGTCTCCGCCCTCGGGCTGATGATGGTGGTGATCGGCATGGCCCTCGGCTGACCCGGCCGGGCGATGCCGGCCCTCTCGTCGCCCCGGCAGGGCCGCAGCGGACCGGCGAGAAAGCGATCCGGGCCGACGACGGGAACGGAAGGCCGATCCGACCGCCAACCGGCCGAACTCCCGCCGGGGCGTGCCGGCGGCAAGCCCCGCGGGGCGACGGGAGGGGACGGCTGGGGGAACGACGGCCGACCGCGGCGGCGCTTCCGTCAGTCCTGGCGGCCCGCCTGCCGCGCTTCGGCCGCGGCGATCACCTCCTCCAGGGTACGGGCGACAAGATCGAGGAGCGGCGGGGCCGAGAAACGATGGTCGGCCCCCTTGACGAGGGTGAGGCGGATGTCGTCACCCTCGGCATGATCGAACAGCCTCAGCGCCGTATCGACCGGCACGTCCTCGTCGGCCGTGCCCTGCAGAAGCCGGGTCGGCACATCGAGCCGCAGGGGGCTGCGCAGCACGAGGTGGCGCCGCCCGTCCTCGATCAGCCGACGGGTGATGACATAGGGTTCGTCGGAATATGCCGAGGGCAGCTCGATCCGCCCCATCTCCATCAGCACCGAACGCTGGACCGGGTCGAAGAGGGCCCACATGCCGTCCTCGGTGAAATCGGGGGCGGCGGCGATACCGACGAGACCGGCGACCCGCTCGGGCCGGGACCGGGCCACGAGAAGGGCGATCCAGCCGCCCATCGAGGAGCCGACGAGGATCTGCGGCCCCTCGGTCAGCCGGTCGATCACGGCAAGGGCGTCCTCGAGCCAGTCCCCGATCGCGCCGTCCTCGAAACGCCCCGAGGAGCGCCCGTGGCCCGAATAGTCGAACCGCAGGAACGCCCGTCCCGTCCGCCGGGCCCAACCCTCGAGAAAGAGCGCCTTCGTGCCCTCCATGTCGGACTTGAAACCGCCGAGAAAGATCACCCCCGGCGCCTTTCCCTCCCTGCGGTGACAGGCGATGCGGCGCCCCTGGGGCGTGTCGAGAAAGAGCGGCTCGGCCATCGGATCCTCTCCTGGTCGGCGGAAAGCGCCGGGAACGGCGGGCACCGCCCCGGACATCGCGTTCTCGCCAGATCCATGCCGGGGCGGCCAGCGGAGGTCAAGCACCGTCCCTTCCTTGACTTCGCCGCCCCGTCGGCGGAAAAGCGCCTGCAACGCAGGCTGCGAAATTCACCGGAGCGCGCTCATGGCCGACAGCATCACCCTCACCTTTCCCGACGGCAGCCGCCGCGAGTTCCCTCGGGGCGTCACCCCGGCCGAGGTGGCGGCGTCGATCTCGAAATCGCTGGCGAAGAAGGCGATCTCGGCCACGGTCAACGGCCGGCACTGGGACCTGCAATGGCCGATCGAGGAGGATGCGGAGATCGTCATCCATACCATGGCCGACGAGCCGCAGGCGCTGGAGCTGGTCCGCCACGATCTGGCCCACATCATGGCCCGCGCCGTGCAGGAGCTGTGGCCGGATACCAAGGTCACGATCGGCCCGGTGATCGAGCATGGCTTCTACTACGACTTCGACCGTGAGGCCCCCTTCACCACCGAGGATCTCGAAAGGATCGAGAAGCGGATGCGCGAGATCATCGCCGCGCGCGATCCGGTCCGCACCGAGGTCTGGCCGCGGGAGAAGGCGATCGCCCATTACGAGGCGGCCGGCGAGCCGTTCAAGGTCGAGCTGGTCGAGGCCATCCCCGAGGGCGAGCCGGTGCGCATGTACTGGCACGGGCACTGGCAGGACCTGTGCCGCGGGCCGCATCTGCAACACACCGGGCAGGTGCCGGCCGACGCCTTCAGGCTGATGCGCGTATCGGGGGCCTACTGGCGGGGCGACGCGCGCAACAAGCAGCTCCAGCGCATCTACGGCGTCGCCTTCCGCACCCGCGACGAGCTGAAGCGATACCTGCACATGCTCGAGGAGGCCGAGAAGCGCGACCACCGCCGCCTCGGCCGCGAGATGGACCTGTTCCATATGCAGGAGGAGGCGCCGGGCATGGTCTTCTGGCATCCCAACGGCTGGAAGATCTACACCACGCTTCAGACCTACATGCGCCGCCGGCTCGAGAAGGCGGGCTATGTCGAGGTCAACACCCCGCAGGTGATCGACCGCAAGTTGTGGGAACGCTCCGGCCACTGGGAGAAGTTCCGCGAAAACATGTTCATCGTCGAGGTCGAGGAGGAGCACGCCGCCGAAAAGCGGGTGAACGCCCTCAAGCCGATGAACTGCCCGGGCCATGTCCAGATCTACAACCAGGGCCTCAAGAGCTATCGCGACCTGCCGCTGCGCATGGCGGAGTTCGGCTCCTGCATGCGCTACGAGCCATCGGGGGCGCTGCACGGGATCATGCGGGTGCGCGGCTTCACCCAGGACGATGCCCACATCTTCTGCACCGAGGCCCAGATAGAGGACGAGACGCGCCGCTTCATCGAGCTGCTTTCCTCGGTCTATGCCGATCTCGGCTTCGACAGCTTCAAGATCAAGTTCTCCGACCGGCCCCAGAAGCGCGCCGGCTCCGACGCCACATGGGACAAGGCCGAGAACGCTCTCAAGGCGGCCACCGTCGCCGCGGGCTACGATTTCGAGCTCAACCCCGGCGAAGGGGCCTTCTACGGACCGAAGCTCGAATTCGTGCTGACCGACGCGATCGGCCGCGACTGGCAATGCGGCACGCTGCAGGTGGACTTCGTCCTGCCCGAGCGCCTCGATGCGAGCTATGTCGGGGAAGACGGGGCGAAGCACCGCCCGGTCATGCTGCACCGGGCGATTCTCGGCTCCTTCGAGCGCTTCATCGGCATACTGATCGAGAACTATGCCGGCCGGCTGCCCTTCTGGCTCGCCCCGCGGCAGGTGGTGGTGGCGACCATCACATCAGACGCCGACGACTGGGCCCGCACCGTCCTTCGCCGGCTCGAGGCTCGCGGCATCCGCGCCGAGACCGACCTGCGCAACGAGAAGATCAACTACAAGGTGCGCGAACATTCGCTGGCCAAGGTGCCGGTGATCCTCGCCGTCGGCAAGCGCGAGGTCGAGGACGGCACGGTTTCGGTGCGGCGGCTCGGCGAAAAGGGATCGAAGGTCGTGCCGCTCGAGGCGCTGCTTCCCGCTCTCGAGGCCGAAGCCGCCCCGCCCGATCTCGCCCGGACAGGGCAAGAGGAGGCAGGCGCAGCCGCCACCCTTGGCGGCTGAAAAGGGCATGGGTGAGGGAACACCCATTCGCGCGGACCCGACGGCCGGGGGCGCAACCGGACGGGAATGCCGTTCCGCGACCCGATGATTTCGAGGCGGTTCCTCGCCCGGAGGGTGCCGCCCCGCCCTGCACCCCGACGCGGAAAGGGACGCCCCGGAAGAAAGGACCGCCGCCCTACCGAAGGCGGCAACGCGCGGCGGCCGCTCCGCCCGAGAGGGCTACGGAGGCGGATCCCCCCGTCAATGACGGTGGCGCGGCACAGGCCCGATGCATGCCGATGCGGACGGGCCATCCGGCCGCCGCACATCACCTCCGATCAATTCCGAAAAGACGCCCTGCACCACCGCGAAGCCGCGGGCAGGCATGGAGCAAGACATCGCCGGGGAGGAAACGCCCCCGAAGATCCGGCCCCGCTCTCCCGGCTCCCTTCCTCCGCGGCCGGGGCACCATTCCCCCTCCACGGACAGGGGCGACCCGCATCGGGAAAGGCGCCCGGCGGCGCTGCCGTCTTTCCCGGTATCGATCCCCTCGCGGCAAGGGGCCCCGGAGAACTCGCTGATATCGAACGAATCACCAACCCCGGCAACATGCCTGCCGCGACGGGGGCGTTACCGGCTCTCCCCGGTCAGCTTCTTCATCGCCTCGGCCGCCCGGGCCTCGATCTTCCGACGCAGGAGGGCGGCGGGCGTGCGCTCCGCAGCGGCCGGCGCACCCGCCGCCGACGGGGCGGCGGCCGGGGCCGGCAGGGGCGGCGCCTTCTCCATCATCCCCTGCGGCGCCATCTCCCCCGGCGGCATTGCCGGCATGTCGCGGGGCGTCTCGGGAGCAGGCGCCTCGAGCAGTCTTTCGAGCGCTTCGCGGGCCTTGCGGGCCGACTCGCTCGCGCGGGCGGCCTTCTCCCGTGCTTCCGAAAGGGCCCGCTCGACGGTTGCACGCGCCGTCTCGGCCGCCGCTCGGGCCTTGTGGGCGATCGCGGCCGCGTCCTTCAGATCGGCCGCCGCCTGCCGCACCTCGTCGGCCAGTGCCTCGGTGCGGGCCCGGGCTTCGGCCGCCGCATCCGCCGCCCGCACCGCCCGGTCGGCCGCCGCCGCCGCCTTCGCGCGTTCGGCGCGAATCCCGGCCAGGGCCTGCTCCATCTCGTCCTTCATCGCCCCGAGCGCCTGCTTCAGCGCCGCCACCTCGTCGCGGGCGCTTTCGGCGGCCTTGCGCGCCTCGGCCGCCGCGGCCGCATCGGCCTGGGCCCGGGCGACGAGCGCCTCGAGCTGCGCCAGGCGCGCATCAATCCGGGCCTCGAGGGTCTCGCGGAAATCCTGCGCCCATTTCACGCCCCAGGCAAAGCCTCCCACGACAACCAGCAAGAGCACCGTGACGATCGTCAGGTTGCGCGACATCGGTTTTCTCCTTGATCCTGCCCGCACCGCACCGGCCATGCGCCGTCGCCGCGGGCGTGCTGCAGAGGCTCTGCGGGCCTGTCGGGCGCAGGATGCACGGCCCGCCGCGCCGGAGCAAGCCCCTTCCGACGCCCTGCCAGAGGGGACCGGGAAACCCGCCCCGGCCGCTCTTGACGCTTGCACCTCGAAGCCGCCCTGTCTATTTTCCCCGCTGCCGACCCGATCGGCCCGCCCCCCCGAAGGGGACGGGGAAACCGCACAAGACTCACAACAGAAGGAACGAGAGCCATAGCCCGCAGACCGCACAATGCGCCCCCGCAGCGCGACACAGGCCCCCGGATCAACGAGCGCATCCGCGTGCCTGAAATCCGCCTCATCGGCCCCGAAGGGGAGAATCTCGGCATCATGTCGCCCCGCGAGGCCCTGGGTCTCGCCGAGGAGCACGGGCTCGATCTCGTCGAAATATCTCCCAATGCCCGGCCGCCGGTATGCAAGATCATGGATTACGGCCGCTACAAGTACGAGCAGTCGAAACGCGAGGCCGAGGCGCGCAAGAAGCAGAAGACCATCGAGGTCAAGGAGGTCAAGTTCCGCCCCACCACCGACACCCACGACTACCAGGTCAAGCTGCGCAACATCCGCCGCTTCCTCGGGAAAGGCGACAAGGTGAAGGTATCGCTGCGCTTCCGCGGCCGGGAGATGGCCCATCAGGACCTCGGTCGCCAGCTGCTCGAGCGCGTGGCCGGGGACGTGGAGGACATCGGCAAGATCGAGAGCCTGCCGAAGATGGAAGGGCGGCAGATGATCATGATGATCGGGCCGAGATAGGCACCGCAGGCCACCGGCGGGGAGCGGTTCGTGCAGGCGGGGGGCGAGCTGCGCCTGCCAGCCCGCAAATACCGGGCATTCCGGCCGGTCAGCCCCGTTTCGGGCGGTGTCGCCCCGGCCGCGATGGGGCCTTCCTGCATGCCCCGCCCTGCGCCCCGGCAATGCCGATCGGTGCAATTTGCGCAAAATGAGGGGGATTTTTCCGACCGGCGCCCGGTGCGGCCGGGATCTTCTTAACCCGCGATTCATTTCCGGCGTCTATCGCTGCTGCAAGGACAGGAGCAGCGATGACGGAAGCGACGGATATTTCCGCCCGGCCCGGCGCGGCCGGCGATGAGGCCCCGCCCTCCCCGGAGAGCGAAGCGGCACCCGGCGGGCAGGAAAAACGGCGGGCCGGCGCAGCCTCCTCCGCCCCGGAGCGCCGGCGCCGGACACTGCCTCTTTCCCCCCTCGCCTTCCGCGACCCGGCCCTGCCCTTTCCGGTCCGGGCGTGGATCGTCGTTCTCGGCCTTCTGGCTGCCTTCCTGCCCATCGCCGTGCCGATCGCCTATGTCGGGGTGCTGGATTTCGTGCCCCGGCAGCTCTCCCTCTTGCCCTATTTCGTTCTGGCCGCCCTCTTCGCCCTTGTCGCCGCCTTCGTTCTCGATCTCCTGGCGCTGCAGCTCGCGACCGGCCACGAGGACGAGCTTCTGCGCATCCGCCGCGTTCTCATGGCGGGGATGGGCTTCTTTCTCATCCTTCTCCTCGGCTTGATCGCCCCGCTTCTCGCCGCGCCGGCACTCATTCTCTCCCTGCTTCTCCTGCCGGCCCGCCCCGCCCTCGCCCGGCTGGCGCAGCCCCGGCCGTCCGCCCGGAGCCCCGCCGAAGTGACGGCCGTTCTCGCGGGGCGCAACGGCTGCAGGGCGCACCTCCCCGCCGGGGACCGCCGCAGCTTCCTCACCCTGGCCTTCGTGCCGGTGACAGGTCTGCTCGCGGCCACCCTCACCCTCGCGGTCGCCAGCATGTCCCGCGGAAGCATCTCCCTCTCCCAGGGCGGCGTGATCGCCGCATCGCTCGCCGCCGGTCTGGCCCTCTTTGCCCTCGCCCCCCTCGCCCTGCCCGCCCCGCCCCGCTCCCGCGTGTTGCCCGTCATCTGCCCCCCCGACGAGGCGCCGGATCCGCTCCCGGCGGCGGGTGCAGCCGCCCTCTTCTCCGATCTCGCCCGCCCGCGGGACACGGAGGACACCCTTTCCGTTCACGACCTCGAAGTGCGCGACCGCGAGGACAGGCTGCTGTTGCGCATCCCGCAGATGGAGCTGCCCGGCGGCAGCATGATCGCGGTCGAGGGGCCGCCGGCCTCGGGCAAGTCGCTCCTTCTGCGCACCCTCGCCGACCCGTGGTGCCTCGAAGACGCCGCGGTTCGCGGCCGGGTCGTCCATCAGGGCGTGCCGCTGTGGCGGAAGACCCGCGACCCTCGATCCCTGCCCTGCCTGCATGTCGGACTGAACCCGGTCTTCCTGCCGGTTTCGGTCGCCGAAAACATCGTCGGCACCGGCGTGGACGACCCTGAAGGCTGCGCGAGGCGGGCGCTCGAGAAGATGGGCGTGTTCGACGACGATGCGACGCGCATCCTTGGGCGTTCTTCCCCTGCGCTGCTGACCGAAAGCGAAAGACGCATCGTCGCTCTGGCGAGGGCCCTGCACTTCCAGCCCTCCCTCTACCTGATCGACCGGCCGGAAGCCTTCCTCGAAGGGCGATTGCTGGCCATCTTCCTTTCCCGGCTCAAGGGGGAGGTGCGGGCCGGGCGGACCGTGCTCATCGCCACATCGGACAGACGCTTTCTCGAGCATTGCGAGCACCTCCTGCGGCTCGATCACGGCCGGATCGCGCAGGCCGGGCCGGCGGCCGCCCTGCTCGGCCAGGGACGCAGCGGCTGGCAGTATCTCCATCTCGACCTGCACGAGACCGATGCCGAAGACCGGCTGCATCTGTGGCTGCGCAGCATGTTCACCCGTCGGGGGGACGAGCCGAACCGGCGGCGCCTGTCGCTGGCGGCCAGCCAGCTCGTGGCCGCCCTTCTGCGCGGCGTCGATCCCGAGAACCCCCACCCGGCCCGTTTCGGTTTCCGCCATCACAAGGGCTTCTGTCAGCTCGTCTCGCTCGACGACGGCGACCCGCTCACCGAGCGCGATCTGCACGATCTCGCCCATCGGCTTTCCCCCTGGCTCGTCACCCCTCCGGCGGATCCACCGGAGGAAGGCGAGCACTCGTCAGCATCCTCACGCGAGCGGTCCTGCGAACCGTCCCCGCAGGCGGCGCATGGCGACGGGGACGCCGGGGCCGGCACCGTCGCCGGAGTGCCTCCACACACCCGCCGTCGTGGCACGGAACAATCCATCGACGAGGAAACCGGCCTGCGCCGGCTGGATCTCTTCATCCGGACCTTCGATCCGCGCAAGGAGCGCCGGACACCTCCTCGGCCCCGTCGCCGCCCCATGACATGCAGCGACGGGAAAACTCCGCGCGAGACGGGAGCCTTCCCGCATGACCCGCATGCACGAAGCGGATTCATGGCGCCGCACCCTCCCCGAAATCATGGCCGAGAATGAACGGGGCGCTTTCCCGCAATGCCTTCCGGTCCTCCTGCCAGCCCGGGTGCAGATCCCCGACCAGGTGCCAGAAGGCATGGGAATGGTTCATGTGGACCAGATGGGCGACTTCGTGGGCAACGACATAGCGCCGCAGGCGGGCCGGCACCATCACGAGACGCCAGGAAAACATCAGCCGCCCTTCACTGCTGCAGCTGCCCCAGCGCGACCGGGTGTCCCGAAAGCGGATCGATTCCGGCACCCGGCCCAGCTGCGCTGCCAGAGCGAACGCCTCGGGCACCATGATGTCCCGGGCACGGGCACGCAGGAAGCCGGCCACCCTGGGCCCGATCAAGGCGGTATCGCCCCCCACGAGGAGCCGCCCGTCCTCGAGGTGAATGTTCGGGCCCGGATGCAGCTCGACCCTGACCGTCCGCCCCTCGACGGGCAGCGTGCATCCGGGCACGATCCGCCGCCGCGCCGGCAGGGCCCCGAGGCGTTCGCGCAGCCAGTCCTCCCGCGCCCGGACGAATGCCAGCCCTTCCTCGAGGGTGCCGGTGCGCGGAATGGTCAGAAAGGCTCCGTCTCCATGCGTGGAAAGGCGCAGGATGTAGCGCCGTGCCCGGAGGTTCCGGCGCAGCCGCACCCGGATCGGCGGCTTGCCCAGAAGGATTTCCGAAGGAAGTGCCCCCATGCGTCCGCTCCTTTCGCCGTCTCGCCCCTTTCCGGCCGGCTATTGCGGACCGGACTCGTTCGGCGGGCGATCCACCTGCAGGGTTTACGCACCTTCCGCCATGCGGTCCAGAGAACGGAGCCGCTCTCCGCCAGCGTGGCGCAGGCGTTTCCAGCCCGTCCGGCCCGGTCGGGAAACCGTCGGGTCCGCCGCCGGACGCCGGAATCGGACGCCGGGCACGCAAGAAACACGCCGGGAAGGCCGGGCGCCGATTCGCCCCTGCCCCGGCGCACTGCCGCTCCGCCCGACAGATGGCCGCTGTCCTGCCGCTTCGACCCGCCCCCGGTCGCAGCCGCATCCGCCAACGGGTCGGGAAGCGGGCCGGAGCCATGCAAGGCCCGGAAAGCGGCCCGTCTTCCGACCACACCGGCAGAAGATGCCTTTGCGGGAATCGCTTGAAGTTTCATATTGTTTTCGTGATGGCTGCGAAGAGGCAGTTGTCGCCCCAAGCAGCTGTTTTTCTTCGGACTTTCATGCTCGCCCTGTCGCCGATCTGTTTGAAGATGTTGAGGGCGGCATGGCGGATCACGGCCATGTTGGCCGGCCCGTTGCCGGTTCTCAGGCGCATGAGGTCGTCGTGGAAGACTATATTCATGACCCGGTGCAGGCGGTTTTCGATCCCCCAATGGGCGCGGGTTGCATGCAGGAGCTGCCGTGCCGTGATCGGCGCGGAAGACAGGAAATGGCGCATGTCGTGTTTGATCGGTTTCGGCGCGGCACCCAAAAAGGGCGGGCGGTCGCCCGGGCGGGCGCATGCCCGGGCCGCTTGCGCGCCCCGGGCGAAGCAGGTGCGATTTGACGCGACATGCTCTAGCGCCGCGCGCTCCCGGTCCGGCCCTTCTCTTCGACCCGGGCCTCGACCATGCCGAGGGTGACGAGCCCGGGGAAGCGGTGCACGGCCGGCTCGGCCCGGTCGGGACGCAGCCAGCCGACCTCGTGGCTGACCCATGCGCGGCGGGTTTCCAGCCGCCCGGGTCGGCATCGGTGGTCTCGAAGCGCTCCAGCCCGGCGGCCTGATCGAAGAACAGCCGCACCTCGTCATGCAGGGATTTCCGGTTGGCTTGAGCGCCGGAAGGTGGTCCGCACCCGCCTCCAGGATCGCCCCGGCAATGCCGTGCTGACAGCCCATGGCGTCGATGGTGACCAGCGCGCCGCGAGGTCTTGCCGTCGATGGCGACGATCTCGTCATCCCGGTCGCGCAGACCGGACACCCAGGCGGCAAAGCATTCGGTGAACGGATCCCCCGGCAGGGCATTCATCACCTCGGTGAGCGTATCGTGCGAGGGGATGCCCGCATCCAACGGCAGAAGGCGGCGCAGAAAGGCTATCTTGCGATTGCCCCGGCACGCGACCTCGACGAAATCATCCGCCCCCGCCATCACGCCGCACAGCGCCAGAAGCAGGATTTCGGGCAGGGGCAAACCGTCTTCCAGCCTTGGCGAGGGTCTTCGAGGGCGGAAAAACGATCGAGCAGGCCGACGGATTTCATGGCGGTCCCCCGATGGTTGGTCGGAAACCCGTGACCACATTGCGCCGCCAGGTGAATCCAAAGCCGTTCAAGCAATTGCCGTGGAGGTGCCAACAAAGGCTTTGACAAGCTTCCCGTTCTTGTGGCAGTTGGCCGCGATCCTTCCTGAAACGCTCATCACATGAGGTTCGCATGGCCAAACCCGAATGGGGCACCAAGCGCGAATGCCCCAAATGCAAGACCCGTTTCTACGATCTCGGCCGCGATCCCGTCACCTGCCCCGATTGCGGCCACAGCTTCGAGATCGCCTCGCTGGCCAACCAGCTTGGCCGCCCGGTCCTGACCTCGGACACCGGCAAGGCCGTTCCCGAACCCGAAGACGCGGTTCTCGTCGAGGAGCTCGAGGTCGATGTCGAGGTCGAGGCCGACGATACGGTGCTGGAAGACGACGCCCTCGATGGCGACGACGTGCCGCTCGAGGCCATTGCCGACGTCGCCAAGGAGGACGACGAGAGCTGAAGCGGACGGCTGAAGGCACTTCCGCCGAAAACCGCGCCCGGCCAGTCGGAACGCCCCGGTCAGTCGTCTGCCATTGCCCGCGTTCCGTCGCCGGCATCCGCACGGTAGCCCGAGGATGATCCATCCGCCGTCGCTCCCGGGCGCGAGCAGACTGCGGGAACATCACCGGCCCATGCGGTGACGCTTCGCAAAGAAATGCGGCTGCCGCGCCCCGAGATCGTGCATAACCGGCCCGTGCAGGGGCACCTCTTGGCCGTCTCGGATGCGTGGCCAACAGGCTGGTGCACCACCGGCCGTGCAGGAGCGCCTCCCTTCGGTCGGCCGGGATGACGAGCGGCCGGCGGTCTGCCGGATCGGGCGCGGGCCATCGCCCCGTGCACGACCGAGGCGGCATCCAAGCCCGGGCGGGTGCCGGCGCAGGGAAAGACATTTCCCCTCTTCCCATCCGGGCAGACCCGGCCCGGCACGAAGGGCGCCACAGCCACCACTTCACAGACGCGTCATCCGCCCAAGCGCCGTTTCCGGCCTCCGGGTAGGTGATGCGCCAATCCCCGAACGCCGGCGGCGATGACGGCGGTGCCTCCGCGCAGGGCGCGGTGCGCTGGCGGCCGTTCGGACCGACAACCGCACGGACATCCGCCCCCGACCCGGACGCCGGCAAAGGAGCCAAAACCTGCACCCGGCAAACGCACGGGCGCCCCGGCCGCCCGACCGGGGCGCATGAAGGCCGCCGTCTCGATCCGTCATGCCGGAACGCGATGCTTCCGGCGATCCGACCCGGCGCGGGCATCCACCCGGTCCGCTCGTGCCGGCAATCCTCCACCCCTCACGCTTCCCGAACACCGGCCGACCGCCGGCATGGACATCCCGGCCCCTTCCCGGGCCGTTCGCTTTCCGGCACCGATCGGCAGTCCGGCTGCGGCGCATCCCCCTGTCAGCCACCTTCCCCGTGCTCCGGGGCTCTCCCCCGCCCCTGCTCCGCCCCGGCGGCACTGCCGAAGCATCGCCCACGCCCCGGCCCGGGGCCACCGGCACGGATCAGCCGCCCGGATCAGAAGCGGCCTTCCGGCGCGAAGGAACTCTCCGCCGCCGCTCCAACCTCCCGTCTCCGCCTCCCGTTCCGGCCACCTCCCTTCCGGCGGCATGGCGGCTCTCCCCGAGCGGCAGCGTCACCCGGGCGACGAGCCCGCCTTCGGGATGATCGCACAGCGTGATCTCGCCCCCGTGAGCCCGGACGATCGACCGGGCAATCGAGAGACCGAGCCCGTGCCCCCCCGTTTCGAGCGAACGGGACGTTTCGAGCCGGTAGAACGGATCGAAGACCCTCTCGCGCTCCGCCTCGGGAATGCCGGGGCCGCGATCCCGGATGTCGATCACGATCCCGCCGCCCGTCCTCCGCCATGAGACCACGGCTTCCCGGCCATAACGGACGGCGTTGCCGATCAGGTTGCGCAACGCCCTGCGAAAAGCCACGGGACGCACCCGCAGCGCGAGATCGGGGCCCCCTTCCACCCGAACGGGGCCGCCCGCTTCCGCCCCCGTATCGGCAACGAGATCAGCGAGGCGAACGGTCTCGGGCGTTTCCGCCCCCGAGATCCCCTGAGCGAAATCGAGGGTGGCCTCCGCCATGCGCTGCATCTCCCCGACCGATTCGATCAGCGCCTCGCGGGTTTCGTCATCCTCGACCATCTCCGCCCGCACCCGCAGCGCGGTGAGCGGAGAACGAAGATCATGGCTCATTGCCGCCAGAATGCGCGTGCGGTCGGCGACGAAGCGCCTGAGTCGCTCCTGCATGCGGTTGAAGGCCCGCGTCAGCTCCCGCACCTCGTCGGGGCCCGTCTCCGGCAGGGGGGCGACATCCTCTCCGCGGCCGAAACGGTCCGCCGATCGGGCGAGCCGTCTCAGCGGGCCGGTCAGCCGCGTTATCACGAACCACAGCGCCACCATCAGGACGAGGGCGGCGGTGGTGCCGAAGGTCAGGACCGAGAGGACCGGCCATTGCATCGGTGGCCGTTGGAGACGGGTGCCCACATTGAGCCATCGCCCGTCGGCGAGCCGGATCGACAGGTTCATCACCGTTGCCCGCAGGTTGTCATGCATCATGGCTCGATGCATCTCCGCCATGGCGGGGGAGAGGTGCGCCAGCGGCAGGATCCCACCCTCGATCTCGTGAAGTTCGACCCGGATCTCGCGCCGGCCGGCGCCGTCTCCGGCCAGAAGCCCGCGGATGAACCGTTCGATCCGGCCGTTGTCATCGTGGTTCTCGTGGGTCACGCCGGGCGTTGCGTCGAGGGAAAAGCGCACGAGGGGCGAGTCGGCCGCGCGAAGGATTGACGCATGCAGCCCGGGTGGGGCCTCCTCGATCAGCCGCGCCACATTCGCCGCCCGCCCGGCCGTCTCGAAGCCCAGCGTGGCCCGGATGGCGAGCGTGCGTTCGTCAACGAAAAGCCACAGGCTGACGGCCTGCGCAACGACGAGCGCCCCCACGATCAGCAGGATCAGCTGAACCCGCAGGCTCCGCAGGAAGGGGGGGCTCATTCGACCACCTCGACATCGGCGGCCAGACAGTAGCCGGCATTGCGGATGGTGATGATGATGCGCGGCCGCGCGGGGTCGGGCTCGATCTTGCGCCGCAGCCGGCTGATCTGGTTGTCGATCGTCCGGTCGAGCGGGCCGCCCCGCCGTCCCGAGGTCAGGTCCATCAGCTGGTCGCGGCTCAGCACCACCCGGGGCCGCTCGAGCAGCGCCGTGAGAAGCCGGTGATCGGCGCTGGTCAGCGAAATCGTGTCGCCCGCCGCCTTCTCCACGATCCGGGCATCGGTATCGTAGACGAGACCGGCGAAGCGCACCCGCCTGCCCGAAAGGGACCCGGCCTCGAGCTCGGGTCTTTCGGCCCGACGGAGAACGGCCCGGATCCGGGCCAGGAGCTCGCGCGGATTGAAGGGTTTGGGCAGGTAGTCGTCAGCGCCGAGTTCCAGCCCGACGATCCGGTCGGTATCCTGCCCCAGCGCCGTCAGCATGATGATCGGCAACCGCCCCTCAGCCGAGAGCCGCTGACAGACAGACAAGCCGTCCTCGCCCGGCATCATCACATCGAGGACCAGGAGGTCGAAATGCCCCGTGGCCAGGAGGGCGTCCATCTCGGCGGCGTCTTTCGCGGCCGAGGCGCGCATGCCGTTGCGTTCGAGAAACCGCGTGACCGACTCGCGGATCTGGCGGTGATCATCGACGATCAGGATATGGGGGCTCTTGTGCATGTATCCGTTATATGGCGCAGCGCGGCCGCCTTTTCGAGCGGTGTTGTCACGCTTTGTATCAACCGGCGCGGTTGCGACAAACGGATACACTTCCGCGGGTGTGGATGTCTGCAAATTGCGCTTTGCTCTCCCAGATAGCGATTGCGCGAACGCAAGCCAGGGAGATCACCATGAAACATCTGAAAACGGTTCTGGCATCGGCGGCCATCTCGGCCGTTGCCGCCGTGGGTGCCGGTGCGCACCCCGGTCATGATTCCGACGAGCAGCCCGGCTTCGGCGGCTATCCGGCGGCGCCGATGGCCATGCCCGGCATGTCCGCCCCGGCTGCGGCAGGCGGGTATGGCCTTCGGGGCATGGGTAGTGCCGCCGCTCTCCCCGGCATGGGCGGCACGGGCATGATCGGCGGCATGGGCATGGGAGCCAGCATGGGCGGTGGCGGCATGATGCCGATGATGATGCGCATGCATCAGGCCATGATGAGCGGCATGACGGGCGGCATGGGCATGGGAGCCGGCATGGGCATGTCGGGCATGAAGGCTCTTCTGCCGCGATTGCAGGCCGACGCAGACGGCGATGGCAGGGTCACGCCCGAGGAGCTGCGGGCCCGGCTCGGAACGTTGCTCGAGAAATACGATACGGATCGGAACGGAGCACTCTCGCTCGGCGAATTCGCCCGGCTCCATGCCGATCTGATGCGGGAAACCATGGTGGACCGCTTCCAGTTCCTCGACGACGACGGCGACGGCGCCGTCACGGCTTCGGAAATCGTCAAGCCCGCCATCCTCCTCGAAAGGATGCAGGCCATGATGTCCGCGAGCGGCGCCGCGATGCCGCAGGCGGGCATGGGAGGAACCCCGGCTCGAGGGGCGGCCCTTCCGGGAGAGCCCGGACCGATGATGCCGGGCCAGACCCGGGGAACCGGCATGTCGGAGCGGCCGGAGGAGATGATGCCCGGAGGGAAGGGCATGATGACGGGCAAGGGCCGCATGATGGAGGACAACTGACTGGCACGGCGGGATCCGGCGCCCGCACGGCACCGGATGTCGCCGCGACAGGAGGGACGAGGAAGGCATGACCGGCCTTCGAGCCCCCGCCAAGGCGTTCCTCTCCCTCCCCGGCTTCCGCCTGTCGCCGGTCCGGTAGGTTTCGGTCGCCCTCTCGCGCTTCCGGTGCCGGGACCCCTGGGAGCGGCCGGCCCGCATGAAACGGAGATCCGCTCCCTCGGGAGTCGTCAGAAGGAGAGACGAAATGGGCATGGGATTCGGAATGGGACTGGGTGGCATCTGGATGGTGCTCGTTCTCGTCCTGGTCGTTTTGGCGATCGCCGCATTGATTAAGTATCTGCGCAGCTGAAAACGGAAAGGAGCAAGGCAATGAGCTACACCATCGACCGCTTTCTCGCGGAGATGACCATGGAAGAGGCGGAGGAGCGCGTCCGCGCCGCCTTGGCCGATGCCGGTTTCGGCGTGCTGACCGAAATCGATGTCCGGGAAACGATGCAGAAGAAGCTGGGAGTGGAGATGCCCGGCTATCGCATTCTCGGAGCCTGCAATCCGAAGATGGCCCATCAGGCCCTGGAGATCGAGCCCCGCGTGGGGGCCATGCTGCCGTGCAACGTGATCCTTCGCGAGATCGAGGGCGGCATCGAGGTTTCGGCCATCGACCCGGTTGCCTCGATGCAGGCGATCGACAATCCCGAGCTGACCCGTGTCGCGGGCAAGGTGCGCGACATGCTCGCGGACGTGGTGAAGAATGTCTGAACACGGCGACGAACCGGTCGAGGTCCGCATTTCGGCCGAGCGGGTCCGCTGCATGGTGCCGGGGCCGACGGGGCCGCTCGAGATCCGTCGCATCCCCGACCCCGAGCACCGGCTCGCCCCCGAATGGGCCCGCACCTCGCGCCCTGCCCCGCCGGCCGTGCTGCAACCGCTCGCGCCGGTGCCCGGGGTCGTTCCCCTCGGCGAACTCGAACTGATCGACGCGCTTCTTTCGGAAGAGATCATCGTCGCCGACGGCCGCACGCCCGATCAATACGCGAAATACACCATCCCCGGCGCGATCAATCTGCCCTATGATCGGCCGGAGATCGCGCTGGAGACGCTCGGCTGTCACCGTCGGGTGGACGGGTGGGATTGCGACAAGGCACGGCAGGTCGCACTGTTCTGCAACGCGCCCTGGTGCGGCCAGTCGCCAAGCGCGATCCGCAGGATGACCGAAGCCGGCTTTCCGCCCGAGCGGATCCACTATTACCGCAACGGCATGCAGGGCTGGCTCCTGCAGGGGCTGAGCGTCTGGACACCGGGAAGCGAAACGACCTTCCACATCTGACCGGCTCCCGTATCGGCCATGCAGGGCAACAAACCGACCGGAGGCACAGATGGAGGCACTTGGGAAATACCTCGTCCTGCTGGGGCTGGTTCTCGGCGCGATCGGTTTCGCACTGTCCCTTCACGCCCTTGTGCGGGCCGTCGGCCGCACGCTGGCCGAGCCGGCGAAGGACGTTCCCGCCACCGCCGGAAGCCTGTCGCGCGAGCCGGTCTGGGTGCGCTATCATGTCAGATACTACGGTTATGCCCTCCTCTTTCTCGCCTTCGACATGGAGATGGCCTTCATGTATCCGTGGGCGGTGGTCTATCGCGAAGAGGGGCTGGTGGCGCTTCTCGACATGGGCTTCTTTCTGGCGATCCTGTTCCTCGGCCTGCTCTACGGCTGGAGCCAGGGCGCGCTGAGGCGGCAATGACGGCCCCCTCGCCCCCTCCCCTCTCCGGCGCCCGGAAAGGGGCGCTTGCGGGCCTGCGGCGCTTCCTGGCCCGCGCTATGGCGGCCGATCCGACCGCCTTCGTCATCCCCGGCGAAGACATCGCGCGCGCCCGCGGGCTCGACCTGGAGGCGGCGGGGTTGCGCCTGGCGGCGACACCACGCCATGCCGACGTGCTGCTGATCGCAGGGCCGCTGCCTCCGACCCTGCGCGAGGCAGCCGCGGTAACATGGGCACAGATGCCGCGGCCGCGGGCGCTCGTGGCGCTCGGAACGGACGATCTGGCGCCCCTGCCCGCGCCGGACGCGACCGGCGATCTGTCTCCGGAGGGGCTCGGGGCGGCCCTCGCCGTCCTGCGCCGCCTCGTCGCCGGAGGCGCCTTCTCGGACAGGGCGGCCCCCTTCGATGCACCGGCGTTGAAGACGCGCGTCGAATATACCTGCCCCATGCACCCTGAAGTCGTCTCGGACAGCCCCGGCACATGTCCGATCTGCGGAATGCAGCTGGTCGAGCGCGAGGCGGCGGCACACGAGCACCACGAGCACCACGAGCACCACGAGCACCACGAGCACCACGAGCACCACGAGCACCACGAGAAAC
>JALSJQ010000017.1 GCA_026989275.1 Albidovulum sp.
GGGGCCGGCTCTATGACAGCCCGCTTCTCCACAAGGCGCAGATCCTGATGGGCCCCGCGGGCTTCGTCTCGGTGGTCGCCGGCTGGATCACCACCGAGGTCGGCCGCCAGCCCTTCACGGTCTACGGCCTTCTGCGGACCGCGGAGAGCGCCTCGCCGATCGACACCCCGGCGGTGGCCGGCTCGCTCCTTGCCTTCGTCCTGGTCTATTTCGCGGTCTTCGGCGCCGGCACCTTCTACATGCTCCGGCTGATGGGCAAGGCTCCCGAATGCGCCTCGGACGACGACATCGAAGGGCCGCTTGCCGGCCTCGCCCCGACAACCCCCGTCACCGGGCACATCCCGGCCGGCGAGTGATACCGCAGCAGAGGAGACGGAACCATGGAACTCGATCTTCCATTCATCTGGGCAGGTCTCATCGCCACTGCGGTGCTGATCTATGTGCTGCTCGACGGCTTCGACCTCGGCGTCGGCATCCTCTTTCCCTTCATCCGCGGCGAACGGAACAAGGACCTCGCCATGAACACCGTCGCCCCGGTCTGGGACGGCAACGAAACCTGGCTCATCCTCGGCGGTGGCGGCCTCTTCGCCGTCTTCCCGCTTGCCTACGGGGTGGTGATGTCGGCGCTCTACGCCCCGATCACCGCCATGCTCCTGGCGTTGATCTTCCGCGGCGTGGCCTTCGAATTCCGCTGGCGGACCCGCCGCGGCAAGTTCCTGTGGGACTGGGCCTTCTTCGGCGGCTCGATCACGGCCGCCTTCGCCCAGGGCATCGCCCTCGGCGCCCTCGTGCAGGGGATCGCGGTCGAGAACCGGGTCTATGCCGGCGGCTACTGGGACTGGCTGACGCCCTTCTCGCTGCTCACGGGCGCGGCCCTCGTCATCGGCTATGCCCTGCTCGGGGCGACCTGGCTCATCCTCAAGACCGAAGACACCGTCCAGATCACGGCCCGCAACATCGCCTGGCTCCTCGGACCGCTCTTCCTGCTCGTGATGGGGCTCGTGAGCCTGATCACACCCTTTCTCGAGCCGGTCTATTTCGAACGCTGGTTCAGCGGGCCGACGGCGATCTTCTCCTTCGTGGTGCCCTTCCTGGTGCTGGTGGCGGCATGGCATCTCTTCACGGGGCTCAACGATCTCGACGATGCCCGGCCCTTCCTCGCCACCGCCAGCCTGTTCATCCTCGCCTTCATCGGCCTCGGACTGAGCTTCTACCCCTATATCGTGCCGCCCTCGATCACGATCTGGGATGCGGCCGGGCCGGATGTCTCGCTCGGCTTCCTGCTGGCGGGCACGGCGGTGCTCCTGCCGCTGATCCTCGGCTACACCGCCTATGCCTACTGGGTCTTCCGCGGCAAGGTGAAGGCGGGCGAAGGCTATCACTGAGGAGGACGCGTCATGCTGAAACGGATCGGATGGTTCGTTCTTCTCTGGCTCGGCGGCGTGATCGGCCTTGCCGTCATCGCCTCGCTGATCCGCATGGCCATCATGTAGGCCACACCAGGCGCAACGCCGAAAGGCCCGGCTCCTGCCGGGCCTTTTTCGTCAGGATACAAGCCATGACCGACAAATGCTTGACAATGGTAGCAGGACGGAGAAGCTGGGCACATGGCGGACGACGACAGGAAGACGGCCCATGCCGCGGGCCTTGCCATGCGCCGGCGCGTGCTGGGCGAAGCCCATGTCGCCCGCGCCCTGAGGGAGGCCACGCCTTTCGACGCCCCCTTTCAGCGCTTCATCACCGAAGGGGCCTGGGGAAGCGTCTGGGCCGAGGGGCCCTGGTCCTTGCGCGAGCGCTCGATCGTGACGCTGGCCCTTCTGGCCGCCGGCGGCCATTGGGAGGAATTCGCGATGCATCTGCGCGCCACCGCCCGCACCGGCGCTCGTCCCGAAGACGTGCGCGAGCTCCTGATGCATGTCGCCGTCTATGCCGGCGTGCCGACGGCCAATCGCGGCTTCGCCATCGCCCGCAAGGTGCTGGCCGAAGCCGGGACCGACCTTGCCGCCCTGTCGCCGCGCACCCCGACCGAGAAAGAGGACACGATCGATGACCGATGACGACACGCCCCGGGTGCAGGGCAGCTTCTATCCGCGCCGGCGCGACGACTGGCACCCCCCGGCCCTCGCACCGCAATACCGCTCCAGCACGCTTCGGGCGCCGCGGCGGGCGCTGATCTCGATTCCGCAGAGCTGGGGCGAGATCACCGGCCCTGTCTTCGGCCAGAACATGCTGGGCGAACTCGACAACGATCTGTTGCGCAATTTCGCCCGCCCCGGCGAAAGCCCGATCGGCGAACGCATCATCGTCCACGGCCGCGTGCTCGACCAGAACGCCCGCCCCGTGCCCGGCGTGCTCGTCGAGATCTGGCAGGCCAATGCCGGGGGGCGCTATCGCCACAGGAAGGACGGCTACACGGCACCGCTCGACCCGAACTTCGCCGGGCTCGGCCGCACCATCACCGACGCCGAAGGGCGCTACGAATTCCGCACCATCCGCCCCGGCCCCTACCCGTGGCCGAACGGCCCCAACGACTGGCGCCCGTCCCACATCCATTTTTCGCTCTTCGGCTCGGGCTTCGCCCAGCGGCTCGTCACCCAGATGTATTTCGAGGGCGATCCGCTGATCGAACGCTGCCCGATCGTCAACACCATTCCCGACCCGGCGGCGGTGGACATGCTGGTGGCACGGCTCGACATGAACGCTTCGCTGCCGATGGACGCGCTCGCCTGGCGCTTCGACATCGTGCTGAGGGGCCGCCGCTCGACCTGGTTCGAGAACCGCCCCGAAGGCAACTGACCGGCTGCATCGAACAGGCGAAGGAGACCCCATGGCCAACGAACCGGACTATCTCGACGAAACCCCTTCCCAGACCGCCGGCCCCTATATCCATATCGGAACGGTGCCGAACTTTCTCGGCATCGAGGGGGTCTATGCGGAAGATCTCGGCGCACGCATGATCGACGACCAGACAAGGGGCGAGCGCATCACCATCACCGGGCGGGTGCTCGACGGGGTGGGGGCGCCGCTTCGCGATGCGATCGTCGAGATCTGGCAGCCCGACGCGGCCGGTCTCTTCCCCTCGCCCGAGGAACGGCGCGGCACGGCCGATCCGCATTTTGCCGGCTGGGGCCGGTCGGCCTGCGATCTCGACACCGGCCTTTTCCGCTTCGAAACCATCCGCCCCGGCCGCGTGCCGCTCCCCGACGGCCGGTTGCAGGCGCCCCATGTCAATTTCTGGATCGCCGCCCGCGGCGTGAATGTCGCCCTTCACACGCGGATGTATTTCCCCGACGAGGAGGCGGCCAATGCCGAGGACCCCATCCTCGCCCGGCTGATGGCCGAAGGGCGCGGCGACACCCTTGTTGCGAAGAAGGCGGAGGGCGGCTTCCACTTCGAGATCCGCCTGCAGGGACACGGGGAGACGGTCTTCTTCGACCTGTGATCGACCCTCACTTCCCGTAGTATTCCCGATACCATTCGACGAATCGTCGGACGCCCTCGCGCACGTCCGTCTGCGGCTGGTATCCGGTCAGCCGCTTCAGCAAGGTTGCGTCGGCCCAGGTGGCGGGCACGTCGCCCTTCTGCATTTCCATCATCTTCTTCTCGGCCTTCATCCCCAGCGCCGCCTCGATCGCCTCGATGAAATCGAGCAGACGCACCTTGTCGGAGTTGCCGATGTTGACAATACGAAAGGGCGCCACCGGCGACAGGCTGTCGCCATCGGGCACCATGCCATCCTCGGGCCGCTCGGGCACCGCGTCGATCAGCAGGCGGATGGCGCGCACGAGATCCTCGACATAGGTGAAGTCGCGCCACATCTCGCCGTGATTGTAGACCTCGATCGGCCGGCCCTCGAGCATCGCCCT
>JALSJQ010000018.1 GCA_026989275.1 Albidovulum sp.
ACCGTCGATCACCTCCACCAGGGGCTGATTTCCGTCTCCGAACGTCTGCTGTGGGCGGTCCCCTCCTCGACCAGGGACGAGCCGGATGTGTCGCTCCACGACCACAGCCTCGCCGTCGCCGCCATCGCCTGCTGCCTCTATCGCTTCCACGAGGCCGAGGGCAGCCTCGAGCACGTCGCAAGGATCCGGGATCGGACGCTTCCGAAGTTCCGCCTGCTCGAGGGGGATCTTTCCGGCATCCAGGGGGCGCTGTTCCGCCTCAACCGGGAGCAGGTGGCGGGCGTCAACCGCATTCTCCGCGGCCGCTCGTTCCTGATCGGCGCCATCGCCGAGGCGGCGGCGCTGCTGGTGCGACAGAGGTTGCACCTTCCGCCCTACGTCGTGCTCCTGCGCGCGGGCGGCAAGTTCACCATGCTGCTGCCCGATCTCGCCGGCATGGACTCGAGGATCGCCGAGCTCCAGGGCGAGATCGACGGCTGGCTGGTCCGGAGCTATGCGGGCGAGCTCGCGCTCAATCTGGCGCTGAGCGAACCGCTGTGCGGCCGGGATTTCCTGCGCCAGGGAGGCGCCTGGTCGCTGACCTGGCAGCGTTTTCGTGCCCGGGTCGAGGAGGCCAAACTGCGCCCGCTTCGCTCCTGCATGAACCGGCCGGTGCTGGACCTCGCCCTCCAGTATCCGGAAGGGGCGGAAGGCAGCTGTCGGGCCTGCGGGGTGATGCCGCGGCCGGCGGAGAAGGAGCGCTGCCCCGCCTGTGAGGCCGCCCAGGCGCTCGGCCGCACGCTCGCAAGGGCCCGCTCGGTGTTCTGGAAACAGGCCGACGGTGCGCCCTTCGCCCTGTTCGATGCGATTCGCCTCGATGCCAAGGACACCTTCCCCGGGCGTCTGGAAGAGAACGAGTATGCCGGCTTCGCCATCGCCGGGCTCGAAGAGCCGGAGAAGGACTCGGCCCTGCCGCTTCGCTTCTACGCCAACCACGTGCCGACCTTCGGCGAGGGGGAGTGGGACCAGCCGCGCTACTTCGACGTCATCGACGACGAGCGCGAAATCGACCAACTCAAGGAGGACGCGATCAAGACGATGGCCCACATCGCCCATGAGGACCGCCGAGAGGTCGACGGTCGCTGGGTGGGCCGGCCCATGCTCGCGGTGCTCAAGGCCGACGTCGACCATCTCGGCCAGGTGTTCACCCGGGGCTTTGCTGCCGAGGACCGCACCCTCGGCCGCACGGTGGCGCTCTCGCGCCTGATCGACGCCTTCTTCTCGGGCTGGTTGCCGTGGAAACTGCGATCCCACGAGCGCTTCCGCAACATCTACACCGTCTACGCCGGAGGCGACGATCTGCTCCTGATCGGCCCCTGGCTCACGGTGCTGCGCTTTGCCGTGGTGTTGCGCGAAGCGTTTCGGAATTTCGCGGGCGGCAATCCCAACCTCACCCTTTCCGCCGGCATCGAATTCGTGAGCCCGAGAGAACCGCTCAACCGGGCCGCGGCTCGGGCGGAGGAACGGCTCGAGCGGGCCAAGGGACGGCCGGACAAGGACGGGGTGTGCCTGATCGTCGACGCGCCCATTTCCTGGAGCCAGCTCGATGAGGCGCTGCACCACGCCGATCAGCTCGATCGCATGGTGCGCGATCACGAGATCCCGACGGCATTCCTCTACAAGCTCCTCCATTTCGCGGATCAGAAGGCGCGCGCGGAACGTCTCGGCCGGGCCGTCACCCTGCGCGATCTCGACGCCGCCATGTGGCGGGCGCGGCTCGCCTACCACCTCGCGCGCCAGTTCCCGACCGACACGCGGGATCCGGAGAAAAACCGCAAAAACCAGCGCCATCGCGAGGCGCTCGCGGCCTTGATCGCCGCGCCGCAAGAGGCGCCTCCGGTGCCCGCCCGCATCCCCATCACGATCGCGCTCTATCGCAACCGCTGAAGGGAGGTCGAGCGATGCCGAACGGAGGTCGTCCTTTTCGGCAACACGGGCGGGGCAACCCGGCCCCGCAGGGACCCAGGCGGCCGGGGATCGAGGAGCGGCTGCGCTCCCAGGAAAGGGTCGAGTACTTCGCGGATCCCGAGCGCAGGGCCATCAAGCCCGAACTGCTCGACGGCAAGGCCGAGGAGGTGGCGAGGAAGATGCGGGATATCCCGGCCTCCCAGCTGCGCCGCTTCTTCGGCTCGGTCATGGACCTCAAGCGGCGGCTCGAAGTCGACGACAAGCTGCGCAACAACCCGGAACCCATCCGCGCCGAGCTCGCCTTCCTCAAGGCGTCTGCTGCCTATGCCGCGAAACGGCTCAACTACGACCAGAGCAAGCACTGGCAGGGCGATCCCCTCGAACTGGTGAGCTTCGTGACAAGGCACCGGAACTCGGTGAAGGACGCGCGCGACTTCGAGGCCTTCGCCAGGCACTTCGAGGCCGTGATGGCCTTCCACAAGATCTATGGGAAGGAACGCTGAGGAGCCCGTGATGACGAAGAACATCGAATACCAGGGCCGCGCCCTGATCCACGGCAAGATCGAGCTGCTTTCCGGTCTGCATATCGGCGCCGGCAAGGACACCATCGAGATCGGCGGTCTGGACAACCCCGTCGTCAAACATCCGCACACGGGCCATCCCTACATTCCGGGATCGAGCCTCAAGGGCAAACTGCGCTTTCTGCTGGAGTGGGCGTTCGGGAAGATCCGGAAGGACGGTCAGGCCTGGGGCTTCAATGAAAAGGATCCGCTCCAGAAGTTCGAGGTCGGCGATCACATTCTCCGCATCTTCGGCACGCCGGCGAAGAAGGACCTCTGGTCGGCAGGACCCACACGGCTCGTCGTGCGCGATGCGTTCTTGAACAAAGCGTGGCTCGACGATGCGCTCGCGAAAGGCTTCCCGCTCACCGAGGAGAAGACCGAGGTGGTGATCGACCGCATCGCCGGCAAAGCGCACGAAGGCGTCGGTCCCCGGCAGATGGAGCGCGTTCCCGCGGGCGCCCTGTTCGACATGGAGATGGTCTTTCGCCTCTATGCCGTGGACGGCGATGGCGGCGCGCGCGACAAGGCCTGTTTGAACTGGCTTCTTGCGGGTCTTTCGCTTCTCGAACAGGACGCGCTCGGCGGCTCGGGATCGCGCGGCTACGGCCGCATCCGCTTCCGCGACCTCGAGATCGTGTGGCAGGGCGAGCGGCAGAACATCGACAACCGCTTCCGCGTCGAGCGCTTCGACCCCGAGACCGCACCGGCCATCGTCGAGCTGTAAAGCCATGCTCCGCCGCATCACGATCCGGTTCCTGGGGCCTCTCGGAACACCCCTCGCCTCGGGAACCCTGTTCGGTCATCTGTGCTGGGCCTATCTCGACAGCCACGGCGAGGACGCCCTCGCCGCATGGCTTGCCGATATGGAGAGCCGAAGGCGACCGCCGTTCCTGATCTCCGACGGCATGCCTTCGGGTTTCCTGCCGCGGCCGCTCACCCGGCCCGAACTCCCGAAGCACGACCTCGCACTCGATGAGGCGGCAGAG
>JALSJQ010000019.1 GCA_026989275.1 Albidovulum sp.
CGAGATTGTTCCGCACCGCCTGAAGGATGCCGTAATAGTTGTTGATGGTGAGGTGGGACTGGATCTCGCCATGAAAGAGCCGCTCGAGCAGCGCCTTGCCGGCCGAAACCTGGTTGGCGTTGCGGTTGTGGGCGATGAGGCGGTGCCGGGCGAGCTCCTCCACCGTGCGCGGCGTGCCGTGCTTGTCGAGATAGGCGCGCGAGGCATAGAGGCGGATCCGCACCGACATCAGCCGTCGGCGGATGAGGTCGGCCTGCGATGGTTCCTTCATGCGGATGGCGACATCGGCCTCGCGCATCGGCAGATCGAGCACCCGTTCTTCCAGAACGAGGTCGATCTTGAGATCGGGGTAGTTGTCGAACAGCGTCGTCATGCGCGGAGCGAGCCACAGCGTGCCGAAGGCCATGGTGGTGGTGACACGCAGTTCGCCGAACACCTCGTCTTCCGAATCGCGGATCCGGGCGGCGGCGGCGTCGAGCGTCTGGGCCATGTCGCGGGTCGCCTGATAGAGCAGCTCCCCCTGCTCGGTGAGAATCAGTCCGCGCGCATGGCGGTGAAACAGGGTCACGCCGAGGCTTTCCTCGAGGGCGCGGATCTGGCGGCTGACCGCCGATTGCGACAGGTGCAGCGTTTCGCCGGCATGGGTCAGCGAACCGGCCTCGGCCACGGCATGAAAGATTCTGAGCTTGTCCCAGTCCATCGGCATGGATCCTGTCCCCCTGCGGCACATGCGGGCAAGGAAATTGCCCCTACAGGCGATCCCGAGCGTTTCGTCCGCGGGGAAATGTCGGCTGCCCGGCGCGATTTCTCAACCCCCGATTCCCACTTTGTATATCAGCATTTATGACCTATCATGGGGGCAATCCCCCGCAGAGGGGGCAGAGAGGTGCGGCCGCCCGTCCGGCGGGCGGCGGGCAGGGGCGCGGGATCGGGACGCGGAATGCGGCGCCCGGCCGCCAGCGCCGCGGCGCAGGACGCCATCCACAGGGAGGAGGCCATGAAACTCAGGGACATCACCCTCGATGCCCGCTACGATCTCGATCAGGACCGGGTGCTGCTCAACGGCACCCAGGCTCTGGTGCGGCTGATGCTGATGCAGAAGGCCCGCGACCGGGCGGCGGGGCACAACACGGCGGGCTACGTCACCGGCTATCGCGGCTCGCCCCTCGGGGCGGTCGATCTGCAGATGGCGCGCGCCCGGCGCCATCTCGAGGCCAACGACATCCTCTTTCGCCCCGGGCTCAACGAGGACCTCGCCGCCACCGCCCTGTGGGGCACCCAGCAGATCAACCTGCGCGGCGAAGGCAGGTATGACGGCGTCTTCGGGCTCTGGTACGGCAAGGGCCCCGGCGTCGATCGCTCGGGCGACGTGATGCGCCATGCCAACATGGCCGGCACCGCACCCCTCGGCGGCGTGCTGATGGTGATGGGAGACGATCACACCGGCGAAAGCTCGACCGTGCTGCACCAGTCGGACTTCGCCATGATCGATGCCTACATGCCGGTGCTCTCGCCGGCCGGGGTGCAGGAAATCCTCGATCTGGGGCTCTTCGGCTACGCCCTGTCGCGCTATGCGGGCGTCTGGGTCGGCCTCAAGGCGATGAAGGACACGATCGAGGTCACCGAGGTGGTCGAAGCCGATCCGCTCAGGCTCGATTTCGTCACCCCGACCGATTTCGAGATGCCACCCGGCGGTCTCAACATCCGCCTGCTCGACGACCGGATCCAGCAGGAGGCGCGGCTGTTCGACTACAAGCGCTTCGCCGCCGAGGCCTTCGCCCGCGCCAACCGGCTCGACCGGCGCGTCCACGGCCGGCCCGGCGCGAGGATCGGCCTCGTCGCCGCCGGCAAGAACTGGCTCGATCTCGTCCACGCGATGGAGATGCTGGGGCTCGACGAGGCCGAATGCACCCGGCTCGGCATCACCACCTACAAGGTCGGCATGGTCTGGCCGCTCGACATGGCGAGTTTTCACGAATGGGCCGAGGGGCTCGATCTGATCGTCGTCGTCGAGGAGAAGCGCAAGCTCATCGAGGTGCAGGTCAAGGAGGCGATCTTCGACGATCGCCGCGGCCGGCGTGTCTGGGGTCACAAGGACGGCGAGGGCCGCGAACTCTTCCCCACCCGCTACGCCCTCGACCCGGTGACCATCGCCGAGAAGCTCGGCGACATCCTGATCGGGGAGGGCCGCGACACCGACCGCATCCGCGCCGGGCTTGCGCGCGTGGCCGAGGCGAAGAAGGCGGCCAACGCGCCGCAGATCGCCACCCGGCTGCCCTGGTTCTGCTCGGGCTGCCCGCACAACACCTCGACACGGCTGCCCGAAGGGGCGCGGGCCTATGCCGGCATCGGCTGCCATTTCATGGTCCAGTGGATGAACCGCGACACCCTCGGATTCACCCATATGGGCGGGGAGGGGGCCAACTGGATCGGCGAGGCGCCCTTCGTGAAGCGCAGGCACGTCTTCCAGAATCTCGGCGACGGCACCTACGATCATTCGGGGGTGCAGGCGATCCGCGCCGCTCTCGCCGCCGGGGTCAACATCACCTACAAGATCCTGTTCAACGACGCCGTCGCCATGACCGGCGGCCAGAAGCCCGAGGGTGATCTCACCCCCTGGCAGATCGCCCACGAGCTGCGGGCGATGGGGGTGAAGCATGTGGCCGTGGTGCATGACGAGAAGGAGCCGCAGGACCCGAAGGCCTACCCGGACGAAGTGACGATCCATCCGCGCGATGAGCTGATCGCCGTCGAGGAGCGCTTCCAGGAGATCGAGGGCGTCTCGGCCATCATCTACGTGCAGACCTGCGCGGCCGAGAAACGGCGTCGGCGCAAGCGCGGAGAATTTCCCGACCCGCCCGTGCGCGTCTTCATAAACCCCGATGTCTGCGAAGGGTGCGGCGATTGCGGCGTGCAGTCGAACTGCGTGTCGATCGTGCCGCGGGAGACGCCCTTCGGTCGCAAGCGCGCCATCGACCAGTCGAGCTGCAACAAGGACTATTCCTGCCTCAGGGGCTTCTGTCCGGCGCTCGTCACCGTCGAGGGGGGGGAGATCCGCAAGGAGGCCGGCGAGGCCCTGCCCGAAGGGGCGCTCGAGGCCCTGCCCGCACCCGATCTGCCGGCGATCGAGGGCACCCACAACCTCGTCATCACCGGCATCGGCGGCACCGGCATCGTCACCGTCGGAGCGCTTCTTGCCATGGCGGCCCATCTCGAGGGCAAGGCCGCCGGGGTGATGGAGATGGCCGGTCTCGCCCAGAAGGGCGGCGCGGTGCACGTCCATTGCCGGCTGGCGGAGCGGCCCGAGGACATCTCGGCGATTCGCGTGGCGCTTGGCGAGGCGGACGGGGTGATCGGCGGTGATCTCGTCGTCACCGGTGGCGCCGAGACGCTGCGGCTGATGGGCCGCGGCCGCACGAAGGTGGTCTGCAACGCCCACGAGATCGTCACCGGCGACTTCACCGCCAACCCCGAGCTGAAGATCCCGGTCGAGCGGCTCAGGCTTGCGATCGAGGCGCGGACCGGAGACGGCAATGCCCGTTTTCTCGATGCCACCGCCCTGGCGGCCCGCCTTCTCGGCGACGCGATCTTCGCCAACACCATCGTTCTCGGCGCCGCGTGGCAGAGCGGTCTGGTGCCGCTCTCGCGCGAGGCCATCCGCCGGGCGATCACCCTCAACGGCGCCGCGGTCGAGGGCAATCTCGAGGCGTTCGAGATCGGCCGCTGGGCGGCGCTCCACCCGGAGGAAGCGGCCCGGATCGCCCGGCCCGGAGAGGAGGCCGCGGAAGAGGAGACGCTTGCCGGGAAGATCGACCGGCGGGCGGCCCATCTCGCCGCCTGGGCCGGCGGGCGGCGCGGACAGGCGCTTGCACGGCGCTATCGCGAAACGCTGGCCGGCATCACCGACGAGGAGCTGCGCGAGGCGGTGGCGCTCGGCTGGCACAGGTTGCTGGCCTTCAAGGACGAATGGGAAGTGGCGCGGCTCCATGCCGAAACGCTCGAGCGGCATCTTGCGGAGGAGTTTTCCGGCGCGCCGAAGGTCGCCTTCCACCTGGCGCCGCCGCTTCTGGCCCGCAAGGGGCCCGACGGTCGGCCGCGCAAGATCCGCTTCGGCGGCTGGATGCTGCCGCTCTTCCGCCTGATGGCCGCCGCGAGGGGGCTGCGCGGCAGCTGGCTCGACCCGTTCCGTCTCTCCGCCGACCGCCGGCTCGAACGGGCGCTGCTCGCGACCTACGAGGCCGACATGGCCGAGATCCTGCCCCGCCTCGGGCCGCAGAGCGACGGGAAGGTGCGCGAGGCGGCGGTCGAACTCTTCCGCCTGCCGCTCCAGATCCGCGGCTTCGGCCCGGTGAAGGAAGCGGCGGCCGAGAAGGCAGCGCGCCGTCGCGCGGCGCTCCGGGCCACGATCCTGGGGGACGGCACCGGCGGCGCCGCCCCGCTGCGCCACGCGGCCGAATAGGGTTCGGCATATGTGATCATGTCCGGCAAGCGTGATCACATCCGGGGCGGTGCCGGCCGTGCGGCAGGAACGGTTCGCCTTCGGCAATTGTGATCACGATGCCGGCGGCTGCGGCCGCGCAGGGGCATCGCCAGCGGGCGTCCGTTTCGTGATCACATCCTGCGCGTCTCGCTTCGGCTGTCGCGGGCCGCTCCGGTCTCATCCGCCCTTGCGGATGAGGAAGACGAGATGATCGGCCGTCTCCTCCTCGGCGATCAGCGCATGGCCCGCCTCGGCACAGAAATGGGGCACATCGACGACCGCCGCCGGATCGTCGGTCAGAAGCCGCAGCACCGCCCCCGGTTCCAGATCCTTGAGGCGCTTGCGGGCCTTGAGCACGGGCAGCGGGCAGATGAGCCCGCGCGCGTCCAGCTCGTCGGCCCAGCCGGTTTCGACTCGTGTCATCGCGCCCTCCCTTCCGCCTTCCTGAGAACCCGTTTGCGCCATTCCGGTCAAGCCCCTTCCCGGCCGATATGCCGCCCGTCCTCCTGCGCGCGGGAGCGGCCCTCATTGTCGGTGCCCGCTTCCCTGTCCTCTCCTCGCGACGGGGCCGGCCGCGACGGATGTCACGGTGCCTCATTCCCCTTGCACGCCCTTGCGCGCACAGGATCGTGAGCCGCAGGGGGGTGCATTTCCCGCCCGCTCGCGCTACCCGCGGGAGGGGGAGGAAGGGCCGGCCGCGGCGACGACGGGAAGCGCAGCAGGAATCTGCGGCCGGAAGACGGGAAGCGGCGAGAGGAAGGAACGGGGCGATGTTCGGAATCGACATCATGGACGCGGGGCTCGCGACGGCGATGCTGGTGGCCCTTCTCGGCGGCGTTCTGAGCTTCCTTTCCCCTTGCGTCCTGCCGATCGTGCCGCCCTATCTCGCCTACATGAGCGGCATCTCCCTGGCCGAGATCGAGCGGGGCGGACAGGCGCGGCGCCAGGCGGTGATCGCGGCGGTCTTCTTCGTGATGGGGCTGTCCACCGTCTTCCTGATCCTCGGCTTCGCCATTTCCGCCTTCGGCCAGTTCTTCCTGCAGAACCAGGTGCTGTTCGGCCGCATCGCCGGGCTCGTCGTCATTGCCTTCGCGCTGCATTTCCTCGGCATCTTCCGCATTCCGCTCCTCTATCGCGAGGCGCGGATCGATGCCGAGATCCGGGGCGGATCGGTGCTCGGCGCCTACATTCTCGGCCTTGCCTTCGCCTTCGGATGGACCCCCTGCATCGGGCCGGTGCTCGGGGCCATCCTGTCGATGGCCGCCAGCGAGGCCTCGCTGGATCGCGGCCTTCTGCTGATGGCGGTCTATGCCGCCGGACTCGGCATCCCGTTCCTGCTCGTCGCCGTCTTCATCAACCGCGCGCTCGGCATGATGAAGCGGCTGCGCCGGCACATGGGACTGATCGAGAAGGCGATGGGGCTTCTGCTCCTCGTCATCGGCGTCATGCTCCTGACCGGCACCTTCTCGGCGCTTTCCTACTGGCTGCTCGAGAACCTGCCGGTGCTGAGCGTGGTCGGCTGAGGATGCCGCCGAGGGGAAGGTTGGCGATCCTGCGTTTTTGGCCATGATCTCGTCATGCTTCTTTGGCATGATCGCCCCATGAACGGGAGTCGGGAGAGAAAGGCCGGCGGGCCGGAGAGCGGGGCCGGGAGCGGACCGGTGGCGCGGAAGGGCGGGGCGGCGGGTGCAGCTTCGCCCGAGGCGGCGCGGGCTTCGGTCGGGCCGGTGCGCCGGCGGCAGGTGTTCTACATCCCGGGGTTCGACCCGTTTCCCATCCGCCGCTATCGCGAGCTCTACCGCAGCGAAAGCGCGGCGCAGGCCCGTATCTCGGGCCATGACATCGTCATGGAAGGCGTGCCCGGCGCGCCGGGGCGCTGGCGCACCTTCTGGCGGGAGCGGGCCGCGGGGGACGCCCCCGTCACCCGCAGCGATTTCGTGGTGCTCGAATGGTCCGACATCGTCCGCCGCCGAATGGCCGGGGGCGTGCTCGCCGGCTATCGCGCCTTGCTGACGACGCTGTGGCGCTATGTCGCGAGCGGCACCTTCTTCCGCCTTCTCGATCTGCGCAGGGGGCCGATCCTGGCGGCGCTCTACCCGATCGTCATGCTCGTCGCCCAGTTTCTTCTGGCCGTGCTCGTCGCCTTCGGCCTGTTCCTCGGCGGCAGATGGGCGATCGGGGCGCTGGCCGCCGCCGCCGGCGCGGCCCCTCCCGACCTCCCGGCCGCCGGGCTGGCGCTCGTAGCCGCCCTTGCCGGGGCGGCCGGGCTCCTGCGGTGGTTCTGGAAGCATGACGGGCGCTTCTATGCCCATTACCTCATGCATGATTACGCCCACAGCTGTTCCGCGGCCGGCCGCTACCCCGCCGATCTCGACCGGCGGATCGACGCGTTCGCCGACGCAATCGGCCGGGCGCTCGCCGCCCCCGATGTGGACGAGGTGCTGGTGGTGGGGCATTCCTCCGGCGCCCATCTCGCCATCTCCGCCGTCGCCCGGCTCCTGCGGCAGGGTCGCGTGCCGGGGAGCGGAGCGCGGCTTGCACTTCTTACCCTCGGCCATGTGGTGCCGATGATCAGCTTCCTGCCCGAGGCGCGGCAGCTGCGGGCCGATCTCGCGCTTCTGGCCCGGGCCGACCGGATCTTCTGGCTCGATGTCACCGCGCCGGGCGACGTGTGCACCTTCGCCCTGTGCGATCCGGTGGCGGTCTCGGGCATGGCCCCGCCCGGGGGGCAGATCTGGCCGCGGGTGATCTCGGCGGCCTTCTCCCTCACCCTGGCGCCCGAGCGCTGGCGGAAGCTCAAATGGCGCTTCTTCCGGCTGCATTTCCAGTATCTCTGCGCCTTCGACAGGCCGCGCGGCTACGATTATTTCGCCATCACCGCCGGGCCCGAGACGCTCGCGGACCGGTTCGCCGGCCGCCCCTCCTCTCCTTCGCGCATCGCCACGCCCCGCCTTCCGGTCGCGGACGCTTCCGCCGATGCGAAGGAGAGTGCCGACGGTGCAGGCGTGGCGGCGCCCGCCCGGGGGACAGGGGCCGCCGCCCCGACGATCGCCGATCCGACCATCACCATCCGGGCCGCCGCCCGGGCCGGGGCGCCGGCACGACGGTTCGGGGGGCGGGCATGAGCAGGCCGGCGGCCGGAGAGGGCGCGGGGCCCTGCCCCTGGCGACCGCCCAAACCCGCGACGCGGCCGCGCAGGATCAGCCTCTGGCAGTATGTCCGGCTCTTTCGCCGCGACATCCTGTCGGCCCAGCCGGCCCATCTCTACCGGGCCTGGATGGCCGATTTCCGCACCCCCTTCTTCCGTTCCTGCCTCGTCAACGATCCCGATCTCGTCGATCTCGTCCTCAGGCGCCGGCCGATGGACTTCCCCAAGTCGGTGCGGACCCGCGAAGGGCTGGTGCCGCTTCTGGGGCGCCATTCGGTCTTCCTGACGAATGGCGAGGAATGGCTGCGCCAGCGCCGCATCATCGACCCGGCCTTCGCCGGCGGGCGGCTGCGCGAGACCTTCCCCGCCATCAGTGCCGCCGCCGATGCCGGCCTCGCCCGCCTTGCCCGCATGGCCGACGGCAGCGAGATCGACATCGAGCCCGAAACCTCCCACATCACCGCCGACGTGATCTTCCGCACCCTGTTCTCGGTGCCGATCGAGGACGAGATCGCCGCCGCCGTCTTTCGCGAGTTCCGGGCCTATCAGCGGGCGCAGCCGCTTCTCAACCTCGCCGCCTTCATCCCCCTGCCGCGCTTTCTGCCGCGGCTGCATCGGCGCACCACCCGCATCACCGCCCGCCGTATCCGCGCACTTATCGAGCGGATGATCGCCCGGCGCCGCGCCGAGCTCGCCGCGGGCACCGCACCCGACGATCTCGCCACCAAGATCATGACCATGGCCGATCCCGAGACGGGCGCCCGCCTTTCCGACGGCGAGATGCAGGATCAGGTGGCGATCTTCTTCCTCGCCGGCCACGAGACTTCGGCGGTGGCGCTTGCCTGGGCGCTGTGGCTGGTGGCGAAGGACGGGGTGGTGCAGGCGCGCATCCGGGCCGAGGCCGAGGCGGTGTTCGCCGCTCGTGCGCCATCCTTCGGCGACATCAGCCGGTTGAGCTTCACCCGCGACGTGTTCCGCGAAACCCTGCGGCTCTATCCGCCGGTACCGATGATGGTGCGCGAGACCACCCGCCCCGAGACCTTTCGCGGCCGCGCGCTCGGCAAGGGCACGCAGATCGTGCTTTCGCCCTGGCACCTGCACCGTCACGAGCGGCTCTGGCCCGATCCCGACCTGTTCGACCCCGCCCGCTGGCAACGGCCCGGGACCGCGCCGCTGGCGCGCAAGGCCTGGCTGCCCTTTTCGGCCGGGCCGCGCGTGTGCAGCGGGGCCGGCATGGCGATGATCGAGGGAACGCTCGTGCTGGCGCGCATCGTGCAGCATTTCGAACTGGCGCCCGGTGCGCGGGAGCCGGTGCCCGAGGCGCAGCTGACGGTGCGTTCGCGCGACGGGATCGGCATTCGGCTCCGGCAGATCCGCCCTCTGCCGGGCGCGGAGTGAAGGACGATCAGCGGGAGCGGCGCTCCGATGTCATGGCGGCAAGCACGAACAGGCGGATGGCGGCCGCCAGCCCCGAGCGCGTGCCGCGCGCCGCGTCGATCTCGGAAGCCAGCGCATTGACCGACTGGCCGCGCCGACGGGCGATTTCGCGGAAGGCCTCCCAGAACGGGTCCTCGAGCGAAACGGATGTGCGATGGCCGCGCAGGGTCAGCGACCTCTTGCGCGGCCGGCTGTAGGCGATCGTCTCCGGCGTCGGTTCGGACATTTGGATCTCGACAATTCGTGTGAATGCATCTTCCTGGTCACGCCCCATGACCAATTGCGACAATCGCCTCGCGGGTCAAGGAAAAGCCGCAGCCGGCAGCGGCCGAAAGGCGATTTTACCGCGAAATCGCTGCGCGGGTTGTGGTGCAGGTGGTGTTTCTATCGTCTTTTCAATGCCTTTCGATCATATGGTAATGTGCTCTCGTGCCGGGAGCGGGGCGACCGTCTTGCGAAAAATGCCGGGCCGCCCGCCGCGAGGCAAGCGGCCCGTGCCGGCCGGCTCGATTTTACCCCAATCTGCGGTTGCGGCACGACCGGCCCGGCGCGACGCCGGGCGGATCAGTCGGACGGGCCGACCATCCTTTCGGGGCGAACGATCTCGTCGAAGGTTCCTTCGTCCACGAAGCCGAGGCGGATCGCCTCTTCCCTGAGCGTGGTGCCGCGCTTGTGGGCCTCCTTGGCGACCTTGGCGGCGTTGTCATATCCGATGACCGGCGCCAGGGCCGTCACCAGCATCAGCGAACGTTCCATCAGCTCGCGGATCCGCGCCTCGTTGGGCCGGATGCCCACGACCATGCGGTCTGTGAAGGAGCGGGCGGCGTCGCCCAGAAGCTGCATCGACTGCAGCACGTTGTAGGCGATCATCGGCTTGTAGACGTTGAGTTCGAAATGTCCCTGGCTGCCGGCAAAGGTGACGGCGGCGTCATTGCCCATCACATGGGCGGCGACCTGGGTCAGGGCCTCGGCCTGGGTCGGGTTGACCTTGCCGGGCATGATCGAGCTGCCGGGCTCGTTCTCCGGCAGGATCAGCTCGCCGAGCCCCGAGCGCGGCCCCGAGCCGAGGAAGCGGATGTCGTTGGCGATCTTGTAGAGCGAGGCGGCCACCGTCGCCAGCGCGCCGGAGAACTGCACCAGCGCGTCATGGGTGGCGAGGGCCTCGAACTTGTTGGGAGCGGTCACGAAGGGCAGGCCGGTAATGTCGGCGATGCGGGCGGCGATGGCCTCGGCCCAGCCCTTCTTCGTGTTGAGACCGGTGCCGACGGCGGTGCCCCCCTGGGCGAGCTCGTGGACGTCGGCAAGGGCGGTTCGGATGCGCTCGATGCCCTTCCGCACCTGATGGGCGTAGCCGGAGAATTCCTGCCCGAGGGTGATCGGCGTCGCGTCCTGGGTGTGGGTGCGGCCGATCTTGATGATGTCGGCGAACGCTTCCGACTTTTCCGCGAGTGCCGCGGCCAGATGCTCGAGCGCCGGGATCAGATGGTCGTGGGCCTTGCGGGCCACGGCGATGTGCATGGCCGTCGGGTAGGTGTCGTTCGAGGACTGGCCCATGTTGACGTGGTCGTTGGGGTGGACCGGGTCCTTCGAACCGATCCTGCCGCCGAGGATCTCGATGGCGCGGTTGGCGATCACCTCGTTGGCATTCATGTTGGTCTGGGTGCCGGAACCGGTCTGCCAGACGGAAAGCGGGAAATGGTCGTCCAGCCGGCCCTCGTAGACCTCGCGGGCGGCCTGCATGATGGCTCCGGCGCGGCGCTCGTCGAGCCGGCCCATCTCCCGGTTGATGTCGGCGGCGGCAAGCTTGATGGCGCCGAGGGCGTGGATGATGTCGGCGGGTTGCTTTTCCCAGCCGATGGGGAAGTTCTGCAGGGAGCGCTGGGTCTGGGCGCCCCAGTAGCGGTCGGCCGGCACTTCGATCTCGCCGAAGCTGTCGCTCTCGATGCGGGTGGCTGTCGTGCTCATCGTCCCTCTCCTCATGCTCTCGTCCGGCCCCTGCATAGCGCCGTGAGCGGCGGGGTCAATCTGCCGCAGTCCGGGGCGGAGCCGGGGCAGGGGAGAAGGGCGGTTTCGTGATCACGAATGCGGAAACATGTGATCACGAAACGGCGGCGCTACCGGCAGGGCCGCAGGCGGCACGACCGCGATTGCGAGGAAGGGCGATGGCGAAACGTCGGCGCCCGCCCGGAGGCGCCGGCGCCCGTGCCGATCGGGTCCGGCCGGCGTGCCTACTGCTTGCGGAACTTGTCGAGGCTGACGATCTCGGCATCGGCCGGCGCCGCCTTCTCCGCTTCGTCCTCCCCGGTCGGTGCCGCGGCCGGCTCTTCCGCCGCATCCTCCGGGGCCGCATCGGCGCTGGCAAGATTGTCGGCGCTGTCGAATCTGAGCCCGAACTCGACCGACGGATCGACGAAGGTGACGATCGCCTCGTAGGGAATGTAGAGGTTCTCGGGCCGGTCGCCGAAGTTGAGGGTGACCGAAAAGCCCCTCTCGTCGGGGGCGAGATCGGCGAACCAGTGCTGGAGCACGATGGTCATGTCCTCGGGGTAGAGCTCGCGCAGCCAGTCCGACATCCGCACATCGGGGTGGCGGGTGTCGAAGCCGATGTAGAAGTGATGCGCGCCCGGCAGCCCCTCCTCGGCCACGCGTTCGATGACCTCGGCCACGAGCCGGCGCATCGCCCGCTGCATGAGGTTGCCATAGTCGATCCGTGCGCTCGTCATCGTCTCCCCCGATTCCCCGGCAAGATTAGGCGCAGAGCGGCGGCGAGGAAAGGCCGTTCTGTGCCGCGACTGCGATCGGCCGCGGCGCGCCGATCCTGCCGCGGACGGCACCGGGCGCGTGACCGGGGTGAATCTTCCCTGCGGGGCGCGATTGTCTCCCGGCCTGCCGCGGTGTAAGAAAGCCGGCGAAGGGACCCGCATCGTCGCCTTCGGGGCGGGGCGGCCCATAGCGGGAGGGTCCGAAACGGCAGGGGCCGCGTGACGGCGGCGCCTTGCCCCGCGCAAGGCTGTATTCCAACGGAGGATGGCATGGATCCCGCATCGGCTCAGGCGCACCGTCCCTGGCGGCGGATCGAGCGGCGGCGTTCGCGCCGCATCCATGTCGGCACGGTGCCGATCGGCGACGGAGCACCGATCGCCGTCCAGACCATGACCAACACCGACACGCGCGACGTGGCCGCCACCCTCGCCCAGATCGAGGCCGCGGCCGCGGCGGGGGCCGACCTCGTGCGTGTCTCCACGCCCGACGAAGCCTCGACCGGAGCGCTGGCCGAGATCGTGCGCGAAAGCCCGGTGCCGATCATCGCCGACATCCACTTCCACTACCGCCGTGCGATCGAGGCCGCCGAGGCCGGTGCCGCCTGCCTCAGGATCAACCCCGGCAATATCGGCGCGCCCGAGCGCATCGCCGAGGTGATCCGTGCGGCCCGGGACCACGGCTGCGCCATCCGCATCGGCGTCAATGCCGGCTCGCTCGAGAAGCATCTGCTCGAGAAATACGGCGAGCCGTGCCCCGATGCGCTGGTCGAGAGCGCCCTCGAGCACATGCGGATCCTCGAGGAGCACGACTTTCGCGACTACAAGGTGTCGGTGAAGGCGTCCGACGTGTTTCTCGCCGCCGCCGCCTATCAGCAGCTTGCCGAGCTGACCGATGCGCCCCTGCATCTCGGCATCACCGAAGCCGGAGGGCTGACGACGGGCACGGTCAAGTCGGCCATCGGGCTTGGCAACCTGTTGTGGATGGGGATCGGCGACACGATCCGCGTCTCGCTCTCGGCAGACCCGGTGGAGGAGGTGCGGGTCGGCTACGAGATTCTCAAGGCTCTCGGGCTGCGCCATCGCGGGGTCAACATCATCTCCTGCCCCTCCTGCGCCCGGCAGGGATTCGACGTGATCGCGACCGTCGCCGAGCTCGAGAAACGCCTTGCCCATGTCCACACGCCGCTGACGCTCTCGATCATCGGCTGCGTGGTCAACGGGCCCGGCGAGGCGCTGCTGACCGATATCGGCTTTACCGGGGGCGGCAAGGATCACGGCATGATCTATCTCGACGGCCGCCAGGCCCACCGCCTCGCCAATGCCGACATGCTCGACGAGATCGTCCGCCTCGTCGAAGAGAAGGCCGCCGCCATCGAGGCGGCGCGCACGGCGCAGGGGGTCGCGGATGATGCCGCCTGACGGCGCCGCGGGGCGGCTCCCTTGACCCGCCGCGCCGCTTCGGGCACTCCGCTCCCATGCTGCCCGAGGATCGCATCGACGAAATCTGCCGGCGCTTCGCCTACATCGAGGCGCGCATGGCCGAGGGGCCGGGGGGGGACGAGTTCGCCCGCCTTGCCCGCGAACATGCGCAGCTCAGGCCGGTGGTCGAGGCGATCGCGGCCTGGCGCCGTCTCCTGCGGGAGCGGGCGGAGGCCGAGGCCATGCAGGCCGATCCGGAGATGCGCGAGCTCGCCGAGGAGGAGCTCGCGCGAATCGCCGCCGCGCTTCCCGGGGCAGAGCGGCGGGTGCGCTTGGCGCTTCTGCCGCGCGACGAGGCCGACGAGCGCGCCGCCGTGCTCGAGATCCGCGCGGGCACCGGCGGCGAGGAGGCGGCGCTCTTTGCCGCCGATCTGCTGCGGATGTATCAGCGCTACGCCGAGAGGCGGGGCTGGCGCTTCGAGATCGTCTCGCTGTCCGAAAGCGAGCTCGGGGGGGTGCGCGAGGTGGTGGTGCGGGTGACGGGGCAGGGGGTCTTCGCCCGTCTCAAGTTCGAGAGCGGCGTCCATCGGGTGCAGCGGGTGCCGGTTACCGAATCGGGCGGGCGGATCCATACCTCGGCCGCCACCGTCGCCGTGCTGCCCGAGGCGGAGGATCTCGATGTGACGATCGACCCGTCGGAAATCCGCATCGACACCATGCGCGCCTCCGGTGCCGGCGGGCAGCACGTCAACACCACCGATTCGGCGGTCCGCATCACCCATCTGCCGACGGGGATCACCGTCACCTCCTCGGAAAAGTCCCAGCATCGCAACCGCGACATCGCCATGCGGATCCTGCGGGCGCGGCTCTACGATCTGAAGCGCCGCGAGGCCGAGAGCGCCCGGGCCGACGCCCGCCGTGCCCAGGTCGGCAGCGGGGACCGTTCGGAACGGATCCGCACCTACAATTTCCCTCAGGGGCGGGTGACCGATCACCGCATCGGTCTCACCCTCTACCGCCTGCCCGAGATCCTCGAGGGGGATCTCGACGAGATCATCGACGCGCTCCTGGCCGAGGACGAGGCCCGCAAGCTCGCCGCGCTCGAGGGCGAGGCCGTGACGAAGGCGCCATGACGGGGGCGGGTGCGGAAGAGGGCGCCCCGGGCGGCGACGGCCCGCCGGCCCGGCTGCTTCTTGCCGGGGCTGCGGCGCAAATGGCCGCCGCCGGCATCGAGGCGCCGGCCCGCGATGCGCGCCGCCTCCTGGCCCATGCGCTCGGCATCCCGGCCGATCGGCTGACGCTGGTGCTGGGCGAGGCGGTGCCGCCCCCTGTCGCCGCCCGCTTTCGTGCTCTCGTGGAGGAACGCTGCCGCCGGCGGCCGCTCTCGCATCTCGTCGGGGCCCGCGAGTTCTTCGGTCGCGTCTTCACCGTCTCCCCGGTGGTGCTCGACCCGCGCCCCGAGACCGAATGCCTGATCGAGGCGGCACTCGCCGCGCCCTTCACGCGACTGATCGACCTCGGCACCGGCTCGGGCGCGATCGCCGTCACCCTGCTGGCGGAACGGCCGGCGGCGACGGGGGTGGCGGTCGATCTCTCGCCCGAGGCCCTGGCCGTGGCGGCGGAGAATGCCCGCCGTCACGGCGTGGCCGGTCGGCTCGATCTTCTCCGCTCCGACTGGTGGGCGGCGGTGCAGGGGCAATTCGATCTGGTGGTGGCCAACCCGCCCTATGTCGCCACGGACGAGATGGCGGCGCTTGCCCCCGAGGTGCGGCTCCACGAACCGCGTCTTGCGCTCGATGGCGGGGTGGACGGTCTCGTCGCCTATCGCACGATTCTTGCCGGGATCGGGCCGCATCTGGCGCCGGGGGGGCGGGTTCTGGTCGAGATCGGCCCCGAACAGGGCGCGGCGGTGGCGGCGCTGTTCCGGGCGGCGGGGCTCGTCGATGTCGTCGTCCTGCCCGATCTCGACGGGCGTGACCGGGTGGTGCAGGGCATGCGGCCGTGCGCCGCCGGAAGCCACGGCCACGAACGGCATCCATGAGCAGGCGCCTTGCCCTGCAGCATGATGCGGTAGGGCCTTCCAAGGCGAAGGAGATTTCCGCGGATGATGCGAAAAGGTCACGAAAGACGGGTTTTCGGTCGAAAACCACGGGAATGTTAACGTGATCGTCATCTTTTTGCGCTTTCTCCCTTGAGGAAGGCGGCAAAGGGCTGGTAATAGGGGGCGGACGGACGGCGCGCCCGGATCGCGAGATCGGGCGGCCCGCAGATTGCAGAATCGGCGGGCCAGGGCGCGGAGGCGTCGAGGTTTCTGACTTCCTCGAAGGATGCCGCATGGCATCGCGTGCCCTGCCGGAGCAGGACACGAGGATGAGCGAACGGCCAGCCGGAGCCCCGGCTGGGATGGGCGCAAGGATCTCCCGGGGCGCAGAGCCGGGGGGGAGAACCGGCAGGTGTCGGGCTTGGCCCGAACCGAGGTGCAATGCGGGCAGCGCCCGGAGTCACCCGGATCAGCAGGAAAACGGATTGAAATGAGATCACCGAACAAATCGCGTGGACGCGGTCGCAACCAGGGCCGGCGCTCGCTCGGCAATGTGGCCAACAGGGTCTTCGAAAGCTCGGGGCCGGCCGGCAAGGTGCGGGGAACGCCGCAGCAGATCATCGAGAAGTATCAGGCCCTCGCCCGGGACGCTTCCCTGTCGGGGGACCGGATCGCCGCCGAGAATTTCCTGCAGCATGCCGAACATTACGTGCGGCTTCTGGCCGAAGCGCAGCGCGAGATGGAGGAGCGCCGCCGGGCCGAGGAGGCCGAGGCCGAGCGGCGCCGGCTCGAGCGTGAGGCCCGCGAGGCCCGCCGCCGCGCCGAGCGCGAGGCCCGCGAGGCCGCCCGGGCCGCCGAGCGTGCGGCTCAGGCCGCCCGCGAGGAAGAGGCGCAGGGCGGCGAGAGCGCGGCCGGGGTGCCGTCCGATCTGCCGGCCGTGGCGACCGGAAGCGCGGGCGGCGCCGAGGGCGAGACCGGCCGCCGCCGTGCGGGCCGGGGCCGGCGCCCGAACCGGCGAAAGGGTGGCACCGAGGCCGTGGCCGAGAGCGGACAGGAGGAGGCCGTCGCCCGGCCCGCCGCGGAAGGGGCGGGCGAGGCCGCCCCGGCGGAAGAGGGGAGCGGAGACGCGCCGCGCCGTAGCAGGCGGCGGAGCAAGGCGGCCGAGGCGGAGCCCGAGGGGGCCGCGGTGGTCGAGCTCGTGGAGGAGGACGGACCGATCCTTGTCGAGACTCCCGAAAGCCGCAAGGAAGCCGCTTCCCTTGCGGAAGACGATCTGCCACCGGCAAGCGCGGCCGGCTGATCCGGCCCGCGGGCATCGGAGGTCGGGCGATCGGGAGCTGCTTTCACCGTCGATGGAACGGCAAGAGCGCATTTCCGCCATCGGCTTTCCGCCATCGGGAGGACATGCGCCCTTGCGGCCGTTGCCTGCGGCGGCAGAGCCCGGCAATGCCGCGCCCGGCAGGCGGAAGCGCCGTCTGCACGGAAAACCGCCATCGACCGATCCTCGGGCCGGCCGAGCCATCGCGTCCGCACTCCCGCGGACAAGGCGAGAACCGCCGCCCCCTCCGCGCGCATGGTCCGGTGGGATGTCCTTCGGTCCGAGACGATGCGCGAGACGATGCCACGCCCCTGCTTTCCCGTGCCGTCCCTTCGTCGGCTTGACCCGGAGCGTTCGGGGCGCCATCACGCCGAAGGCGTCTGGGAAGTCGGGAAAACGGGAGGAGAGCTGCATGGCGGGAAAGGAACAGGAGCGGCGGCCCTGGCCGCAGCCGGTTCTGCGCCTTGCGGGTGAGGGGGCGGTGCATGTCGCGTTCGAGAGCCTTTCTCCCGATGTCGCGCCCGATGCCCCGCTTCGGGGGGACTGCTCGCAGCACAATCGCAGCAAGGAACAATCATCCCGACAGGGGCCGCCCTGTGCGGCTCTCGGGCTGAGCGGCCCCGACCTCGCCGGTCTGCGGGAGCGTGTGCGGGAGAAGCGGAATGACCATGACGCGAGAGAACGGCCCCGACGATCCGCGCGGCGTGATCGCCGCCGCCTATGCGATGGAACGGGTGAGCGCCGCCGAATGCCGAACGATCTTCCTCGACTGGCTTCTGGGGATCGAGCGGCCCGAAGAGGCGGCCCGCCGGCTTCTCGGCCGTTACGCCATCCTGTGGCCCGATCATCCGATGACGGTGCTGCTCGCGGCGGCGGCGCGTGGAGAACCCCGCCCTCCCCGGCGCCGCGGCGGTGCGGCCGGGCGGCGCAAACCCGCGGGGCGTGGCTGAGGGCGCCTCGCCCTGCGTTCTCCGGGGGCCGGTGCGCGGCTGTCGCGGTGCCGTTTCGTGATCACAACGTATTCCAACCAAGGAACGGCGTGATTCCGACCGCGGTGTGATCACGGGTTTGCCGAGCGCGATCTTCCGCCTCTGCCATCCTTGCCGGCCTGCGTGGCGAGGGCTTCTCACGTCTCCTCCTTGTCGAGAACGGTCTCGACCCTGGCGCCCCGTGTGAGCGTGCGGTGAACCGGGCAGCGATCGGCGATCTCGACGATCCGCGCCTGCTGCGCCGCGTCGAGCGGCCCTTCGAGACGGATCCGGCGACGAAACAGGTCGATCCGGTCCGAGGGGCGGCAATCGGCGCAGTCGGCGGCGTGGACCTTCTCGTGCGTGACATCCACCTCGACATGTTCGAGCGGCCAGCCCTTGCGGCGGACATACATGCGGATGGTCATGCTCGTGCAGGCCCCGAGCGCGGCGGCCAGGAGCTGATAGGGCGAAGGGCCGAGATCGGCGCCGCCGACGGTTGCGGGTTCGTCGGCCAGAAGCGTGTGCCGGCCGGCGCGGATGTCCTGGAGGAAGCCTTCCGGGTCGGCTTCGGAGACGCGGACCACCCCTTCGGCCGGCTCCGCCGCGGCGGCGGCCGCGGGCAGGTAGCGTTCGGCCCAGGCGGCGATCACCCCGGCGGCATATTCCGCGTCCGCGGCCCGGTGCAGCAGGTGGCCCGCCCCTTCGAGGGAGACGAAACTCTTGGGGTGGCGGGCAGCGAGGAAGATGCGGCTGGCATGGTCGATCGACACCACCTCGTCCATCGGATCGTGCATCACGAGCAACGCCTTGCCGGACCGCGAGAGGGCGGCGATGCGGGGGGCGGGGTCGTGGTCGGCGAAATCCGCGAAGAAGCGTGGCGAGACGGGGAAGCTGCGGCCGGCGATGGTCACCCGCCCACCCGCTTCCTCCGCCCGGGCCAGGGCATGGGCCGGATCGAAAGGTGCCCCGATCGTGACCACCGCCCTTGCGGCCGGAATGTCCGCCGCGGCGGCGAGCACGGCACTGCCGCCCAGCGAATGACCGACGAGAAGTTCGGGGCCCATGCCGTCTTCCCCGAGACGCTCCGCGGCGGCGAGGATGTCCTCGACCTCGCCGGCAAAGCCGCGCAGCGCACCCCCTCCGCTCTCGCCGAGGCCGGTGAAGTCGAAACGCATCACGGCGATTCCGGCCGCCACCAGCCGCCCGGCGATGCGCCGCGCCGCCGGCAGGTCCTTGCCGCAGGTGAAGCAGTGAGCGAGAAGGGCCGTGGCCCGCCGCGGCCCGAGCGGATGATGCAGCACGGCGGCGAGGCGTTGCCCGTCTCGTCCGGTGATGTCGATTCTGTGCACGCGTTCCATGTGTCCTCCCTTGCGGTTTCCCGGCTCCGGGGCAGGATGCGCCCTTGCCGGGGCGGGATCAATCGCCGATGCTCCCGCTCGGCCCGAGGTGAAGGGGCGTGAAGCGGTGTGAGCCGGGAGGGGGCAGCCGGGCCGATAAACCCGTGCTGCCGGAGTTCGCGAAGGAGGAGCCCATGCTGATCGAGATATTCGAGTTCACGCCGCGGCAGGGGCGGGAGGACGACTATTTCGCCCATGCCGAGGCGCTGCGCGCGGCGGTGGCCGACATCGAGGGCTTCCTGGGCGTCGAACGTTACGAGAGCGTGACAACGCCGGGGCGCTTCGTTTCCGTCTCCCGCTGGGCGGACGAAGATGCGATCCGCCGCTGGCGCAACCATCCGGCCCATCGGGCGGCGCAGCGGGCAGCACGCGAGGGGATCTTCGCCGACTATCGCATCACCGTGGCCGAGGTGGTGCGCGACTACACGATGACGCGGCGCAACGAAACGCCGGCCGACAGCCGCACCGCGCTCGGCGGCTGAGGGTGCGGGGAGGGGGCAGGATACGCGACCGCGGCCCGGTGCCCGCCCGTTTCCGCAGGATCTGCCAGGAGCGGTTGCCGGCCGTCCCGTGGCAGGATCCGGCACTGGCGCGTCTGCCCGGGCTGAAGCCGCTCGTGCCCGACGACTGGCCGTGGGAGGACGAGGTCTTCGCCCGGCAGATGGCCTTTCGCGACTGGTTGCGCCGCCATGAGGCGGGCAGGGTCTTCGCCGCGGGTGGGGCTCCGGCGCAGGCGGCAGCCGAGGAGCTGAAGGCTCTCGTGCTCGGCCGGCTGCAGGGACGGCCCGGCTGGTGCATCGCCGCCGATCGGGCCACGCGGCCCGACGGGGAGACGGTGCCGCTGAAGACGGATCACCCGCTGGCCGTGGCCGGTCGGCTGGTGCAGTCGGATCTCTGCCTGTTGTTGCCCGAGGGCGACGGCCTGGCGCTTGCGGCGGCCTTTCTCGCCTTTCCCGCGGCCTGGCGGCTCGACGAGAAGCTCGGCCGGCCGCTTGCGGCGATCCACGGGCCGGTGGCGGCCTATGACGCCGATCTGGCCCGTCGGGTCGACCGGATGTTCGGCCGCCTTCCACCGGGTCGCCCGGTCTGGCGCATGAACCGGCTCGCCTGGCCCGTTCCCTGCCTTTTCCACCCCGATCCGCTGCCGGGGGGCAAGGGGGGCGGGCCGTGGCTGCGGGCGGAGCGCCAGCTGCTGCTGCGGCTGCCGCGAACGGGGGCGCTGCTCTTCGCCATCCATACCACCGTCATGGAAGCCCGGCGGCTCGATGGGCGGGCGCGCCGCGGGATCCCGCCCGATCTCGCCGCCGCACTCGGGCTCGTCGATCCGCAGGAAGGGACGGGGCCGGCGTGAGCGCCGGCAAGGGGCGTGGCAGCGGTTCCGTTTCGCGGAAGGGGAAGGGGGCCGCGAGCTCGGCGCGCGTGGTTCGTGCTGCTGCGCTCCCCGGCCCGCGGAGCGAAAACGGGGCCCGAAGGCCCCGTTTTCCATCCGTCGCCGCCTGTCAGCAGCTGTAATACATCTTGAACTCCACCGGATGCGGCGTGTGTTCGAAGGCATAGACCTCTTCCCATTTGAGCTCCATGTAGCCTTCGAGCTGATCGCGGGTGAAGACGCCGCCCTCGAGCAGGAATTCGTGATCGGCCTCGAGCGCCTCGAGCGCCTCGCGCAGCGAGCCGCAGACCGTCGGGATCTCGGCCAGCTCCTCGGGGGGCAGGTCGTAGAGATCCTTGTCGGACGGCTCGCCCGGATCGATCTTGTTCCGGATCCCGTCGAGGCCGGCCATCAGCAGCGCCGAGAAGGCCAGATAGGGGTTGGCCGCCGGATCGGGGAAGCGGGTCTCGATCCGCTTGGCCTTCGGGCTTTCGGCCCAGGGGATGCGGATCGAGGCCGAGCGGTTGCGGGCCGAATAGGCCAGAAGCACCGGCGCCTCGAAGCCGGGGATCAGGCGCTTGTAGGAGTTGGTCGAGGGGTTGGTGAAGGCGTTGAGCGCCCGGGCGTGCTTGAGGATGCCGCCGATATACCACAGCGCCTCGTCCGACAGGTCGGCATACTTGTCGCCCGCGAACAGCGGCTTGCCGTCCTTCCAGATCGACTGGTTGACGTGCATCCCGGTGCCGTTGTCGCCGGCGATCGGCTTGGGCATGAAGGTCGCGGTCTTGCCGTAGGCGTCGGCGACGTTGTGGATGACATACTTGTATTTCTGCAGCTCGTCGGCCTGCTTCTTCAGCGAGTTGAAGACGAGGCCGAGCTCGTGCTGGCAGGAGGCCACCTCGTGGTGATGCTTGTCCACCTTCATGCCGATGCGCTTCATGGTGGAGAGCATCTCCGAGCGGATGTCCTGACCGTGATCGACCGGGTTCACCGGGAAATAGCCGCCCTTGATGCCGGGCCGGTGCCCCTTGTTGCCCATCTCGTATTCGGTGTCGGTGTTCCAGGAGCCGTCGATGGCATCGACCTCGTAGGACACCTTGTTCATCTCGACGGCGAAGCGCACGTCGTCGAACAGGAAGAATTCGGCTTCGGGACCGAAATAGGCGGTATCGCCGATACCCGAAGACCTCAGATAGGCTTCCGCCTTCTCGGCCGTGGCCCGCGGGTCGCGGTCATAGAGTTCGCCGGTATCCGGTTCGTGGACGGTGCAGTGCAGGCAGAGGGTCTTCTCGGCATAGAACGGATCGACATAGGCCGAGGCGGCGTCGGGCATCAGCTTCATGTCGGACTTGTCGATCGATTTCCAGCCGGCGATCGAGGAACCGTCGAACATGAAACCCTCGTCGAGAAAATCCTCATCGACCTGATCGGCCAGCACCGTCACGTGCTGAAGCTTGCCGCGCGGGTCGGTGAAGCGGAGATCGACATAGGCGATCTCCTCGTCCTTGATCGTCCTGATGACGTTTTCCTTGTCGCTCATCTGTGCAGCCTTCTGTTGCGCCTCGGTGGAACTTTCGAGCCCGGGGGGGCGGCCCCGGGGCTCGCTGGCAGTGGGGGCCGAATCAGAGCGCGTCCTCGCCCCGCTCGCCCGTGCGAATGCGAATAGCGTCTTCAACCGGCGAAATGAAGATCTTGCCGTCGCCGATCTTGCCGGTGTTGGCGGCGGAGATGATCGCCTCGACCGCCTGATCGACCATGTCGTCGGCCAGGACGATCTCGATCTTCACCTTGGGCAGGAAGTCCACGACATATTCGGCGCCGCGATAGAGCTCGGTATGGCCCTTCTGGCGGCCGAACCCCTTGACCTCGATGACGCTGAGGCCCTGCACGCCGACCTCCTGGAGCGCTTCCTTGACCTCGTCGAGCTTGAAAGGCTTGATAATGGCTTCGATCTTTTTCATGAAGGCCTCCTTCGGCATTCGGTTGTTCGGATGACCTGGCCTTCCCCGCGGCCATCGGCTGTTCGTCGCCCCGTCATCGTGGCCCCGGGCCCGCAGGGGGCGCGGCGAGCCTGCCGGTGACGGGGCGGGCGTGCCGGATCGGTCATCCGCAGGAAACCCCGACTGGCAGGGGGGCGCAAACCCGGCAGGGGGTGGTCGATCCTCGCCGCGGGCGGACGAGGTCTCTTGCCTGGATATAATGCACGGATGCACAAGAAAAGGGCAAAGCGATGACGGTTGTGGCGCCGATCCTGACCAGCGCCGAGATGCGTGCCGCCGAAAAGGCGGCTATGGCACGGGGAATCGCGGGCGCGGTGCTGATGGAGCGGGCCGGGCATGCGGTGCTCGAGGCGGTGCGCGCCCATTGGCCCGCCCGTTTCTGGGCGCCGGGGCAGGCGGCGGTTCTGGCCGGGCCGGGCAACAATGGCGGTGACGGTTACGTCATCGCCCGGCTTCTGCTGCGCGAAGGGTGGGATGTGCGGCTTTTCGCGCTCGACCCGGCCCGGGCGCTGCCACCCGATGCCGCCGCCGCCCGAACCGCCTTCGAGGCGGCGGGGGGGCGCGTCGAGCCTCTTGCCGCCTTCGGCCCAGACATGGCGCGGGGACGGCTCGTCTTCGATGCCGTCTTCGGCACCGGCCTTGCCCGGCCGATCCCGCTCGTGGTGGCCCGGGCGCTCGACGCCGCCGCGGCCGGGGGGGCGGGGCTCGTGGCCGTGGACATTCTCTCGGGGCTCGATGCCGACACCGGCGCCCTGCTCGCACCGGCGGACATGGCGGCGGTGGCCGATCTCACCGTCACCTTCGAGGCTCCCAGGCGCGGCCATTATCTCGGGGAGGGGCCGAAACGGACGCGGGGCCTCGCGATCCGGCCCATCGGCATCGCAGAAGACGTGGCGGCGCTGGCGGCGCGGGAGACGGGCGTTCTCGGCGAGATCCGGGCCGGGACGGTGCCGCTCGAGGCGCCGGTGCCGCGTGATCCGCTCGTCCACAAGTACCAGCGCGGCCATCTGCTCGTGATCGGCGGCGGGAGCGGCAAGGGGGGGGCTGCGCGGCTCGCGGCCCGGGCGGCGCTGCGTTTCGGCGCCGGGCTCGTCACCCTCGGCGTGCCCGCAGCGGCGATCGGCGAGAATGCCGCCCGTCTCGATGCGGTGATGCTCACGACATGCGAGAGCGGGGAGGACCTTGCGCGGACCGTTCGCGAGCGAAAGATCGCCGCCATCGTCATCGGCCCCGGCCTCGGCCGCGACGCGCGGGGGCGGGCGCTCCTCGAGGCGGCGCTCGCGGCCGATCTGCCCCTCGTGCTCGATGCCGATGCGCTGTCGCTGATGGCGGAGCGGACCCGGAGCTTCTTCGCGCGGCTGCGGGACCATCCGCTGCGCCGCCGCATCGTCCTCACCCCGCACATGGGCGAGTTTCGCCGCCTCTTCCCGCGGCTCCTGCCCGCGGACGGGCGGCCGATCGACCGGGTGGCCCTCGCCGGACAGGCGGCGGAGGAGGCGGGCGCGGTCGTCGTTCTCAAGAGAGCGGCGACGCTGGTTGCCGTGTCCGGGGCGCGGCCGCTTCTGCATCCGGCGCTTTACGAACGGGCCGCCCCGTGGCTGGCGACGGCCGGGGCGGGGGACGTGCTTTCCGGCATGATCGGGGCGCTTCTCGCCGCGGGCCGGGAGGGGCGGGAGGCGGCCGCGGTCGCGATCTGGTGCCATGTCGAGGCCGCACGGCTGCACGGCCCTGGCCTCGTCGCCGAGGATCTCGAGCGGATGCTGCCCGCGATTCTCTCCCGTCTCCTCGAGGGGGGCGTTCCGGCGGGCCGGCCGGGAGAGAAGATCAGCCCGGCAGAAGAAGGGTGAGAAGCAGCGCGTCCGCAGGGCGCGTGCGCCCCGTCCGGTAATACCCCTTGCGCCGCCCGGTCTCGACGAAGTCGCAGGCGGCATAGAGCGCCCGGGCGGCGGCATTGTCCGCGGCGACCTCGAGATGGAGACGGGCCACGCCCCGGTCCGCGAGCCTCTCCGTCAGCCGCGTCATCAACCGCCGGCCGACCCCCCGGCCGCGGGCCGCGGGGCGCACGGCGATGGTGAGGAGTTCGGCCTCGTCGAGCGTCACCCGGGCCAGGGCGAAGCCCTGAAGGACGCCCCGTTCCTCCTCGGTGACGAGAAGCGCGCCGCGGGATGCGCAGAGATCTCCCAGCGCCGCCTCCGACCAGGGGGCTTCGGGAAAGGCGGCACGATGCACCGCGGCCAGCTCGGCGATCGCGGCGTCGCCGGGGCGAGGGGAGCGGAGTTCTTCCTTCATGCGCCGGCACATGGATCCACCGGCTCATGCATCGAGGATCGGCACCGGCGGCTCCGAAGGCGGCGCGGCATCGGCCGGCCGCAGATAGAGCGGCGCCGGCGGCGTGGCCCCGGCCGGGTCGCGGCGGGCGGCGATGCGGGCGATGGCCGTGCCGAGCGTCAAGGCCGGGGCACGGGCAGGCCGGTCGATGCGGGCGGCGATCTCCCCGGCCCTCTCGCCGATGACCGGTGCCGTGGCAGGCAGTCCTTCGAGCACGGGATGCCTTTCGATTTCGGCGAGGGGAACGAGCACCGGTTCTTCGGGGCCGTCCGCGCCCAGGCGCGCCAGCCAGAGCCGCTCGCGCCGGGCGTCGAGCGCGAGAAGGGCGGGGCGGGGGGCACTCTCGGCCAGGGCCTCGAAGCGGCTCACGCCATGGGCCGGGATCCCCAAGGCGAGGGAAAGGCCGCGAGCGGCGGCGACGGCGATGCGGATGCCGGTGAAGTTCCCCGGTCCGATGCCGACCCCGAGCGCGGCAAGCTCGCCCCAGGCGCGCCCGGCCTCGCGCAGCATCTCCTCGAGGAGGACGAAGAGCCGCTCGGCCTGGCCGCGGGCCATTTCCTCGTGGCGGGCGAGCCGCACCACGCCCTTCTCGACAAGCGCCGCCGAGAGCCACGGCCCCGAGGTGTCGAAGGCGAGGATCGGGCCGCTTCGCGTCGAATGGTGGTCCATCGTGGCTGCTCTTTCATCCGGGAGAATACGGGGCAGGCAGCCTGTCCGGGCCGCGGCGGACCAGTTTGCCTTTTCCCGCGGTTTCCGCCGCTGTCCTCTTTCGCCGCGTCCTCGGCCCCTTCCGTGGCGCTCCCGCGCCCTGCCGCCGGGCCCTTCCCCCGCTTCTTCCGGCGGGCCGGTCGGGGATCAGAAGTTCACGCCGACGGGCCGCACCTCGACCACCTCGGGGATGTAGTGCTTGAGCAGGTTCTCGATCCCCATCTTGAGGGTGATCGTCGCCGAGGGGCAGCCGGCGCAGGCGCCCTGCATGTGGAGATAGACGACGCCCTCCTCGTAGCCGTGGAAGGTGATGTCGCCGCCGTCCTGGGCCACGGCGGGGCGCACGCGGGTGTCGAGCAGTTCCTTGATCTTGCGGATGATGTCGCTGTCCGGCCCTTCTTCGCCGACATCGCCATGCCCGCCCCGGCGCTCGTCGGTCCCGACCGCCGGCAGGCCCGACTGGTAGTGTTCCATGATGGCGCCGAGGATGGCGGGCTTGATGTGGTCCCACGCCACGTCCTCGCGCTTGGTGACGGTGATGAAGTCGGGGCCGAGGAAGACCGCTTCGACCCCGTCCACCGCGAAGAGCCGCTGCGCCAGCGGGGAGCGGGCGGCGCTCTCGGCATCGGTGAAATCGGCGGTGCCGCCGGGCACGACGGCCTGTCCGGGCAGGAATTTGAGCGTTGCCGGGTTGGGTGTGGTTTCGGTCTGGATGAACATGGGAAGGCTCCTCTCGTTGCGCCTATATGTGCATCGTGAGGGGGCAAGTCAATCGGTGCGGCGGCAGGTCGGGTCGCGCTGCGGGGCGGGGAAGGGGGGCGCTGCCGCTTCGGCTGACGGTCCAAGCAAGGGGCAGGGAGTGCCTGCGCTTCGCCCTTCGCGAACCGGGCGGAGGAAGGGGGCGCTTCTTCATTGCGCGGACGAGACGCGGTTGCGTTTCGCCATTCACGCGAGAGGGCGCCGCGGCGCTTCAGGTGACGGCCTCGAGCTCCTCCTTCGATAACCCCCCCGGCACGATGGTGATCGGCACCGGCAACGTGCCCGAGGCGCGCGAGAGCTGGGAGACGAGGGGGCCCGGACCCGACCGGTCGGTGCCGGCACCGAGAACGAGCACGCCGATCGCCGGATCGTCGCGGATCTGACCGAGGATTTCCTCCACCGGCTCCCCTTCGCGGATGACGAGTTCGGGGTCGATGCCGTGCTTGTCGCGCATCCACTTGGCGAAGACCTCGTAATGGGCCCGGATGCGCTCGGCGGCCTCTTCGCGCATCAGGTCGCGCACGCCGATCCAGTGATTGAATTCCTCGGGCGGGATGACGGCGAGGATGACGACGCCGCCGCCGGTCTTCTCGGCGCGCATGGCGGCAAAGCGCATGGCGTTGAGACATTCGCGGCTGTCGTCGAGCACGACGAGAAACTTGCGCAGCCGACGTTCGCCAGGGTGCGGTCCGGGCCGCATCCGCTCTTCGGTGCGCTGTTCGCTTCCGGTCGTGTCGGCAGTCTCGCTCATCGGGGTGATGATCTTCCAGCGGGCGGGCTTTGGCAAGGGCCAAGGTCCCGGTGCGACGAAAGGGCAGGGCCCGCGGGGCGGGGCGCCCCGGATGGCACGCGCCCCGGCGGAAAACGCCGTTGCCGCTGCAGGCGGCGCGCTTCCCGGCCGGGGGCGGATCAGCCGGTTTCGACCTCGGCCGCCTCCTCGGCGAGCGCGGCGGCAAGATCGCCCCGGGCTCCCGCGCTCTGCCGTGCCCATTGCCAGTAGAGCCGCCGCGCTTCCCCGGCCACCGGCCCGACGGGATAGGCGACATCCTCGAAACGGGTGACGGGAGTGATCTTGTGCATGTTGCCGGTGAGGAACACCTCGTCGGCGGCGCGCACATCGTCGAAGCTCAGGACTGCCTCGCGCACATCGTAGCCCGCCGCCCGCAGAAGCCGGATATGGCGCCTGCGGGTGATGCCGGCAAGGAAGGTGCCGTTCGGGATCGGCGTCTTCACCACCCCGTCCTTGACGATGAAGACGTTGGCGGTGGCGCTCTCGGCGACATTGCCGAGGGCGTCGGCGACGAGGGCGTTGTCGAATCCCCTGGCGCGGGCTTCGCGGATCATGCGGGCATTGTTGGGGTAGAGGCAGCCGGCCTTGGCGTTGACCACGGCGTCGGCCAGTACCGGCCGGCGGAAGGAGGTGGTGCACAGGGTCTGGCTGTGGGTCTCGGGCGCCAGGGGGATTTCCTCGAGGCAGAGGGCGAAGCCCACCGTCTCGGGGGCGGGTGCGATGGCGCCGATTCCGCCGTCGATGCCCCAATACATCGGCCGGATGTAGAGCGGCGTGCCCTCCGGGTAGAGGCGCAACCCCTGCCAGACGAGTTCGAACATCTCCTCGGCCGGCATGGTGGGGGTGAGGCCGAGCGCCTCGGCCGACCGGTTCACCCGCCGGCAATGGGCAAGGAGGTCGGGGGCGAGGCCGTGGGCATGGCGGGCGCCGTCGAAGACCGTGGAGCCGAGCCAGCTGCCGTGGTCGGCCGCGCGCATGATCGGCACGTCGCCCTCGTGCCACTTGCCCTCGAACCAGGTGCGGATGTTCGTGCCGACCGCCATCGCTGCCTCCCTCTGTCGTTGCAGGCGCGACATTATGACCGCGCCCCGGCGAGGTCCAGAGGGAAGCGCCCGAAGGCGGCCGGCGCGGATCCCGTGCCGTTTTCCGGCAGCATTCCCGGAAGGGGGTGGCACGCGGCCCTGCCGGCGGATGCAGGAAGGGCCCCGACGGCGGGTCGGGGCCCGGGGATGGCGTGGTCGGCGGCGGCGCCTCAGACCTTGAGAGCGGGAATGATCTGCTTCTTGCGCGAGACGATGCCGGGCAGGGTGACGGTGTCGCCCTCGACCTTCGCCCCGAAGCTCTTTTCGGCGACCTTGCGCACGAGGTCGTTCGGCACGAGGAGGGTCGCCTTGCCCTCGAGAATGTCCACGATGAAGAGCAGCACCTGATCGACCCCGTCCTCGCGGGCGACCGTTTCCATCGCCGCCATCAGCCCCTCCTTGCGGGCCAGCACCACCTCGGGAGCGGTGGTCTCCAGCACCGAGATGCGGAACTTGACGCCGTCAACCTCGTATTTCTTCGAATCGAGCCGCAGGAGCTCGGCGTCGGAACAGTCCGACACGTCCGACTTGGCGCGGAACATCTCGGCGGCATAGGAGGGGATGTCGATCCCGAGCTGCCGGGCGAGTCCTTCGGCGACCTCGCGGTCGGTCGGGGTGGTGGTGGGCGAGCGGAATTCGAGCGTGTCGGAGAGGATGCAGGAGAGCATCAGCCCGCGCACCCAGTCGGGCGCCTGCTCCATGTCGCGGCCGACCAGCCAGTGGATCACCGTCGCCGTCGCCGCCACCGGGCGGATCGTCACCTTGATCGGCCGGCGCGTGGTCAGGCCCGCGAGCAGGTGATGGTCGATGATCTCGGCGATGTCGGCCTTGTCGAGATCCTCGGGCAGCTCGGCGGGGTTGTTGGTATCGACGATCACCACCTCGTCGCCTTCGCCGAGCGGGCCGAGGAGTGCCGGCATCCCGACGCCCCAGCGCTCGAGCACGAAGCGGGCTTCCTTGTTGGGCGTGCCGAGGACGAAGGGCGTTGCCGGCTTGCCCTGCACCTCGGAAAGATACCATGCCCAGATGATGGCCGAGCAGGTGGCGTCGGTATCGGGGGCCTTGTGGCCGAAGACCTTGATGTCGGTGTCGTTCATGGTGGGTTCCCGTCGCTCTCGTTTGTTCCGGGCGCCGGGCAGCTTGGGCGCGCCCGGGCCGTGCGCGGCCTTCATAGCCGGGGCGGCGGGGAAAGTTAAGCGGCCGCTGCCGGGGCGGGTTCCGATGCGGACGACCGGGCCGCATCACCGGGGCGGGATCCTGGAACCCCTGCCGGGGCGGTGCCTTGCCTGCGGCATCGGGTCGTCCTAGGAAGGAGCGGGCACGCCTCGGCTTCCGGCGGTTCGGAGCCGAAGGCGGGGCCCGAGGAGCCGGGGCAGGAAAGCCCCGCAAGACAGGGAGAGAGAAGATGATCCGATTTGCCACATCCCTTGCCGCGGCGGTGGCGCTGGCCGTGCCGGCGCTGGCCGAGACATGGGACATGCCCACACCCTATTCCGACAAGGTGTTCCATACCCGGAACGTGATGGAATTCGCGAAGGACGTGGAGCGGCTCACGGGCGGGAAGCTCAAGATCAAGGTGCATTCCGCGGGCTCGCTCTATCCTCACCCCGAGATCAAGAACGCCGTGCGGTCGCGCCAGGTGCCGATCGGCGAATTCTTCCTCTCGCGGCTTTCGAACGAGGATCCGGCCTTCGGCATGGACAGCCTGCCGTTCCTCGCCACCTCCTACCCCGAGGCCGAGAAGCTCTGGGCGGCGCAGAAGCCGGTGGTGGCCGAGCTGCTCGAGAAGCAGGGGCTGATGCCGCTCTATGCCGTGCCGTGGCCGCCGCAGGGGCTCTATACCAAGAAGCCGATCCACTCGGTCGCCGATCTGGCGGGGCTGCGCTTCCGCGCCTACAACGCCATTCTCGAGGATTTCGCCAAGCGGGCCGGAGCGCAGCCGGTGCAGGTCGAGGCGCCGGACATTCCGCAGGCCTTCTCCACCGGGCAGGTCGAGGCGATGATCACCTCGCCCTCCACCGGGGTGAGCTCCAAGGCCTGGGATTTCGTCGAATACTACACCCCGATCAACGCCTGGATCCCGAAGAACATCGTCGTCGTCAACAAGCGCGTGTTCGATGGTCTCGATCCGGCGACGCAGAAGGCGATTCTCGAGGCGGCGGCCGCAGCCGAGAAGCGCGGCTGGGAGATGTCGAAGGCCGAAACCGCGGCCAAGACGAAGATCCTTGCCGAGAACGGCATGAAGGTCACCGAACCTTCCGCCGAGCTCATGGCCGGTCTCAAGAAGATCGGGGCCGACATGCTCGAGGACTGGAAGGCCAATGCTTCGCCCGAGGCCGGCGCCGCGCTCGAGGCCTATCTCGCCTCGAAGTGACGGATGCCCCGGAGAGCCGGCCCCGGCGGCCGGCTCTCCCTTCCCGACCGGGTTCGCCCCGGCGCCTTCGCCCGACCGACCTTGCCCGACCGCTTCATCCGAGTGTCTTCGTCCTGCCGTCTCCGCCTGCATGGGAACGCACATGCCCGGAGCCGTCGCAGGGGGGAAGCGGAGCGGGTGGTGCATCGGCGCCGCAGAAGCGTCTGGCCCCGTCCGCTCTTTCACGCCGGATGGGACGGGCGAGGGAAAGGACGGCAACGGGGAACCGCCGGGGAAAGGCGCCTTCCTGCCGCGCAAGAGGCCGGGCGTCTTCGCCCGCTCCGTCCGGCAGAAGAAGCGGGGCCGCTCCTGCGACGGCCGGTTCATGATCCGCACGAGCGGCCGGGATGCCGGCCCGCAGCACCGGCCGGAGCCCCGATCGCGGAAACGGAGGAACAGAAGGGAGAAGTTCTCATGCGCCGCCTGCTCGATCGGCTCTATCTCGTCTCCGGCTGGCTGGCGGCGGCGGCGATCCTTGCCATCTGCCTGATCGTCACCGCCCAGGTGCTGCTCAACCTTCTGGCGCGTCTCTTCGGGCCGGACTGGAGCTTCACCATCCCCTCCTATGCCGATTTCGCCGGCTTCCTCCTCGCCGGTGCGACCTTCCTCGCCCTCGCCCACACGCTCGTCGAGGGCGGGCACATCCGCGTCAACCTCGTGACGGGTCGCCTGCCGCGGCCGCTGGCCTGGGCCGCCGAACTCCTCGCCCTGACCCTCGGTCTCGTCTTCAGCGTCTTCGCTTCCTGGCACATGGCCGGGCTCGTCGCCGAAAGCTGGCGCTATGGTGACCGCTCTCCCGGCATCATCGCCGTGCCGCTATGGATCCCGCAGACGGTGGTGACGCTCGGGCTCGCGATCCTCGCCATCGCCTTCGCCGATCTTCTGGTGCAGGCGCTCCTGCGCCGCAGCCCGGTGATCCGCGACCAGGACGAGACCGGCGGCGGCACCATCGACATGGCAGACGACATGGCGGCGGCGCCGACCGGGGAAGGGAGGAGAAACTGATGTCCGATCCGCTGATCGCCACCGTCCTTCTCGGGCTGCTCGTCGGTCTTCTGGCGCTTGGCGTATGGGTGGCGCTGGCGCTCTTCCTCGTCGGCCTCGTCGCCATTCTCGCCTTCGCCAACCCGCCGGCCGGGCTGGTGCTGGCGACCACGATCTGGGGCCATTCCCATTCCTGGTCGCTCGCCGCGCTGCCGCTGTTCATCCTGATGGGCGAGATATTGCTGCGCTCGCGGCTCTCGGAAGACATGTTCCACGGCCTTGCGCCCTGGCTCGGGCGGCTGCCGGGGCGGCTTCTGCACGTCAACGTGTTCGGCTCGGCGATCTTCGCCGCCGTTTCCGGCTCCTCGGCCGCCACCGCCGCCACCATCGGCCGCATGGCCGTGCCCGAGCTGCTGCGTCGCGGCTATCCGCGCGACATGGTGATCGGCACGCTCGCCGGCTCGGCCACGCTCGGCCTCCTGATCCCGCCCTCGATCATCCTCATCGTCTATGGCGTGGCCACCGACCAGTCGATCGCCCGGCTTTTTATCGCCGGCGTCGTGCCGGGGTTGGTGCTGACCGCGCTCTTCTCGGGCTACGTGATGCTGCGCGGGCTGATGGATCCGCGCATCGCCCCCGATCCGGGCGAACATGCCGGCTGGCGCGATAGGCTGGCGGCGCTGAGGCGGCTTCTGCCGGTGATGCTCCTCATCGCCGGGGTGATCGGTTCGATCTATACCGGCATCGCCTCGCCGACCGATGCGGCGGCGCTCGGCGTCGTCCTCTCGGTGCTGATCGCGGCGCTTTCGGGCAGCTTCTCCTGGCGGCTCTTCGGCGAGGCGCTGCTCGCGGCCACCCGCACCTCGGCGATGATCGCCTTCATCCTCGCCGCCGCCGCCTTCCTCTCGATCGCCATGGGCTTCGTCGGCCTGCCGCGCAACCTCGCCGCCTGGATCAGCTCGCTGGGGCTGGGCAAATACGAGCTTCTCGCCGCGCTCACCCTGTTCTTCGTGGTGATGGGCTGCTTTCTCGACGGAATCTCGGTGGTGGTGCTGACGACCTCGATCATCCTGCCGATGGTCGAGGCCGCCGGCATCGACCCGATGTGGTTCGGCATCTACCTCGTGATCGTGGTCGAGATGAGCCAGATCACCCCGCCCGTCGGCTTCAACCTGTTCGTGATCCAGGGACTGACCGGCATCGACATCCTTTCCGTGGCCCGGGCGGCGCTGCCCTTCTTCCTCCTCCTGCTCGTCGGGGTGGTGCTGATCACCGCCTTTCCCGGCCTCGTCACCTGGCTGCCCGAAGCGATGGCTGCGCGATGAGACGGACGCGCGGGCGGCCGGGGGGTGCCCGAGGCGCCCATGGCCGGGATGAGCGGGGGCAGGTGCCCCGGACGGGGCCTTCTCAGGGCCAGCGGGCGAGGGGGGGCATGCTCATCAGCACCGCCTCGACATCGTGGCCGGTCTCGAGGCCGAACCGGGTGCCGCGGTCGTAAACGAGGTTGAACTCGGCGTAGAGACCGCGATGGACGAGCTGGGCTTCGCGGTCGGCCTCGCCCCAGGGCGCGTTGCGCCGCCGCTCGACCAGCGGCACGAAAGCCTCGAGGAAGGCCCGGCCCACGTCGCGGGTGAAGGCGAAATCGGCCTGCCAGTCGCCGGTGTTGAGATCGTCGTAGAAGATGCCGCCGACGCCGCGCGGCCGGTTCCGGTGCCGGATGAAGAAATACTCGTCCGCCCAGGCCTTGAACCGGGGATAGTAGGCCGGGTCGTGCCGCTCGCAGGTGCTTCTCAGCACCGCGTGGAAATGAGCGGTGTCCTCCTCGAAGGGAATGGCGGGGTTGAGGTCGGTGCCGCCGCCGAACCACCAGCCGGCCGGGGTCCAGAACATGCGGGTGTTCATGTGCACCGCCGGCACTTTCGGGTTGCGCATGTGGGCGACGAGGGAGACGCCCGAGGCCCAGAAGCGCGGATCCTCCGCCAGCCCCGGCAGATCCCGCGCCGCCGTCATCGCCCGCTGCGCCGCCGGGGAGAGGGTGCCGTGGACGGCCGAGACGTTGACGCCGACCTTCTCGAAGATCCGCCCCTCGCGCATGACGCTCATCAGACCGCCGCCCCCGTCGCTGCCGTCCGGCCCGGTGCGCCGGGTCTCGCGCAGCTCGAACCGGCCGGGGGGGAGTTCGCCGCCCGGGCCCTCGCAGCCTTCGTCCTCGAGGCGCTCGAAGGCGGCGCAGATCATGTCGCGCAGCTCGCGGAACCAGCGGGCGGCCCGTTCCTTCTCGGCCCGCATCTCGTCAACGTCGGTCTTCTTCATGGCAGCCTTTCCCGATGGTCGGCGCGGATGACCGATCCATCGCCCCCTCCGTGGCAAAGGTCAAGGGGCGGAGCAGCGCGCCGGGCCGCGGATGGCCGGGGGCGCCGGGGCGGAGCAGGCGGGTCAGAGGGGGCGGCGGGCCTGGAGGGCGGCGGTGATCGTGCCCTCGTCGAGATAGTCGAGTTCGCCCCCCACCGGCACGCCCAGCGCCAGTGTGCTGACGGTCACGCCCGCCCCCTGCAGCCGTTCGGCGATGTAATGGGCGGTGGTGCGCCCATCGACCGTGGCCGGCAGCGCCAGCACCACTTCGCGGATCTCGCCCCCGCGAACACGGCCCTCGAGCCGGGGCAGGCCGAGTTCCTCGGGGCCGACCCCGTCGAGCGCCGAGAGCAGACCGCCCAGCACGTGGTAGCGACCGGAAAAGACGCCGGCGCGCTCCATCGCCCAGAGATCGGCCACGTCCTCGACCACGCAGAGGATCTGCCCGTCGCGGCGCTCGTCACGGCATATGGCGCAGCGATCGCCGGTGCCGTAATTGCCGCAATCGGCGCAGCGGCGCACGGTTCGGGCCAGATCGACCAGCCCCTCGCCCAGCGGCAGCAGGAGCTGCTCGGGCCGGCGCAACATCGCCAGCACCGCCCGCCGGGCCGAGCGCGGCCCGAGGCCGGGCAGGCGCGCGAGAAGGGCGATCATCCGTTCGATGGCGTCCTGCCCCTCGTCGATCGGGCCGGTGCCGCCATTGTGCCCGGCAAGGGGGGGCGGCGCCTTGGCGTCCGGCCGGTGCATGACCTCGTGCTCCTTCTCTTCCGTCCTGCCGCCGCCCCCGTCCGGACCGCCCCCGTTCAGAAGGGCAGCTTGAGATCGGCGGGCAGGCCGAGTTCGGCGGTGATCTTCGCCATTTCCTCGCGCGAGCGCTCGACGGCCCTTTCCTGGGCGTCACGAATGGCGGCGCGCACCAGATCCTCGACCACTTCCCTGTCCTCGGGCCTGAGGATCGACGGGTCGATCTCGATTCCCTTGAGTTCGCCCTTCGCCGTGACCCGGGCCCTGACGAGCCCGCCACCGGCGCTGCCCTCGACCTCGATCGCGGCCAGCTCCTCCTGAAGCGCGGCCATGCGCTCCTGCATTTCCCTGGCGGTCTTCATCATCCGGGCCATGTCGCCAAGCTGTCCCAGTCCCTTGAACATCGTCTTTCGCCTCATGCTGTTGCGCGGGCCGGCGGCCCTTCAGCGCGGTTCCTCGAACGGATCGTCGCTGTCGTCAAGGGGGGCGTCCGGGGCCGATGCCCCGCCGCCGGCGCCGAGAGCGGCGAGGATCGCGTCCTCGCGGGGGCGCACGTCGCGGATCTCGGCCTCGGGGAAGACGGTCTTCACCGCCTGCAGCAGCGGATGGGACATGGCGAGGGCATGCAGATCCTCGGCCGTCGCGCGGCGCGCCTCGGCGATGGTGGGCGTTGCGGCCTCGGGGACGAGCGAGATCATCCACTGCGCCCCGGTCCATTCCCTGAGCCGGGCGGCCAGGGTCTTCGGCAGGTTGGGCGGCGCATCCTCCGTGAGCGCGAATTCGATCCGGCCGGGGCTGTAGCCGACGAGGCGCAGATGGCTCTCGATGTCGATCAGGAGCCGCAGATCGCGCTTGCGACGGATGAGGGCGACCAGATCCTCGAACCGCTCGAGCCCGGCGAGCGGATGGTTGGCGGCCAGGGCGGGCGCCTCGGCCGAAGGGGCGGTGCGCGGCGCCGCCCGGGTCGCCCGGGCGGTCGCGGCGGAGACGCCCTCCTCGCGCGAGAAGGCGGGCCCGGCCCCGGTCGTGGAGGGAGAGGCCGGGTTTCCGGGCGGCAGGGCGTGCGAACGGGGTTGCGGGCCGGCCGGGGGTGCCGCCGCGCCGGGCGCTCCGGCGGCGGAGGCGGCGCCGCCCGTCGCCCCCGCCGTGCCGCCCTCGATCGCCCGGAGGCGGCGCAGGATCTCCTCGGGCGGCGGCAGATCGGCCACATGCGTCAGCCGGATGACAGCCATTTCCGCCGCCATCAGCGCGGTGGGAGCGAGCGGCAGCTCCTCGAGAGCCTTGACGAGCATCTGCCAGCTGCGCCCCAGCACCCGCTGGGAGAGCCCCTCGGCCAGTGCGCCCCCCCGGCGGCGCTCCTCGGGCGAGAGCGCCGGGTCGTCGAGCAGCGCGGGGGTGATCTTCACGACCGAGAGCCAGTGGGTGATCTCCGCCAGATCGCGCAGGATCGCCGCCGGATCGGCCCCGTCGGCATACTGGCTTCCGAGTTCCTCGAGCGCGGCCGCCGCATCGCCGCGCATGATGTGTTCGAAGAGATCGAGCACCCGCCCCCGGTCGGCAAGGCCCAGCATCGCCCGGATGCCCTCGGCGCTCACCCTTCCGCCGCCGGCATGGGCGATGGCCTGATCCATCAGCGAAAGCGCGTCGCGCATCGACCCTTCCGCAGCCCGCGTGATGAGGGCGAGTGCCTCGGGGGCGATCTCCACGCCTTCCCTTTGCGCGATGCGGCCGAGATGGGCCATCATCGCCTCAGGTTCGATCCGCCGCAGATCGAAGCGCTGGCAGCGCGAAAGCACCGTCACCGGCACCTTGCGGATCTCGGTGGTGGCGAAGATGAACTTGACGTGGGGCGGCGGCTCCTCGAGCGTCTTCAGGAGGGCGTTGAAGGCCGAGGTGCTGAGCATGTGCACCTCGTCGATGATGTAGATCTTGTAGCGTGCGGAAGCCGCCCGGTAGTGCACGCTGTCGATGATCTCGCGGATGTCGCCGACGCCGGTGCGCGATGCCGCGTCCATCTCGAGCACGTCCACATGCCGGCCTTCCATGATGGCGGTGCAATGCGCGCAGGTGCCGCAAGGCTCGGTGGTCGGCCCGCCCGCACCGTCGGGACCGGTGCAGTTGAGTCCCATGGCGATGATGCGGGCGGTGGTGGTCTTGCCGGTGCCGCGAATGCCGGTGAGGATGAAGGCCTGCGCGATCCGCCCCGAAGCGAAGGCGTTGCGCAGGGTGCGGACCATGGCCTCCTGGCCGACGAGATCGGCCAGCGACCGCGGACGATACTTGAGCGCCAGCACCTGATAGGCCGGCGCCCGCCCTTCCGCCTCTCCTTCCTCGACCGGTGCCGCGCCCGCCGTGAGGCCCGGCACGCGGGACGGTTCCCCCCCGCTTGCCGCGGCGCCCTTCCCGCCCGGTGCGGTGGCGGCCTCGCCGGGCGGCGTTTCGGAAGACGTGCTGTCCTGCATCGAGATTCCCCCTCGCCCCTTTCCTAGCCTTTCCCGGTCGTCTCCGGCAAGGTGGGGGCTCAGGGCGCCATGCCGCCGAGCGCCAGCGCCTCGTGACGGTGGAGGATCGGTGCGGCGGCGATCCCGGGGCCGCTCCCGGCCGCGGCATGACCGGTCACGCGCGCGATTTCCTCGCGGGCCTCCTTTCCGAGGGCGCTCAGTGCCACCTCGCCGAGGCGGAGGCTCTCGGTCGGCAGACCGTTGGCCCGGATCACCTCGTGCCTGTCGAGGAGAACGTGATGATAGGTGACTTCGTCGAGATCGGACGCCCGCATCACCTTTTGATCGTCAACCAGATGGGAGGCGGCGACCAGAACGCCGCGGGCGGCGAACAGCAGCTCGATCGTCGGTCCTTCGAGATAGAGGCGATGCTGGGGCGAGACGATCAGATCCCGGTGAGGACGCCCGCGGCCGAAGGCGCCGGCGCGAATGCGGATCGGCCGCAGATAGGGGGCGAGAGCGAGGCTGAGGCTGCCGAGATGCCGGCGCCCGATCCAGCGCACGGGCTGCCAGCCGTTCGTGAGCGTGCGGAGCCGGTCCCCCGGCACCAGCTCCTCGATCGGGATTTCGCCACGGTCCGTCTCGATCAGCGTGCCGGCGGCGAAGCAGATGACGAGGGGCGGCGTGGCGCCGTTGAATGTCGCGCCGCCCTTGAGCTTGACGAACCCGGTATAGGTCGTGCCGCCGGCGCCGGTATAGGTGAACAGGAGCCGGGCAGGATTGGCCGGATCGACCCCGATGATGTGGGCACCCTGGAGATTGAGCTGGTCGGTCGAGGTGAAGTTCTTGAGATCGATCTCGAGCCCGTTCTGGCTGAACAGGGACAGGTTGATGTTGACGACGTCGATCTACCCGCCGCCCTTGTTCGTGAAGTCGATCTTCAGCTCGTTGACCACCTGATCGGGAGCCGGCTGGATGTTGACGGTGCCGCCGCCCGGAATGTTGACCTTGACGGTCACGTCGTTGGGTACGAGAACGGTGCCGCCCGCCGTGACATTGATCTTCTGGCCCATCCTGTATGCCCTGCCTGCCCGTTGCCTCCGGTCAGGGACGGTTGCGCTCGGAGGCGGTGTCGTCGCGGCGGCTGGCCCGCCGCCTGTCCTCGTTCGTTGCCGCCCTGCCCCTGCCGTTCTTTCTTGCCGGCTGCCCTGCCGCTTCCGGCTGCCACCGTTCGCTCCCCGCTTTCCCGCCTCCGGCCGGCAGAAAGAAAAGGGGACCGCGAGGGAACGACGCCGCAAGGCGGCAGGCGAGCCGCAGGAGAACTTTACCTCAAGACGGCGATTGCGGCAATCCTTCACCGTCGGCGGGTCCGCGGGGCAGGTGGACGGGGAGTGGCTTTCGCGGCTGGGTGAGAGGTTGGCAGCGACCCGAGCGGGGCTCGTTACGGCTGCTTCCTTCCGGACCTGACCGGGTTGGCGAGGCGCTCGCCCGCGCCAACCTCTCATGCCCGAGTTAGGGGATCGACGCCGGGGATGCAAGGCTGCGGTCGGACGAGGCGCGATGTCGGCAGGACGGGGTGGATGCCTTTTCGTCCGAAGTCGTGAAAATTTTCGCAGGATCCTCGTGAAAAAGGGGGCGGGCGGCGGCCGGTTCTCCCGTTTTCGCCCCTGGTCGATAACCTTTCGTCAAGCTCTTGCTGCTTGGCTCGTTCCATGACGCGAATCGAGCGAAGCACGCAGGCGGAGGCGGGAGCCGCGGGACGGCGGGGGAGACCCGGCAGAACGGGACGCTGGCGGGTGATCGCGGCGCTCCTGATCCTCGGTGCGGCCTGCAACGTCGCCCTGCTCGCGGGGCCGTGGTTCCTGATGCTGGTCTATCGCGAGGTGCTGCCGGCCCGCTCGGGGGGGCTCCTCGTCGATCTGCTCGTGCTCCTGGCGCTGGTGCAGGTTCTGGCCGTGCTGCTCGACTGGGCACGCAGCCGCGCGCTTGCCCGTCTCGGGCTGGCGGCGGCGTTGTCGTGTCTCGAAACGGAGGCGTGCGAAACGGGGCTGGCGCCGCCGCGGCCGGGGAGGCGCCGTCCGGCGGGCGGGAAGGGTGTCGATCCGTCGGCGGCCGGCGATCTCGCCCGGCCCGAGGCGGCGGTTCTGCTCGATCTGCCCTGGACGCCGATCTTTCTCGGCCTTCTCGGACTGTTTCACCCGGCGATGGGAGCGCTGGCGCTCTGCGGGGCGCTGATGCTCCTCGGGTTCGGTGCCCTCATGCGCCTGCGGCGGCGCCGCGCCCGCCACCGCCTCGCCCCCCTCGACCATGCGGCGTCAGCGCTTGCGGCGGCGCTGCGGGGCGATCCCGCGCTGGTGCCGCGAACCCGGCCATGGATGCGGCGTCTCCGACGGCTGGAGCGTCTTCGCCGCGCCCGCCTCGCCATGCGCCTTCGCAGCGAGGACCACGCCGCCTTTCTGATCGCCCTCGTTCGGGGAGGGCGCCAGTTCCTGCAATCGGCGATGCTGGCGCTCGGTGCCTGGCTCGTGATCACGGATCGGCTCGACCCGGCAGCGATGCTGGCATCCTCGGTGCTCCTTGGACGAATGCTGGCGCCGATCGAACGGATGATGGTCGCCGGCCCCGGGCTCCTGGCGGCTCTGAAGGGCTGGTGGCACGCTGCCGGCGGGAGCGGAGAGAAGGGCGGGAGAGCATGGCAGGCCGGAAGGGACGGCCCTGCCGGGGTGGCGGAAAGGACGGCGGGGAGGGCCGGGCGGCGCGCCGTATCCCCCCGCATCCGGCCGGCCGCCCCCCGGAAGGAAACCGTCCCCCGGAAGGGAGGGGAGTGCCCGGCGCCCGGGGGCGCTCTCCCGCTTCTCGAACTGAAGGGCGTTCGCGTCGATCTTCCCGGCAGGACGGCGCCCATCCTCGAAGGGGTGGATCTGACCCTTCCGTCAGGCTGCGTGATCGGCGTCACGGGAGCCAATGGCAGCGGCAAGACCTTGCTTGCGGAGATCGTCTGCGGCCGCCGCCGCCCCGATGGCGGGCGTGTCGTCTTCGGCCCCGGCCTCGCCCATGAGGCGTGGTTCGGAATGGGGGCCGTGGAGGGGCGGGAGCGCCTGCACGCGGTGGGCCCGGAGCCGGCGCCTTCCTGTTCGGGAAACTCCGGCACGCCTCCTTGCGGTCTGCTCTCGATCGGCTATGCGCCGCAGGAGACGGGAAGCACGCCGGTGGCGATGATGCAGGATCTCGCCTTCGCCGGTGACGACGGGGAAGTGCGGCCGGCATGGGAACGCATATTGGCAGCACTTGGCGCCCCGGGGCTGACGGCCCTGCTGATGCACGCGCTGCGGGAAAGTCGCGCCCCGCCGGCTCTCTCGTCCGGGGAGCGGCGTCGGCTTGCTCTTGCACGGGCCCTGTGCGGCCCCCCCCGTCTCGTGATCCTGGATCAGCCCGAGGAAGGGCTAGATGCCGTCGGCATCGCGAAGCTTGCCGCGCTCCTCGGCCGCCGACGGCAGGGCGAGGGTGCCATGCTGGTTCTGACCGGCAGCCGCCGTCTGCTCGGGACATGCGATGCCGTGATGGTCCTCGACCGTGGCCGCTTGCATGATGCCGCGGTCCGGCCGCCGCCGGTCGGTCCTTCAGCGGGCGCCGACGGCACGAGAGGGGATCCCGCGGTTTTCGGCGCGACATCTCCGGTTTGCGGGGCGCCTGTTGGAAGAGCCGCCACCGGGCATTCGGTGGCCGGAGGCGCTTCGGGCACGGCCCCGGTCCGATCGACGCCCCCGCTGCATCGCCCGGCTGATCCGGCTCGGGACACGTCTTCCGGCTGCCGCGCGACGGCAGGGAAGGGGGAGCGGGGCGCGGCCCGGGGAGCGGAGCGCAGGCCCATCGGCTCGGGGAGAAGCCATGCAGCATGAGGGGATCGTCCCGCCCCGTGGCGAACGGCAGGGCGCCGGTATTGCCGGAGCGTGGCCGGAAGCGCCCGATCCGCCTGCCGTTCCGTCTCTCGCCGCCTCCCGGCTGCTGCGCTTCGGCTTGCTGGTCGTCGGTGCGCTGGCGCTGCTCGTGGCCCTCTGGGGCCGGTTCGCCGTCGTGCCCGCCGTTTGGCGCGTGCCGGCCATGGTGACGTCGCCGCTAACGGTCCCGGTCAGGGTGCCGATGGATGGGCGGATCGCCGAGATCGGTGTGGCGGAAGGCGATCGGGTGCCGGAAGGGGCGCTTCTCCTCGTGGTGGTGAATGACGAGGAGCGCATGCGCCTTGCCGCCCTCGAAGATCGCCTGGCGGCGCTCGGCCACGAGAAGGCGTGGCTCGCCGGCGTGTTGGCGGGGCTCGACGAGGGAGCGTCCTTCCCGGAACTCGCGGCTCTTTCGGACGGGACATCCGGCACCACATCCGGTGACATGTCTCGGGGGCGGGGGCCGGGGCATGGAGCGGGGACGGCTGCGGAATCCGTCGCCGGGTGTGCGCGAGAGAGCCCGCCTTCGGCGGTCGGCCGGGACGACGGGCCGGCGGGGACCGAATCGGGCTGCCCCGCAGGCTTCCCGGCCGGGAGAGAGCCCGGAAGAAACAGCCGCGACGGGCAGGGAAACGTGTCGGTCATTGCCGGACCGGCGCTTCCGCCCCGTTCTCCGCCGCGCCCCGTCGCCTCGCGGGGCAGCGCGACCGATGCCCCGGCCTATTGGCGCCGCGTGCTGCTCGAGATGCGCGACGAAGAGGCGGCGTCCCACGCGGCGCTGGCCGGTTTCGACCGGCGTCTGCAGGCGCTCGACCGGCAGCTGGCCGCGGCCCGACGGGAACGCGACCTTCTCGATCGGCAGGTTGCTCAGATCGCCCCTCTGGCGGCGAAGGGGCGCATTCCGCGCAACACGCTCGATGGCCTTCTCCGGGCCGAAGCGCGTGCGGAAGGCGCGATTGCCGCGTTGAATCTGCGGCGGGAGGAGATCGTCGCGGCCCGACGAGAGACGGGGTTGAAATTGCACGGGTTGCGGTTCGCACTTGCCCGGCGGTTGCACGAGCGGATCTTGCAGATCACCCATGAGACGCGCGCGCTCGATGCCGAAGCGGCGCGACTGCGCGTCCGTTCCCGGATGGGGCGGATCACGGCGCCGCAGGCCGGTCGTGTCCGCCTGCCGGCGGGGCTCGATGTCGGCATGTCGCTCGTCGGCGGGGCGGTGGTGATGGAGATCGTGCCGGAGCCCGGTGATCGGCAGCTGCTGGTCGAAGCCGCCGCGAAGGACATTGCGGAATTGTCCGAGGGGGCGCGCCTCTTGCTGGTGCCGCCGCATTCGGGAGCGGGTGACGGGGGCGCGCGCCACGGCGAGAACGGGATGCAGGTGGTCGTCCGGCAGATCCTCACGCGCCGGGGGCCCGACGGGCGGGTCCGCCATGTGCTGCGCCTGACCCTGGAGGGAGATCCCGCAACAGCTCCTTTCCTGCCGGGAACACCCCTGATGCTGCAGACGCCCGCCGGTGGGCGGCGCGGGCTGGAACTTCTCCTCGGCCCGGTCCGGGAGATCATGGCGAGACGGGCCGGAGCGACCGGCGCGGCAGCCGGCCGGGAGGGGGGCTGAAGAGCGGCCCTCTCCTTCCGTGGCTCGGCCACTCCTCCTTGTGGCACCCGTTTCGACGGGACCTCTTCCCACGGCATCCTCTGCCTTCCCAGGGTCGCCCCGGTCGGGCAGCCGCACGGGGCTCGCTTCGTCGTCTCGAGATCGGCAGCACCGGATCGGGCCGTGCACGGCGAGGGGGCGGACTTCCTGCTTCGTTGACGGGATTGCGGCCGAGTGGCCGGATACGGCGGTTCTCTCCGGTCGTTCCCGCCTTCTCGGGCGAAGCCGCGGTTCGCCGTGGCGCCCGGATGGTCGGCGTCCGCAACAGGCAGATCTTTCCCGGCGGAAGCACGAACAAGGCTGCGGTTCTCTCGGAGTGCGTGGCGGGCGATGGGCGGTGCCGGGCGCCTCCTGCCCGCCGATTCGTCGGGACGGGCGTGGCAGAGGCGGCCGCGCATCGGTCGTTCCGGGCCATGTCGTGGCGTCGGCAATGCAGGCGGCAGCGGAGATGCGGTCCGAGAACGTTCCTCCTGCCGGCGGGATCGATCGGAATGAAAATGCACGGTAGCCATCCTGCACGGGTTGCCGTCTCATCGCGGGATGCCGTCTCGTGCACGGACCGCCGCCTTGGGTGAGGATGCCCCTTGCAGAGGTGGTGTCTCGCATGAGGATTGCCGCATTGCGCAAAGGGCGCTGCCTCACGTCGGGATTGACGTCCTGGGCATGAGGCTGGCCGCACGATGGACAGGGGCGGCAACCCGGTTCGGTTCGTCTTCGTGGATGATCCACCCGAAGCCGGATGATGGTCCCCGCGGTGGCCTTTCCTCCTTGCGCATGGGGGCTGCCGTTCCGGGGCGTCCGGCAGCCGGGAGGGAGCAGGCGGCCGGCCCCGCCGGTGAATGTCCCCGGCCGTTCGCGCCCTCCACACGCCCGCCAATTTCGCAAGCCGGTCAGGAAAGCGGAAGAAGGCGCCCCTGGCGCAGCTCGAGCCGACGGTCCATCCGCGCGGCCAGGACATGGTTGTGCGTGGCGACGAGCGCGGCCACGCCCTCGGCGTGAACGAGCGACATCAACATGGTGAAGACATGCTCGGCCGTATCCGGATCGAGATTGCCGGTCGGCTCGTCGGCAAGCAGGATGCGTGGCCGGTTGGCAAGCGCGCGGGCGATGGCCACACGTTGCTGCTCGCCGCCCGACAGTTCGGCGGGGCGGTGACGCGCCCGGTGATCGACCTCTACCATGGCAAGAAGCGCCAGCGCCCGCTGCCGGGCGGCCGCGCGGCCGGCCCCGGCCGCCAGCTGGGGGATCATCACGTTCTCGAGCGCGGAAAATTCCGGCAGCAGATGGTGAAACTGATAGACGAAGCCGATCCTGTCGCGCCGGGCGAGGGTGCGGGCCCGGTCGGCAGCCCGGCTCAGGTCGCGACCGTCGATCTCGACCCGCCCGGCATCCGGCGTGTCCAGAAGGCCGGCGATGTGAAGCAGGGTCGATTTGCCGGCCCCCGAAGGCGCGATCAGCCCGACGGCTTCGCCGGGGCGAAGTTCGAGCGAGACGTCTGCAAGAACGCGCACTTCCGCCGGCGTGCCGAGGTTGTAGGTTCGGGCGATATGCGAGAGGCGCAGCAGGGGGGGCGCACCGGTTCCGGTCCGCGGGGAGGGCGGCAGATCACTCATAACGCAGCGCCTCCACCGGATCGAGCCGCGCCGCCCGGCGCGCGGGCAGAAGGGTGATCCCCCAGGAAAGGCCCAGGGAAAGCGCGGCGGCGGCAAGGAGATCGGCCCATTCTAGCCGGGCCGGCAGGCGCGACAGGTAACGCACTTCCGGGTCCCACACCCCGCCCCCGGCCAGCTGGTTGACGAAGCTGAAGATGGGGTCGATGTAGATGGCGAAGAGTGCGCCCAGAGCCAGGCCGATCAGCGTGCCGGTGGTGCCGATCGAGGCGCCGACCAGGAAGAAGATCCGCAGGATGCCGCCTTCGGTGAAGCCGACCGTGCGCAGGATGCCGATGTCGCGCCCCTTGTTGCGCACGAGCATCACCAGCCCCGAGACGATGTTCATCGCCGCGATCAGCACGAGGATCGACAGCAGCACGAACATCACGTTGTCCTCCATGTCGAGCGCCCGGAGGAAGGCGCCGGAGCTGTCTTTCCAGCTCCAGACGAGGGCGTCGGGCCCTGCGGCCGCGCGCAGCGCCGGCAGGATGCGTTCGACCTTCTCCGGCTCGCGAACCCGCACCTCGATCTCGTCGGCGCCGCGCCTGCCGAGAAGCCGCGCCGCCGCCTCGAAGGGAAGATAGACCCGCGTGTTGTCGATGTCGTAACGGCCGACGGTGAAGATGTAGCTCACCTTGAAGCTGCGCAAGCGCGGCGTCACTCCGAACGGGGTCTTCGCTCCTTCGGGCACGAGAAGGCGCACGGTGTCGCCGACGCCCACCCCGAGGCGGGAGGCCAGACCGCTGCCGATGGCGATGCCGGGGTCGAAATCGGCCAGGCGGCCCAGAGCGGCCTCGGGCCGGGCGATGAGCGGCAGGGCCGCCAGGTCCTTGCGGCCGATCCCCGTGAGATCGGCGCCGAGAGCACGCCCGCGGGCCGAGATCATGCCCTGGCCGCGGACGACCGGTGCGACATGCGTCACCTGCGGCACCTCGCGCAGCCGCGCTGCCCAGGCCTCGGGGTCGGCAATGGCACGGGTGGTGGTGCCGGCGGGGGTGACGCGCAGGCGGGAATAGACGGTGACATGGGGGTTGGCGCCGAGAATGGTGGCCACGAACTCGTGGCGAAAGCCGGAGCGGACGGCGAAGGTCGCGACCAGCGCGAACACGGCAAGGGCGATGCCGACGAGCGAGATGAGCGTCATCACGCTGACGCCGCCCTCGCGCCGGCGGGCGCGCAGATAGCGCCAGGCGATCAGCCATTCGTGAGCGGCGAAGGGGAAGCGACTGGTCAAGGGCGAACTCCCTGAATGCGCCGCGAAGGTGGCGCGCGGGGGCGGGCAGGTCAAGAGGGGGCGCAAGGATGTGATCACGATCCCGGAGGCGGGCGATCGTCCTGCTCTTTCCGGCCGCAGGCGCCCGGCGTGTTCCGGGGAAGCCGGGCCCGTCCGGGGAAGGGCGGTTGCGTGCTGCGGTGAGGCTCCCGTCATGCGCGTTCCCTCCTCGCGCCCGTTCCGATGCGGCACCCGTTCTCGCATCGCGCTGGCGCCCAGATGGCTGGCGCCGCGTCACGCCCGGAGCCGGGGCGGTGCGGAGCCATGCCCGGGGCGCCCACGGATCGGGGACATCGGGGTTCGGTTCTTGCGGGGACGGATGGGCGGCGCTCAGCCGCCGTATTCGGCCTTCGCCCCGTCGATGAAGGTGCGCAATTCATGCAGCTGCGTCAGCAACGCCTCGCCCGACCGGCGCATGGCGGCGGTGTCCTGCCGGTGGGCGGCGGCATTGAGTTCCCGCGAGCAGGCCTGGAGCGACCGCGCCCCCACCGCGCCCGCGAGGGACATGAGGATATGGGTCTGCTCCCGCACCGCGCGCGGGTCGGCGGCAGCCACGGCCGCCTCGAGCGCCTCGTGAGAGCCGGCGAGATCTTCCGCGAGCTTGTCGAGCAGGACCGGGATCGTCTCCGTCCCGACCGACCGGAGCAGCATCTCGAACGTTCCGCGATCGACCGGCCCGGCCCCGGCCGGGGCCGAAGGCGCGTCCCCGTCGCTTTCCGCAGGCATGCCGGTGTCCCTGCGCGGGGCGGCGGTGGTGGCGCTCTTGTCCGCGCGTGCTTCGCCCGCTCCTGACACGCGCGTGCCGGCTTCGGAAGCAGGGAGGCTCGGGGCCGGCATGTTCGCGGGCGCCGGCCCTGCGGCCGGAGCTGCGCCGGGGGACGACCCGGACGGGGATGCGGCATGGGGCGGCGCCGGGAGGGGCGCGCGGGCGCCGCCGTCTCCTGCAGACGGGGCATGGGGGCTCTTGTCGCCGGCCCGCGGCAGGGCGCTTCCGCCGTTCGTCCCGGCCGCCCTCGCCGGCCCCCTCGCGCTTCGCCGGCGCCCGGCGAGATGGCGCTCGATGGCCGTGGCGAACTCCGCGATGGATGTCAGGGGCTTGGCGATGATCCCGTCGGCACCCGCCTTCAGGATGCGCTCCCGGTGCTCCGGCATGACATAGGCGGTGAAGGCGATGAGCGGCATCTTCGCCGCCGGCCCCGTCATCTGGCGGATCGTGCGGATGAGTTCGAGCCCCGACATGCGCGGCATCTCGATGTCGAGAAGGGCGAAATCGAAACCTTGCCGCCGCACGAGCTCGAGCGCCTCGATCCCGTCCGCGGCGAGGGAGGGGACGGCGCCGAGCGTTTCCAGCATCTGGGTGACGACGATCTGGTTGGTGGCGTTGTCTTCGGCGACCAGCACCTCGAGACCGCTCAGATCCGGCAGCGCCGTGAAGGCGGCGCGCCGCCCTTCGGTGGTGTTTTCCCGGGGCCGGTCGAGCGGCAGGGTTAGTCTGGCGACGACACCGCCTTCGGGCCGGTTCTCGACCGCGACCGTGCCGCCGATCTGCCGGGCGAGCTCGTGCGCGATGAACAGCCCGAGCCCTTCGCCGGGCCTGGGGCTGTCTGCCGGCCGGCCGCGGTATGCGAACAGCAGTTTCCGGGCCTCGGGGCTGAGACCGGGGCCGTTGTCGGCGACGGTGAAACGGAGATGGCGCCCCTCCGCCCGCTCGACGCCGAGGACGATCTCGCCCCGGCCGGCATGCTTGATGGCGTTGGAGAGAAAATTGCCGAGGATCCGGTCGAGGGCTTCCCGGTCGCAATGGATGACGGGCGGCAGGTCGCCTCCGCGCTCGAGGCGGAAGCCCAGTCCCTTCTCGCTCGCCCGGCCCTGCCACCGTGCGGCGATTTCCCGAAGGAACTGGTCGAGATTCGTCCCTGCCGCCGGGCGTTCCCCCTCCCGCCTTCCGACGCCGTGAATGCCGAGGCAGCTGTCCACCAGCGGAACGAGGCTCTTCGCGGCCGCCCGCGCCCTTTGCAGCTGCAGCCGTTCGGCGGGAGGGAGGAGCTGGTCGTCGATCAGACCGAGCCCCCCGAGAATGTCGGCAAGGGCGCTGCGCAGATCGTGGGAAAGCAGCGAGAGCTCGTCGGCAAAGGGAGGGGAGACATCCCCGGCTCCCCCGGCCGCTGAAGCGGACGATCCTGCCCGGTCATGCGCCTTGCTCATGGGCATCTTCCTTCCGACATGCGCTGGCCCCGTTCTCCGGTGGCCTTTCCTGAAACGGTGGGCGGCCTTCTCGGGGCCCGGCCGTTGCGAGCGTTCTCTCTCCTGTCCGCGGGGCCGGTCCGACCGGCGGCCCGTCCGCCCGATGCGGGGCCGGACCGGCCCGGACGGCTTGCGCCCCGATGCACCGCCCCTGCGGGTTTCGTCCGTGCCGCCGCCTTGTCCACCGGCTCGTTTGCGGCTTGCCGGCCCGCAGGGCCCGGACGGGTCGATGGTGACACGAGGCGATGCGGCATTTCAGCCCTGAATTGACATCGATTCGGGGCAACAATCCTCGGCGCATTTCCTTCGTGTCAGACGGGAGCATCGATGCGTTGCCGGCGGGCGGCCGATGCGGCGCGGATCCGTTCGATGCCGACCTTGTCGGGCGGGAGTCCGAGGACGAGATCCACCCCGGCTGGCGGGGGCTTGTCCGTTCCGGTTCCGGGGGCGGCGAGCATGACGAGAAGAGCCGCCGGGCAGCGGGCGCCGAGCGCCCGGCCGGCTTCGAGAAGCGCGGGGATTCCCGCTTCGACGAAGATGACATCGGGGCAATCCTCGTTCCCCTCGAGGATGGTGAAACCGTGCTGGCGGAGCGCTTCGGCCAGAACCGTCGCGAAGAAACCCGTCCGGCAGAGGAGGGCGGCGCGCGAGTGGTGCCTTGCCGTCACGGAAGCGGGGGTGGCATCGGCCGGTTCCATCGTCTCGTGCGCAGGGGGTGACGGGGCGGAGGCCGGCGCCGCGGCGCCCGGCGGGCCCGTGGCGGAGCTGCCGGAGCAGGGCGCGACCGGCAGGGTGATCTCGATGATGTTGCGCGGCCCTTCCCGGCGGTAGCGGCTTCGCCCTCCGAGATGGCGGATCAGGGTGCGGGCGATGGCCGGGTCGAGCGCGTCGGAAGCGAAGCGCTCTTCGGCGGCGGGAGGGGGGCGATGGTCCTGCTCCTCGAAAATGTAGTCCGGGCGCCAATCGCCCTTTTCGCCCGCATAGACGAAGCTGACCACCCCTTCGAGACCGTCTTCGCTCCAGCCGAGATCGAGCCGGAGGTCGCGCGTGCCGGCCGTCTCGTCGAGATAGCTGAGGATATGGGTGAAGATCTGGCGGATCCGGGCTTCGTCTCCGCAAAGGCGGGAAGGCATGTCGGCGGCGACGCGGATCGTCAGTCGGCGATCGTCGCGGGCAAGCCGTCCTTCGGCATCGAAGAGGGCGGCCAGCGCCTCGGCCAGGGCGTGGGGCGAGAAGGGGTGATGATGCCTTTCGAGCCGGTCCTCCTGCAGGGCCGAGAAGTCGAGAATGTCGGCAAGAAGGTTGCCCATCTGCCGTGCCGAGGCTTCGGCCCGCTCGAGAAGGCGCCGGCTGGCGGCGGGCAGGGCGGTCTTGTCCACCAAGGCGAGAAGGCCGAGCACGCCGTTCATCGGGGTGCGGAGCTCGTGGCTCATCATGGTCAGGAACCGCGACTTGGCGGCCGAGGCGGCCTCGGCCTCGGCCCGCAGGCGCGCATTGAGCTCGGCGAGGCGGCGCATGCGGTTCGATTCGCGCCAGAACAGGACCAGCGTGATGGCCGCGGCGATGCCGATCACGAGGTTGAGGATGGTGTTGATCCGGGCCGATCGCAGGAGCCTCTCGCGCAGGGCCGACATGTGGGTCTCCTCGCCATGGAGCACATCGCGCGAGAGGGCCCGCAACCGCGCCTCGAAAGGCGCGAACGCCGCCAGCACTCGCCGCGCCGTCGCGCTGTCGTTCGGAGCGAGGGAGAGGATCTCCGCCTCGTGGGCCCGGAGCGTCTCGAAGAGCCCGCCGATCACCCGCTCCTCGGGGTCGTAGTGGCGCATTCGCCGTCCTACATCGCCGTGGCGCAGGAGATCCGTTCGCGACCAGAGGATGTCGAACCGCTTGTTGACCGTTCGCGGCGTGGTGCCGTTGCCGGCGATGAAGTCGGCGAGGGCCTTCTCGAAGCGCAGGAGCTCGACCTCGAGCCGCTGTGCCGACCAGAGGAGGTTTTCCTTCGCCGATGCCCTAAGCTCGGCGATGCTGCGCTCGACCAGCACCATGCCCAGGGTCGAGGCCAGAAGGGCGACGAGAAGGATCCCGACGCCCAGCCAGCGCAATATGGCGCCTTGCCGCTTCACCTGTTCTCGATGCGCGCCAGTTGCCAGATCAGCCGGCTGTTGAAGACCGGATCCTGCAGTTCGGGGAAGTCATCCATCGGATAGATCATCCAGATCGGCCCCTTGGTGCGGCGCGACAACCATCTGCCATCGGCCTTGAGAGCGAGGATGGGGTCGTATTTCGCGAGTTCCTCGCTCGGTATCTGCACCTTGTAGTCGTCGATGGCGACGAAGGTCATCCGCTTGCCGGGCCGGATCCCGGCATCCTTGAGCACGTCCCGCACCCGTGGCCCCTCGAAGGCGACCTTGCCTTCGACGAATTCGTTGCCGGTGACGATCCTGTGCTGGGGAAGGGCGGCGAGCTCGTCGAGGGTATAGCTCCTGACGACATTGCCGTTGGCATCGACGATGACGAGATCGGCCTCTTCCCGGGCCGGGGCCGCCGCGGCAAGAGGCAGGATCAGGAGGGCGAAGGCGACCCCGAGAAGGCGCAGAAGGGAGGCGAGGGGCCGTTTCGGGAACGGGACAGGCATCTTCATCTCCTCTGTTGCAGGCGGGGATGGAACCCGCGCGCGATCTTCCGGAGATCCGCAGGCGGCTGCGAATCGATTCCCTCGTATTGTGGCGTGCAAAGGTAACCGGAAGGTTACCGCGCACGCTTCTCTTCTTGCCGGCAGAATGCCTTTCGAATCAATGTTTCATGCAACGCCCCCCCCGGCAAGGTCATGGAGCCATGACTTCGCCGGAAAGACCGGATGATTCGCAAGGGGGCGGAGGAACAGCCGCGGGAGAGGCGAAGGGGCGGCCGGCAGGGGCGCCTATTTCCCGACGGCCGCGTGCGGCGCGTCATCGGCCGCCGTGTCGGCAGGATCGGGAGGGGAGGGCTCGTCCTCGCCTCTCGGGACCGGAGCCGACGAGGCGGATGCGGCCGTGCTCTCCTCCGCCCTCTCGGCAGGGGCGGGGGAAGGCTCCGTCCCGTCGGCCGTCGGCGGCTTTGCGCCGGTGCCGGAAGCGGGCGCGGCCGGTTCTTCCCGTGGCGCCGCGCCGCTCGACGCCTTGTCCGCCGAAGAGGCGCCCTTGCGCCGCCGCGGTGCCCGGCGCCGGCGGGGCCGCGGGGGGGAGGCGGCCTCGGCGGGCTCGGCCACGGAGCCTTCCGGGGAGGCGGTGTCGGCCGGTTCCTGGCGCACGCCGTCCCCCTCCTCGTCCGCTTCCTTCGCCGCAGGGGAAGGGCTCCGCTCGTTCGGCAGAGGCGCTTCGCCACGGGAAAGCGGGTTGTCCGTCATGCCGTTCTCGGAGCCTGCCCCTTCGGTCTGCGCCGCGTCTTCGGTGGTGTTTCCGTCGGCGGGTGAGGGTTCCGTCGCGCCTTTGCTCTCCCCGCCGGCCGATGCCGCGGCCGGGCTCTCGGTGCCCCTGCTGCCGTTGCCGGCCGTGCCGGCGGTCTCGCCACCGTTCGCGGCGTTGCTCCGTCCGCCGCGGCGGCGCGAACGGCGGCGGCGCTTGCGCCTGCGGCCGTTGCCTTCCCCTTCGCCCTCGGCCGCCCCGTCGATGTCCGGGGCGCCGATCTCCTCCCGCACTTCCTCGACGACGCTGGTCGGCCCGGCAAGGGCGGTATCGACGGAGATCACCGGCTTGGCGGGCGCCGCCGCTTCCGTGCGCCCCCGGCTCCTGTCGAGGCGATAGTCGGGCGGCACGAGCGCCGGATCGGCATCGATCCGGACCGTGATGCCGTAACGTTCCTCGATGCCGAGAAGGTGGCTGCGCTTCTCGTTGATGAGGTAGTTGGCCACCGAAACCGGCGCCGTCACCGTCAGCATGTCGTGCCTGCCCTTCACGGCCTCCTCCTCGATCTGCCGCAGGATGGCGAGGGAGAGGCTTTCGTCGGAGCGGATGATGCCGGTGCCGTGGCAGTGCGGGCAGGGCTGGGAGACCATTTCCAGCATTCCCGGCCGCAGGCGCTGGCGGCTCATCTCGAGGAGGCCGAAGGAGGAGATCCGCCCGACCTGGATCCGGGCCCGGTCGCCCTTGAGGCGTTCCTTGAGCCGCTTTTCCACCGCGCTGCGGTTGCGCCGGTCGTCCATGTCGATGAAGTCGATGACGATCAGGCCGGCCAGGTCGCGCAGCTTGAGCTGGCGGGCGATCTCGTCGGCGGCCTCGAGATTGGTCTTGAGCGCGGTCTCCTCGACCGAGCCCTGGCGGGTGGACTTGCCGGAGTTCACGTCGATCGCCACCAGCGCCTCGGTGGTGTCGATGACGATATAGCCGCCCGAGGGTAGGCGCACCGTCGGGTTGAACATCGAGGCGAGATAGTTCTCGACCTGGTAGCGGGCGAAGAGCGGCACCGGGTCGGTGTAGTGCTTCACCTTCTTGGCGTGGGACGGGATCAGCATCCGCATGAAGTCCTTGGCGGTGCGGTAGCCTTCATCCCCCTCGACCAGCACCTCCTCGATGTCGCGGGTGTAGAGGTCGCGGATGGCGCGCTTGATGAGGTTGCCTTCCTCGTAGATCGGTGCCGGCGCGATCGACTTCAGCGTCAGTTCGCGGATCTGGTCCCACTGGCGCAGCAGATATTCGTAGTCGCGCTTGATTTCCGACTTGGTGCGCTTGGCCCCGGCCGTGCGGATGATGAGGCCCGAGCCGTCGGGCAGCTTGATCTCGTCGGCGATCGCCTTGAGCTTCTTGCGGTCGGCGGCATTGGTGATCTTGCGCGAGATGCCGCCCCCGCGCGGGGTGTTCGGCATCAGCACGCAGTAGCGCCCGGCGAGCGAGAGGTAGGTGGTGAGGGCGGCGCCCTTGTTGCCCCGTTCCTCCTTGACGACCTGCACCAGCATGATCTGCCGGACCTTGATCACCTCCTGGATCTTGTAGCGCCGCCGCGAGCGCCGCGGGCGTGGCGCCTCGGCACCTTCGGAGGCTCCGGCCGCCGGCGTCCCCTCCTGCGGGGCACCCGCTTCGCGGGGAGCGGCCGTTCCCTCGGCAGGGCCGCTCCCTGCCGTGCCGAGTGGCTCGGCCAGCGGCGCTTCGGCGTCTTCGGCCAGATCGATCACGTCCATGCCGGGAACGGCGGCCTCTTGCCCCGCCCCGGCCGTCTCTTCCGGCCCCACCTCGCTCGCAGGCGCGGCGGCTTCTTCCTCCCCTGTCTCCCCCGTCGGGACGGGCGCGGAGCGGGAAACGGCCTCTCCGGCCATGCTCTCGGCCCGGACGGAGGGGCGGGCCGCTTCCTCCGCCGGTCCGTCGGCCGCCGCCTCTCCGGGCTCTTCGGAGGAGGGCGTCTGATCCTCCTCGCCGACCTCCTCGAGCGCGGGGCCGGAGGCGGCTTCCTCGACCGCCTCGGCCCGGGCCTCGGAGCGGGCCTCGCGTTCCTCGGCCTCGGCCTCGATCACCGCTTCGCGGTCGGCCTTGGGGATCTGGTAGTAATCGGGATGAATCTCGGAAAAGGGCAGGAAACCGTGGCGGTTGCCGCCGTAATCGACGAAGGCCGCCTGCAGGGAAGGTTCGATCCGGGTGACCTTCGCGAGGTAGATGTTGCCGGCTATCTGCCGCTTGTTGACCGATTCGAAGTCGAATTCCTCGACCTTGTCTCCGTCCAGAACCACCACCCGGGTCTCCTCCGGGTGGGTGGCATCGATGAGCATGCGTTTGACCATGGCGTGTCGTATCCTGTCGTCCCTCCGCGCCCGCGAGCCGCCAGGCGGCCCGGTTCCGGGGAGAGGGAACGCGCAGTCCTTCTTCGGGCGATGGGCGTGGCGCGGGAGGCCGGCGCCGCCGCGCAGGCAGCGGCCTTCGGCCTCTCGTCTCCGTGCAGGGATGTGGCAGCGTCAACGCCGATCATCGCGGTTTGTCTCCTGGTGCCGCAGGGCGGCAGGCGAATTCGATCCGGCTTGTCCCCCGGATGGGGTGGCCCGCGCGGGGCCCGGCTCGTTCTGTCGGGGACCGCGTCACAAGCATCGTCTGGCGAGGCTGTCGCGGGACAACGGTTGTGGCTGATACCCGTTCAGACCCGAAATCTTGCGTGCATGCGGGATCTGCCTGCATGCCCGTCCACATTAATGGCATCTTGCCGGCAATGACAATGGGGGAAATCGCCCGCAGGACGGGGCCCACCCCGCCGGGAACGGCGGAAGGCTTGCGGCGGAGCGCGCAGCCGGGGCAAGATCGGCGCATGGCAAGGGGCTTTCGGGGCGAGGCGGATGCGTGAGGCGGGCTGGGCGGGGCGATGCGCCCGGAGGACGGGAGGAGCGGCGGCTCTGGCGCTCGTCCTCCTTCTCGGCGCCGGGGATCGGGCGGCGGTGCTGGCGGCCCCCTGCGGCGACGGTGGCGGGCAGGCGGTGATGGTGCTGCGGAGCGAAGGCGTCCGGGCGTTGCAGGGGCTCCGGCCCTGTCCGCGCCCTTCCCGGCCCGGTTCGCGCACGACGAACCCGCGAAGGACGAAAGGTTCCGGCGAGACGGGAAAGGGGGTGGCGCTCCGTCCGAGGCCGCGCCCGCGCGGATCGGCGGCGTCGCCCGTCCGGGGGGCGCAGGCGAATTCCGTCATGCGGGCCACCATGCGGACAGAAAGGGCGGTCGATGGTCGGGAAGGGGGGCCGGTGAAGGCGGCTCTCCCCGCCGCAGCCCTTGCCCGCGAAGAACCCCGTGCCCGCGAGAGGGAACCGAGCGCGCCGGAAAGCCCGGCGGGTGCCGGTTCCTCGCCGCCGGCCGAAGCGCCCGCCGCGGAGGGCGCCTCGCCGAAGCCGGCGGCCATGCTCCCTGCGAGCGCCCCTCCCGTCTCTCCCCCTGCGGCGCGCGTTCTCACGGGCCCGCCCTCCCTCGCGGCCGAAGGGGGCGGCGCACGGTTGCTGCCCGAGGGGGAGGGGGGGCTGCAGGCCGCGCTCGGGCCCGACGGCACGTTTCGCCTCGCGCTCGGCCTCGAAAGCCCGGTGCCCTGGCGGGCCGACGCGCTGGTGGCGCCGCCGCGGCTCGTGATCGATCTGGCTCTCGGGGAGCCGGCCCTTTCCGAGACGCGGGCGCTCCGTCGCCGCTTCGCCGCCCGTCTGCCCTGGCGCCTGCGCTTCGGCCGGCTTGCCGGGCCCTGGTGGCGCCTTGTTCTCCTGCCGGGGCGCCCCTACCGTCTCGCGAGCGGCGAGATGCGGACCGAAGGAGGTGCGGCCCGGCTCCGGCTGGTCTTCCGCCCGGGGGTGCCGCCGGGCCGGCCGACGGCCCTGGCTCTGCCGGCGGGGGTGCCCTCCGCCGGAAAGTCCGCCGGAAAGGAGGCGCGGCCGCCGCGTCCGGGAGGGCGTCTCAAGGTCGCCGTCGACCCGGGTCATGGCGGGGTCGATCCCGGTGCCGAGCATGGCGGGCTGCGCGAGGCCGATGTCACCCTTGCCCTGGCCCGGTCCCTCGCCGAGGCGCTGCGACGGCGCGATGTCGATGTCGTCCTGACCCGCAACGACGACAGCTTCGTGCCGCTCGAGCGGCGGATGAGCATCGCCCGCGCCGCAGGTGCCGACGTGCTCGTTTCGCTTCATGCCGACGCGCTCGCCTCGGGGCAGGCGCGTGGCGTCAGCATCCACACCTTCTCGGCCGAGGCTTCCGACGAGGCGGCGAAGGCCCTCATCGCGCGTCATGCCCGCGACGACATTCTCTCCGGGCTCGATCTGCAGGGGGTGGACGATACGTTGACATCGGTGCTGGCGGATCTGGCCATGCGCGAGACCCTGCCCCGCTCCGAGGCCCTGGCCGACCGGATGGTGGCCGAGCTGGCCCGCGACGGCATTCGCCTTCTCGGCCGCCCGCGGATCCGCGGGGCCTATGCGGTCCTGAAATCTCCCGACATTCCCTCGGTGCTCGTCGAGGCGGGCTTTCTCTCGAACGCGGCCGACCGGGCCGCTCTGGCCGATCCGGCGTGGCGGCGCAGATTGGCCGAGACCCTCGCGCGGGCCCTCGCACGCTGGGCGCTCGACGATGCCGGCCGCGCCGCCTTCGGGGGTGGCGTGCCCCGGCGCTGAGCCGCTCCCGGGGGGCAGGGCGCGGTTGACCTCGCGGCATGCTTGCTTCGTGCGATGGCGTGCGTAAGCTGCCGGGAGGGAAGAACGACAGGGAGGACGGAATGAAACGGTGGATGATGGCGGCAAGCTTCGTTCTGGCAGGGGCGGGGAGCGCATTGGCCGGTGATCCCGTTGCCGGCGTCTGGCAGACCGCTCCCGGCGACAATGGCGGCTGGCTGCATGTGCAGATCGCGCCCTGCGGGCGGAAGATCTGCGGCACCATCGTCAAGGCCTTCAAGAAGGGGGGCGTCCCCGATCCGCAATATGCCCATCTCGGCAAGCCGATCATCTGGGACATGAAGCCCGAGGGTGAGGGCTATTACGCCGACGGCAGGATCTGGGCACCGGACAGGGACAAGGTCTATCGCTCCAAGATGCAGCTCGACGGCAACCGGCTGACGGTGAAGGGTTGCGTGATGGGGGGGCTTCTCTGCCGCGGGCAGGAGTGGAAGCGGGTGCAATAGCCCCTCCGCCGTGGGGGCGGAGACACCGCGGCTTGCCGGCGCTCCCGGCCGTGAGGAGGGCGGCCGGGCACCGCTTCGCCGTGCATGTCGGACGTGCCGGGCCGCGCGCCCGCCGGGGGCAGCCCCGGGAAGGGAAGTGCCGGCAATGGCACTGTCAATCGCTCCGGTCATGCGGAAGGGTGGTGGCGCGAAAGGTGGCAGGAGTGAAGGGGGCGCGGCATGCTCCCGCGCCGGCCGGATCGAGGATTCAAAGCCCTGTGCAAGGGGCGAAACCGTTGCCGCCCCTGCGTCCCCATCCGCCCCACCCGGTCGAGGGCTCCTCCCGGGCGGCGAGGCGGATGCCCGGTCGCTGCGTGCGCCTGCCTCCATCCGGGCCGTCCGCCGAGGGCGCTCCGCCGGTCCCCGATGCGTCCGTGCCCGTCCGGGCCGCCTGCCGCGGGCGCCTTGCCCGGGTGCCCCCATGGCTCGTGCCTGCCCGGGATGCCGACCCCGGCCAGGGGCGAGGTGGCAGAGGCGGCGCCGGCTTTGCGGAAGATCGCGGGCGCCGGCTTTCAGGGGCGCCAGCGGAGGAAGTTGCCGATGATGGCAAGCCCGACCTTCTGGCTCTTCTCGGGGTGAAACTGAGTGCCGAAGATGTTGTCCTGTCCGACCGCGGCGGTGATCGGCCCGCCGTGATCGGTGGTGGCCAGAAGATGTGCCGCCCGTTCGGGAACGAGGTGGTAGGAGTGGACGAAATAGACGTGCCGGCCGGGCGCGATGCCGTTCAGAACCGGATGCGGCCGGGTGATCTCGAGCGTGTTCCAGCCCATGTGCGGGATCTTGAGCGCCGGGTCCGAGGGGGTGATCCCCACCACCTCGCCCGGAATCCAGCCGAAACCCTCGGCTGTCACGCCGTGCTCGGTGCCGCGGCTGGCCAGAAGCTGCATGCCGACGCAGATGCCGAAGAAGGGACGCCCCCTGACGCGCACCGCCTCCTCGATCGCCTCCCACAGCCCGTCCCGGCTTCTCAACCCCTCGCGGCAGTCGGCGAAGGCGCCGACGCCGGGCAGCACGATCCGGTCGGCCGATGCCACTTCCTCGGGCCGGTCGGAGACGCTGACCGTGCCGGCATCGAGCGCCTCGGCCATGCGGGCAAAGCTCTTTTCCGCCGAACGCAGATTGCCGGAGCCATAATCGACGATGACGGTCCGCATTTCACTCTTCCTTCAGATGACGCCCGATCGATCGCCCCGCCGATGATCGCGGGCCCGGCCCGTGAGCGGAGGGGGCACGGGATACCGCCCCGCCCCTCGTCAGAGAGAGCCCTTGGTCGAGGGGATCGCGCCGCCGGCCCGCGGGTCAGGCTCGACCGCCTCGCGCAGGGCGCGGGCCACGGCCTTGAAGGCGGCCTCGGCGATGTGGTGGCTGTTGAAACCGTGTAGCCGCTCGACATGCAGCGTGATGCCGCCGTTCACGGCAAGGGCCTGGAAGAATTCGCGCACGAGCTCGGTGTCGAACCGGCCGATGCTGGCCGTCGGCATCTCGACATTCCACACGAGGAAGGGGCGGCCCGAAAGGTCGAGCGCGGCGCGCACCAGCGCGTCGTCCATCGGCAGCAGGCAGCTGCCATAGCGACGGATGCCGGCCTTGTCGCCCAGGGCCTCGGCCAGCGCCTTGCCGAGCGTGATGCCGACATCCTCCACCGAATGATGATCGTCGATGTGCCGGTCTCCCTCGCAGCGGATCTCCATGTCGATCAGCGAATGGCGGGCGAGCTGGTCGAGCATGTGATCGAAGAAGCCGATGCCGGTGGCGATGCGGCGCCGGCCGGTGCCGTCGAGATTGACGGTGACGGTGATGTCGGTCTCGGCGGTGCGACGGCTCAGGCTGGCGCTGCGCATGTCTCTCTCCCGTTGGCAGGGGCCTTGCGCCGTCTCTAGCGCAGAGCGGCGCCATTTCCAAGAAGGGGTGCCTGAAGCGTCGGGAAGTGGCAGGAGTTTGACCCGCTCCCGGCCCCGTGGCAAGAGGCAGCAAGCGGCAGCAGCGGAGCAGGCCATGACGGTTGAGGATGAGGGCGCGTCACCGGCGCGGGTGGCGGGAGACGAAGCGGCCGGCAAGGGCGGGGAAGGGGCGGCGGTTGCCGCTGGAGCGGCGCCGACGGCTCCCGGATCGCAGGCGGAGATGGCGCGCAGGCGCGGGCTGCCGGAGCTGACCGTCGTCGTGCCGACCTACAACGAGAAGGACAACATCCGCCCGCTCGTCGCCCTGCTCGACGAGGCGCTGGCAGGGATCGACTGGGAGGTGGTCTTCGTCGATGACGACAGCCCCGACGGCACAGCCCGCGAGGTGCGGGCGCTTGCCCGCGAGCGCGGCAATGTCCGGGTGCTGCACCGGATCGGCCGCCGCGGCCTCGCGGGCGCCTGCATCGAGGGAATCCTGTCGTCCGTCTCGCCGGTGGTGGCGGTGATGGATGCCGACCTGCAGCATGACGAGCGCATCCTGCCCGAAATGTTCCGGCTGATGGCCGAAGACCCGGAACTCGATCTCGTGATCGGTTCGCGCCATGTGGCGGGTGGCACGGTCGGCACCGGGCTCTCGAAAGTGCGCAAATGGGGCTCCGACATGGCCACCGCCCTGGCGCGCAGGCTGCTCAAGATCACCGCATCCGACCCGATGAGCGGCTTCTTCATGGTGCGGCGCGAGAGCTTCAACCAGGTGGTGACCGAGCTTCAGCCCCAGGGATTCAAGATCCTGGCCGACATGCTCTCGGCTTCGCGGGGGCGCTGGAAGACGAAGGAGGTGGGCTACACCTTCCGCGAGCGCCGTCACGGCGAAAGCAAGATGGACACGGCCGTCACCCTCGAATTTCTCGGTCTGCTGGTCTCGCGGCTGACGGGGGGGCTGGTGCCGATCCGTTTCGTGCTCTTCACCCTCGTCGGCATTTCCGGGGTGGCGGTGCAGCTCGGGATGGTCGGCCTCGTGATGGCGCTCTCGGGCGGCCCGTTCTGGGCGGCGCAGACCATCGGCGTCTTCACCGCCATGACGACGAACTTCCTGCTCAACAACATGCTGACCTACCGCGACCGGCAGCTCCGGGGGCGGGAATTCTGGCGCGGCCTCGCCTCCTTCTATGTCGTCTGTTCGATCGGGGCGCTGGCCAATGTCGGCGTGGCGGGGCTGCTCTTCAAGTGGTTCGGCACATGGCCGGTGGCGAGTTTCGCGGGCGCGGTGGTCGGGGCGCTGTGGAACTTCATGGCCTCGGCCCTCTTCACCTGGCGCACCCGCTAGCGGACGCCCGGCGGGGCGGTGCTCGGGCGGGTGCGGGAGATGCCGGGCGAAGAGGTGGACAGGGAAGGAGGCGGCGATGACCCTCCCGGCATCAGCGAAGGATGACGCCCCGGCTCCGGCCGAGGAGGCGGGGCTCCGGCACCTGGCCCTGGGCCTCGTCGCGTTTCATCTCGTGCTGCGTGGCCTTCTTGCCGCCCTTGCCCCTCTCGGGGTGGACGAGAATTACGCCATCGCCGCGGCGCGGGAATTCAGCTGGAGCTTCTTCGACCATCCTCCGCTCGGCTTCTGGCTGCCGGTGGCGATGGCGCGGATCACCGGCATCGAGCACCCTTTCCTCTTTCGCCTGCCCTTCCTCCTTCTCGGCACCGGCACGGCCTGGCTCCTGTGGCGCATCGGCACCCGTCTCGCCGGTGCGAGGGCGGGGCTGTGGGCCGTGCTGTTCCTGCTCCTCTCGCCGATCTTCTCGATCGTCGGCGGGCTGCTCGTCGTCCCCGACGGGCCGCTCGACTTCTTTCTCCTGCTCACGGTCTGGCTGCTTCTGAAGGTGCTCGCGGCCGAAGAGGCGGGGCGGCCGACGGGGCGGCTCTGGCTCGCCGCGGGGGTGGCGCTCGCCGGAGCGCTGATGTCGAAATACCAGGCGGGGCTCGTTCCGGTCAGCCTGTTTCTCTACATGATCGCGACCCGGCACGGCCGGACCTGGCTGCGCCAGCCCTGGCCCTGGCTCGGCGCGGCGGTGGCGGGCCTTGGCCTTCTGCCGGTGCTGATGTGGAATTTCCAGAACGACTGGGCCTCCTTCGCCTTCCAGGGCGGGCGTGCCGGCGGCGGGCTGTCGCCGGGGAACTTTCTCGCGATGCTGGTCGCCCAGGCGCTCTATCTGCTGCCGCCCGCGATGCTCGCCGCTCTTGCCGGCCTGGTGGCGGGGCTGCGCGGCCGGCTCGGGAAGGCGGGGCGGCTCGCCGCCTTTCTCGCCCTCGGGCCGATCGTGATGTTCAACCTCGTCTATCTCCTGACACCGGACGGCACGCTGCCGCACTGGGCGTTGCCGGGCTGGCTCGTCGCCCTGCCGCTCGGGGCGGCGGTCCGTCCCGGCCGCTGGCTTCGGCGCCTTGCCGTGTGGTTCGGCGGAGCGCTGTGGGTGGTCGTGCTCGTGCTCGTCCTCCATGTGCGCAGCGGGATCCTGACCTGGAAGACGGGAGAGAACCCGCCCGCCTGGGACGACACGATCCGCCTGTTCGACTGGTCGGGCCTTCTGCCGGCGCTCGAGGCGCGGGGGCTTCTAGACGATGCCCGCGCTCTCGCGGTGCTCGACTATATCGACGGCGGTGCGATGGCGACGGCGCTGCACGACCGGTTGCCGGTCTATCCCCTGGGCGGGCCCGCCACCCATCATTTTCTCCTGCATCGGCGCAGCGCGGCGGGCGGGCCGGCGCTCCTCCTCGTGCCGGCGACGCGGCGCAACTACGACCGCAGGCTCGCCGCCGCCCTGGCCGCGGCCCGCCGGGTCGATCCGGCGGCCGAGGCGCTGGCGCCGGTCGTGCTCGAGCGGGGCCCTCTCCCCTATGCCGTGGTGGGGGTGATCCGTCTCGATCTGCCGCCGCGAACCCCCGGGCTGCCGCCTCCGTCTCCGCGGGGCAGGGAGTGACCGCCGCGCCCGGCATCTCTCCCCGGAGCCCGGTTCGTCGGCTGCCGTCCCGCAAGGGCGGGTGACGGGGAGCGGAGAGCCCGGACGGCCCGGCCTTTCTGCCCCGCGGCCGCGGCGCTCAGCCGGCCCCTTCTGGCAGCCAGCCCGGCCGGCCGACGGCAAGATAGCCCTCGAAACCGGCGCGACGGGCGGCCTTCGGTTCGTAGATGTTGCGCAGATCGGCCAGCCGCGGCCGGCGCATCTTCCTGGCCAGCCGCTTGAGATCGAGCGCGCGAAACTCGTTCCATTCGGTCAGGATCACCGCCACGTCGGCCCCGCGCGCGGCCTCGTAGGCATTGTCGCACCACTTGACGCCGGGCAGGAGCGCCTCGCCCTCGCGCCGCCCCTCGGGGTCGGTCACCCGCACCTTCGCCCCCATGCCGACGAGGGCGGGCACGATGGTCAGCGAAGGCGCCTCGCGCATGTCGTCGGTATTGGGCTTGAAGGTGACGCCGAGCACCGCCACCGTCCTGCCGCTGACCTCGCCGTCGAGCAGATCGACGATCTTGTCGATCATGCGCCGCTTGATCGCATCGTTCACGCGGATGACGGTCTCGACGATCTCGAGCGGGGCGGCATGTTCCTGCCCGATCCGCGCCAGCGCCCGGGTGTCCTTCGGGAAGCAGGAACCGCCGAAGCCGGGGCCGGCATGGAGGAACTTGTTGCCGATCCGCCCGTCGAGCCCCATGCCGCGGGCCACTTCCTTGACATCGGCCCCGACGCGCTCGCACAGCGCCGCCATCTCGTTGATGAAGGTGATCTTGGTGGCCAGGAAGGCGTTGGCGGCGTACTTGATCAGCTCCGCCGTCTCGAGATCGGTGACCACGATCGGGAAATCGCGCAGATAGAGCGGCCGGTAGATCTCGCGCATCACCTCGGCGGCGCGCTCGTTCTGCACCCCGATCACCACCCGGTCGGGGCGCATGAAATCGTCGATCGCCGCGCCCTCGCGCAGGAATTCGGGGTTCGATGCCACGTCGAAGTCGGCATCCGGCCGGGCTCTGGCGATGATCTGCTTGACCTTGCGGTTGGTGCCGACGGGCACGGTCGATTTGGTGACGACCACGGTGTGCCCCTCGAGCGCCCCGGCCAGCTCCTCGGCGGCGGCGAAGACATGGGAGAGATCGGCATGGCCGTCACCGCGCCGGGTCGGCGTGCCGACGGCGATGAAGACCGCATCGGCACCGCGCACCCCGTCGGCCAGATCGGTGGTGAAGGAAAGCCGGCCCGCGGCGACGTTCTTCGCGAGAAGATCGTCGAGCCCGGGCTCGTAGATCGGCACTTCCCCCGCTTCCAGCCGGGAAATCTTGCCCGGATCCTTGTCGATGCAGACGACCTCGTGGCCGAAATCGGACAGACACACTCCCGAGACGAGCCCCACATAGCCCGTCCCGACCATCGCGATACGCATGCCGCACTCCTCGTTCCCTGTCGCCGCCGGCCGGCCGCCTCGCCGCCCTGCGCAATGCCCCGTTCATGCCGCGGCCGGCGCCTCGGCGCAAGGGCCGGCCGGGCATCGGCGGGCGCTCGCGGCGGCGCTACATGTCGAGGCCGAGATCGACGGTCGGGGCCGAATGGGTCAGCCGGCCCGAGGAGATGTAATCGACGCCGGTCGCGGCGATCTCGGCGACGGTCTCGAGACTCACATTGCCGCTCGCTTCCGTCACCATCCGCCCGGCGACCATGCGCACGGCCTCGCGCAGCATGTCGGGCGGCATGTTGTCGAGCAGCACCGCCGAGGCCCCGCCCACCGTGAGCACCTCCTCGAGCTGCCCGAGCGTGTCGACCTCGATCTCCACGGCGACCATGTGCGCGCTGCGGGCCTTCACCGCCTCCAGCACCGGGCGGATGCCGCCGGCGGCGGCGATGTGGTTGTCCTTGATGAGGATGGCGTCGGCCAGCGAATGGCGATGGTTGAAGCCGCCGCCATGGCACACGGCGAGCTTCTCGAGCGCGCGCAGCCCCGGCGTCGTCTTGCGGGTGCAGGTGATGCGCGCTCCCGTGCCGGCGACCCTCTCGACGAAGGCGGCGGTGAGCGTGGCGATGCCGCACATCCGCCCGGCGAAGTTGAGGGCGACGCGCTCGGCCGCGAGAACGGCATGGGCCGGCCCCGCGACCTCGAGAAGCACATCCCCCCGCCGGCAGCGGTTGCCGTCGGCGATGCGGATGGCGATGTCGAGGGCGGGGTCGGTCAGCCGGAAGGCGGTGGCGGCGACCTCCATGCCCGAAACCACCGCCGCCTCGCGGGCGCGGATGGCGGCATGGACGACGAGGCCCGCGGGCAGCACGGCGCGCGAGGTGACGTCTCCGGCCGTGCCGAAATCCTCTCGCAAGGCATGGGCGACGATCGGCTCGATGACGAGACGGGGCAGCGTTTCGGCGTGGCTCATGGGGCACTCTCCGCGGTGCTGGCGGCTGCGGCGGCATGGGCGCGCGCTTCTTCGAGGGTGAGGCGGGTGCGGTGCGCCCAAGCCGGGTCGGGCGCCGGAAAGTCCGCGCGGAAATGGGCGCCGCGGCTCTCGCGCCTGAGAAGCGCGGCGGTCGCGATCAGCCGGGCGGTGGCGCAGATGTTGGCCATTTCGGGGCTCGCGCCGTGTCGCGCCTCGATTGCGCTGATCGCTTCGAGGGCGGTTTCGAGCCCCTCTGCGGTGCGGACGACACCGACATGGCGGCTCATGATCTGGCGCAGCCTGGCGAGGGCCGCTGCGTCGGGGGGGCTGCCGGTTCCCTCGAAACGGAGGGGCGGGACGGGGGCCGGGAGGGACAGGCCGCGGAGCGTTCGGGCGATGTCGGCCGCTGCCATTTCGGCCTGCACCAGCGCTTCGAGAAGCCCGTTCGAAGCGAGGCGGTTGCCGCCGTGAAGGCCGGTGGATGCGCATTCGCCGATCGCCCAGACGCCCGCGAGCGAGCTGCGGCCGTCGATGTCGGTGGCGACCCCGCCCATGTGGTAATGGGCCGCAGGCGCGACCGGCATCGGCTCCTTCGCCGGGTCGATCCCGTGGCGCATGCAGGCGGCGGCCACGCGGGGGAAACGCTCGTGGATCGCGGCGCCGACGGCCCGCCTCGCATCGAGCATCGGCCGCCGCCCCGCCGCCCATTCGCGAAACACCGCCCGGGCCACCACGTCGCGCGGGGCGAGCTCGGCATCGGGATGGACCTCCGCCATGAAGCGCCTGCCTTCCCGATCGACGAGCACCGCTCCCTCGCCCCGCAGCGCTTCTGTCGCGAGCGGCGCCGGATCCTCGCCGAGATCGAGCGCCGTGGGGTGGAACTGGATGAATTCGGGATCGGCGATCAGCGCGCCGGCACGGGCGGCAAGGCCGATCACCTCGCCGCGGATGCGCGGCGGGTTGGTCGTCAGCGCATAAAGGCCGCCCGAACCGCCCCCGGCAAGCAGCACCGCCGGGGCGCGAAGAAGAAGCGGGGCGGAGTGGCCCCTCCCGGCATGCTGGAGCGCCAGCACCGCCCCTTCATCATCCGCTTCGAGGCCGATCGCCATCGCTTCCTCGAGAAGGGCGATGGAGGGGGTGGCCCGCACCCTGTCGGTCAGGGCGGCCATGATCGCCGCGCCCGAGCCGTCACCCTTCACCCGGACGATGCGTGCCCGGCTGTGGGCCGCCTCGCGCGAGAGGGCGAAGCGGCCCTCGCCGGTGCGGTCGAAGGGAATGCCGAGGGCGGCGAGGCGGTCGATCACCCGCGGCGCGGCGGCGGCGATGGCACGGGCGGCAGCGGCATCGACGATGCCGGCGCCGACGCGGATCGTGTCCGTGGCGTGGCGTTCCGGCGTGTCATCGGGGCCGACCGCGGCCGCCACGCCTCCCTGGGCCCAGGCCGAGCTGGCACCGCGACCGACGCGCTCGGGCGAGATGACCAGCACCGGGCGCGGCGCGAGCGACAGGGCGGCGAAGAGCGCCCCCACCCCGGCCCCGACGATCACCACGCGGTCGGTCTCGACCAGCCGCCCCGCTCCGGTCGTCATCGCTCCCATCGGCCGCTAGAGCCCGAGCTTCTTCGAGAGATCGATCATCCGCTCGACCGCCACCCGCGCCTTCGCGGCGATGTCGGGATCGACCACCACCTCGTTCTCCCCCGTGAGGAGCACGTAGAGGATCTTCTCGAGGGTGATCTTCTTCATGTAGGGGCACATGTTGCACGGTTTGGCGAATTCGACGTCGGGCAGCGCATCGGCGATGTTCGCGGCCATCGAGCATTCGGTGACCAGCATCGCCCTTTTCGGCCGATGTTCTTCGACCCAGCGGATGATGCCGCCGGTCGAGCCGGTGAAATCGGCCTCCGCCACCACGTCGGGGGTGCATTCGGGATGGGCGACGATCTTCACCTCCGGGTCGTGCCGGCGATATTCGCGCAGATCCTCGGCGGTATAGAGTTCGTGGACGATGCAGGAGCCTTCCCAGAAGACCACCCTTTTCGACGATTGCCGGGCCACGTTCTGCGCCAGGTAGCGGTCGGGCGTCATGATGACGGTATCGGCATCGAGCGCCTCGACGATCTGCAGCGCATTGGCCGATGTGCAGCAGATGTCGGAAGCGGCCTTCACCTCGGCGGTGGTGTTGACATAGCTCACCACCGGCGCGCCGGGATAGCGCCGCCGCATCTCGGCGATGCCCTCGGCGGTGATCGATTCGGCCAGCGAGCAGCCCGCCGCCATGTCCGGCATCAGCACGGTCTTTTCGGGCGAGAGGATCTTGCTGGTCTCGGCCATGAAGTGGACGCCGGCCTGCACGATGATGTCGGCATCGGTTTCCTGGGCCTTCATCGCGAGCTGGAGGCTGTCGCCGACGAAATCGGCCACGCCGTGATAGATCTCGGGCGTCATGTAGTTGTGACCGAGGATGACGGCGTTCTTCTCGCGCTTGAGCGTGTTGATCGCCTTCACGTAAGGGGCATGGATCGCCCAGTCGGCGGGCGGCACCACCCGCTGCATGCGGGCGTGGATGTCGCGCATCTCCTCGGCAAGATCGGGATCGGGCGACAGGTCGAAATGCCTCTCGAGGGTTTCGCGGATATGGGTCGTGTCGAGCATGTCTCGGTCGCTCCTCGCGATGATGGCCGCTTCCGGGGGCGGGCATGGCCTGGGCGGCACCCCTTCCCCCGGAGCCCGTGGCCGGCCTCTAGCATGGCAGGGTGACGCAGAAAAGTGTGCCTCCTCAGATGACGCGTTGTCTCACCCCGGCCCCTCTTCGGTCGCGGCAGGGGAGCGGGGAAGGGCAGGAAGCGGCAGGCGGCGGAGGGTGGGCCGCAGATGACGTGGCGCCTCCGCCCCCGGCGGCGGGTTTTCGCTCCTGCATATGGGCGTCAAGCGGGCCGTTGTCCAGTCCCGGGCGAAGTGTGCGCTCAATAAGCGCATTTGTTTCATATCGCTACAGACCGTTCTTCATGCACATGCGGGATGTGGCTCAACGGCGTCGGCCCGGCGGGCGGCTCTCGATCAGCCAGCCCGCGGCGAGGAGGGAGAGCGCCGCGAGGGCCGCGAGCCAGAGCGGCAGGAGCGGGGTGCGGGCAATCCCGACGACCGAATGGGCCTCGCGCCGGACGAGACCGAGCCAGCCGCGCCCCGCGACCGGCCGGTTCGGGCGGATGCGGCGGATCTCGGGCAGCCCGTCCTCGAGGCGGAAGACCCCGCCGCCCGTGCGCGCCTGCACCGGCGCGAGCGGCCCCGCATCGGCCACGACACGGGCGAATTCCCGCGCCATGGCCGGGCCGGTGGCGGCAATGGCGGTCAGATCGCCCGAAACGAGATGCCACAGGCCGGGCGGGTCGGTCGGCAGGCGGGCCTCGAAACGCCCCGGTCCGAGCCGGCGCCAGGGCGGGCGATGCACGCCGCCTTCGGGGTCGGTGGCGACGAGCGGTGGCGGCGGACCTTCCGCAAGGGTGCGACGCAGGACGCTCAGCCGGTCGCCCCGGATCTCGCCGATCAGCGCCTCTTCCTCGAGATCGGGCTCCTTCATCGTCCAGTAGGCGAGGCGGCGCAGGAGCTCGGCCTGGGGGCCGCCGCCCTCGAAACCGCGGTGCCAGAGCCAGATCTGGTCGGAGCCGAGAAGCGCGACCCGGCCCTTGCCGACCCGGTCGAGCACGAGGAGCGGCCCGTTTCGTGCTCCGGTCATGGCGACCTCGCCGCGTCTTGCCTTGATCTGGACCTGCCGCAGCCAGCGGCCCCAGCCGGGACTGCCATCGGCGGCGGGCGGGCGCGGCGCGTTCGCCTCGAGCGTCGCGGTGACCGGGTGGCGCCGCCCCGTGGCGGTCAGGTGCGGCAGATAGGGTTCTTCCAGAACCGGCCCCTGCGGCGCGGCCGGCAGCACCTTGCGCAGCGGGGTGCGGTAGAGCGAGGCGGCGCCGGCATATTCGGGCCCGGCCGTCACCAGAAGGGCGCCGCCCTTCTCGACATAGCGGGCGATGTTGGCGAGATACTCCGCCGGCAGGATCCCCCGGACGGGATAGCGGTCGAAGATGATGAGGTCGAATTCGTCGATCTTCTCGAGAAAGAGTTCCCGCACCGGGAAGGCGATCAGCGAAAGTTCGTCGTAGGGTACGCCGTCGCTCTTTCCCGGCGGGCGCAGGATGGTGAAGTGGACGAGATCGACCCCGGGATCGGCCTTGAGAAGATTGCGCCACGTCCGTTCGCCGACATGGGGCTCGCCCGAGACGAGCAGCACGCGCAACCGGTCGCGAATGCCGTTGATGCGCAGGAAGGCGGTGTTGTTGCGGTCGGTCAGCTCGCCCCTTGCCGGTGTGACGGCGATGCGAACGATGTTCTCGCCGCCATGGGTGAGGGTGAGAGGCCAGGTCATCTCGAGACCCGGAGGCAGGTCGATCACCTCGGGCGCGCCGTCATCGACCGAGATCTCGACGCGCGCCGCCGCGGGGCGGGCGGCGTCGGGCCCGTCGGCCTCGACCATGAAGGTGATGGCGGTCTCCTCGCCGACGATCGCCCAGGGGGGGGCCTTGCGGATGACGAGCCGGAGGTCGAAATCGTCCGCGTGCCCGGTGAGCAGGAGATGGAGCGGACGGGGCAGATCGGCGGCGCGGGCGAGGGCGCGGTCGATGTCGAGCACCTGGCCGTCGCTCACGAGGATGGCACCGGCGATGCGCCGCGCCGGTACCGTGGAGGCGGCATCGAGAAGGGCGGTGAGAACGGCGCTGGAGGCTTCGGGCCGTCCGGGCGGAGCGGGGGGGACGCGCACCTCGCGGATCTCGAGAGGGGTTTCCCGGCCCGTTGCCGCGAGCCGGGCGCGGATCGCCGCCGCTGCGGTCCGGGTCTGGTCGGCCCGGTCCGACAGGCGCTGGGAGCGGCTTTCGTCGATCACGAGGAAGACCACATCGGCCTCGGGAATCCGTTCCTCGATCCGCCGCTCCGGCCCGGCAAGGGCGAGGAGCAGCAGGAGCGCCGCCCCGACCCGGAGCACCCGGCCGCGCGGAGGGAGCGCCGGCCCCAGAAGGAGGACGAGCCCGGCGAGGGCCGCTCCGGCAAGGAACCAGGGCCAGGGCAGGAGCGGTGCGAAATCGATCCCTGCCACCGTCATTGCCCGAGCCTCTCGAGCAGGGCGGGGACGTGGACCTGATCGGACTTGTAGTTCCCCGTCAGCACATACATCACCAGGTTGATGCCGAAGCGCAACGCCCTCTCCCGCTGCATCTCGCCCTCGTAACCGCTGCCCACCGGCAGGAGCGGCCAGCCCTCCTCGTTCACCGCCCAGGCCCCGATCCAGTCATTGCTGCCGATGAGGACCGGCGACACGCCGTCGTTGAGGCGGCGGAAGGGGACGCCGGGCAGGGCCTCGGCCTCGGTCGGGGGCGCCTCGATCCAGACCGTGCCGCCGGCGAAGCGGCCCGGAAAGCTCTCGATGAGATAGAAGCTGCGGGTGAGGACGTGATCGCGCGGCACCGGGGCAAGGGGCGGCATCTCAAGCGCGCCGGCGATGAGCCTGAGGCGGGTGCGCGCGGGGGTGTCGGCCCCCGGTGCGGCGAGGGGCGCGTCGCGGGTGTCGAAGACGATCATGCCGCCGGTCGCGAGATAGCGGTCGAGCCGGGCGAGGGCGGCGGGGCTCGGCATCGGCGTCGAGGCCGTGATCGGCCAGTAGAGGAGGGGGAAGGGGGCGAGGGCGTCCTTCTCCGGATCGACCCGCATCGGCGGACCGGGCTCGACGGCGGTGCGCTCGGTGAGTGCCTCGGACAGCCCCCGCAGCCCGGCCTCGGCGATCCGGTCCACCGCCGGTTCGCCGCTCGCAAGATAGCCGAGCGTGGTGCGGGATGCCGCCGCGAGTGCCCGGGCGAGGGCCTCGCCGGCAAGGCGGGGGGGCGGCGGGGCCTGCGGAAGCGGATCGGCGCTGCGGGCGGGTTCTCCGGCGACGGAGGGGGCGGTGCCGGGGGGCGCTGCGAGACCCTGGGCCCGGCCCGGTGCGGCCGGGGCGAGAGAGAGAAGCGCGAGAACAAGAAGGGGGGTGCCGGGAGGCGGGTGCCGCCGGCGGTGCAGCGTGCCGCGAAGCAGCAGCATCGCCCCGCTCTCGACGAGAAGCAGCAGGAGCGCGAGAAGGAGGAGCGGGCCCGCGAGCGGCCGCGGCAGCGGGGCGTCGAGCGGGCGCACGGGCACGTCCGCGGGCCAGCTTGCCGGGGCAAGGACGGCGTCCGGTCCGAAGAGGTTGACGGGGTGGCGCATCTCGCCGGCGCGATAGAGCCCCGGCGCGATGCCGGGAGCGGGGGCGTCGGCCAGCGCCTCGCCCGGCACGGGGGCGGCATCGCGCGCAGGGGCGAGGCGGCCGAAGCCGTCCACCAGCCTTTCAGGGTGCCACATGCGCCCGGAAAGGCGCACTGGCGCGCTGATGGCGCTGCCGCGGGGCGTGGCCAGGCGGCCGAGCATGTCGAGGAAGAGCCGCGAGAGCGGCAGCGACGACCAGTCGGGTGTGGCGGCGACGTGGAACAGCGTGACCGTGCCGCGGCCCACCGGCTTGCGGGTGACGAGGGGGGTGCCGTCCTCGAGCATGGCGATCGTGCGTTCCGCCAGTTCGGGGTCGGGGGCGGCGAGAAGCTGGCGGCGAATGGTGACGTCGTCGGGCAGGGGGATGCCCTGGAAGGGGCTGGCATCGGGGAAGGCGCGCAGTCGCCGCGGGCGCGACCAGCTCATCACCCCGCCGAGCGACCGGTCGCCCGGGCGCAGCGTCACCGGCAGGAGCGGGTCGGTCGTGCCCGGCGCCAGCGTGGCGGCGGCCATGCGCGGGCCGGCAAAGCGGACGAGCCGCCCGCCCTTCTCGACCCAGCGTTCGAGCCGCCGGGTGGTGGCGGGGTCGATGCGGGCGATGTCGGCCAGGACGATGACATCCGGGTTGGCGGCGGCGGCATCGGCCAGGGTGGCCCGGGCGACGGGGCCGATCTCGCCGAGCGCGGTTTCGAGATAGTGGAGCGGCGAGAGCAGGCGCTCCCTCTCCTCGCCGCCGCGAGGGGCAACGAGCAGGATCCGCGGCTTGCCCAGCCGTCCGCCCACGAGGGACACGGCCCCGGCCGAGGCAAGCCCCGCGAGGCGGAAATGGTCGATGCGGCCGAGGAGCTCGGGCGGCAGGGAGAGCCGGATCGGGATGCGGCGCGCGTTCGCGGGAGAAGCGATGGGGCGGCGGACGAGAACGCGGGTTCGGCCGGCCGGATCACGGCCGACGATCTCGAGAATGCGCGGAGGCTCCTCCGCGCCGCTTTGCGGCAGCGGGCGGCTCGAGACGAGGGAAAGGCGCAGCGTGCCGTTTCGCTCCGTCTCGGGGGGCGTGAGTGCCAGCGTCGGGGCGGGGCTCTCGATCACCCGCACCGGCCCCCGGGCCTCGAGCGCGGCCAGGAGTGCGTCCCGTCCTTCGGCGGCCACCCCGCTCGAGAGCCACAGCGTCGAAAAGGTGAGGGACGGGGCGAGCTTCGCGATCAGCGGCGCCAGACGGGCCGGGGCGTCTGGCCAGGGCTCCGGGAGAAGGGCGGCCAGATGCGGGCGCAGATCGTCCGGGGTGCGGAAGACGGGCGCCGCGGCGCGTGGCGCGGCGGTGGGCAGCAGGGCGACGGGCCGCGCCGGATCCGCCTCGATCAGGCGTCGGACGGTCTTGAGCCGTTTCTGCCAGTCGGCGGCCGCGGCCCAGCCATTGTCGATGACGACGAGGAGCGGCCCCCTGTCGGCGGGAGCGGGCCGCGGATCGAGCACCGGGTCGGCGGCGGCGAGGATCAGCAGGGTGGCAAGGAGCGTTCGCAGGAGAAGCAGCCACCACGGGGTGCGGGCGGCGGGCCGGTCGCGGTCGCTCAGCTCGGCAAGGAGGGTGACGGCCGGAAAGACGCGGCGGACCGGCGAAGGGGGCGTCGCCCGCATGAGCCACCACAGAAGCGGCAGCAGGAGGAGGGCGAGCAGCAGCCACGGATGGCCGAAGCCGATAGGCAGGAAGGGCGGCGCGCTCATCGCACGGGCTCCAGCGCGCGGACGAGCCAGGCGAGGGCCTCGGTGGCCGACCGGTCGGTGCGGTGGACGGCGAAACGCCAGCCGCGACGGCGGGCGAGAAGGCGCAGTCGCTCGCGCCGCTCCTCGAGCAGGCGGCGGTAATCGGCGCCGAGCGCGGCGGGCTCCGCGAGTTCCTGCCGCTTCCGGCCGCTGACCGAGACGAATTCGGTCCGCCCCCGATAGGGAAAACGCTCCTCGGCCGGGTCGAGGATCTGCAGCAGCGTCAGCCGCGCCGTGCCGGTGGCGAGCCGCTCGAGAAGGTGGTCGAAGGCGTCGCGCGGCATGAGGAAGTCGGCGATGAGGACGAGATGGCCGTCCCGCGCGGCATGCGCCGCCCCGAGCGGGATCGGCCGGTGGTCCTCGGCGGGTGTCGCGGCAAGCGCGCCGAGGAGGGCATGGGCCAGCCGCGCGGCGGCCGTGCGGCCCGCTTGCGGCGGCAGCGGCGGGGTGAGCAGCCCGACCTTTTCGCCGCCGTCGATCAGCAGTTCGCCGAGCGCGAGGGCCAGCACCCGCGCACGCTCGGCCTTGAGAGGCAGTTCGCGGCGCGAGGCGTAGAGCATCGCCGCGCCCTCCTCGACGGCGAGCCGGATCTCCTGTGCCGCCTGCCATTCCCGTTCGCGCAGATAGAGGGCGTCGTCGCGGGCCGAGCGCCGCCAGTCGATGGCGGCCGCGTCATCCCCGGCGAGGGCGGGGCGATATTGCCAGAAATCCTCTCCCGCTCCCTTCTGCCGGCGACCATGAAGCCCCAGGGCGACGGTCCGTGCCAGGGCCGCGGCCTCTGTCCGCAGCCGGCCGATGCGTTCGGCGAGACTTCGGGCCTCGGCGGCCAGATGCGGTGCGGCAGCGGGCGCGGTATTCACGCGGCGGCCTCCTCCCCGGGCAGGGCATCGCGGATGACCTTGGCGATCACCTGATCGACGGTCCGCCCTTCGGCGCGGGCGGCGAAGTCGAGGGCCATGCGGTGGCGCAGGATCGGTGGGGCGAGGGCGACGACATCTTCGGGCAGCGGTGCGGGGCGATCCGCGAGAAGGGCGCGGGCCCGCACCGCGAGGGCGAGGGCCTGGGCGGCGCGCGGGCCGGGGCCCCAGGCGACGCTCTCGCGGACGAAGGCAGGCGCTTCCGCGGCGTCGGGTCGGGCGCGGCGGACGATGTCGAGGATCGTTTCGAGCACAGCCTCTCCCACCGGCATGTGCCGCACCAGCGCCTGCGCGCGCAGGAGCTCCGCCGGCGTCAGCACTTGGCGCGGCGCGGCCTCCTCCGCCCCGGTCGTCTCGAGAACGATGCGCCGCTCGGCCGCACGGTCGGGATGGGTGATGTCGATCCGCATGAGAAAGCGGTCGAGCTGGGCTTCGGGCAGGGGGTAGGTGCCTTCCTGCTCGAGCGGGTTCTGGGTCGCCAGCACATGGAAGGGGCGGGGCAGGGGACGAGAAGCGCCGGCGATGGTGACCTTCCGTTCCTGCATCGCCTGCAACAGGGCCGACTGGGTGCGGGGCGAGGCGCGGTTGATCTCGTCGGCCAGCAGCAGCTGGCAGAAGACGGGGCCCTCGATGAAGCGGAAATGGCGGCTGCCGTCCTCGGCGGTTTCGAGCACTTCGGCACCGAGAATGTCGGCCGGCATCAGGTCGGGGGTGAACTGCACCCGTCCGGTGGCAAGCCCCGTCACCCGGCCGATGGTCTCGACGAGGCGGGTCTTGCCGAGCCCCGGCACCCCCATGAGCAGGGCGTGCCCCCCCGAGAGCAGGGTCACGAGGGTCTGCTCGACGACGTCGTCCTGACCGATGATCCGCCGGCCGATCTCCGTTCGCACCGCCGTGAGCCGCTCGGCCATGGCTGCGAGCGCGCGCGCCGGATCGGCGCCGTCGGGGGCGGCGGGGCGCGGCGCCTCGGCGGTGTCGTCGTGCGCGCGGTTCTCGACCATCTGCATCTCCTTTCCTGCCTTCTGCCGTCCTTCGCCTGCGCCGCATTCGGCCGTCGGCATGGGCTCCTCTGCCGGGAGTGCCGAAGACGGGGCCTTTTCCCATCCCGGTCATCCGGCTAGGATCGCCTCCGGGCCGGCAGGAGGCGATCCGTGCTCCGGCGCTCCGCCGCCCATTCTAGGACGAGCGCAGGGCAGGATACAAACAGCCATGGCCACGGATGAACAACAAGACGTGAATGGCGCCGCCGGGCGGCTCCCGCCCTCGGCCGAGGCGATCGCCCGGGC
>JALSJQ010000020.1 GCA_026989275.1 Albidovulum sp.
ACCCCTTCGGCAAACATCCACCCCGCGACCTTGTCCACCGCGTTGTGCCGGCCGACATCCTCCATGTAGACCAGCGGCCGGTCCCTCTCGCAGAGAACCGTGCCGTGGATCGCTCCCGCCTCGAGATAGAGGGAGGGGGTGCGCGTGATCGTCGAAGCGAGCGTGTAGAGCCAGCTGGTGCGCAGCTCGGCCGGCGGCAGGGCCAGCCCTTCCACCTGCTCCATGATGTCGCCGAAGACGGTGCCGACCGCGCATCCCGAGGTGCGCACCTTCTTCTTCAGCTTTTCCTCGTAATCGGTTTCCCGGGCCGTGCGAACGACGACGGTGTCGATCTCCTCGTCGTAATCGACCCCGAGCACCTCGTCGTCATCCCTGAGCATGCCCTGATTGCGCAGGAAGCCGAGAGCGAGATATTCGGGCCAGTCGCCGATGGTCATGGCGGTGACGATCTCGCGGCTGTTGAGAAAGATCGTCAGCGGCCGCTCCTCGACCACCCGGATCTCGACGGGGTTTCCGAGATGATCGAACCCCTCCACCGCCCGCGTCAGCCGCGGATCGGCATGGTTGGGGGGGATGATGTATTCCCCGGTGTCTTCCAGTCGGCTCACCTTGCGTTCCTCCCTCGGCGAGGAAACACCCCCGCTCCGGCCGATGCAACCCCTCAAAGCGGCAGCGCCGTGGTCTTGAAGACGGTGCGGAGCGCGAAGGAAGAATGCATCTGCGCAACCCCCGGCAGGCAGGCGAGGTAGCGGCGGTGAATACGCGCGAAATCGTCGGTATCGCGGGCCACCACCTTCAAGAGATAATCCGCCGTGCCGGCCATCAGATGGCATTCGAGCACGTTCGGCACCTTCGCCACTTCACGCTCGAAGGCGTCCAGAAGCTCGTCGGCCTGGCCCGAAAGGGTGATCTCGACGAAAACGGTCGCCGGGCAGTCGAGCCGCCGCCGGTCGAGCAGGGCGACATAGCCGCGGATCACCCCGCTGCGCTCGAGCCGCTGCACCCGCCGGTGACAGGCCGAGGGCGACAGGTGCACCTTCTCGGCAAGCTCGGCATTGGTGATTCGCCCTTCCCGCTGAAGGATGTCAAGGATACGGCGATCGATCCTGTCGAGCGGCGGTTTTCTAGAAGATTCCGTCGAAAAATACTCTGCCATTGCAATTTTCTCCCGATCTTCCGTGGAAGGTAGGCGAAGTTTGCAAACCGCTTCAAGGCAAATCGGGACAGAATGCCGCATCGAGGGAGACGATGAAGGAGGCTCACCCATGCGCATTGGTTGCCCGAAGGAGATCAAGCCACAGGAATATCGCGTCGGCATCACCCCCGTGGCCGCGGCCGAGGCGGTGCATCATGGCCATGAGGTGCTGATCGAGCGTGGCGCCGGCGAAGCCGCCGGCTTCCCCGACAGCGAGTACGAGGCCGCGGGTGCCCGGATCCTGCCCGATGCGGCCGCGATCTTCGCCGAGGCGGAGATGATCGTGAAGGTCAAGGAGCCCCAGCCGGAAGAGCGCGGAATGCTGCGGCGCGGGCAGGTGCTCTTCACCTATCTTCACCTCGCGCCCGACCCGGAACAGGCGCGCGACCTCATCGAAAGCGGGGTGACGGCGATCGCCTACGAAACCGTGACCGACGCGCACGGCGCCCTGCCGCTGCTGGCGCCGATGTCGGAAGTGGCGGGCCGGCTCGCGCCGCAGATGGGTGCCTGGGCGCTGCAGAAGTCCAATGGCGGGCGCGGCGTGCTGCTCGGCGGCGTGCCCGGCACCGCCCCGGGCAGGGTGGTGGTGATCGGTGGCGGCGTCGTCGGCACCAACGCGGCGCGCATCGCCGCCGGCATGGGCGCCGAGGTCACCGTGCTCGACAAGTCGTTGCCGCGGTTGCGCGAGATCGACGAGGCCTTCGGCGGGGGGATCCGCACCCGCTATGCCGCACGGGGCGATCTTCTCGAACTCGTCTCCGCGGCCGATCTCGTCATCGGTGCGGTGCTGATTCCGGGTGCGGCCGCTCCCAGGCTCATCCGCCGCACCGATCTGGCATGCATGCGCAAGGGCGCCGTGATCGTCGATGTGGCGATCGACCAGGGCGGTTCGGTCGAGACGGCCCGGCCGACGACCCATGCCGACCCGATCTACGAAGTGGACGGCATCATCCACTACTGCGTCGCCAACATGCCCGGTGCGGTGCCGCGCACATCGACGATCGCCCTCAGCCACGCCACCATGCCCTACATGCTCGCCCTGGCGGATCTCGGCTGGCGCGAGGCGCTTCGCCGCGACCCCCATCTCGCCAACGGCCTCAACATCCATGCGGGCATGGTCACCAACCGGGCCGTGGCCGAGGCGCTGGAGCTGCCCTTCGTGCCGGTCGAACAGGTCCTCTCCGAACAGATCGCGGCCTGAAGCGGGGCGGGGCGGGGCGGGGCGGCCGGCACGGGCCGCCATCTCCGGCCGCCGCCCGCTTCAGCCCTTCGCCTTCAGCGCATCGCGAATCTCGAGCAGCACCTCGAGCTCGGTCGGCCCCTTCGGCGCTTCGGGGGCCGGCTCTTCCTTTTTCTCCGTCGCCTCGCGAATGCGGTTCACCGCCTTCACCATCAAGAAGACGACGAAGGCGACGATCAGGAAGGTGATCACCTGATTGATGAAGTTCCCAAGGGCGACGACGGCCGCACCCGCTTCCTTCGCCGCTTGAAGCGTCGGATAAGATTTCCCGTCCAGCGCAATGAAAATGTTGGAAAAGTCGATCCCACCGGTAACGAGGCCGATCACCGGTGAAATGATGTCGTTCACCAGCGACTTGACGATCGACGTGAAGGCCGCACCAATGATGATCCCCACGGCCATGTCCATGACATTGCCGCGGGCGATGAAATCGCGAAACTCCCCGAGCATTCCCTTCTCCCCGGTTCCCGTCACAGGGCACCAGAATAGCGGGAAATCCATGCGGGACAAAGAAAATCCGGCCGGCGGCAGCCCCGGTCAGTTTCGCGGCAGCGCACCCGTAAGCACATACCGCAGGATTTCCGCCGCCTGAGCCGGGGTTTCGCATACGGCATTGGCCGCCGCATCGATCTCCTTCAGGGCATGGGAGAATTCGGGCGGGTGAATCACGATCAGCGCCTTGCCGAGCGCCACCGCCTGACCGGCATCGAAGGCGGCGTTCCACTGGCGATACTTCTCGCCGAAACGCACGATCACCACATCGGCCTCCCGCAACCCCTTGCCGATGCGAATGGCGTTGATGAGGGCGCTCTTGTGATCGTGCCAGAACTTCCGCTCCTCGGGGCCGAGTATCGCCGCGCCGACATCGTCGGAAGCGTCATGGTCGGTCACGGGCGCGAAGAAGGCGATGTCGAGCCCCCTGCAGGCGGCGATGATCTCCTCGCGCCAGCCGGTATGGATTTCCCCGGCGAGATAGACATCGAGATGCATGTTTCTCTCCCGTTCCCCGTCAACGCCGCAGGCTGGCACCGGTCGCCTTTTCGACCTTCTCGATCACCTTGCGGGCCACGTCTTCGATTTCCTCGTCGGTGAGCGACTTGCCGACGGGTTGCAGGACGACGGTGATCGCCACCGACTTCCTGCCCTCACCCATCTGGGCCTCGGCCTTCGGCCCGGTGAACTCGTCGAAGATCCGCACGTCCGAAATCAGTTTCCTGTCGGCCGCGCGCGCGGCATTGGCAATCGCCGCCGCCTCGACGCGCTCATCGACGACGAAGGCGAAATCACGCTCGACGGGCTGCAGCTCATGGAGCACCAGCGCCGGCCGCGTGGTGGTCTTGCGTCGCGGCAGCGGAATGGCGGCAAGATCGACGGTGAAGGCCACCACCGGCCCCTTCACGTCGAGCGCGGCCAGCACCTTCGGGTGAATCTCGCCGAAGACGGCTATGGTCTTCCGGGGGCCGAGCGAGATCCGCCCGGCACGGCCCGGATGCCACCAGGGCGGCACGTCGCGCAGGATCTGCACCCGTGCCGGCGCCCCGATCGCCGTCAGCACGGCCTCGACGTCGCCCCTGGCGTCGTAGATGTCCACCGGCCGGTTGGAGCCATGCGGATCACGCGGGCCGGCCCTGCCGACGAGAATGCCGGCCGCCATCGGCTTTTCCTCGCCGGGCTCCCCGCCGAAGAAGACCGGGCCGACCTCGAAAAGCCCCATGTCGGCAAGGCCGCGGGCCTGGTTGCGGGAGGCGGCCCTGAGCAGCCCCGGCAGGAGATCGGGCCGCATGTGGGTCATCTCCGAGGAAATCGGGTTCTCGATCCGGGTCGCGTCGTCCCCGCCGCCGAAGAGCCGGGCCGCCTCGAGATCGATGAAGGAATAGGTGACGGCCTCGTTGTAGCCGAGCGCCGCCATCTGCCGCCGCGCCCGCTGCTCGCGTTTCTGCATCGGCGTGAGCACCGGCTTCGGCACCCCGGCGGGCTTCGGGAGCGGCCGGCCCTCGAGCTTCGTCAGCGAGGCCACGCGCACGACCTCCTCGACGAGATCGGCCTCGCCCCTGATGTCGGGCCGCCATGACGGGGGAACGGCCCATTCGCCCTCCTCGCCCTCGAAGCGGAAGCCGAGTGCTTCGAGGATCCGCCGCTGTTCGGCCTCCGGGATCTCCATGCCGACGAGCGACTGCACCCGCGCCGGGTCGAACCTGTAGCGCCGCGTGGTGTCGGGAATGGCCCCATCGACCACGACATCCGAAGCTTCGCCACCGCAGATCGAGAGGATGAGCGAGGTGGCGAGCTCGAGCCCGTCATCGGTGAATTCCGGGTCCACACCGCGCTCGAAACGGTAACGGGCATCGGAATGGATCTTGAGCCTGCGGCCGGTGCGGGCAATGGCGATCGGATCCCACAGCGCGCTTTCGACGAAGACGCTGGTCGTCTCTTCGCTCACGCCGGTGCGCTCTCCGCCCATGATGCCGGCAATGCTGTCGGCGCCGTTCTCGTCGGCGATCACCATCATGCCGGGCTCGAGGACATATTCCCTGCCGTCGAGGGCCAGCACCGTCTCGCCCTCCCTGGCCTCGCGAACCGCGAGACGCGCACCTGCAAGCTTGTCCACGTCGAAGACATGAAGCGGCCGGGCCCGATCGTAGGTCAGAAGGTTGGTTATGTCGACGAGGGCGGAAATCGGCCTCAGGCCGATGGCCTCGAGCCGCCGCCGAAGCCAGTCGGGCGACGGGCGGTTCTTCACGCCGCGGATCACCCGCCCCATGAAGACCGGACATCCCGTTCCCCTGATCGCCGGGTCGATCGTCACCGAAACCGGCGAAGGGAAAACGCCCGCCACGGGCTTTACCTCGGCCGGCCTGAGCGTGCCGAGACCGCGGGCGGCCAGATCGCGGGCGATGCCGCGCACGCCGAGTGCATCGGGCCGGTTGGGGGTGATGGCGATCTCGATCACCGGGTCGTCGAGCCCGGCCCAGTCGATGAAACGCGCGCCGAGCGGCGCATCCTCGGGCAGCTCGATGATCCCGTCATGGTCGTCCGAGATCATCAGCTCGCGCTCCGAACAGAGCATCCCGTTGCTCTCGACGCCGCGGATGACGCCCGGCTTGAGATCGACGCCCGTGCCGGGAATGTGCGTGCCTGGCGGCGCGAAGACGCCTACCAGCCCTTCGCGGGCATTGGGGGCGCCGCAGACCACCTGCACCACTTCCGGGCCGCTCTCCGGCCCCTCGGGCCAGGTTTCGACCATGCAGACCTTGAGCCGGTCGGCGTCGGGGTGCTTCTCGGCCGAGATCACCCGGCAGATGCGGAAGGGGCCGAGCGTCTCGGCCGGGTTCTCGATACCCTCGACCTCGAGCCCGAGATCGGTCAGCGCCTCGGCGATATCGGCCACGGAGGCCTCGGTGTCGAGATGTTCCTTCAGCCAGGAAAGGGTGAACTTCATCGCCCGAGCCCTCCATGCAGGGTGGGAATGTCGAGCGCGGCGAAGCCGTAATGCCTCAGCCAGCGCAGATCGCTCTCGAAGAAGGAACGCAGGTCGGGAATGCCGTATTTGAGCATCGCCAGCCGGTCTATGCCGAGGCCGAACGCAAAGCCCTGCCACTCCTCCGGGTCGATGCCGCCGGCCTTCAGCACCGCCGGATGGACCATTCCCGAGCCGAGGATCTCCATCCAGTCCTCACCCTCCCCGACCTTGAGCTGTCTGCCCTGCCAGGAGCAGCGGATGTCCACTTCGGCCGAAGGTTCCGTGAACGGAAAGTGCGAGGCGCGAAACCGCAGCTCGACATGATCGACCTCGAAGAAGGCGCGGCAGAATTCCTCGAGCGTCCACTTGAGATTGGCCATCGAGACGTCGCGGTCGATCGCCAGCCCCTCGACCTGATGGAACATCGGCGTATGAGTCTGATCGTAGTCGGAACGATAGACCCGGCCCGGAGCGATGATGCGGATCGGCGCGCCATGGGCTTCCATCGCCCGGATCTGCACCGGCGAGGTGTGGGTGCGCAGCACATGGGGCGGCCGGTCGTCCCCTTCGGCGCGGTGCATGTAGAAAGTGTCGAACTCCTGCCGCGCCGGGTGATGGGGCGGGATGTTGAGGGCGTCGAAATTGTACCAGTCGCTCTCGATCTGCGGTCCTTCGGCCACCGAAAAACCGAGCTCGGCGAAGATGGCGACGATCTCCTCCGTCACCTGGCTGACCGGATGCACCGTGCCCTGCGGTCGCGGCCGCGCCGGCAGGGTGACGTCGAACCACTCCTCCTCCAGCCGCTTCGCGAGCGCCGCATCGGCCAGCGCCTCGCGACGGGCGCGGATGGCGGCGTCGATCTCGTCGCGCAGGGCGTTGAGCGCCGCGCCGACGGTGCGCCGCTCCTCGGGGCTCATCTTGCCGAGAGTGCGCATCCTCCGGCTTATCTCGCCCTTCTTGCCAAGAGCCGCGATCCGTACCTTCTCGATCGCGGCCTCGTCCTCGGCCGCCCTGATCTGGGCGAGATACTTCTCGCGCAACGCTTCGAGATCGCTCATCGTCTGCCGTCCTTCGCTGCCGCCGCGCCCGGGCCGCGGGTCGCCCTTCTGCTAGCCACAGCCGGGCAGGATTGCAAGGCGAGGGCGGTTGCAAACCGGGCGTGGAAGGGGCAACCAGCAAGGGAGACCGGAAAAGGAGGGCGGCATGGCGGGCACGGGCGAAAGCACAGGCGAAAGAATGCGTCGCTGGAACGGGCCGGCGCTCTTCTCCTACGGGTTCCGGCCGATGTTCCTTCTCGCGGGGCTGGCGAGCGTTGCGGCCATGGCGCTCTGGGTGGCGATGCTCACGGGCCGGATCGACCCGCCCCGCCCCTGGGACGGCGTCGGCTGGCATGTGCACGCCTTCCTCTTCGGCTACATGGGGGCCGTGCTTGCCGGCTTTCTTCTGACCGCCGTGCCCAACTGGACCGGGCGGATGCCGGTGGTGGGCTGGCCGCTGGCTGCCCTGGCCGTCCTGTGGCTGGTCGGCGCCCTGCTACACTGGTTCCTGCCCGCCTGCGGGCTGTGGATCGAACCGGCCTTCCTGCCGCTCCTGTCATTCCTTCTGTGGCGCGAGATCATCGCCGGCAACAACAGGCGCAACATTCCCGTGGCGGCGCTCGTCAGCCTGCTGGCCCTGGCCCATATCGTCTTCGACCTGGAGGTGGCCACGGACGGCGCGGCTCTCGACGGGGCCGCCCTGCGCACCGCCATTGCGGCCGTCGTGCTGCTCGTCTCCCTGATCGGCGGGCGGGTGACCCCCAGCTTCACCCGCAACTGGCTGGTCCAACGCCGTGATCCCCACCTGCCGACGCCCTTCGGCCGCTTCGATCGCGTGACGATGGGGTTGAGCGCGGCGGGCCTTCTCGGCTGGGTACTGCTGCCGCAAAACGGGGCGAGCGGCGCTCTCCTCCTCGCGGCCGGCCTCGCCCATCTCGTTCGTCTCGCCCGCTGGAAAGGCGCCCGCACCTTCGCCGAGCCGCTCGTTCTCGTGCTCCATGTCGCCTATTTCTTCGTGCCCGTCGGCTTCGTTCTCACCGGCCTTGCCGCCCTGACCGGGCAGGTGCCGGCCGTGGCGGGGCTGCATGGCTGGCTCGTCGGTGCCATGGGCATGATGACGCTGGCGGTGATGACCCGCGCCTCTCTCGGCCATACCGGGCGACCGCTCCATGCCGGGCCGTCGATCGCTGCGATCTACGTCCTTGTCCTGATCGCCGCCCTTGCCCGCATCGCCGCCGCCTTCTCGCCCGGCAACATCGCTCTGCTCGAACTTTCCGCCACGGCATGGATCGCGGCCTTCGCCCTGTTCGTGCTCCGCTTCGCACCGGTCCTCCTCGGGCCCCGCCCCGCACGGCGCCGGCCCGGGCGCTCGCCGGGCGGGGCGGAGACGCGCGGGTGAAATGCCGCTTGCGCCCGAAGCCGCGATCTGCCACGGGTTGTTTGTGGAACCCGTGAAACGATCCGAAGCCAGAGGGTGCCCCTTGACACCGTCCCGTCCCCGTCTTTCCCGTCGATGCCCACCGGAACTCCCGGGGAAAGGCGGCGCATGACGGCCCTTTTCGCAAACGCACCCTTCCCGAAGATGCGGCGTCAACGCCTGCATGGCCGCTCCCGACCGCCGTTCCCCCGGCATCGCCCGAATTTTGACGGAACTTTCCGCAAGATGGCGCTGGCCGCCCTGCCCCTGATCCTCGCCGGCTGTCAGAGCGATACGGGAACGCTCTCCACCGGTGGCTCCACGCTGCTTTCCCGCGGTTTCGTCCGGAGCTTCGCCTCTCATGAGGGAGCGGCGCTGAGCCTCATCACATCGGCACGCTACGCGATCCAGCATCTCACCTGGTATGTCGATCGGAACGGCAACGGCATCGCCGATCCCGGGGAGCCCGTTCACGACACCTTCCCCCTGCGATCGAGCGGCATCCATTATGCCCACGCCGTCGATCTGTGGGGCCGGGGGCAGCGTATCGCCATTGCCGATGCCGGTTTTCGCACGAGCCACGAGGTCTTTCGCGGCAAGAGCCTTTTCCTGCCCTCCACGCCTCTGCCGGTGGACGATCACGGCACGGCCGTGGCTTCGGTCGCGGCAGGCAATTCACCCACCATGATCGGCGTGGCACCGCGGGCCGATCTCGTTCTCGGCAGTTTCGCCAGCTGGGCCGATCTGACCGACATCACCGACCGGGCCCGGGCGCTCGGCGCGGTGGCCTTCAGCAATTCCTGGGGCGTTCCCGAAAAGGCGACGGCGGCGAACTACGCCCTCCTCGTGAACGACCCGGCCGGCAGCGCCTGGCTCGATTCGCTGCGCGCCTATACCGCCGACGGGGTCGTGGTGTTCGCCGTCGCCAACGACCCGACCGTCACGACGAGCGGGCTTCTCGAGGCCCTGCCGAAATTCGCCCCTTCGCTCGAAACGGGCTGGCTGGCCGTCGCCAATGGCGAAGCCACCGTCGTCAACGGCACCATCACCGCGGGTCGCCTCGTTTCGGCCGGTTGCCTCGATGCCGCTCCCTGGTGCCTCACTGCCGAGGGAGCATGGCATGCGGCCAACGCCGCGAGTGACACCAGTTACGCCCTCACAGCCGGAACCTCCTTCGCAGCGCCGATGGTGGCCGGCGCCCTCGCCCTTCTCGCCGAGGCCTTCCCCGATCTGACCTCGAACGAATTGCGGATCCGTCTTCTGGCAGCGGCCGACAACAGCTTCGCCGGGTTCACCGCAGACGGAACCGTCGAGCTCGTGCCCGGTTTCCGCCACAGCTACAGCCGCAAGTTCGGACACGGCTTTCTCGACGTGAAGGCCGCGCTGCTGCCCATCGGCCCGACCACCCTGTCCCTGCCCGGCGGCACCGTGCTGCCGTTCGACATACCCCTCGCCCGCGCCGGCCGCGGCACCGGCAACGCCCTCACCCGCGCCCTTGCCGGCAAGGTTCTTCCCTATCGCGACATCTTCGGCGCCGTCTTCGCGATCGACGCCGACCGCCGCATTGTCCCGCCTGCGGTGCCGCCTCTCGGCGCCGAACTACTCGACGAATGGCGCAACGCTCCCCGCCCCTCCGCCCTGCTCGGCCGGGTGTTCCCCGCGCGCACGCGCCTCGGCCTGCGGATGCCCGACCTGACCTTCTCCATCGCGCCGGCACCGCAGGGGGTGCAATCGCACGGCGCCCTTCCGAGCATCGCCTTCTCCTTCGAGCGCCCCTTCGGCGGAAGCCGTCTGGTCGCGGGCCTCGCCTTCGGAGAAGATGCAACCGGCCTGCTGCCGGGATGGGCAACGGGAGAGGCGGGCCGTCTCGGTCTTTTCACTCTCGCCTTGCGGAAACCCCTCTCCCGCGGCTGGGCGCTGACCGCCGAGGGGCTGATCGGCGGGGGGACAACACATTTCGCCGGCCCCGGCGGCCCTGCCCTCCTCGCCGGAGCGGCCCTGCGTCTCGTTCGCGACGACATCGCTCGCCACGGCGACCGGCTCGCCCTGGGGCTCGAGATGCCTGCTGCCGTGGTGACCGGCAGCGCCTCGATCGCCCTGCCCGTCCTCGGCGCCAACGGGCAGATCGACCTTCTTCGCGAAAAGGTCTCGCTCGTTCCCGAAACACGGGAGATGCGACTGTCCCTGCGCTACGACCGGCCGCTTGCACGGCCGTTCTCTCTCACCCTCGCGGCCAGCCATGCCTTCAACCGTGGCAATGTCGCCGGCGCCCGGGACACCGCCTTCCTCATCGGCTTCGACGCCCGATTCTGACGCCGGCTTGCCGACCTGTCAGCAGGAAGTTTCACGAAATTCTCCCTTTTTCCCGTCCTGTAGCCATCATTCCTTCAAGCGCCGGCCCGATCACGCCTTTCTTCTTCAGCGGAGGGAGGGTTCGCATGTTTGTATCAACAACGCATGGCAACACACTGACAGGAAACGCGGATTTCGATTCTGCAATCCACGATGCGGCTCTTGTCGGCTTCGGCGGGCAGATCTGGCTCCTCGGCTATTCCGATCTCGGCCTTGCCAGCTGGCGGATCGACCCGGCCGGCAGCGCCACGCTGACGGACACGAGCCTCTTCGCCACACCGGACCCGGTGCTGGCCCCATATGGGCTGCATCGGCTCCAGATCAGCCCGCCGCTCTTCGTGCCCGGCGGACAGGCCGCTCCCCTTTCGCAGGCCTTTTCCCTCGATGCCGTCGGAGCGCTTTCTCCTGCCCCGCTTGCGGCCCCCGGCGGCTTTCCCGATCGGCCGAGCGCCCTGGCGACGCTCGATGGCGGCATCGTCGTCGGCGCCTCGATGGGCAGCGGCACCCTCCAAAGCTGGAACCTCTCCGCGGGCTCCCTGCACCCCCTTGGCGCGGCCGGCATTGCGCCGGACGTGCAGGGGGCGGCGATCGGCGATCTGCTGCCGATCCCGGGTGGGATGGTGCCGCTGGCGGCGGCGACGCTGCCTTTCGCGGACCGCATCGCCCTCGTCCAGATCAGGCCGGACGGCACGCCGGTGATGGCCGAGAGCCTCGGCGCGAGCGACGGCATCGGCATCGACGCCCCCGGCGCGATGGCCGCCCTCGGCGACGGCCGGCATTTCGTCACCATCAGCCCCACCACCCATTCCATCCTGCTCCTGGCGGCCGATACCGACGGCAGCCTCACCGCCCGCGACCATTTCAGCGACAATGCCGCCACGCTGATCGGCAATGTCTCGGCCGTGACGAGCTTCTCGGTGGGAGATCGTCATTTCGTGGCGGCAGGCGGCGCCGAAGGCGGGCTTTCGATATTCCAGCTTCTGCCGGACGAAACGCTTCAGCTCAGCCAGTCCATCACCCGGCCCTGGGGCGCGCTTCAGGATCTCGAGGCCGTAGTACATCAGGGCACGGTCGAGCTTGCCGCCATCGGCACGGGCAGCGCCGGCATCGCCCGCCTCTCCCTCGCGCCGCAACCGTTCGGCGCCACGCTCACCGGCGGACCGGGCGCCGACCATCTGACCGGAACGCCCGACGACGACATTCTCGCCGGCGGCGGCGGGAACGATGTGCTTTCGGGCGGCGCCGGCGCCGACCTCCTGCTCGACGGAACCGGAGCGGACACGATGAGCGGCGGCCCGGGCACCGACACCTTCATCCTCACCGAAGACGGTGCCATCGACACCATTCTCGACTACGACCCGGCCGAGGATCAGATCGACCTTTCGCGCTGGACCTTCATGCGCTCGCTCTTCCAGCTCACATTCACACCCACCCCTGACGGAATCGAGATCACCCGCGGCGCCGAAACCATCCGCATTCACTCCGCAAGCGGCGCCAGCCTGTCATGCAGCGATTTCGACAACGATCTTCTCGGCCTCAACCGCCTTGCCCTCCCGGCCGAGGATCTCGCCCCGATCACCCTGAGCGGCACGGCCGGGGCCGACTGGATCCGCGGCGGCCATGGCAACGACACCCTGTCGGGCGGAGCTGGGGACGACGTGATCTTCGCCGGGCCGGGGGACGACATCATCGACGGCGGCGCCGGCGCCGACATGATCGACGGCGGCGCCGGTCACGACATGCTCACCTTCGCATCGGCCACATGGCGGGTGATGGTCGATCTGCAGAACGACCGCTTCGATCTGGGGGACGCGGTCGGTGACAGCTACGCCGGAATCGAGGCCATCACTGCCGGTCCCTATGCCGACCAGCTGCGCGGCGATGCGTCGGACAACGAATTCTACGGCGGGCGCTACTCCGACCGTCTCTACGGCCGCGCCGGCAACGATACCCTCGACGGGGGGCGCGGGGTCGATGCGCTCTACGGCAATGCCGGGGCCGACGTGCTCAGGGGCGGCGGCCCCGCCGGCCAGCGCGACCGGTTCATCTATTTTCGCGCGGCGGATTCGCGCCCCGGCGACGGCCATCACGATCGCATCGTCGATTTCGTGCCCGGCGTGGACCGGGTGGAGATCTCGCGGCTCGATGCCGATCTCGCCACACCGGGCAACCAGGCCTTCACCCTGATCGGCACGGCCCCCTTCTCGGGGACGGCGGGAGAGCTGCACTATCTGCAGGATGCCGCCACCAACACCACCCTGCTTCAGGCCGACATGAACGGCGACGGGCTGGCCGATTTCGAGATCGCCTTCGACGGAATTCTCGATTTCACCGATGGTGATTTCCTACTTTAACAAAGATATCTGTATCTTGTCGCAAGTATCTAATCCTGTGCTTCAGCTTCGCTTCGGCTGGCGTCTCCTCCGGTCACGACCCGCATCGTCAGGTTGATGCGGCCTCCCCACGGCACGATCCGCGAAGTGCCGGGGCGGATGCGATCGATACCGTGATGGACCAGCCGCCCCTCCCCCGCGAGCAGCACCACGTCACCCGAGGAGAGCCAGAGCGAACGTGTCGGCCCGCCGCGGCGCAAGGTGCCGATGCGAAAGAGCGCATCGTCCCCGAGGGAGATCGAGAGAACGGGCGCGGTGAGGTCGGCTTCGTCGCGGTCCTGATGGAGCCCCATGCGTACCCCGGCCACATAGTGATTGACGAGGCAGCTCTCCGGGGCGCGGTCGCAGGCGGCGAAACGGTCCCACAGATCGAGAAAGGGGGTCGGCATGGCGGGCCAGGGCATCCCGGCCGGGTGGCGCCGCTCGTAGCGATAACCGCGCCGGTCGGACACCCAGCCGCAGATGCCGGCCGAGGTCATCCGCACCGACATCTTCCGCCCCCCGCGGGTTTCCGGGTGGAAGAAGGGAGCGACTTCGGCGATCCGCTCGACGCATTCCATCAACCTTTCCTGGGTGGCGCGATCGAGCGCCGCCTTCCAGATCTTCACCCCGCCAATGTCGATCGGCCCTCTCCCGGTCATCTTGTGCCCTTTACGACTGCCAGGCACGCCCTTTCGGGCAGGATATGTGCATTTTTTGCGTGCGTGCCAACTTGCAGCGCCATCGGGCCAAACCTATATCACATCCGAAATCACGGGCCGGTGAGTGGTTGTCCGGCAGGCACCGCCGGCCCAGGTTGACGAGGCGCCAGCAAAGGGCCTCTCGCAACATCGCCGCAAGAAAGGGATGAAAGCAAATGAGCAAGATCATCGGTATCGACCTCGGGACGACCAACTCCGTCGTGGCCGTGATGGAAGGGTCCCAGCCCAAGGTGATCGAGAATGCCGAGGGCCAGCGCACGACGCCGTCGGTCGTCGCCTTCACGGAATCGGGTGAGGTTCTCGTCGGTCAGCCCGCCAAGCGGCAGGCCGTGACCAACGCGGAAAACACCATCTTCGCCGTCAAACGCCTGATCGGCCGCAAGATTGACGATCCGGTTGTGCAGGAAGCGATGAAGCACCTGCCCTACAAGATTGTCGATGGCGGCAACGGCGATGCCTGGGTCGAGGTGCGGGGCAAGAAGTATTCGCCGGCGCAGATCTCGGCCTACATCCTCCAGAAGATGAAGGAGACCGCCGAAGCCTATCTCGGCGAGGAAGTGAAGAAGGCCGTCATCACCGTGCCGGCCTATTTCAACGACGCCCAGCGCCAGGCGACCAAGGACGCCGGCAAGATCGCCGGGCTCGAGGTGGAGCGGATCATCAACGAGCCGACCGCCGCGGCCCTTGCCTACGGTCTCGACAAGAAGGATCAGGAAACCGTGGCCGTCTATGACCTCGGCGGCGGCACCTTCGACATCACCATCCTCGAGATCGACGACGGGTTGTTCGAGGTGAAGTCCACCAATGGCGACACCTTCCTCGGCGGCGAGGATTTCGACATGCGCATCGTCAAGTGGCTCGCCGACGAGTTCAGGAAGGAGCACGGTGTCGATCTCACCCTCGACAAGATGGCGCTCCAGCGGCTGAAGGAAGCGGCCGAGAAGGCCAAGATCGAGCTGTCCTCCGCGCAGCAGACCGAGATCAATCTGCCCTTCATCACCATGGACAAGGATACCGGGCAGCCGTTGCATCTCGTCACCAAGCTGACGCGGGCCAAGCTCGAAAGCCTTGTCGAGGATCTGGTCAAGAAGACGCTGGGTCCGGTGAAGGACGCGCTCAAGGACGCCGGCATCACCAAGGACAAGGTGGACGAGATCATCCTCGTCGGCGGCCAGACCCGCATGCCCAAGGTGCAGCAGACCGTGACCGAATTCTTCGGCAAGGAGCCGCACAAGGGCGTCAACCCCGACGAGGTGGTGGCGCTCGGCGCCGCCATCCAGGGCGGCGTGCTGCAGGGCGACGTGAAGGACGTGGTGCTGCTCGACGTCACGCCGCTCTCGCTCGGCATCGAGACGCTCGGTGGCGTGTTCACCCGCATCATCGACCGCAACACCACCATTCCGACCAGGAAGTCGCAGATCTTCTCGACGGCCGAGGACAACCAGACCGCCGTCACGATCCGCGTCTTCCAGGGTGAGCGGGAGATGGCCGCGGACAACAAGCTTCTCGGGCAGTTCAATCTCGAGGACATCCCGCCGGCGCCGCGCGGCGTGCCGCAGATCGAGGTGACCTTCGACATCGACGCCAACGGCATCGTCCACGTCTCGGCGAAGGACAAGGCCACCGGCAAGGAGCAGAAGATCACCATTCAGGCGCAAAGCGGCCTGACCGAGGAGGAAATCGAGCGCATGATCAAGGAGGCCGAGGCCAATGCCGAGGCCGACCGCAAGCGCCGCGAGCTGATCGAGGCCAGGAACCAGGCCGAGGCGCTGATCCACTCGACGAAGAAAGCGCTCGAGGAACACTCCGACAAGGTCGATCCGGCCACGGTCGAGGCCATCGAGCTGGCGGTCAAGGCCCTCGAGGAAACCCTCGAGAGCGAGGATGCCGAAAAGATCAAGGCCGGCATCCAGAACGTCACCGAGGCGTCGATGAAGCTCGGCGAGGCCATCTACAAGGCCCGGCAGGAGGGCGGCGAGAAAACCGAGGCCGCTTCCGAAGGGTCGGATGACGAGGTGGTCGATGCCGACTTCGAAGATGTCGATGACGACAAGCGCGGCTGATCGCGGGCGGTAATGCCTGAACTTGCGGCCGGCCCGCCCGAGCGACGGGCCGGCCGCATCATGTGCAGAGGCGAAAGATGGCAAAACGCGATTATTACGAAATCCTCGGGGTGTCGCGCGGCGCGTCCGAAGAAGAGATCAAGAAGGCCTATCGCAAGAAGGCCAAGGAGCTGCACCCCGACCGCAACAAGGACGATCCGGAAGCCGAGGCCAGGTTCAAGGAGGTGAACGAAGCCTATGACGTGCTGAAGGATCCGGAGAAGCGGGCTGCCTATGATCGCTTCGGCCATGCCGCCTTCGAGGCGGGCGGTCCCGGCGCCGCCGGCGCCGGTGCCGGCGGCTTCGGCGGTTTCCGCTCCGGCAGCGGCGATTTCGCCAGCGCCTTTTCGGACATCTTCGAAGATCTGTTCGGCGAGATCCGCGGCCGGGCCGGGGGGCGACAGACCCGGGGATCGGATCTGCGCTTCAACATGACGATCACGCTCGAGGAGGCGTTTCACGGCGTTCGCAAGACCATCACCATCCCGACGATGGCAAGCTGCGATGCCTGCGGCGGCACCGGCGCGGCCGACGGCTCCGAGCCCGTCACCTGCCCCACCTGTTCGGGCATGGGCCGTGTGCGGGCGCAGCAGGGCTTCTTCACCGTCGAACGCACCTGCCCCACCTGCGGCGGTACCGGCCAGATGATCAAGGATCCGTGCCCGGTCTGCGGCGGCACCGGCGTCCGGGAAACCCGCAAGACGCTGACGGTCAACATTCCGCCCGGGGTCGAGACCGGCACGCGCATCCGCCTGGCCGGGGAGGGCGAGGCCGGGCTCAAGGGCGGCCCGCCGGGGGATCTCTACATATTCATCGAGGTGGCCGACCATCCGATCTTCGAACGGGACGGCGAAAACCTCCATGTCAAGGCACCGCTGCGCATGACCACCGCGGCGATGGGCGGCACGGTCGAGATCCCGACCATCGACGGCGGCAGGGTCCGGGTGAAGATTCCGCCGGGCAGCCAGACCGGAAAGCAGTTGCGGGTGCGCGGCAAGGGCATGCCGCGCCTCAATGGCGGCCCGCGCGGCGACATGTATATCGAGCTTTTCGTCGAGACGCCGGTTCATCTCGACCGCAGGCAGAAGCAGCTGCTCGAAACGTTCGACAAGGCCACGGGCAAGGAGAACTGGCCGCAAAGCTCGAGCTTCATCGACAAGGTGAAGCGCTTCTGGGAAAAGGTCACCCAGTGACCCGATCCTGCTCTCCCGCGAGACAGAAGCATGGAAAGGGGCTGCTGCAGGCAGCCCCTTTGCGTTCAGAAAAATCTGCATGGACAATCCGATGCGGATCTTTCTTCGACTCCCCTATCAACTGCGTTTCGCAGTTCGCATGAAGGCCGTGACCTCTTCGCGGGTCGGGATGCCGGCCGCGGCGCCCTTGCGGGAAACCTTGAGCGCGGCGGCGGCGGCGGCCTCCGTCAGCGCCGCCTCGAGGGTGCAACCCCGATCGAGCGCACCCGCAAGCCAGCCGGTAAAGCAGTCGCCGGCGCCGGTGGTGTCCACCACCCGCGGCGCGGGCCAGGCCGGCACCTCGATCCGCCGCGCCGCCTCGATCCAGACCGCGCCCTTCGCCCCTTTCGTCATCAGCACGGCCCTGACCGGCAGCGCTTCGAGAGGGGTTCCGAGATGGGCGCTCAGCTGCGCCGCCTCGATCTCGTTCATCACCACGACATCGACGAGCGGCAGCATGCGGGCGGCATCCTCGGCGACGAAGGGTGCGGCCGAATAGACGATCTCCATTCCTCGCCGCCGCGCCTCGCGGGCGGCGATCTCGTTGGCGTTGATCTCGTTCTGCAGGATCAGCCGGTCGCCGCTCCCGAGACCCTGCAACCCTTCGCGAACGGCGGCGGCCGGCACCGCCCCGTTGGCTCCCGCATGAATGATGATGGCGTTCTCGCCCCGCTCGTCGAGGGCGATGACGGCGTGCCCCGTCGGCCTTTCCAGCGTGACGACATGACCGACATCGACCCCTTCCTCGGCCAGGCGCCCGGCCGCCCAGCCCCCGTCGGGGCCGACGGCGCCAACATGGCGCACCTGCCCGCCGGCCCGGGCCGCGGCGATCGACTGGTTCGCTCCCTTCCCCCCGAGCCCTTCCTCGAGCCCCCGGGCCGGGATCGTCTCTCCCGGCGCAGGGATGTGCGCGACGGCATAGACCCGGTCGATGTTGATCGAGCCGACATTGACGAGGGTCATGGCAGAGCCTCCTCAGCGCCTCGTGCCGATGTCGCAGGCGGCCATCACCGCCATGTTGAGAATGTCGCGGGCCGTCGAGGTGGTGGAACACAGCTGCACCGAATGATCGACCCCTGCGAGGATCGGGCCGAAGATCGTCGCCCCGGCCATCTCCTGCATCATCTTGGTCGAGATCGACGCCGAATGACGCGCCGGCACCACGAGAATGTTCGCCGGCCCGGAAAGGCGGCAGAAGGGATAGTTCTTCATCACTTCGGGGTTGAGGGCGACATCGACGGTCATCTCGCCGTCATATTCGAAATCGGCACCGCGCCGGTCGAGCACCTCGGGGGCCATGTGCATCTTCTCGGCCCGCTCGGAAACCGGATAACCGAAATTGGAGAAGCTGACGAAGGCCACCCGCGGCTCGAGCCCCAGCATGCGGGCGACCTCCGCCGAGCGTTCGGCGATGTCGGCCAGATCTTCCTCCTCGGGCCATTCATGCACCAGCGTGTCGGCCACGAGCACCATGCGCCCGTTGTGAAGCACCGCGGTGATGCCGACGGCCCCCGAACGCGGGCCCACCTCGAACACGTGCCCGATCTGCTGCAGCACCTGGGCCGATTTCCGCGTCGCTCCGGTCACCATCGCGTCGCCATGCCCGTGGGCCAGCATCAGCGCGGCGAAGACATGGCGGTCATGGGCGGCGAGGCGGTAGCAGTCGTGATAGTCGAAGCCCTTGCGCTGGAGGCGCCGGTAGAGGAATTCGGTGTAGTCCTTGAGATGCGCCGTCTTGGCCGCGTTGATGATCTCTATCTCGGTGAATGCATCGCCGATGCCGGCAACCTCGAGCTTCTGGCGCACATCGTCGTCGCGACCGACAACGACCGCATGCCCGAGCCCGGATCGCTGATAGGAGATCGCCGCCCTGAGCGCGCGGATGTCGTCTCCCTCGGCAAAGATCATCCGCTTCTGCGCCCGCCGCGCACGGGCATAGAGGCTTTCGAGAATCGAGGCCGTCGGGTCGAGCCGGGCCTTGAGCGAGGCGACATAGCCTTCCATGTCGATGATCGGCTTGCGCGCCACCCCGGTGCGCATGCCCGCCTCGGCCACCGCGGGCGGGATGGTGTAGATCAGCCGCGGATCGAACGGCGTGGGAATGATGTATTCCGGCCCGAACTTGAGCTCTCTCCCGTAAGCCATTGCCACTTCGTCGGGAACGTCCTCGCGTGCCAGGGCGGCCAGTGCCTCGGCGCAGGCGATCTTCATTTCGTCGTTGATGGCCCGGGCGCGGATGTCGAGCGCACCGCGGAACAGATAAGGAAAACCCAGCACATTGTTGACCTGGTTGGGATAGTCCGACCGGCCCGTCGCCATGATCACGTCGGGGCGCACGGCCCTGGCCTCCTCGGGCGTGATCTCCGGATCGGGATTGGCCATCGCGAAGATGATCGGATTGTCGGCCATGGAAGCGACCATCTCCGGCGTCACCGCGCCCCTGGCCGAGACGCCGAGAAACACGTCGGCCCCCCGCATCGCCTCTTCGAGGGTGCGCAGATCGGTCTCGACCGCATGGGCCGATTTCCACTGGTTCATGCCCTCGGTCCGGCCCTTGTAGATCACCCCCCGCGTATCGCAGACGATGACGTTCCCGGGCCGAGCCCCCATGGCCTTGACGAGCTCGATGCAGGCGATGCCGGCCGCTCCCGCTCCGTTGAGCACGATGCGGCATTCCTCGAGCTTCTTGCCGGCGATGTGCAGCGCGTTGATCAGCCCTGCGGCACAGATCACCGCCGTGCCGTGCTGGTCGTCATGGAAGACGGGAATGTCCATCTCCTCCTTGAGGCGCTGCTCGATGATGAAGCATTCGGGGGCCTTGATGTCCTCGAGGTTGATGCCGCCGAAGGCCGGACCGAGAAGCCGCACCGCGCGGATGAACTCTTCCGGGTCCTCGGTGTCAATCTCGATGTCGATGGCGTTCACGTCGGCAAAGCGCTTGAACAGAACCGCCTTGCCCTCCATCACCGGCTTGGCGGCCAGCGGGCCGAGATTGCCCATGCCGAGAATGGCGGTGCCGTTGGAAATCACCGCCACCATGTTGCCCTTTGTGGTGTAGTCGAAGGCGGCGTCGGGCTCGCCCGCGATCATCTCGACCGGCACCGCCACCCCGGGGCTGTAGGCCAGCGACAGATCGCGCTGGGTGGTCATCGGCTTGGTCGCCACCACCTCGAGCTTCCCGGGTGTCGGCTCCATGTGATAGGAAAGGGCTTCCTCGTCGGTGATGCGGGAGTTGTCTGCCATGGTTCGGGCCTGATGGTTTGATGTTGAACTGTCCTGCGGCGTCTCTCACGACGAGACTATCGCGCATCGCGCGGCTCGGCAATGCACACCCGCGTCTCCGCCGCTCTTCACCCGTGCCGGAACCGGCCAGGGGGCGTCGGGGGGTTTCATTGCGCCGCCTTACCTTCTAGATCTCGGAAACAGGAACGAAGGCAAGGCGGCCATGACGGCGGGTGAGAAGGAAGCGGCGACGGCCGGCAGGCACGGAAACAGGCGGGCCGGCAAGGTCACGCCGATGATGGCGCAATATCTCGACATCAAGGCCCAGGTGCCCGACGCGCTGCTCTTCTACCGCATGGGGGATTTCTACGAGCTCTTCTTCGACGACGCGGTCAAGGCCGCCGAAGCGCTCGACATCGCCCTCACGAAGCGCGGCAAGCATCTCGGGGAGGATATCCCGATGTGC
>JALSJQ010000021.1 GCA_026989275.1 Albidovulum sp.
GACGTCGTAGTAGTCCGTCATCCCGTCGAACCCGTGAACGACGAACCCCTCCGCCAGAAGAAGCCGCGCCAGATGAAAGCCGATGAACCCGGCCGTCCCCGTCACCAGAACACGGCGCAAAGACCCAAGGGGCGGGAAGCCCTCCATGGTGCGACGGTCAGCCACGGGTCAGTCGTCCACTTCTCGTTTCAACGCCTCGATCTCCACTTTCAGCGCCTCGTATTCGGCCATCTTGCGTGCGAGGAAGCGGCCCGCAAGGCGGGTCTTCTCGGCGATGCCCTTGGGAGTCAGAAGGTAGGCGTAGCGCAGCTTGTTGTCCGCGGCCCGGAAGTTGCGGATCTTGACGTGTCCCTTCTCGACCAGTGCGCGCAGGCAATAGTTCACCCCGCCGAGGCTGACGCCCAGCGCCCTGGCGATTTCGCGTTGACTCGCCTGTGGATTCTCTTCGAGAAACCGCAATACGCGGAACCGCATATCTTCCTTGAGAGCGGCGCGGGATGACATGAATGATCGGGGGGTGGGACGGTTTAGCAAAGCTACCGCGCCGCGGGAGACTCGCTCCTCGCGGGTGCTGCTCCTCGCGACACAAGGCAGCATGACGCCTTCCTCGCCGGAAGACCGTTCACGCTTGAACGCTAACCGTTCCCCTCTGAGCTGTAAAGCCCCCTTCGCACTTCGCCTCTGCCAAGGCAAGCCCTCCACATCCGGAACAATGCCCCCGGAGGAGATGCTGCGCTTCTGCGACCCACCCCATGCCTGCGCCGCCCATGAGATCTGATCCGGTCCATGCCTGGCGACCGCACGCCTCGGCCACGTTGCCCGGCTCCCGCGCCAGCTCGACCACGCTCAGGCGCTGCCCTGCGATCCTGGTCACCGCATCTACGCGGACGGCTCTTTCTGGCTGTCGATGTGCGCTCCATTCGCTGCCCCCTTCGCATGAAGGGCGGGGTGAAAAGGCAGAATGCATTTCGACAATTCTCTGGCCTGCTTTCGCAGATCTCGCCGTCACCGGGGGAATGGATCCCGTATGTGCGGCTCCGAGCCGCCCGGCGCTTCCACAGTGCATCGGGCGGGCTGCACATGCCCTGCCTGTCACCCATTCGTGGGCGACGCTCCGGGCTCCATTCGCTCTCGCCGGCCCCTCATGCGTTTCGCCCATGCCCTTCCTCCGGCTCAGGCGTTCCGCCTCCACCCTCCACCCTTCAGCCTTTCCTCGGCCGACGCCCTTTCTCTCCCCCAGCGCCAATCGACCCTGTCGGCATCGGGGCAAGGGATCGCCGGTCATGGGGAGAGAACCGGTGCCATGTCGCACCGGAGCGCGGCGCCAGTCGGCAAGCCGGTGGATGCGGCTGCCTGTGACCGTTTCCGTCGGCACCGCCATCCTCGCAGACGATCCGCCCTGCCTGCATTCCCGGACAGGAATGGCGGAAGGAGCGGCGGCCGCGCCTTCTCTTCGCGGATCGCACCAACCTGCCTTCTTCCCCTTTGAAACGCCCGTCTCCTGTGCTTCTATCGGGCACCCCCAAGTTCCGCCACCAGATACCGGACGACCAATGCCCTTGACCGACGACACCTTCGCCGGAACCAACGCTCCCGAATTCACCGTTTCCGAAATCTCCTTCGCCCTGAAGAAGATGATCGAGGGCGAATTCGCCCATGTGCGGATCCGCGGCGAGATCGGCCGCGTCTCCACCCCGCGGTCGGGCCATGTCTATCTCGATCTCAAGGACGAGCGGGCCGTCATTGCCGGGGTGATCTGGAAAGGCACGGTCCGCAAGCTCCGGGTCCGGCCCGAAGAGGGGCTCGAAGTGGTGGTGACGGGGCGGCTTACCACCTACCCCGGCGCCTCGAAATACCAGGTGGTGATCGAGAGCATGGCCCCTGCCGGCATCGGCGCGCTGATGGCGATGCTCGAGAGGCGCAAGGCCCAGCTGAAGGCGGAAGGGCTGTTCGACCCGGCCCGCAAGCGCCGCCCGCCGCTCCTGCCGAAGGTCGTCGGCGTCATCACCTCGCCATCGGGGGCCGTCATCCGCGACATCCTGCACCGCCTGCGCGACCGTTTCCCGATCCGGGTCGTGATCTGGCCGGTCGCGGTGCAGGGCGAGCATTGCGCCCTCGAAGTGGCGCGGGCGATCCGCGGCTTCAACGCCCTTCCCGAAGGGGGGCCGGTGCCCCGCCCAGATGCGCTGATCGTCGCCCGGGGCGGTGGCTCGATCGAGGATCTGTGGGGGTTCAACGAGGAGATCGTGGTGCGGGCGGCAGCCGAGAGCGCCATTCCGCTGATCAGCGCCGTCGGACACGAGACCGACACCACGCTGATCGATCTTGCGGCCGACATTCGCGCTCCCACCCCCACCGCCGCCGCCGAAATGCTGGTGCCGGTGCGCCGCGAGCTTCTGGCCGATGTCGCCACTCTGGGGGAGCGGCTGGTGCACGCGGCCGACCGGCTCCTCGCCGAGCGTGGCCGCCGCCTCGGGGATCTGGCGCGGCTTCTGCCGCGTGCGGACGATCTTCTGGCCCGGCCGCGGCATCGTCTCGACAGGGCCGAGGCCCGCCTCGTTCGTGCGCTCGAGGCCCGCGCCGGCCGCGCGCGGACCCGCCATGCCGCTCTCGCCGGCCGGATGACGCTGCGGCTCCTGGAACGGACGATCGCCCTCAAGCGCGAGCGACTCGCCGCACCGGTTCAGCGGCTCGAGGTCGCCATCCGGCGAAAGCGGACCGACGCCCGGCGTCGCAGTATCGAAACCGGGCGACGACTCCGACCCGCTCTTGCGCGACGGCAGATCGAGAAGGGCCACCACGCCCTGGAAACCGCCGCCCGGCGCCTCGCCCTTCAGGCCCGCAGCCAGCTGCGCCAGCTCGGCCAGCGCCTCGAGAGCCTCGACCGGATGCGCCAGAGCCTCGGCTGGCGCGAAACCCTCGCCCGCGGCTATGCCGTCATTCGCGGGCCGGGCGGGGAAGGCGTCATCACGTCGAAGGGCGCCGCCCTGCCCCTGCCGCGGCTGGAGATCGAGTTTCACGACGGGCGGCTGCCGGTCCTGCCGGACCAGGGCACGCCCCGCAAGGCGCCGGCGCCTCGGGAAGGTTCCCACCGCGCCTCGCAGGGCGGGGCGCGCAAGCCGCCGAGATCCTCGAAACCGCCCGAGGGGCAGGGGAGTCTCTTCTGAGGAGGTGTTCGGTCGCCGCCCCGAATCCGGGAACCCCGCCCGAAGGCGGGG
>JALSJQ010000022.1 GCA_026989275.1 Albidovulum sp.
GCGGCGCGAAGGCCAGCAGGGGAAGGAGGAAGGCAAGCGCATGAAGAATGAAGCGCAGTCTGTTGAAATGATGGGTCTTCATATCCGAAAAGGAGATCGTGGACGATGTGCGGCCTTGGCGGAATCCCTCATGCATCGCCCAGCCCCTCGAGACATTCCCGCACCACTTCGGCCACCAGCATCACGTCCTCCCGCGTGGTTTCGAACTGACCGACCACGACACGGATTACCGCGCGGCCGCCATGCTCGGTGGGGGTGAGGAAGATCCGCCCGTCCTCGTTGATCCGCTCGAGGAGTGCCCGGGTCCGCCGGTCGTTTTCCGCCTCGCTCGCGCCGTCCGTTACCCGGAAGGTGAAGAGCGAGAGCGACGGCGGGGTGACGATGGCAAGCCCCCCCATCGCCTCGATGCACCCGGCCAGCTCCTCCGCCCAGGCGACATGGTTGCGGATCATCCGCCGCAGTCCCTCGAGCCCGTAGGCCCGCAGCACGAACCACAGCTTGAGCGCGCGGAAACGGCGGCCGAGCGGCACGGTCCAGTCGTTGAAGTCGGTCACGCCTTCGGCGCCGGCCGTCTGGAGATAGGCCGGCTTGAGCGAGAGGGTGCGGATCTGTTCCTCGGGGCGCCTGAGGAACTGCGCCGCGCAATCGAACTGGGCACCGAGCCATTTGTGCGGGTTGAAGACCAGCGAATCGACCCGCTCCACCCCCTCCCAGAGCGGGCGGAATTCGGGGCAGATCATCGCCGATCCGGCCCAGGCCGCATCGAGATGGGTCGGCAGCCCCTCGGCCTCGGCGATGTCGAGAAGGGGCGGCAGATCGTCGAATGCCCCGACCGAGGTGCCGCCTGCCGTGAGCACGAGCCCCGCCGGCAGGTGGCCCTCCGCCCGGTCGAGGCGGATCGCGGCGGCGAGCGCCTCCGGGTCGAGCGAGAGGTCGGGGCGGGTCGGCAGGCGATGCAGGTTGTTCTCGCCGATCCCGGCTATCCGCATCGCCTTGTCGATCGAGGAATGGGCTTCGCGCGAGACGTAGAAACGCAGCTGCGGTCCGCCGGCCAGCCCGTCCGAGATGCCGGCGAAATCGAGCGCCTTCTCGCGCATGGTCAGCACGGCCGAAAGCGTGGCGGTGGTAGCGGTGTCGTGGATCGTGCCGCTGAAATCCTCCGGCAGGGCCAAGGCACGGGCGAGCCAGCGGATCATCACCTGTTCCATCTCGGTCGCGGCCGGCGCGGTCTGCCAGAGCATGGCGTTGGCGGCCATGGTATTGGCGAGCTGTTCGGCCACCATCGAGGCCGCCGAGGCGTTGGCGGGGAAATAGGCGAAGAAGCGCGGATGCTGCCAATGGGTCATGGCATCGGGCACGAGACGGGCGAAATCGTCGAAGATCGCGTCCATCGGCTCGGGGTGCTCGGGCGCGGTTTCGGGCAGGCGGGCGGCAAATTCGCCCGGCGCGAGACGCGGGCGCACCGGGCGCTCCCGCAACCGCGTGAGATAGTCTTCCGCCCAGGCGCCGGCCCGGGCCATCCAATGGGAAAGATCATCGTATTTCATGCTTCTGCCCGTCCTTCCTGATGCAAGGAGCTCGTGCGCGACGGCGGTTCGAGATCGGGCGGCAACCGATCGATCACATGCATGAAGGAGCCGCTGATCACGCCCCGGGCGATGCCGGCAGGCGGCAGGGGGCGCCCTTCGGCATCGGCGGCGGAAAAAAGCGGCGTTCCCTTCTGCCAGAGGGTGCGGGCATAGTGGAATTCGTGCCCGGCCAAGGGCATCGTCCAGGGCCCGGCCAGCGGAGCGAGGCGGCGATAGCCCAGATGGAGCCGCGGGTTCTCGAAGGAGGTTTCGAGCGGCAGCAGGCCGAGCATCGCATGGCGGTGCCCTTCCCCGTCGATCAGCCCGTCCCCCATCACCATGAAGCCACCGCATTCGCCGTAAACCGCGCCGCCGCGGGCCACATGGTGTGCCATTCCGCGCCGGAAGGTCTCGGCTGCCGCGATCTGCCCGGCATGAAGCTCGGGGTAGCCTCCGGGCAGATAGACGAGATCGGCCTCGGGCGGCGGCTCGTTCGCGAGCGGGGAGAACAACCGGATGGCGGCACCGGCACGGTGCCAGTCGTCGAGCAGGTGCGGATAGGCGAAGCCGAAGGCCTGATCGGCGGCCAGGGCGATATGTGCCGCGGGTGGCGGCAGGGTCGGTGCTTCGGCCGGTGGCGGCAGCGGCGCGGCCAGCCGGGCGAGTGCCGCGAGGTCCACCGCCTCCTCGACGATCGCCGCCACTTCGTCGAGCCAGAGTTCGAGATCGGCCCGCTCCTCGGCCTGAACGAGGCCGAGATGGCGGGCGGGGTGGGCGAGCCCGTCCTGTCGCAGCACCACGCCGAGCACCGGGATGCCGAGAGGGGCGAGAGCGTGGCGCAGCATCCGTTCATGGCGGCTCGAGCCGACCTTGTTGAGGATGACCCCGGCCACCCGGACGCCCGGGTCATGCGCGACGAAGCCGCGCACGAGCGCGGCCACCGAATGGCCCATGCGGGCGGCATCGATCACCAGCACCACCGGAACGCCGAGAATGCGCGCAAGCTCGGCGCTGGCGCCGCGGCCTGCGGGAGGGGCGCCGTCGAAAAGCCCCATCGCCCCCTCGATGACGAGAAGCCCCGGCCCGGCGGCAAGGGCGCGGATCCGCTCCGGCGGCATCGACCAGGGATCGAGATTGCGGCATTCGCTGCCCGAGGCCGCCGCATGGAAACGCGGATCGATGTAGTCGGGCCCGCTCTTGGCGCCCCGCACGGGCACGTCGCGCCGGGCGAGGGCGCGGAGGATGCCCAGGGTGAGGGTGGTCTTGCCGCTTCCCGAGGCGGGTGCGGCGATGAGGAGGCCGCGCCCCCTGCGGGCGGCGGCCGGGGCCGTCGATGGGTGTTCCGTCATGGCCCGGATCCTGACCGAGGCGGCGGGGAAGGGCAAGGCCGCCCGGCAGGCACGTCGGGGAAATCGCGAGCGGCGCCTCCCCTCGCCCGAGAGCGACGCGCGAGCCGAGGGACCCTCCGTTCACGGCCTTTCGGGCGGAGCTTGCGAATGCGACGGCCTCGGCTCCGGTCAGCGTGACGCGAGCGCGGCGGCCCCATGCCAGGCCAGAAGCGCCCGAAGCGGAACGGCGGCACCGACACAGATGATCGCGGGCGGCGTCAGCGAGGCGGCGGCTGCGTCCCTTTCGGCAGTGCCGAGCGTGGTTTCGATCACCCGCTGGGTGGGCAGGGTGGCGTCGGTGACGATGGCGACGGGTTCGTCGGCCGGCCGGCCTGCGGCCATCAGCTGCCGGGCGATGCGCCCCAGATGCTTCAGCCCCATGTAGATCACCAGCACTTCCGAAGCCCGGGCCACGGCCGCCCAGTCGATGCGCGTGGGCGTGGTGCCGCTCTGGTCGTGACCGGTCAGAAAGGTGACCGACTGGTTGATCGTGCGATGGGTGACGGGAATGCCGGCATAGGCCAGCCCCCCGATGCCGGCCGAGATACCGGGAATGATGCGAAAGGGGATGCCGGCACGGGCGAGAGCCATGCCTTCCTCGCCGCCACGGCCGAAGACGAAGGGGTCGCCCCCCTTGAGTCGCAGCACCCGGCGCCCTTCCCGCGCCAGGGCGGCGAGGCGGCGGGTGATGTCCTCCTGGCGCGGCGAAGGCTTGCCGCCCCGCTTGCCGGCGTGGATGCGCGTGGCATCGGGCCGGGCGAGGGCGAGGATCTCGGAGCTGACGAGCGCGTCATGGACGATCACGTCGGCCTGGCCGAGGGCGTTCAGGGCATGCAGCGTCAGGAGCCCCGGATCGCCGGGCCCGGCACCGCAGAGCCAGACCCAGCCCGGCAGGAGTTCGGGCCAGGGAGCGTCACCGTTCGTCGGCGGGAAGGGGGGCAGATCGGGCCGCGTCGAAGGCATGGCTTTCTCCGCAACAAGGTTGCGTCCTCTCTCGGGGCTCTATCGCAGAAGGGGAGGGCAGGCGAAAGACCCTCGGGGCGGGCCTGTGCGCCGCTCCTCGACTTCTGCCGCGAAATGCACCCGGGTGCTGCCGGGCAGGGCAGGCAGTGTTCAAGTGTTCAGCGGAGAAAGGGGCTGGCGCGGCCTCGTTCCCTGTCGCCGTTCCCCATCCTGGTTCGATGGGGCCGGCGTGTTCGACGGGGAGAGAGGGGGCGCGGGGTGGAAGAAGGCCGAGCGCCCTGCGGCAAGCCCGGAAGATCCGGCTGCGCCTCCTCCTCTCTCCGGCCCATGCCGGACCGGCTGGGGGCAGGGCGAAGAAGAATGCGGCTGCTTCCGGCATAACCCGGCGTTATAAGGGCGGCATGGAAGAGCAGCGAGGCACATCGGCGACGCCACGAGGCGGCACGGCGGGCCGGGCGCTCCGGCGCGGCTGGACCACCGGGGCCTGCGCCACCGCCGCCACGCGGGCCGCGCTGATCGGCCTGTGGGGCGGCAGGGTGCCCGAAACCGTCCGCATCACCCTGCCGCGGGGGGAACGGCCGCTCTTCGCCGTGGCCGAGAGCCGCTGCGGCGAAGGCTGGGCCGAAGCCGCCATCGTCAAGGATGCCGGCGACGACCCGGACGTCACCCATGGCGCGCTCATCCGCGCCCATGTGCGGCCCTCTTCGGGCGGGGTGGTGTTTCGTGCCGGCGAAGGGGTCGGCGTGGTGACGAAGCCGGGCCTGCCGGTTCCGCCGGGGGAACCCGCGATCAATCCCGTGCCGCGGCGGATGATGCAGGCGGTGGTGGCGGAGGAGGCGGCCCGCTTCGGCCGACGACCCGACATCGAGATCACCCTGTCGATCCCCGGCGGCGCGGCGCTGGCGACGAAGACCTGGAACCCGCGACTCGGCATCCGCGGCGGGCTGTCGATCCTCGGCACCACCGGCATCGTCCGCCCCTTTTCCTGCGCCGCCTGGATCGCCTCGATTCATCGGGGCATCGACGTGGCCCGGGCATCGGGGATCTCCCATCTTGCCGGGGCGACCGGCGCAACGTCGGAGGCGGCGGTGCGCCGGCTGCACGGGCTGCAGGAGGAGGCGCTCATCGACATGGGCGATTTCGTCGGCGGGATGCTGAAATATCTCCGGCGCCGTCCCGTGGCGCGGCTGAGCATTGCCGGCGGTTTCGCCAAGATGGCGAAGCTCGCCCAAGGGGCGCGCGATCTTCATTCGGCCCGTTCGCGCCTCGACATGGCCCGCCTCGGCCGCTGGGCCCGGGAAGCGGGGCTGGTGGATGTCGCCGACGCCCCGACCGGCATGGCCGCGCTCGAACGGGCCGGTCCGCCGCTCGGGCGGCTCGTCGCCCGGAAGGCGCAGCGCGAGGCGGCGAAGATGCTGGCCGGGGGCGCGGCCGATGGCATGCTCCTTGACACGGTGGTGGTGGACCGGCAGGGGCGGATCGTCGGGCAGACGGCGCCGCAGCCGGTCGGGCGCCTGCTCGGTGATGTCTCGGACGGGGACGGATGAAGGCAGACGAAGGCGTGACGAGACGGGAGGCAGGGATGAAGCTTCTGGTTCTGGCCGGGTCGGGCGAGGCACGGCAGCTGTGCGAAAGGGTGCAGGATCGCCCGGGGCTCGAGATCGTCGCCTCGCTGGCCGGGGCGACACGGGCGCCGGTCCCCCTCGGGGTCGAGACGCGGATCGGCGGTTTCGGCGGCCGGGCGGCCTATCGCGCATGGCTCGAGACGCACGGCATCGAGGCGGTGATCGACGCCACCCACCCCTTCGCCCATCGCATGGCCCGGCGGGCGGCGGAGGTCTCGGCCGAACTCGGCCTGCCCCATCTGAAGATCCTGCGCCCCGAATGGCGGCCCGGCCCCGAAGACCGCTGGGTGATGATCGACCGGGAAGGCGAGGCCGCCGCGCATATCCCGCCGGGGGCGACGGTCTTCATCGCCACCGGCCGGCGCACTCTCGAGGATTATGCCAATCTCGCCACCGACGGCCGCTGGCTGATCGTGCGGCGGATCGACAGGCCGAGAGGGCCGTTTCCCTTGCCGAACGGCGAATACCAGCTCGCGCGGCCGCCCTTCTCGGTCGAGGAGGAGATCGCCTTCTTCCGTGAACGGGGCGTGGATTGGCTGATCGTCAGGAATGCAGGGGGCACGGGCAGCTGGCCGAAACTCGCGGCGGCGCGGCGGCTCTCCCTGCCGGTGGTGATGATCCGGCGCCCGGCGCCGCCCGATTGCCCCGCCGTGCCCGACGTGGACGGGGCCGTCGCCTGGCTCGAGGGGTTGATGCGCGGTGGCGGGCAGGATGCGGCGCGCAAGGAAGGGGCATGACGGGCGCTTCCCCGATCCGCACGATCGAGAGCGCGGCCGACATCGCCGAAGGCATGGCGCATCTGCGGCGTGTCGAGCCGCGTTTCGCGCAGGTCGAGGCCTGCTGCGGCCCGCCCCCCCTGCGCCGGCACGCGGACGGCTTCGGTGCGCTGATGCGCGCCATCGTCAGCCAGCAGCTTTCGGTGGCGGCGGCCGATGCGGTCTGCAGGCGGCTCGAGGCGGCGGGGTTCACCCGTCCCGACGCGATCCTCGCCGCCAATGAGGCCGCGCTGCGGGCGGCAGGGCTCTCGCGTCAGAAGATCGCCTACCTGCGCGATCTGGCTGCCGCCGGCATCGACTGGGAGGGTCTGCGGACGTTGCCCGACGAGGCGGTGATCGCGAGGCTGACGGCGGTGCGCGGCGTCGGCCGCTGGACGGCGGAAATCTATCTCATGTTCTCGCTCGGGCGCACCGACGCCTTCGCCGCCGCCGATCTGGCCCTGCAGGAAGCGGCGCGGATGCTGTTCGGACTGGCCGAGCGGCCGCGCGAGAAGGCGCTGCGCGCGCTTGCCGCCCCCTGGGCTCCCTGGCGGGCGGTCGCTGCCCGGGCGCTCTGGCAATGGTATCGGCATGCCCGGGGCCGCGAAGGGGTGACGGGAGGAGCGCCCGGCTGAGCACCAGGCCGCCGTCCCTGGTGATCCGGGCACGATCCGCCAGCGAGGGAAGGAAGTGCCGGGCAACCCGGCTGCGTTCCTTTTCCGAACGGGGTGCCCCTTGCCATCGCCGCCGCGCTGGCCCAGATGGAAGGGCGTCCGCCATGCGGACAACCGACAACAGCACGGATGACGGGGGAACGAATGGCGGAACTTGCCGGTCTCGACTATCTCAGGAAAGGCCCGGAGAAGGCCGACAGCCTCGTCGTGCTCCTGCATGGCTACGGCGCCGATGCCGCCGATCTCATCGGCCTTGCCGACCCGCTCGCCCCGCATCTGCCGACCACGGCCTTCGTGGCGCCCGATGCGCCCGAACCCTGCCGGGTCAATCCGGCGGGGCGGCAATGGTTCCCGATCCCGTGGATGGACGGCGCCAGCCAGGAAGAGGCGGGGCGTTCCTTCCTGCGTTCGGCGGAAATGCTCGATGCCTTTCTCGACGCCGTGATCGCGCAGGAAGGGCTGACGCCGGCGGCCGCCATGCTCCTCGGCTTCTCCCAGGGAACGATGATGGCGCTCCATGTCGCGCCGCGCCGGGCCGAGCCCGTGGCCGGGATCATCGGTTTCTCGGGGCGGTTGCTCGCCCCCGAGCGGCTGCAGACCGAAGCGCGGGTGAAACCGCCGGTGCTTCTCGTGCATGGCGATGCCGACGAGGTGGTGCCCTTCGCCTCGCTCGCGGAAAGCCGCAAGGCGCTCGAGGCGGCCGGGTTCGATGTCGAAAGCCATGTCTCGCGCGGTGTCGGCCACGGGATCGCTCCCGACGGGCTGGCCCGGGCGCTCCGGTTCATGAAGCAGCATCTGCCGGTGGGGAAGGCAGGCTGAGGCCGGCGCCGCTCTCCTGCGTCCCTCTACCCTGCCTCCCCGACACGCCACTCTCGGTCATCGGCCGGCAGAAGGCCGTGTCCGTCCTTTTCGCGCTCCGAGGCGCCAGCAGCGCTGCGCTGCGGAAACGCGGCTCGGCTCGTTCGGAGCGATCCGGCGCGAGTGAGCGAGAATAGTCGATGCCGCGGCGGCGCATTTCGGGAAGGGGCGGGGCGGTTCACCCCTGTTTCTTCGGCATATTCACCGTGGGCGATGCCGAGCCGCTGCAGCTGCGGGTGAGGCTGTCATAGGCGTCGGCCAGCCAGGCTGGTGTCTCCTGGGGCAGGGACCGGGCGATACGGTCCTTGAGCGAGGCGAAGACGGCGGCCGAGCGTGAATTCTCGATCGCGGCGACCGTCTGATCGGCCGGCATGATCCGGTCGTATATCAGAAAGACGATGGCGACGAGGATCGCGCCGCGCAGAACGCCGAAGACGAGGCCGAGGCCACGGTCGAGCAGGCCGATCCCCGGCACCGCCAGCACCGCCGAGGAAAGAAGCGGCGAAAAGAGCGAGATCAGCACGAGGGCGGCGGCGAAGGTGAGGGCGAAGGCGGCGAGGACCGCCAGTTCGCAGCTTTCGCCGAGAAACTTGCCCAGCACCGGAATTTCCCGCAACCAGGGTTCGACGGTGGGGGCGAGATAGTAGGCCACGACCGCAGCCGCGATCCAGCCGAGAATGTCCATCGCTTCGCGGGTGAAGCCGCGCACCCAGGCCAGAAGGGCCGAAAGGCCGATCACGCCGGCCACCGCGCCATCGACCCAGGTAAACCCGTCCATTCCCCGTCTCCTCCTGCCTCGCCTCGTTCTGCCCGTTCTCTTTGCCCGCTCCGCACTGCCCGTATTGTGGCGGGGCATGTTCAGCGGTCGTATCCCGTCCCGCGGTTATCGGCCGGGCGTGTCTTCTCCTCTGCCACAGCGTCCGGCAGTATTTCCAGCGCAAATCGGGCGATGTCGGCAAGGGGGATGCACCGGATCGGCGGAGCCTTGCCACCCTTGGCCCGATCGGGGAGGAGCGCGGCGGAGAAACCGAGCTTGGCCGCCTCGCGCAGCCGGTCGGCCGCCCGCGGGACCGGGCGCAGCGCGCCCGAAAGGGCGATCTCGCCGAAGACCACCATGTCCGGGGGCAGGGTCTGCCGCGCCCGGGCCGAGAGCAGGGCGGCGGCGACCGCGAGATCGGCCGCCGGCTCCTGGATGCGGATGCCGCCGGCAATCGCGAGATAGACATCCATGCCGGCAAGGCTGATCCCGGCCCGTGCCTCGAGCACCGCCAGCACCATGGCCAGCCGCCCCCCGTCCCAGCCGACGACGGTGCGCCGCGGCGTGCCGAGAGTCGAGGGCGTCACCAGCGCCTGCACCTCGACGAGGAGCGGCCGCGTGCCCTCGATGCCGGCGAAGACGGCCGTGCCCGGCGCGGGGTCGGTCCGCTCCCCGAGAAAGAGCGCGGAGGGGTTCCGCACCTCGGCGAGCCCTTGCCCCGTCATCTCGAAGACGCCGATCTCGCCCGCGGGGCCGAAGCGGTTCTTCACCGCCCGGAGGATGCGGAACTGGTGACCGCGCTCGCCCTCGAAATAGAGCACCGCATCGACCATGTGTTCGACCACCCGCGGCCCGGCGATCTGCCCTTCCTTGGTCACATGGCCGACGAGAACCACCGCCGCGCCGCGTCGCTTGGCGAAGCGCACCAGCTCGTGCGCCGCCGCCCGCACCTGGGTGACGGAGCCCGGCGCGCTCTCGACCGTGTCGAGCCACATGGTCTGGATCGAATCGATGATGACGACATCGGGTCGCTCGGCCTCGAGCGTGGCGAGAATGTCCCCGAGCGCGGTTTCGGCCGCGAGTGCCACCGGCGCGCCGGCAAGGCCGAGCCGCTCCGCCCGCATCGAGATCTGCCCTGCCGCCTCCTCGCCCGAGACGTAGATCACCTTGTGACCGGCCGCCCCGTATCGGGCCGCGGCCTGCAGCAGCAGGGTGGACTTTCCGATCCCCGGATCGCCGCCGACGAGCACCGCCGAACCGGCGACGAGGCCGCCGCCGAGGGCCCGGTCGAGCTCGCCGATGCCGGTGGCGAGCCGCTCGGGGCTCCGCTCGCCCCCTCCGAGCGCGACGAGCGGCACCTTGCGGGTGGAGATCGGCCGCGGCCCCGGCCCGGCAAGGGGGGCGGTGTCCTCCTCGATGGTGTTCCAGGCGCCGCAGGCATCGCAGCGACCGGCCCATTTGGCATGGACGGTTCCGCATTCGCGGCAGACATGGCGGCGCTTCGGGCGGCTCATGGCGTCTTCTCCAGCCAGACTTCGGTGGCATGGGCAACGAGCAGCGACAGCAGCACCGATCCCGAGAAGAGCCACAGCCCCCAGGCGGTTTCCACCGTCACCCGCCCGGCATCCTTCACCACGACGACATAGAGGGCAACAAGGAACATGTCGGCCATGGCCAGCCGGCCGAGCAGATGCAGCGCCGGCAGGGCCCGCCGGTCGAGCCAGCCGACGTGAAGGAGCGCGAGCCCCAGCGTCTTGGCCATCGGCGCGAAGAGGGCAAGGAAGGTGACGAGGAGCGCCAGCGCGGGGTCGCTCTCCCACAGGGTCTGGAGCGAGGAGAGGATCGAGATCTCGCCGAGGCCGAACCAGGTGACGAGCCCGGCCCGGAGCACGGGTGCGAACCAGCTCACCGGAAAGAGGACGAGAAGGGCGAGATTGGCAAGGAGAAGGGGCAGGGGGGCGCGCATCGCTCAGCCCTCCGCGCACCGGCCATGCCGGCAGGGGGCGGCCTGGCAGGCGACGGTGCAGCCGGCGGAGCCGCTCCTTCCGCCTGCACCGGAGGAGAGGGGAGCGGCACTGCCCGGCCCGGAGAAGGCGCCCCGGTTGCGGGAAAGGCCGCTCCGGGCGGCCGCGGCAGTGGCCGGGATGCATGGCCGCGGTATGGCGCCCGTGTCCTGCCCACCGCCCTTCATCCCGTCCCCTCGACGTGAATCGGCCCCTCGGGCGCTCCCCGGACGAACTGGGTGACATAGGGATCGCCCGGCTCGTCGAGCTGCGCCACCGGCCCGGTCCAGCGGATCACCCCTTCATGGAGCATCGACACCCGGTCGGCGATGGTCCGCACCGACACCATGTCATGGGTGATGGTGACGGCCGTGGCCCCGGTTTCGCCCACGATCGAGCGGATCAGCCGGTTGATGACCCCGGCCATGATCGGGTCGAGCCCGGTCGTCGGCTCGTCGAAGAAGATGATCGAAGGCGCATGGGCGATGGCGCGGGCGAGGCCGACGCGCTTCTGCATGCCACCGGAAAGCTCGGCCGGGTATAGATCGGCGGTTTCGGGGCCGAGGCCGACGCGCGCCAGCTTCTCGATGGCGATCTCCCGGGCACGGGCACGGTCGATCCGCTCGTCCTCGCCGCGCAGGAGGCGGAAGGCGACGTTTTCCCACACCGGCAGGCTGTCGAAGAGCGCGCCGCCCTGAAACAGCATGCCGACCCGGCGCATCACCTCGGGGCGGGTGGCGCGCGAAAGCGGGATCCCGTCGATGACGATGCGTCCTCCATCGGCGGGGATGAGCCCGATCAGGCACTTGACGAGCACCGACTTGCCCGAGCCCGACCCGCCGATGATGACGCGGCTCTCGCCCCGCCGGATGGCGAGATCGACGCCCCGGAGCACCCGCTTCCTGCCGAAGGCGCGGGTGACGCCCTCGGCTCGGATCATGATGTCGTCGCGGGTTCGTTCGGTCATGCGGCCCCTCTCCCGGCTGCGATGCGGCGCCGTCAGACGCTGAAGAAGAATTCAGTCAGGATGTAGTTGGTGGCGAGGATCAGCACCGAGGCGGTGACGACCGCCAGGGTCGTCGCCCGGCCGACGCCGCTGGCGCCACGGCCCGAATGCATCCCCTGATGGCAGCCCATCAGCGCGATGATGAAGCCGAAGACGGCGGCCTTGACGAGCCCCGAGATCACGTCGCCGCTCTCCAGAAAGTCGATCGTGTTGCGCAGATAGACTGCGGAGCTGAAATCCAGCCGGGTGATGGCGACGATCCAGCCGCCGAAGATCCCGAGGATGTCGGCCACCGCCACGAGGAGCGGCAGGGCCAGGGTGGCGGCAAGAAGCCGCGGCGCGACGAGATATTTCATCGGACTGGTCGAGAGGGTGACGAGGGCATCGATCTGCTCGGTGACCTTCATCGTGCCGATCTCGGCGGCGATGGCCGAAGCGACACGACCCGCCACCATCAGCCCGCCAAGCACCGGGCCGAGCTCGCGGACGATGCCGATGGCGACGATCGAGGGCACGATCTGTTCGCCGTTGAAGCGGGCGCCGCCGGCATAGGTCTGCAGGGCCAGCGCGCCGCCGGTGAAGATCGCCGTCAGCCCCACCACGGGCAGGGAATAGTAACCGATGAACAGAAAGGCGCGCAGGAACTCGCGCCCGTAGAAGGGCGGCTGGAAGAGGGCGGCCACTCCCCGGCTGCCGAAGACGGCAATGCGCCCCGTGCCGGCAAGAAAGGCGAGGGTGGAACGGCCGATGGCGGCAAGCGGGTTCACGCGCGGCCCTCCTTCGTCGGCCTCTTTTCGCGCCAGATCCGGCGATAGCGCCGGCCGAGGGCGGTGAGGATCTCGTAGCCGATCGTGCCGGCATCGGCGGCCAGATCGTCGATCGACTGATGCGGCCCGAGAAGCTCGAACAGACCGGGCACCTCTTTCAGGTGGCTGACATCGACGGTGAGAAGATCCATCGACACCCGGCCCGCGAGCGGGCAGGGGATGCCGTCGGCGAAGACCCGGCCACGATTGCTCAGCGAGCGGAGAATGCCGTCGGCATAGCCGCCCGAGAGCGTGGCGATGGTGGCGGGCCGGTCGGCCTGCCAGCTCGCCGAATAGCCCACCGCCTCGCCCGGGGCGAGCGCCCGGGTCTGCACGAGCGGCAGGTCGAGCCGCACCACGGGGCGCGCCTCGGCGAAGGGTCGTCCGCCATAAAGGCCGATGCCGGGGCGCACCAGATCGAAATGGTATTCGGAGCCGAGCAGGATGCCGCCGGTGGCGGCGAGCGAGAGCGGCGCATCGAAACCGCGTGCCATCTCGCGGAAGGCGGCAAGCTGGCGGCCATTCATGGGGTGATCGGGTTCGTCGGCGCAGGCGAGATGGCTCATGACCAGCCGGGGCGCACCGGGCAGGGCCGCCCGCAGAAGACCGATCTCCTCGGGCTCGATGCCGAGCCGGTTCATTCCGCTGTCGAGCTGCAGGCCGAAGGGATGGCCGGGCAGGGTGGCGACATGGCGCCGCAGCTGCTCGGGCGAGTTGACAAGCGGCACGAGATCGGCATCGGCCAGAAGCGGCCCGTCCCCTTCCATGTGCCCGGAGAAGACGAAGATCTCCGGTCCGGGGCCGAGCACGCGGCGCAAGGAGGCGCCTTCCTCGGCCAGGGCGACGAAGAAGCGCCGCGCCCCTGCGGCCGCAAGCGCCGGAGCGACCTTCTCCATGCCGAGCCCGTAGGCGTCGGCCTTGACCACCGCCCCGGTTTCGACCGTGGCGGCGGAACGCGCATCGAGCGCGCGCCAGTTGGCGCGAATCGCGTCGAGATCGATCTCGAGAATGGCCTCGGCCACGCCTGCCTCCCCGGTCCTGCCGTCGGTGCCCGTCACAGGGGTTTTGCGGGGGCAGGGGAGCAAGGTCAAGCCTCGGAAAGCCGGAAGGCGGGGAAAGCGCGATCGGGGTCGTCTTCCCGCTCCGGAAGAACCCGGAAGAAGAGAAGGCGCCGGATCGGCCGCGAACGCACCGGGAGAGCCGGCGCTTCTTCCCCCGGGATTTCTCTCCGATTTCCGGGCGCGGCAGGCGGGGCAGGGGCGGGACGGGATTTCCCGCCGCTCCCGCGGCATCGATTGCCCTCCCCCGTCTTTCCCCGGCCTTTCCGCCTTCATGCTCCGCCGACCCGCGGCGGGCGCGGCGCAAGGGCACTGTCGTGGCCTGTCAGGGGCCGAACTCGTCGGCGTCGGCATGGCGCGGATCAGCCCCCACGGGGCCCTGCGCCGCGATCTCCTCATAGCCTTCGGGCGCGCGATCATAGAAGCGGGTGAAGGTGCCGTCGAAGGCCAGCTCCACCGTGCCGATCGGCCCGTGGCGCTGCTTGCCGATGATGATCTCGGCCTTGCCGTGCACCTGCTCCATGATCTGCTGCCATTTCAGGAAAGCGTCGTGGTCGCTCTCCGAGGGCTTCTCGCGTTCGCGGTAGTATTCTTCGCGAAAGACGAACATCACCACGTCGGCATCCTGTTCGATCGAGCCCGATTCGCGCAGATCCGACAGCTGCGGCCGCTTGTCCTCGCGGCTTTCGACCTGGCGCGAGAGCTGGGAGAGGGCGACCACGGGGATGTCGAGCTCCTTGGCGATGGCCTTGAGCCCCTGGGTGATTTCCGAAACCTCCTGCACGCGCCCGTCGGAAGGGCGGGACGAGGAGGGGCGGGCGAGCTGGAGATAGTCGATGAACAGCACGTCGAGCCCGTGGGTGCGCTTGAGCCGCCGCGCACGGGCCGCGATCTGGCCGATGGTGAGGGCCGGCGTGTCGTCGATGTAGAGCGGGCTCTTCTCGAGCTCCTGCGCCGCCCGGATCAGCCGGCGGAACTCCTCCTCGTCCATCGTGCCCTTGCGGATCCTGTCCGAAGGCACGCGGGCCGCTTCCGACAGGATCCGGGCGGCCAGCTGTTCGGACGACATCTCGAGCGAGAAGAAGCCGACCACGCCGCCGGCCACCGTCTTGCGGTTGCCGTGATCGTCGATCTCGGTGCGGTGATTGCGGGCGATGTTGAAGGCGATGTTGGTGGCAAGGGCGGTCTTGCCCATCGAGGGGCGCCCGGCGAGGATGAGCAGGTCCGACTTGTGAAGCCCGCCGAGCTTGTCGTCGAGCGCGCGAAGACCGGTGGAAATGCCGGCAAGATGGCCGTCGCGCCTGTAGGCGGCATGGGCGACATCGACCGCCTCGCGCAGCGCTTGGGCGAAGGACACGAAACCGCGGGCGACATGGCCCTTCTCCGCAAGTGCGTAGAGCTTGCGTTCGGCCTCGGTGATGAGCCCCTCAGCCTCGTCCCCGACCTCGATGCGCCGCGCCTGGTCGGCAAGATCGGTGCCAAGGGCGATGAGCTCGCGCCGCAGGGCCAGATCGCGGATCATCTCGGCATAGTCGCGGGCGGCGAAGATCGAGATCGAGGCCCCGGCAAGGCGCGCGAGATAGGCCGGCCCGCCGAGCTCGGCGAGGCCCGGATCGTCCTCGACGAAGGGCTTGACCGTCACCGGCGAGGCCAGCGCTCCCGACTTGATGCGCTGGTCGATGATCTCGTAGAGCCGCCGATGGACCGGGTCGTAGAAATGCTCGGGCTGAAGGATGTCCTCGATCCGGGCATGGACTTCGTTGTTGACGAGGAGCGCGCCCAGGAGCGCCTGTTCCGCCTCGATCGAATGGGGCGCCGGGGACGCCGCTTCCGTCTCGCTTCCCGGAAGGGCGGGGATCTGCGGTTCGGTGTTCATGCGTCTCTGCCCGTCCTCATCTGCCCGTTCGTCGACAGGCGGCCCTTTGCCGGAAACCGCGCCTGCCGCCCCTGCGCTCTGGCTACGCCGCCCTCCAGGTCGCGCGCCTGGCGGGGCGCCCTCCCTGCACCCCGATCGACGGTCGGCCCCGCGGAACCCGAAGCGCGGCCTGCATCTTCGCGAATGCGCCCTGCGCCGCAAACGCGCAGACACGGCCCATGATGCGACCGTTCGCAGCAAGGCGGTGCGACCAGGGCCCCGTTATGCCGCGAGCAGGGCAAGGGCGCAATCTGGAAAGGCTGTGGACAAGCTGTGGACGGCGGGCGTGGCGGCCAGGGCACCGGTCGGCGGCATTTCCGGGACGGTCCGGACAGGCCGGGGGCATGACGGTGCACCGGGCAGGCGCCCCGGCGCGGCGGCCGGTTCGCGCTCAGTCTTCCTGCCGCATCCGCGCTTCCTGCCAGGCGAGGGGATCGTCGAGAAAACGCGCCACCTCGTCGAGCGTCGCCGCATCGAAGCGCCCCTGTTCGCGGGCGGCGGCGAGGACATGGGCCCATGTCGTCAGCCAGTGGAGCGTGACGCCCGCCGCGGCCAGCTTCTCGCGCGTGCCGGGGAAGATGTCGTAGAAGAAGACCACCGCCGTATGGTCGCAGCGGGCGCCGGTGGCGCGGATCGCCTCGACGAAGGAGATCTTGGAGCCGCCATCGGTGGTCAGATCCTCGACGAGGAGCACGTTCTGCCCTTCGTGCATCTCGCCCTCGATGCGGGCATTGCGGCCGTAGCCCTTGGGTTTCTTGCGCACGTAGCTCATGGGCAATGCCATTCGCTCGGCAAGGAGGGCGGCAAAGGGGATGCCCGCCGTCTCGCCGCCGGCGATGTTGTCGATCGCCTCGAAGCCGATCTCGCGACAGACGGTGGCGGCCATGAAATCCGTCACCGTGGTGCGGATCCGCGGATGGGAGATCAGCTTGCGGCAGTCGATGTAGCTCGGCGACGGCCGCCCCGAGGCCAGGGTGAAGGGCTCGGCGGCATTGAAGTGGACCGCACCGATCTCGAGCAGCATGCGGGCGGTGAGGGAGGCGATTTCCTCGCGGCTCGGAAAAGAGGTCATGGCGCGCTTTCCTGCGGATGAGGGTTCTCGTGCCGCGGATGGCGGCGGCGGACGGCTTCATGTCGATCGATTTGCCGGCCGATGCAAGGGGGCAGGGCGGCGCACGGCCGCGAAATGCCGACTTCCCGACCGGGAGCGGGCCTCTGGTCCGCAGGCGGCACGACGATCGGCAGCCGAAGCGAATCTTCCGGGAGCCAGGGGCAGGGCGCTCTCAGCCCGTCACCACATGCCAGCGGATCGGAAAGCCCGGATCGAACGGGACGACCTCGTCCTTTCCCGCCGCGATGCGCGCCGGCAGATCGAGAGGGGTGTCGCGCCGCTCGAGGGTAATCGTCTCCTCGGCGACCGGCAGACCGTACCAGCGGGCGCCATGGACCGAAACGAAGCCCGCAAGCCGGTTCAACGCACCGGCCTCGTCGAAGATCTGTGCCAGCAGCGGGATCGCCAGCGGTGCGGTGAAGATGCCGGCGCAGCCGCAGGCGCTCTCCTTGGCCGCGCGCGGATGGGGGGCGCTGTCGGTGCCGAGAAAGAAACGCGGATCCCCCGAGAGCGCCGCCTCGAGGAGCGCCACGCGATGCCGTTCCCGCTTGGCGACCGGCAGGCAATAGTAGTGCGGCCGGATCCCGCCTGCGAGGATGTGATTGCGGTTGATGACCAGATGATGGGCGGTCAGCGTGGCGGCGAGGTTGCCCTCGCTCGCCCGCACATAGGCCACACCTTCGGCCGTGGTGACATGTTCGAGGGTGATCCTCAGCTCCGGCAGACGGCGGCGCAGCGGGTCGAGCACCCGGTCGATGAAGACGGCCTCGCGATCGAAGATGTCGATCTCGGGATCCGTCACCTCGCCATGGATGCAGAGCGGCATGCCGATCTCGGCCAGGATCTCGAGAACGCCCGTCACCCGGTCGAGATCGCGCACCCCCGAGGCCGAATTGGTGGTGGCGCCGGCCGGGTAGAGCTTGACGGCCAGGGCATGGCCGGCCGCATGGGCGGCGCGAATGTCGGCCGGGTCGCTGTCTTCGGTGAGATAGAGCGTCATCAGCGGGGTGAAGCGGCTGTCCGCCGGCAAGGCCTTGCGGATCCGGTCGCGATAGGAAGCGGCTTCGGCGCCCGTCACCACCGGCGGCATCAGATTGGGCATCACGAGGGCACGGCCGAAATGGCGGGCGCTCTCGGGCGCAACGGCCGCGAGCATGGTACCGTCGCGCAGATGCAGGTGCCAGTCGTCGGGGCGGGGCAGGGTGATCCGGTCGGGGGTGTTCATCATGTCCTCGTCTTGCCTGCCGCCCCATAGCCGCCCGCGCGCCGCATTTCCAGATCCCGCGGCCCGGAACAACGCGCGCCCGCCGCATCGCGCACGGCCCGGACCGTCGGGGCGCAGATGGCAGATACCACCCGGAAAGCGGGAAGACACCGTGCGCGGCAGGGCCGGCGTTGCTCACGGCGCCCGTCAAGAGTTCGCATAAGATATATTATGTTAATAATCTGGAAAGTGGCGGTGGAACGAACGGGAAAGACGGTCTTGAAGCCTGTCGTTTTCCCTGCCGTTCTGGCCGTGACGTGAGGAAAAGTCCGGTAAAATCGTTGCTGATGCTTGAAAAATGGCATGTTTGTTAACCATACTTACCGCGAGTGCGGGCCTCCGCGGCCCGGAAACAAGGCCGGCCAACGGCCGGAAACTCCCGGAGAGCGGTTGAAAATGCTTTCAGTTCTTGTGGTTAATGGCCCGAACCTCAACCTTCTTGGCACCCGCCAACCCGAGGTGTATGGCCGTGTGACCCTGGCCGAGATCGAGGCCGATCTCGCGCAGCTGGCCGCCAGTCGCGGCGCAACTCTGGCCTTCTTCCAGTCGAACGGTGAAGGTGCGCTGATCGACGCCATTCATGCCGCCCGGGGCAAGCATGACGCCATCATCATCAACGCCGGCGCCTATACCCACAGCTCGATCGCGCTGATGGACGCGCTGGCCGCGGTCGATCTGCCGGTGATCGAGGTGCACCTGTCGAACATTCATGCCCGCGAGACGTTCCGCCGGCATTCCTACATCGCCCGCGTCGCCGTCGGCCAGATCACCGGCTTCGGCCCCTTCGGCTATCGGCTCGCGCTCGAGGCCGCGCTCGATCTGCTCGAACGACAGACCGCAAACGGCACGAAAGGACCCACGCCATGACCCTTTCATCCGTGCCGATCTCGGGACGTGCCGGCCCGGGCGGCTTCGACGTCATCCGGCGCCTTTCGGAACTGTTCCTCGCCCAGACCATCGATCAGGTCTGGGAGATGCACAAGGAGGCCATGCGCCATTACGGGTTCGACCGGCTGATCTACGCTTCCACCCGCCTCGCCTACGGGCAGGATTTCGACAGCTGGGACGACGCCCTCGTGCTCACCAGCCACGATCCGGCCTATGTCGATACCTTCTTCGGCAAGGGGCTGTTCGCCCACGCGCCGATGGTGCGCTGGACGATGGAGAACACCGGCGCCATCAGCTGGTCGCGCGTGCCCGATCTCATCGCGGCAGGCATGGCCCCGCCCCGGGCCCATGAGGTTCTGGAGCTCAACAGGCGCTTCGGCGTGGTCGCGGGCTATTCGATCAGCTTCAAGGAGATCTCGATGCGCGCCCGCGGCGGCATCGGCCTGTGCGCCCGCGAAGGGCTGAGCCAGGCCGATGTCGATGCCATCTGGGCCGCCCATGGCGAGGAAATCCTCGTCCTCAACAACGCGATGCATCTCAAGCTCGTCCACCTGCCCCATCAGGGGGCCGAGTGCAACCTGACCCAGCGCCAGCGCGAGGTGCTGCAATGGATCGCCGACGGCAAGTCGGTGCAGAACGTGGCAACGCTTCTCGGCGTCTCTCCGGCGACGGTCGAGAAGCACCTGCGGCTGGCCCGGGAGAATCTCAAGGTCGAGACCACCGCCCAGGCCGTTCTCAAGGCCGGCATGCTCAACCAGATCTTCGTCGATTTCGAACGCACCATCGTGGGCGACGACAGCGCCCTCAAGCGCAACCGCAAGGGCTGAGCCGATGGCGGGTGCCACGATGTCCCTGCCGGAGTGACGCAACGTCAGGACGATCCGAAGGCGCCTCCGCAGGTCCGGGTGGCAAAAGGTAGGGAAAACCTGACTGTGCCATGCCCCCACCGCCCCTTAGAGAGGAGGTGTTCCTTGAGTGGTGGCTTGGAACAGGATTGAAGGGCGCTCTTCCCCTGGAAGAGCGCCCTTTCCCTGTCGGGCGGTTCGGAGGCGTGCGGCAAAAGATGCACCGACCGAAAATGACGAGAGGAATACGCAGATGAAAAACGGGCGGCAGCACATTGTGCTGCCACCCGAATTCGTTTTTGCCGAAAAGGAGTGCCGCGCCTTCAGCCCTGCATCCTGGCGACTTCGGCGGCGAAATCCTCTTCCTTCTTATCGATCCCCTCGCCGACGGCGAAACGCTCGAAAGCGAGGATCTCGACACCGGCCTCCTCGGCCGCCTTGCCAACGGTGATGTCAGGGTTGATGACGAATTTCTGGTTGAGGAGGGTCACTTCCTCGAAGAACTTCTTCATCCGCCCGGTGATCATCTTCTCGATCACCTGCTCGGGCTTGCCCGATTCGCGGGCCTGCTCGGTCAGCACCTGCTTCTCGCGCGCCACCACGGCCGGGTCGAGAGTCTCGGGCGACAGCGCCTGCGGCGAAGTGGCCGCGATGTGCATGGCGATCTGCTTGCCGATGCCGTTGTCCTCGCCCTTGAGCGCCACGAGCACGCCGATACGGCCGAGCCCCGGCGCGACGGCGCCGTGGACATAGGACGCCACCGCATCGCCCTCGATCTTCGCCATGCGCCGTAGCTGCATGTTCTCGCCGATCCTGGCGATCTTTTCGGTCAGGAGATCGGCCACGGTCATGCCGTCCACTTCCCTGCCCTTGAGATCCTCGAGATCCTCGGCAGCGAGCGCGGCCTCGGTGATCTTGCGGACCATCTCCTGGAATTCCTCGTTCTTGGCGACGAAATCGGTCTCGGAGTTGACCTCGACCGCCACGCCCTTGCCGCCCTCGACGGCGACGCCCACCAGGCCTTCGGCGGCGGTGCGGCCCGACTTCTTGGCCGCCTTGGCAAGGCCCTTGGTGCGCAGCCAGTCGATGGCGGCTTCCATGTCGCCGCCGGTCTCCACCAGAGCCTTCTTGGCGTCCATCATGCCTGCGCCGGTCTTGTCGCGCAGTTCCTTCACCATGCTTGCGGTAACAGCCATTGCTCTTCTCCTGAATTGTATCGGCCCGTCATCTCGGCCCGGGCCGGGCCTCTTTTCCCGTTCGGCGCGCGCGTTCGGTCATCGCAGGAACCGGGCTGCGGCCGGGGCGTTCGCATGGGAGCCCGGGCCTGTCTCCCCTGCCCCTCCATCCGCGGAAGGGCGAGCGGGAGAAAAGCCCCTGCCCGCCTCCCATCGTCCCGGGCGCGCCCGGCTGGCGCCGCCCCGCGCTCAGCCTTCGGCCGGCCTTGCCGCTTCGGCGTCGCTCCCGGCCGCGGCAGTTGCAGCGTTCTCGGCGTTCGCCCCTTCGGCAGGCGTTTCCCCGGCCGAAGTTTCCTCGCTCAGAGCTTCCTCGGCCGGCGCCTCCTCGAGCGCACCGATGTCGATGCCCTGCTGCCCGAGCTGCTCGGCCATGCCGTCGATCGCGGCACGCGCGGCAAGGTCGCAATAAAGCTCGATGGCCCGGATCGCGTCGTCATTGCCCGGAATGATGTAGTCGATGCCGTCGGGCGAAGCGTTGGTATCGACGATCGCCATCACCGGGATGCCGAGCTTGTTGGCCTCGGCCACGGCCAGATCCTCGCGGGTGACGTCGATCACGAACAGGAGGTCGGGCAGGCCGCCCATCTCGCGGATGCCGCCCAGCGTCATCTCGAGTTTTTCCTTCTTGCGCTCGAGCCGCAGCCGTTCCTTCTTGGTGAGACCTTCGGCCCCTTCCTCAAGCTGCGCCTCGATCTCGCGCAGCTTGTCGATCGAGCGGGAGATCGTCTGCCAGTTGGTGAGCGTGCCGCCGAGCCAGCGATAGTTCATGAAATACTGCGCCGAGCGCTCGGCCGCATTGCGGATCGGCTCGCGCGCCTGCCGCTTGGTGCCGACGAAGAGGATGCGCCCGCCCTTGGCGGTGGTGTCGCGAATCACCCGCAGCGCATGCTGCAGCATCGGCAGCGTCCGGGTGAGGTCGATGATGTGGATGCCGTTGCGCTCCCCGTAGATGTAGGGAGCCATCTTGGGATTCCAGCGCGAGGTCTGGTGACCGAAATGCACGCCAGCCTCGAGCAGCTGGCGCAAGGTGACTTCTGGAAGCGCCATTCTTCTGTCCTTTCCGGTTTCGCCTCGACGGGAGAGAGCACCATTGCCCAACCGGTGGGACATGCGGGATGTCTCCCCGCAAGCCCCGGTCCCGCCTGCGTCGGTGGCGGCCCTTTGCGGCATTCCCCGGCGCTTGTCAAGTCACGGGCGGGGTGGACGAGACGCCGGAAGATCGGGGCAAGCGCAACCGGCCGCGCCTCCTCGCTCCGGGCCGAAGACACCGAATCCACCACCGCCGCATCGGGCGCACCGATGGCCTCTCCCCGTTCGCGGGGCACTGGCGCGGATTGCCAGATACCGCGGCCCTGGCGGAAAGGTGCGCGGATGGCCTGTAAGCCGGATTCTGTACGGGTTTCCCCGTGACGGCCATTCATCTCGGCCTGCCGTTGCCGGCAGGCTCCTGCTGCCAACCCGGATCTCTCGGGGCGGAGCTCCCCTGCCGCAGGGCGGCGCGAGATCCCTATTCGGCATTGCTCCCGGTGGGGCTTGCCGTGCCGGCCCCGTCGCCGGGGCCGCGGTGCGCTCTTGCCGCACCGTTTCACCCTTGCCACGCGGTGCCTCCGCACCCGTTCGGCGGTCTGTTCTCTGTGGCGCTTTCCCTCGGGTTTCCCCGGCCGGGCGTTACCCGGCACCGTTGCTCCGTGGAGTCCGGACTTTCCTCACCCCCGTCCGCGGACGGGAGCGCGGCCGTCCGGCCATCCGCGCCCTGCCGATATGGGGGCGGCGGCCGCGTTGGTCAAGCGGAACCCGCCGCACCCTTGCCGCGGGCCGGCCAGCGGCGGGCGAGATCGGCCATGAAGGCCATGTCGTGCCCATCGAGCGGCCCCGATGCCGCCGGTCGGAAGCGCAGACGGAAGGCGGCCAGAAGCGCGTCGTCCTCCGCGTCGGGCGGATAGCCGAAACGCGCGGCCGCGGCGCGAAAGCCGGCCATGTCGGGCGGCTGGTCGGCGGAAGCGGCGCCTGGCCAGACAGAGAGCCCAGCCCGGGCGAGGCGGCGCCAGTCGAAGGCCGGGCCGGGGTCGCTCTTGCGCCCCGGGGCCATGTCGGAATGGGCGATGACGGCCTCGGGCGGCAGATCGTGCCGGGCGAGAATGTCGTCGAGGAGCCGCTCGAGCGCCGCCATCTGCCGGGCCGGGAAGGGAGGCAGGCCGCACAGGGGGCCGGGGTTGGCGATCTCGATGCCGATCGAACGCGAATTCACGTCCCCTGCCCCGCCCCAGCTGCCAGCGCCGGCATGCCAGGCACGCATCTCCTCGGCCACCAGATGATGAATGGTGCCGTCCTCGGAAACGAGGTAGTGAGCCGACACTTCCGACCGGGGATCGCAGAGCCGCTGGAGTGCCGCTTCGGCGCTTGCCATCGCCGTATGATGCAGCACCACGAGTTCGACACCCGCCCCGCCGCGGCGCGGTCCGAAATTGGGTGAAGGGTGCCAGAGCGTGTCGGCCATCGGATCTCCCCGGAAGCGGATCTTTCCTGCCGGCTTTCAACCACCCCGCCAGTGCCGGTTGCGCCATGCCCATCATGGCGACCGGCGCGCCCCTTGTCGATCCGCCGCCTGCCGGGCCGGAGCCGCACGTTCGGAAGGCTCGGCCGTCTCCCGCGGACGAAGAGGGAAGCGCGCGGCTTTCCGTCATGCTCGCGGTCCGGCGCTGCCGACTCGAGGCAACGAGGCGCAGCTGCCCGTGGTCCCCCGGCAGTCGCGGGGCGGAGGGGGGCTTCGGGGTGCGGTGGCGCAGTGGCAGAGGCGGGGGCGGCAGAGGCCGCGAGACTGCGATCCGTCTCCCGCGCAACCTCGGGGCTGCGGCGTCCGAACGAAAGGCGGGCACGGGGCTGGGCAACAGCCCTTCTCGGACGTTCACAGTCTCGAAGCGGCAATCACCGCGCCGTCACGCCACGGGCACCGCCCTTTCCGCCGCGATGCCGGGGGCGGCGGATCTCCTCATCCCTTCCACCACGGGCTGGGGGCGCCGTCGAACCCGGCGCGCTCCTCGAGGGCAAGGGCGATGTTCATCATCTCCCCCTCCTCCCAGGGACGGCCGATGAGCTGCAGCCCGAGGGGCAGCCCCTTCGCGTCGCGCCCCGCCGGCACCGAGATTCCGGGCAGGCCGGCAAGATTGACCGGCACGGTGAAGATGTCGTTGAGATACATCTCGACCGGATCGTCCTGCCCCTTCTCGCCGAGAGCGAAGGCCGTAGACGGGGTCGCCGGTGTCAGGACCGCATCGATGCCGCTTGCGAAGGCCTGTTCGAAATCGCGCCGGATGAGGGTGCGGACCTTGCGGGCGCGGTTGTAGTAGGCGTCGTAATAGCCGGCCGAGAGCACATAGGTGCCGATCATCACCCGCCGCTTCACCTCGTCGCCGAACCCTTCTGCGCGGGTCTTCTCGTACATCTCGACGATCCCTTCGCCCGGCGCCAGCTTCGCCCGGTGGCCGTAGCGCACGCCGTCGTAACGGGCGAGGTTGGAGGAGGCCTCCGCCGGGGCGATGACGTAATAGGCCGGCAGGGCGTATTTCGTGTGCGGCAGCGAAATGTCGACGATCTCGGCGCCGGCATCGCGCAGCATGTCGATGCCGGCCTGCCACAGCGCCTCGATCCCGGCCGACATTCCCTCGACCCGGTATTCCTTCGGGATGCCGATGCGCCGGCCGCGGATGTCACCGGTCAGCATGGCCTCGAAGTCAGGCACGGGACGGGGGGCGGAGGTCGAATCCCTCGGATCTTCCCCAGCCATCGCCTGCAGCATGATCGCCGCATCGCGCACCGAGCGCGTCATCGGCCCGGCCTGGTCGAGCGAGGAGGCGAAGGCGACGATGCCCCAGCGTGACACGCGGCCATAGGTCGGCTTGAGTCCGACGATACCGGTGAAGGCCGCCGGCTGGCGGATCGAGCCGCCGGTGTCGGTGCCGGTGGCCGCAAGGCAGAGCCGCGCTGCCACCGCCGCGGCCGAGCCGCCCGAGGAGCCGCCCGGGGTGAGCGGCCGCGAATCGCCCTCGGCGCGCCACGGGTTGATCGCCGGGCCGAAATGGCTGGTCTCGTTGGACGAGCCCATGGCGAACTCGTCCATGTTGAGCTTGCCAAGCATGACGGCGCCATCCTGCCAGAGCCGGGCCGTGACCGTGCTTTCATAGGGGGGGCGGAAATTGTCGAGGATCTTCGATGCCGCTTGGGTCCGCACCCCCTCGACGCAGAACAGATCCTTGATGCCGACGGGAATGCCGCACATCGCCGGCGCCGCCTCGCCCTCTGCCGCAAGCCGCGCATCGGCCGCATCGGCCATCGCCAGGGCCTTCTCGGCCGTCACCTCGACGAAGGCGCCGAGCGGCGCCGCCGCCTCGATCTCGGCGAGGCAGTCCTCCGTGATCTCCCGCGCGGTGATCTCGCCCTTGCGCAGCCGCGCCCGGGCCTCGGAAATGGTCAGACCGGCCAGCTCACCCATGCCTTACTCCACCACCTTGGGAACCACGAAGAAGCCCTCGCGGGCCATCGGCGCATTGGCGAGGATCCTGTCGGGATAGCCGCCATCGGTGACCTCGTCCCTGCGCTTCTTGAGCGTCATCGGCGTGACCGAGACCATCGGCTCGACGCCCTCGACATCGACCTCCATCAGCTGCTCGACGAAGCCGAGCACCGCCGAAAGCTCGCGTGCGAGATCGTCTAGCGCCTCCTCGGCAACGCCGATGCGGGCCAGATGCGCCACCTTGCGCGCCGTCTCCCTGTCGATCGACATGGCATCCATCCCCTGTCTCGTTGCGCCCCGGAGGGGCAGGGTCGGGCTCCATCTATCGCCCCCCTGCCCGATCCGCAAGGCGCGGCGCGCCCGGGGCGGAATTGCCCCCGGCTTGCCTGCGGGCCAGTGTGCGGTCATGGTCGGCGGAAATGCGGAGGAGGGACGAATGAAGGAACGCGGGATCGCCGTTGCCGTCATCCAGGAGCCGCCGGTGTGGCTCGATCTGGCCGCCTCGCTCGAGAAGGCGGCGGCGCTGGTGGAGAAGGCCGCGCAGGCCGAAGCGAAGCTCGTGGTCTTTCCCGAGGCCTGGCTGCCCGGCTACCCGTTCCATCTGTGGCAGCTTGCCGAAGGACGCGACGGCGAGGCGATCGCCGCACTCCACGCCCGGCTGCTGGCAAATTGCGTCAATCTTGCCCGCGACGATCTCGCCCCGCTCAGAAGGGCGGCGCGGGATCTCGGAGTCGTCATCGCCATCGGCCATCAGGAGATCGAGCCTGCCGCCTCGGCCGCGACCATCTACAATTCCCTTGCCGTGATCGACGCCGACGGCACGATCCGCAACAACCACCGCAAGCTGATGCCGACCGGCCCCGAGCGGCTCGCCTGGGGCATGGGCGACGGGCGCGGCCTTGCCGTGGTGGAAACGGCGGTCGGCCGGATCGGCGGGCTGATCTGCTGGGAGAACTACATGCCGCTCGCCCGGGCCGCCCTGATCGCCCAGGGGCCGGAGATCTGGCTCGCTCCGACCTGGGACACGGGGCGAAGCTGGCTCGCCACCCTGCAGCACATCGCCCGCGAGGCCGGCGCCTGGGTGATCGGCGCGTCAACACCGCTCGAAGCGGCCGACATTCCCGCCGACATACCCCATCGGGGCCGGATCCTGCCCCCGGGCGCCGGCTGGATCAATGCGGGCGACGGGGTGATCCATCGCCCCTTCGGCAAGCCGGTCGCGGGGCCGATGCACAAGGAAAAGGGCATTCTCACCGCCCGGATCGATCTCGACGAGGTGGCGCCGGCCCGCCGGCTGTTCGACGCCGCCGGCCATTATGCGCGCCCCGACATCTTCACCCTCACCGTCGATCGCCGCCCACGCCCGCCGGCACGTTTCGTCGATGCGCCAGGAAACGCAAGGGAGGAGCACTCCTGAGCGGAGGATCCGGGGCACCGCCGCGCCGACGGGGTCGATCGGCGGTGTCGAATGTGGCAGCGGCCGCCCTGCGCCGCGAAAGGCGTGTCCGCGGCTCGGGGCGCCCGCCTCCTTCCGGTCCCCGAAGATCACGGCGGACGCATTGCACTCCTTCCTTCGCCTCCGGCATTCCCATTGACAAGCGCCCGTCGCCGTTCCCATCTCGAGAGGGAAGGGCGGCCGCGGCTCGCGGTCCGTCAACGACAGCCAAAGGGAGGCGAAGATGAAGATCACCTGGCTCGGCCATGCCGGCTTTCGCATCGAGATCGAGGATGTCACGCTGCTCGTCGATCCGTGGCTGACCGACAACCCCTCCTTCCCGAAGAAATATCGTGGTGTCGCCATTGCCGGAGCGACCCATGTGCTCGTCAGCCACGGTCATTTCGACCATACCGCCGACGCGGTGGCCATCGCCCGGGAGCTCGGCATCCCCGTGGTGGGGATCTACGATCTCGTCACCTGGTGGGCCGAGACGGAAGGAATCGAGGCCGTCGGCTTCAACAAGGGCGGCACCGTGTCCCTCGGCAAGGCACGGGTGACGATGGTGAACGCGGTGCATTCCTCCTCGCTGCCGGCCGCGGCCGGGCCGGTCTATGCCGGCACCGAATCGGGCTACATGATCGCCGGCGAAGGCCATACGATCTACTTCTCGGGCGATACCGACGTGATGGCCGACATGGAGATCTTCAACGATCTGCACAAGCCCGACATCGGCATCCTCGCCGCCGGCGGCCATTTCACCATGGACATGAAACGGGCCGCCTGGGCCGCACGGCGCTTCTTCGACTTCAAATGGGTGATCCCCGGCCACTACCGCACCTTCCCGGTTCTCGAGCAGTCGGCGGAGGCATTGAAGGCGGGCCTGCCCGGCGTCGAGGTGCTGACGCCCGAGGTGATGGAAACCGTCGAGATCCCGCCGGCCGGCTGATCCCCAGCGCAGCCCCGGCGACGAAGCGGGACACCCGGCCGGACCCGGACGCCGCCGGGGCGCGATCGCATGGGCGTCCCTTCGGCCCGGCGGGAGGGGCGGCTCTCCTCACTCCGTTTCCCCTCCCCCCCGGCGGGCGGCGAAGAAGCGCCGCAAAAGGGCGGCGGCATCGGCTTCGGCAATGCCGTCATAGACATCGGGCGCGTGATGACATTGCGGATGGGTGAAGACCCGCGCCCCGTGGGCGACGCCGCCCGATTTGGGGTCGGCCGCGCCATAGTAGAGCCGGCGGATCCGGGCATGGGAGAGGGCGCCGGCGCACATGGCGCAAGGCTCGAGCGTCACATAGAGGTCGCACCCGTCGAGCCGCTCGCGACCGAGCGCCCGGGCGGCGGCGCGGATCGCCTCGATCTCGGCATGGGCAGTCGGGTCGGGGCCGGAGCGGGTGCGATTGCGGCCCCGGCCGACGATCCGTCCCTCATGGACCACCACCGCGCCGACCGGCACTTCACCCTCGGCCGCGGCCCGGCGCGCTTCCTCGAGGGCCGCCTCCATGAAGCTCGCGAAGTTTCCCGTCATCCCGTCGATACGCTCATGGCCGTTGCCCGGTGCCATTCCAGCTCTCCCGCATCATCCGCGCCGTGGCATCGGGAAGCTCTTGCCTTTTCCCGCCGCTTCTCTAGGTGAAGGACATGAACGGAAAACCCCGAAGCGACAAGCGCCCGCCCCGTCCGCCGGCCCGCCCTGTCACGGGCGCCGACCGGCCCGCAGGAAGCGAACGCATCGCCCGGCGCATCGCCCGTGCCGGCGTCGCCTCGCGCCGCGAAGCCGAGCGCATGATCGTCGCCGGGCGCGTCCGGGTCAATGGCCGCCGGATCGATACGCCGGCCCTCAACGTCACCCCGGCCGATCGCATCGAGATCGACGAGCAGCCCCTGCCGGAGATCGCGCCCGTGCGGCTGTGGCGCTATCACAAGCCGGCCGGGCTCGTCACCACCGAGCGCGACGAGAAGGGGCGCCCCACCATCTTCGAACGCCTGCCCGGGGATCTGCCGCGGGTGTTGACGATAGGGCGGCTCGACATCAATTCCGAGGGGCTCCTGCTCCTGACCAACGACGGCGCCCTCAAGCGCCGTCTCGAGCTGCCCGCGACCGGCTGGCTGCGCAAGTATCGCGTGCGGGTTCATGGCAAGCCGACCGACGCGCTGCTGACGCCGCTCCGGGAAGGCATCGAGATCGACGGGGAGCGCTTCCAGCCGATGGAGGTCGTTCTCGATCGCCAGCAGGGCAGCAACGCCTGGCTGACGGTGGGGCTGCGCGAAGGGCGCAAACGCGAGATCCGCCGCGCCTTCGCCGCACTCGGCCTGCCGGTCAACCGGCTGATCCGCGTCTCCTACGGCCCGTTCCAGCTCGGAGATCTGCCGAAAGGGGCGGTGGCCGAGATCCGCCCCCGAGTACTGCGCGACCAGCTCGGCCCGCTTCTCGAGCGCGACCCCGCCCCTGCACGGGCGGCCCGGCGGCGGGCCCGCAAGCCTGGCAGGAACGGAGCGTCCCGAAAGAGCGATTGACCGGCCCGCCCGCTGCGGCGCATCGGCATGTCGCATCTCCCCGGGCAGGGCTTCCCCTTCCCTCGCCGCTCTGCCTATGATGGTGCGCGAAGCGCCCGGCGTCTCCGTCCGGTGCGCGCGTTTCCCGTTGGCGCCGGACAGGGCCGGCTATTGCATGGTGGACCCGAAGAGTGACGATTCTGCATGTATCGATCGACGATGGTGCCGCCGCTTTCCGTTCCGCCGGTGCGCACTGGAGCGAGCCCGGGGCGGAAACGCCCGAAGGAGCGCAGGAATGAACGGCCGCCTGCTCCGGGTCGCGGCCCTGGCCGTCCTCGGTTTTCTGGCCGCCTGTTCCGAGGCCGGCCTCATGCGGTCGCCCTCCCCGGCGCCGCAAGGCCCCGCTCCCGCCGCCTCTCCGGGCCAGAGCCCCGAACTCAGACGCTATTATGCCGCGGTCGAAAAGCGGTTGCTCGCCCAGGGGCTGATGCGGACCGACCGCGAAGTGGCCTCGGCCCCCGTCACGGTCGATCGGCTGGTGCGGGACTTCATCCGCATCGCGCTCCGGGACGAATACACCTTCCGTGGCGGACGTTTCCTCCAGAAGGAAAACGTCAGCTATCTGCGACGCTGGCAGACGCCGATTCGCATGGCCGTGATCCACGGCCCTTCGGTCGCGCCCGCCGAACGGGCCCGCGACCTTGCCGAGATCCGCCGCTTCACGCAGCGGCTCGTGCGGCTGACCGGCGTGCCGATCAGCCTCGTGGCCGCAAGCGACCGGCCGAATTTCCTCGTTCTGGTGCTCGGTGCGCAGGAGCAGAAGACTCTCGGGCCGCGCATCGTTCGCCGGCTGATGCCGGTTCTGGGTGACAGCGTGATCCGCGAGATGTTCTCGACGCCCCGCTCGATCTTCTGTGCGGCCTATGTCACTTCCGCGCCCGAAGCGCCGCGCGGCGTCTATACCCACGGCGCCGTCATCATCAAGGCCGAGCATCCGTGGCTGATGCGCCAGTCCTGCATTCACGAGGAGCTGGCCCAGTCCATGGGGCTGCCCAACGACAGCCCCGAAGCACGCCCCTCGATCTTCAACGACGACGAGGAATTCGCCCTCCTCACCCGGCATGACGAGCTGCTCCTGCGCATCCTCTACGATCCGCACCTGAGACCCGGCATGACGGCCGCAGAGGCCCGGCCGATCGTCGAGAAGATCGCCCGCGAACTGCTGGCAAGGGGCGCCTAGAAGGCAGGCGCCGCCTTGCGCCCCTGCGGGGCACGACACGGCAATGCAGACCCTGCCCGCCCCTGCCGGGCGGGCAGGAAGCGTCAACCGGCGCTACTTTTCGCCGACCCGCCGGATGCGACCTTCGACCGGCGTCTTCACCCCGCCCACGGCCTCGATGTAGCGCATCACGTCATTGGCCATCAGCGTGCCGTTGCCGGCATCGACCAGCACCCGGCCGCCGCCGAGGGCGCCATAGCCGTCGCCGCCGCGCAGCATATAGTCGTTGGTCGCGACCTTGTAGAGCCGGTCCGGCTCGAGCGGCTGTCCGTTCACGGCCACCGACACCACGCGCCGGCCCGGCGGAGCGGCCGGATCCCACACCACCGTCAGTCCCGATACCTGGGGGAACCGCCCTGCTCCCTTCTCGACCTGGCTGAAGCCGTTTTCGAGGGCGGCCAGGACCTGCGAGCCGGGGATCTCGGTGACGACGGTCTTGTTGCCGAAGGGCAGTTCGGTGAGGATGTCCTTGCGGGTGAGCACGGTGCCGGGCTCATAGGTGCGATCGCCGCGGATGCCGCCGCCATTGGTGATGGCGATGTCCGCCCCGGTGGCCCAGCGCATGGCGTCGGCCACGAGATCACCCATCGTCGTCTCGACCGAACGGACCATCGCCCGGCGCGAATCGAGCGGCACCTCGGTCCTGCCGACCGGCACGGACAGGCTCTCGTCGAGCCTGGCGCGGTAGGCTTCGACGAGCTTCTCCGTCTCCGGGTCGGGCGCGACGGCAGCGGTGTCGATGAAGCGGAAGCGCGGCACCCATTTCACCTTCCGCTTGCCGTGCTTCTCGCCGATGGTGACGTAGAGATCCAGGGGCACGAGGAACCTGCCGTCGATCCCGGTCTCGACATAGGCGGTCCTGCCGTCATACCAGCTGCCGATGGCGTGATCGTCCCCCGAGACGATCACGTCGAACGCATGGCTCCCGATCAGCGCCCGGTCGTTCTGCCGGTCGGTCTGCACCACGCCGATGACGAGATCGGCCCCCTTGCCGCGCGCTTGCTTCGCGGCGGCAAGCGCCGTCTCGACCGTCGGCAGGAAGACGAGATCGCCCGAGGAGGAGACGATCGGCGTCGTGTCCTGGGCGACGGGAACGAGCGCGATCTTCAGCCCCGCCATTTCCTTCCACGTCACCCCGCCGAGACCGGGCACGGAGCTGCCGTCCTTCCGGCGGATGTTGATCGCCGCCCAGGGGTATTTCGATTCCTTCATCCGCTGGAGGAAGACCTCGGGGCCGAAGTCGAATTCGTGGTTGCCGGGCACGGCGAGATCGAAGGGCACGACATTGGTGAGGGCGATCATGTTGGCGCCCTTGTCGATTCCCGACAGGATCGAGGGCGAGAGCATGTCCCCGTCCATCACGTAGAGCGTGTTCGGGTTGGCCGCGCGCTCGGCCCGGGCCACGGCGTTGAGCCGGGCGACACCGCCGCGGCCCTTGCGAGCGTCGAAGTCGTAGATGTCCCCGACACCCAGAATCGTGATCCGGATCGGTTCGCCAGCCCGTGCCGGACCGGCCGAAGGCGAAATGGCCGCGCCAAGGCCGAGCGCGAGCGCGGCCAGGACGAGGCGCCTCGTCAAACGGAATGTCATTGCAATCTCCCTGTTCTCCCTGTGACGCCCGCGGTCGTGCGCCGCAGACGGCTCCCTCGCTCCACCGGTGGCGAAGCGGCGCTGTCAGCCTAGCCTCCCGTTGCGACAGGTCAAGCATGGCCCGCCTGACCCGCAGGGGTGCGCGTCCAGGTCGATTTCGCAAGGCACCGCCGACCCTCCTCGTCCGCCCGGCGCAGGACAGGCGCGGCGACGCCTCCCCTGCACCGCACCGCCGCCGAGGGCTCCGTCTTCACGACGTCCGGCGCTCCTCTCCACCCCCCGGAGACGGGGGCGCTTTCCGATCCCACGGGAAACCGGCGCCCTTTCCTGCATGAGAAAGGGGGCCCGAAGGCCCCCTTTCCCGTCATCCACGAACGGAATGACGCTTACATCATGCCGCCCATGTCGGGCATGCCGGCTCCGGCCGGCTGCTTGGGCTCGGGCTTCTCGGCCACCATGGCCTCGGTGGTGATCAGCAGGCCGGCCACCGAGGAGGCATCCTCGAGAGCGGTGCGCACCACCTTCGCCGGGTCGATCACGCCGAACTGGAACATGTCGCCATATTCCTCGGTCTGGGCGTTGAAGCCGAAGGCGGGATCGTCGTTCTCGCGCACCTTGCCGACCACCACGGCGCCGTCGATGCCGGCATTCTCGGCGATCTGGCGCATCGGCGCCTCGACGGCACGGCGCACGATCTTGATGCCGGCCTTCTGGTCCTCGTTCTCGGCCTTCACCTCGTCGAGGGCCGAAGCGGCACGCACGAGAGCCACGCCGCCACCGGGCACGATGCCTTCCTGCACGGCGGCCCGGGTCGCGTTGAGCGCGTCTTCCACCCGGTCCTTGCGCTCCTTGACCTCGACCTCGGTCGCACCGCCCACGCGGATCACGGCCACGCCGCCGGCGAGCTTGGCGAGGCGCTCCTGCAGCTTCTCGCGATCGTAGTCGGAGGTGGTCTCCTCGATCTGCTGCTTGATCTGCTTGATGCGCGCCTCGATCTCCGACTTGTCGCCCATGCCGTCGATGATGGTGGTCTCGTCCTTGGTGATCACCACCTTCTTGGCACGGCCGAGCATGTCGAGAGTGACGTTTTCGAGCTTCATGCCGAGCTCTTCGGACACGACCTGGCCGCCGGTCAGGATGGCGATGTCCTGCAGCATGGCCTTGCGGCGCTCACCGAAGCCCGGCGCCTTGACGGCCGCGACCTTGAGACCGCCGCGCAGCTTGTTGACCACGAGCGTGGCCAGCGCCTCGCCCTCGACATCCTCGGCGATGATGAGAAGCGGCTTGCCGGACTGGATCACCTGCTCGAGCAGCGGCACCAGCGGCTGCAGCGAGGAGATCTTCTTCTCGTGCAGCAGGATGTAGGCATCCTCGAGCTCGACGGTCATCTTGTCGGCATTGGTGACGAAATAGGGCGAGAGATAACCGCGATCGAACTGCATGCCCTCGACCACCTCGACTTCGGTCTCGAGACCCTTGTTCTCCTCGACGGTGATCACGCCCTCGTTGCCGACCTTCTGCATGGCTTCGGCGATCATCCGGCCGATCTGCTCCTCGCCATTGGCCGAGATGGTGCCGACCTGAGCGATTTCCTCGCTGTCCTTGACCTCGCGGGCCATCTCGCGGATCGCGGCCACCACCTTGGCGACGGCGTTGTCGATGCCGCGCTTGAGATCCATCGGGTTCATGCCGGCGGCGACCGACTTCATGCCCTCCTTGACGATGGACTGGGCCAGCACGGTCGCGGTGGTGGTGCCGTCACCGGCGGTGTCGTTGGTGCGGGAGGCGACCTCCTTCACCAGCTGGGCGCCCATGTTCTCGAACTTGTCCTCGAGCTCGATCTCCTTGGCGACCGACACGCCGTCCTTGGTGATGCGCGGCGCGCCGAAGGACTTCTCGAGCACGACGTTGCGCCCCTTCGGGCCGAGCGTCACCTTGACCGCATCGGCCAGGATGTTGACGCCCTTGAGCATGCGATCACGCGCGTCGCTGTTGAACTTGACTTCCTTTGCAGACATCTTCTGCTCCCTGAAATTCCGTGAATCCCGTTACCGAACCTGGCGATTCAGCATTCGGCAGTCCCCAAAGGCGACTGCCCGAATGGCATGGAGGCGATCACTCGACGATGCCGAGGATGTCGCTCTCCTTCATGATGAGGAATTCCTCCCCGTCGATCGTGACCTCGGTGCCCGACCACTTGCCGAACAGCACCCGGTCACCCGGCTTGACGGACATGGGAATGAGTTCACCGGAGTCCTTGCGGGCACCCTCGCCGACCGCAATGATCTCGCCTTCGGCCGGCTTCTCCTTCGCGGTGTCGGGAATGATCAGCCCGCCCTTGGTCTTCTCTTCGCTTTCGATACGGCGAACCAGCACACGATCGTGCAGCGGTTTGAATGCCATCTGGATCTCTCCTTCTGTTGAGTCCAACCCTTCGAGGCGTTGGCCCGGTGATGGCCGCCCGTTGTTGGCACTCACCACCACCGAGTGCTAACACACCGGCGATTTAGGAGTGTGCTCCATCCTTGTCAACAGCCGGCCGCCGAGAATTTTCGCCGATTTTTAGATGAAATCCGCCGAGGCCCGCCGATCCGCTGTCGGGTGGTATCGGGCCGGGGCGAGGCGGATCTCCTGCACCCCTGCCGAACGACGAGGGTGCCGGGCAAGCCGCACCGCCGCTTGTGCGGACCCTTCCCGGCAAGGAGGACGGCACCCTGTCGGCAGCCGCCGGACGGCGCCGCCTCCGGGAGGCTGCCGGCCGGACCAGCCGGCCGCATCCGGCGCCTTCTGCGACACGGTTCGCGGATCTTTCGGGCACGCGGCGATCATGCGGCCGATCGTCGGCGATCGGACCACCTCCTTTCCGGCGCGGACGATAGAGATTGCCGCCCGGAACGACGGCACCCCGCGCCTCGCCGGTCCGGCGTTCTCGCCATCCAGCCGCATTGCCGCCGCTGGCGCGGAGATGGTCGGGCTCGGCCTTCCCCCGGCACGGGCGCCCCGCGCCTCGGGCCTGCACCCCGGCTTTCCGCCCGATGGCCGTTCCCCGTCGATCGGAAATCCTGCCGCGGCGGCTCCCCGTGTCCTCAGCTTCCGGTCTCGCCGCCGACCCGGCGGCCTGCACTCTCCTGCCGGCGCGCCTCGATCGCATCCCAGATGCGGGCGGCGGCATTGATGCCGGTGAAGCGTTCGAGCTCCTGGATGCCGGTCGGCGAGGTGACGTTGATCTCGGTCAGCCAGTCGCCGATGATGTCGATGCCGACGAAGACCAGCCCCCGCTCGCGCAGGAGCGGGCCGATGCGGGCACAGATCTCGCGATCGCGGGCGTCGAGCTCGATCGGCTCGGGCCGGCCGCCCACATGCATGTTCGAGCGGGCCTCCCCGGCAGCCGGCACGCGGTTGATCGCCCCGACCGGCACCCCGTCCACCAGGATCACCCGCTTGTCGCCCGCCTTCACCTCGCCGAGATATTTCTGGACGATGAAGGGCTCGCGGCTCATGCCCGTGAAGAGCTCGTGCAGCGCGGCGAGATTGACGTCGTCGGCCGAGAGGCGGAACACCCCGGCCCCGCCATTGCCGTAGAGCGGCTTGAGGATGATGTCGCCGTGGCGGTCGCGGAAGGCGCGGACCTCCTCGAGATCGCGGGTGATCATGGTCGGCGGGGTCAGTTCGGGAAAGTCGAGCACCAGCAGCTTCTCGGGGGAATTGCGCACCCAGAAGGGATCATTGACCACGAGGGTCCGCGGATGGACGCGTTCGAGAAGATGGGTGGTGGTGATGTAGGCCATGTCGAAGGGGGGGTCCTGACGCAGGAGCACGACGTCGAACCGCGAGAGATCGACCCTCTCCCGCGGGCCGGCCTCGACATGGGCGCCCCGCTTGCGCCGCACCTTCACCCAGCGGCCGCGCGCGAACACCCGCCCCTCGTCGAAGACCAGATCCCCGGGCGTATGGACGAAGATCCGGTGCCCGCGGGTCTGCGCCTCCTCGGCGAGACGGAAGGTGCTGTCGGCATCGATATCGACCGCTTCGATCGGGTCCATCTGGATCGCCACCTCGAGACGCCCGCTCATCCGCATTCCTCCCCCGCGCCTGTCTTCCCGGCTTCCGGGCACCCTGTGGTCCTTGCCGCGCCCGGCCTCTGCCATGCCTCCTTTTCGCTTCCGTCGCCGCGGGACGCAAGAGCGTGCGGCCTGCCGACGCGGTCGCACCCGGCCGGCCCGGCTCGCGCTCCTTGCCGTTCACCGGTGTGAATGCCCCCGCCACAGGGCGACATGCGCGGGAAGGACAGCACGCACACAAACAAGGCTGCCTCCGAAACGCCCCGGCGCGGGGAAGGCACTGGCCCCGCACCCGGGCCGGCGCGAGGCGGACGAGACGGCCCGGACGCTCCCGCGGTTGTTTGCGGCGTCTTCCGTATCGCTACCTGATCGGGGAACGAAGGCGGTTCAGACCATCATCTCGGCCCCGAAGGCGTTTTCCAGCACCTGACAGTCGCCGTTGGCATCGACCAGCGCCACGTCGAAACGCATCGCTACCTCGAGCCTTCCCGCTTCCCGCATCAGGTAGTCGAGAGCGGCGTTCATGATCCGGCGCATCTGCCGCGGTTGCAGGCGCGCTCCGGCGAGGCCGTGTGAACGGGCCCGCTTGACCTCGACGAAGACGAGACATCCGTGCAGGCGGATCACGAGATCGATCTCGCCATGACGCGAGCGCCATCGACGGGCGACGAGCGCGCCGCCGGCCGCCTCGTACCAGGTCACGACCCGCTCCTCGGCCTCGAGCCCGCGCAGATATGCCGGGAGCCCGCCGCCGCGACGTTTCGCGGGCCACGCCCCCGGATGCACCCCCACCGCACATCCGCCTGCCGCTCCGGGATACACGCCCGTTTCACTCGTTGCCGTCATCCGTCCCTTCTCCTTGCCGCCGCCGCATTTCCAGCGCCTTCTGATAGATTCGCTTCCGTGGCAGTTTCAAAGTATCGGCGACAAACCTTGCCGAATCCTTAAGGCTCATCGAGGACAGCGCCGCGGCAAGCGCCTGCTCGATGGCCGTCTCGTCGACCCTTCCAGCCATCGGAGGGCCGACCAGAACCACCATCTCTCCCTTCAGAGGCCGGCCCTCTCCGCCTCGCGCCGCCACCTGTTCGACAAGCACTCCGAGATCCCCGCGCAGCACCTCCTCGTGCCGCTTCGTCAACTCGCGGGCAAGCACTGCCGGACGCGCGGCGCCGAGCACCGCCGCCATGTCCCGGAGCGCTTCCCCGATCCGGTGAGGGCTTTCGTGGAAGATCAGCGTGGCCGGCACGGCGGCAAGCTCCGCCAGCGCTGTCCGCCGGGCGGCCGACCTCGCCGGCAGGAAGCCCGCGAACAGGAAGCGGTCGGTCGGCAGCCCGGCCACCGTCAGCGCCGCGATCGCCGCCACCGGCCCCGGCACCGCATGGACCGGATGCCCCGCCGCAATCGCCTCCCGCACCAGCCGCAGCCCCGGGTCGGCCACGAGCGGCGTGCCGGCATCCGAGGCATAGGCGACCGACCGCCCTTCCGCGAGCGCGGCGAGCAGGCGGGGCCCGGCGCGTCCGGCGTTGTGATCGTGATAGGCGACGATCTCGCGCCCCGCCCGCGCAATGCCGTGGATGGTCATCAGCCGGCGGATCCGGCGCGTGTCCTCGGCGGCGACGAGGTCGGCTCCTCGCAGCACGTCGAGCGCCCGCAGGGTGATGTCGCGGGCATGGCCGATCGGCGTGGCCACGAGATGAAGCCCCGGCGGGATCGTCCGTGGCGGCTTCGCGTCCGTCTCGTCCATGCGTCCATCTCCCACCTTTGCTTGCCCCCATCTTTTGGCTAGAAAGCCGGGGAGGCATCATCGCCGGCCCATTCGAAACGAGCTGCAGGCGAAGGGCAAGCGGAAAGGCCCCGGGTTTCCCGCGGCATGCGCGCGGGGAGGCGGCCAGGGTAAGGGACAGGCCGCCGGGGCGCCGGGCGGAACCGGGGAACGGCGGCGCGGCGCATGGCATGGCGGGCCGAACTTCGGATGGCCGGCCCGGCAGGCAAGGGGCGACAGGCAAGGGGCGACAGGGCAGAGGGAGCGCACGAGATGACGGAACCGGCACCGGAAATTCACGAAGAATCGGGGCGCCCGACGCGGCGGCTCTTTCTCGCAGGGGCGGCGGCGTTTCTGAGCGGCTGCGAGATGCAGGCGCCGCAGATCGTCGCCCGGGGGCGGGTGAAGGCCGGGCTGCTCCTGCCCGGAGGCGGCGGCGACGCCCGCAACGCCGCCCTTGCCGAAGCGCTTGCAAATGCCGCCCGGATGGCCGCGAGCGATCTCGACCGGGTGACGGTCGATCTCGTGACGGGGGCGACCGCCGCGAAGCCGGAAGGCGCCGCCGCCGCGGCCCGCAGCCTTGCCGGACAGGGGGTGCAGGTCGCTCTGGGGCCGGTCTATTCGGCCACCTCGAAAGCCGCGGCCGCGGCGCTCGCCGGGCGCGGCATCAACACCCTTTCCTTCTCCAACAATCCCCGCATCGCCGGCGGCAACCTCTTCATTCTCGGCATCACCTTCGAAAGCACCGCCGGCGCCGTTCTCGCCGAGGGGCTGCGCGAGGGCCGGCAGCAGGCGATGCTCGTGCGGCCGCGCAACCTGCAGGGCAAGATCGCCGAGGAGGCCGTCGCCACCGTCGCCGGGCGGCTCGGCATGGCGCTCGCTCCCAGCCAGAGCTACACCTTTTCCCAGAAGGGCGTGATCGATGCCGTGCGTCCGATCGCCGATGCGGTGAAGGAATACGGCGTCGATCTCCTGCTCTTCGCCTCCGACACCGCCGGAGCGCTGCCGATCCTGGTCGAGCTTCTGCCCGAGAACGGCGTCGATCCTGCCGAGGTCCGGTTCGCCGGGCTCACCCGCTGGGACATCCCGCCCCAGACCCTGGCGCTCAAGGGGGTGCAGGGCGGCTGGTTCGCCTTGCCGGATCCTGCCTTCCATCAGCCCTTCGTCGATCGTTACAAGGCCCGTTACGGCACCCTGCCCCACCCGATCGCCGGGCTTGCCTATGACGGGGTGGCGGCCATCGGCGCGCTGGCGGGGAGCGGCCGGAGCGCGATTTCGAGAAAGGCACTGACCGATCCGGCTGGTTTCGTCGGCGTCAACGGGATCTTCCGCTTCCGTGCCGACGGCACCTGCGAACGCGGCCTCGCGGTCGCCACCATCCGCGACAGGAAGGTCGAGATCCTGACCCCGGCGCCGAGACGGTTCGACGATGCCACCGTCTGAAAGGACCCGCGCGCCCGCCCCTCTCCCCTCTGCCGGACAGGCCAGGGAGACTGCCGTGCCTCCGGTTGCGGCGGCGACGAGCGAGGTCGTTCCGGCCGCAGCGCGCAGAAAGACCGAAGGGAAGGAAACGACACCGATCGCGCCTTCTTCCGGAGGCGAATCGCGCGAGAATGGCGCCGCCCTGCCACCGCCCGAGGCACTGCTCGATCCGGCCGCGCTCGATGCGGCCATTGATGCGGCGGTCGAAGAGAAGGGGGCCGAGGCCGCGCGCCCAGAGGTGATCGGGATTCTCCGCACCGCCCATGACGAGGCCCGCACCGCCATCGCCCGCTCTCTCGAAGATGCGCCGCTGGCCGCCCGCGACGCCACGCGGCTCTACCCCCATCTGGCCGACAGCATCGTCCGCGCGCTCTTCCGCCATGCGACCGAGCATCTCTTTCCGTTGACGAGCCCGACCGAGGGCCAGCGGCTGGCGATCGTCGGCGTCGGCGGCTACGGGCGCGGCGAGATGGCGCCCTTTTCGGACATCGATCTGCTGTTCCTCCACCCCTACAAGCTGACCGCCTGGGCGGAAAACGTCGTCGAGAGCATGCTCTACATGATGTGGGATCTGGGGCTGAAGGTCGGTCATGCCGCCCGTTCGATCCCCGAGACGATCCACCGCGCGCAGGAAGACCACACCATCCGCACCGCCCTGCTCGAAAGCCGGCCGATCACGGGCGATGCGGCCCTTCTCGCCGAATTCGAGACCCGGCTCGAACAGGAGGTGTTCCGCAGGAACGTGGTGGAGTTCGTCGAGGCCAAGCTCGCCGAGCGCGAGGAGCGCCACCGGCGCAACGGCGGCCAGCGCTACGTTCTCGAGCCCAACGTCAAGGAGGGCAAGGGGGGGCTGCGCGATCTGCAGTCGCTCTTCTGGATCGCCAAGTACATCTACGGCGTGCGCGAGACGCGGGCACTGGTGCCGGCCGGGCTTCTCACGGAAGAGGAGTTCGAGACCTTCGAGGCCGCCTCCGATTTCCTGTGGACGGTGCGGGTCCATCTCCATCTCGTCGCCGGCCGGGCGACCGAGAAGCTCGCCTTCGACCGTCAGGTGGAAATCGCCGAGCGGCTCGGCTATCGCGACCGGCCGGGCCGGCGGGCGGTCGAACAGTTCATGCAGGACTATTTCCGCCACGCCACCCGCGTGGGCGATCTCACCCGCATCTTCCTCACGGCCCTCGAGGCGCGCCAGCTGAAGAAGGCGCCTTCCCTTGCGGCCCGCTTCCTGGCCGGGCGGCGGCAGCGCCGGCTCAACCTGCCCGCTTGGGCCGATATCCGCTCGGGCCGGCTCGACGTGGCCGACGAGGCCGCCTTTCTCGCCGATCCGCTCAATTTCCTGCGCCTGTTCGACGTCGCGCTGCGAACCGCCATCCTGCTGCATCCCGACGCCATGCGTCTTGTCGCCCGTCATCTCGACCGCATCGACGACGAGATGCGCCAAAGCCCCGAGGCCAACGCCCTGTTCCTGCGCATCCTCCTCGATCACGGTGACCCGGAGCGGGCGCTCCGGCGGATGAACGAGCTCGGCCTTCTCGGCGCCTTCCTGCCCGATTTCGGGCGCATCGTCTCGCTGATGCAGTTCAACATGTATCACCACTACACGGTGGACGAGCATACCATCCAGGCCGTCTCCCAGCTCCACCGGATCGAGAAGGGGGAACTCAAGGCGGAGCTGCCGGTCTCGAGCACCATCGTCGAGCAGGGGATCAACCGCCGGGTGCTTTATGTGGCAACTCTCCTGCACGACATCGGCAAGGGCCAGGAAGAGGACCACTCGGTTCTCGGGGCCCGCATCGCCGAGCGGCTCGCGCCGCGGCTCGGCCTCGACGAGGAGGAAAGTGCCCTCGTGGTCTGGCTGGTGCGGCATCATCTGCTGATGTCGGACGTGGCGCAGAAGCGCGATCTCTCCGATCCGGCGACGGTGCGCGAATTCGCCCGCACCGTCGGCTCGGTCCAGCGGCTCAAGCTTCTCCTGCTGCTCACCGTCGCCGACATCCGCGCCGTCGGCCCCGGCACGTGGAACGCGTGGAAGGCCCAGCTCCTGCGCGATCTCTACCATGCCACCCATGACGCGCTGACCGGCGGGGTCGAGCAATACGGGCTGGAGCGGCGGATCGACGAGGCACGGGCGGCGCTTTCCGAACGGTTGGCCGACTGGCCGCAGGAAAGGATCGCCCGCGAGCTCGAACGGCACTACCCGCCCTACTGGCAGGGACTTTCCACCGACGAGCACGCCACCTTCGCCCGCCTTCTCGACGGGATCACCGAAAGCGAGATCCGCCTCGACCTCACCCCGGCCCCGGACCGCGGCGCGACCCGCATCGCCTTCGCCCTGGCCGACCATCCGGGCCTCTTCGCCCGCCTTGCCGGGGCGCTGGCCCTCGCCGGCGCCAATGTCGTCGAGGCGCGGACCTATACCACCTCCGACGGCTACGCCACCGCCGCCTTCTGGGTGCAGGATGCGAGCGGCAAGCCCTACGGCAAGGAGCGCCGCACCCGGCTCGAGAAGATCCTTCGACGGATCCTCGCCGGCGAGATCGTCGCCGGTCGGGCCCTCGCCGAGAAGAGCCGCCTGCCGCGCCGCGAACGCCGCTTCACCGTGCCGACCTCGGTCAGCTTCGACAACGAGGGATCCGACATCTACACGATCGTCGAGATCGAGGCCCGCGACCGCCCCGGCCTGTTGCACGATCTCGCCCGCGCCCTGGCCGATGCCAACATGCGGATCCATTCGGCCGTCATCGCCACCTATGGCGAACAGGCGGTGGACAGCTTCTACGTGAAGGACCTCTTCGGTCTCAAGCTCACCTCGAAGGAACGACAGAAGAAGCTCGAGGAACGCATCCGCCAGGCGGTGGAACGGGGGGCCGCGGCCCTCGAAGAGGCATGAGGGCGCGCCCGTTCCGGCCCGGCGGCCGGTGCCGGCCGGCAAACGCCCGGCCGCCCCATCCGCGGCGCGGCGCCGCCGGCGCTTCCCTCCCTTCCCCGCATCGCCTCCGGGGGGAAAGCGCGCGATGATCTGCAACTTCTTCACCGTCGGCGGCTGGACGATGGCGAGCCGCATCCTCGGCTTCGTGCGCGACATCATGATCGCCGCCTTTCTCGGAGCCGGGCCTGTGGCCGAGGCCTTTCTCGTCGCCTTCTCGCTGCCCAACATGTTTCGCCGCTTCTTCGCAGAAGGGGCGTTCAACATGGCCTTCGTGCCACTGTTCTCGAAGAAGCTCGAGCGGGGAGAGGACGCGCTCGGCCTCGCGCGCGACGCCCTGGCCGCTCTCGGAGCCCTCCTGATCCTCCTCACCCTGATCGCCCAGCTCGCCATGCCCTTTCTGGTCCTGGCGATGGCGGCGGGGTTCGCCGCCGACGAAAGATTGCCGCTCGCCGTGCTCTATGGTCGCATCGCCTTTCCCTACATCCTCTTCATCTCGCTGGCGGCGCTGGCCTCGGGCGTGCTGAATGCGGCGGGGCGTTTCGCCGCCGCCGCGGCGGCGCCGGTGCTGCTCAACATCGTCTTCATCGCCGCGCTTCTCCTCGCCGACCAGGCCGGGCTCGACATGGGGCTCACCCTCGCCTGGGCGGTTCCCGTCGCGGGACTGCTGCAGTTCGCCCTCGTCTGGGAGGCGGCGCGCCGGGCCGGTTTCCTGCTCCTGCCGCGCCGGCCGCGGCGGACGGCGGATCTGCGGCGCCTTGCCGTCATCGCCGCGCCGGCGGCCCTGGCCGGTGGCGTGGTCCAGGTCAACCTGCTCGTCGGTCGGCAGGTGGCGAGCTTCTTCGACGGCGCCATCGCCTGGCTCAACTATGCCGACCGACTCTACCAGCTGCCGCTCGGCGTGGTCGGCATCGCCGTCGGCGTGGTGCTGCTGCCCGAGCTGTCGCGCCGGCTTGCCGCCGGGGACGAGAGCGCCCAGCAGGAGAGCTTCTCCCGGGCGACGGAATTCGCCCTCCTCCTGACCCTGCCCGCCGCCGCCGCCCTCCTCGCCATTCCCGATGTGCTGGTGCGCGGCCTTTTCGAGCGCGGCGCCTTCACCGCGGCCGACACCGCCCCCACCGCCGCCGCCCTGGCGGTCTATGCCGCGGGTCTGCCGGCCTTCGTTCTGCAGAAGGTGCTCCAGCCGCTCTTCTTCGCCCGCGAGAACACGGCGACCCCGTTCCGCTACGCCCTCGTCGCCCTCGTGGTGAACGCGGGGCTCGCCATCGGGCTCGCGCCGCTGATCGGCTATCTCGCCGCCGCTCTCGGCACCACCGGCGCCGGCTGGGCCATGGCCTGGCTGCTGTGGCGCGGCAGCCGCTCCATGGGCCGACCGGCCCGGGCCGATGCCCGCCTCGCCGGACGCCTGCCGCGAATCGCGCTTGCCGCGCTTCTTCTCGCCATGGGGCTGAAAGGCGGCGCGTTCCTTCTCGCCGGCTCCGGTCTCGATCCGGCCAGCCCCCCCGGCCTCGCCCTCCTCGTCTGCGGCGGCGGGCTGCTCTATCTCGCCCTTCTCGCGCTTGTCGGGGCGGCGCGGCCCGCCGAGATCCGCAGCATGCTGCACCGGCCGCGGCGGTGAGAATGCCGTGCTGAAGGCATGGCGCGCGGATCCCCGCCTTGTCGCCCGTGGCTTCCTCCGCTCATCTCTCAGCGTCGGCGCAGTCGCGTGATCCAGAGCCGCGCCCGCTCCCGCCCCACAGGGCTCAAGGCGAAGGCGAGCGCGAAACCCGTCACGAAACCGCCGAGATCGGCGATCCATTGCAGCGTGCCGCCGAAAAGGACGTTGAAGAGCAGCTGCACCCCGAGCAGGAAACCGATCAGCGAGAAGGCCCGCCAGCGGTTTTCGCCGATGCGTTCGAGCACCAGCCACATCACGAAGGTATAGGCCCCGATCAGTCCGTAGATGCCGGGAAACGCTCCCACGAGAACCTGCCGCTCATCGACGACGAGCGACCAGATCAGCGCCCCGGCCACCGCTGAGAGGAAGAAGATCGCCAGGAACGCGATCTGTCCCAGCGCTTCGGCCACCTGCTTGCCGATCGCCAGCAGGAAGACCACGGCGAAAAGGGCATGGGTGAAGCCGAGATGGAGGAGCGGATAGGTGAGAAGCCGCACGAGCTCGGGCCAGAGGATGACGTCATGGGCGCGCATCCAGTCGAACAGCGGATCGAACATGCCCCAGTCGCGAAGGGCGACGAGCCGCCAGCCGATGGCCGCGTCCCCGCCGAGAATGCCGTGCTCGCCGAGCGAGAACAGAAGCTCGATGCCGGCGATGACGACCGCGAGTCCCGTCACCACCGGCGGCAGCGGGTTGATCGGCGACTGGCTGTGTGACGACATCGGCTGCATCCTTTCTGCTTCTTCGGCGTCCCTTCCGTCGGCCCGGGCAACGGCCGGGAGACCCCGCCGACCTCTTCCGGTCTCCGCCGGCAGAGGCATTGACCCCATCGGGCGGCCCAGCCATAAGGCAGGCCACGGGCCGGGTCCACCCCGCCGCCGCACCGCCTCCGGCAAGGGGCGCGACGGCACCGGCCCTGCGGGCATGATCTGGAGAGACGGGATGAGCGAGACGGGTTTCAGGGAGCGGGTCTTCTCGGGCGTGCAGCCCTCGGGCAATCTCACCCTGGGCAACTATCTCGGGGCCATCCGCCGCTTCGTCGAGATGCAGGAAAGCGGCAAGGAAACCATCTATTGCGTGGTCGATCTGCACGCCATCACCGTCTGGCAGGATCCCGAGAAGCTCGACCGCGCCACCCGCGAGCTGACGGCGGGTTTTCTCGCCGCGGGGCTCGACCCGGATCGGTCGATCCTCTTCAACCAGTCGCAGGTGCCGGCCCATGCGGAGCTGGCCTGGATCTTCAACTGCGTCGCCCGCATGGGCTGGCTCAACCGCATGACCCAGTTCAAGGACAAGGCCGGCAAGAACCGCGAGAACGCCTCGGTCGGCCTTTTCGTCTATCCCAACCTGATGGCGGCCGACATCCTCGCCTATCACGCCACCCATGTGCCGGTGGGCGAGGACCAGAAGCAGCATCTCGAGCTCACGCGCGACATCGCCGCCAAGTTCAACCACGACTTCGCCGACCGCATCGCCGCGCTCGGCCTCGGCAAGGGGGACGAAGGCGGTTTCTTCCCCCTGCCCGAACCGGTGATCGAGGGCGCCGCGACGCGGGTGATGAGCCTGCGCGACGGCACGAAGAAGATGTCGAAATCCGACCCGTCGGACATGAGCCGCATCAACCTCGTGGACAGCGACGAGACGATCGCGAGGAAGATCCGCAAGGCCAAGACCGACCCCGAGCCCCTGCCCTCCGAACCCGCCGGTCTCGAAGGGCGGCCCGAGGCGAAGAACCTCGTCAACATCCTGGCCGCTCTCGAGGGGAAGAGCCCGGCGGCGGTGCTGGCCGAGCATGGCGGCAAGCCCTTCTCGGCCTTCAAGCCGGTGCTCGCCGAGGCGATCATCGCCGAGATCGGGCCGATCCGCGACCGCATGGCCGAGATTCTCGACGGCCCGGCCGAGATCGACCGCATCCTGGCCGAGGGCGCCGAGAGGGCCGAAGCCATTGCCGGGCCGATCGTCGATCAGGTGCATGACATCGTCGGCTTCGTGCGCTCGCGGCGGTGAACGTTCCTGGAAAGAGCAATGCAAACAGCCAACTATCGCGCATATCTCGACCGAGATGCACGATGGTGCCTTGCCGGCGGATGGATTCTTCCGGCATATCGATCCTGTTATCAGGTGGAAAGGCGGCATTCTTCATGTAATGAGCGAGATTCCAGACCCATTGTATTGATAGAATACAAAAATACACGAGCATATACGAGAGCCGGTTCGGTCTTCGCCATGCGGAAACGAAAAAGCCCGCTCCGAAATCGGGGCGGGCCAGTTCATCGGTTCAACGCCAGGGCTCTTCGGCCCGGTCGCTCGTGAACCTCAGGTCAGTCTTCGAGCTGCAGGTTGGCAGCCGAGGAGCGGCCGTCGCGGCCGGTCTCGAGATCGTAGCTGACCTTCTGGTTGTCGGCGAGGCCGGTCAGACCCGAACGCTCGACGGCGGAAATGTGGACGAACACGTCCTTGCCGCCATCATCGGGTTGAATGAAGCCGTAGCCCTTGGTGGTGTTGAACCATTTGACTGTGCCGGTCGCCATGCCGGATCTCCTTCTAGTCGAGTTCCCACCCACGATATTGCGGTGGGTCGGTGCAGCCAGATATCGGTCTTTCAGGCTGCCTCAGCCAGGAGGCGGTCGTGCCGAAAGTCTGTAGTCTGTCTTCACGAGGCAACATATCGGCGCCCGGGCGACGGATTGCAAGCGAATAATCCATCACGGGGCAAAATAAATCCTTGCAATATCGTGCGTTTTTTCGCTCCTTCCTGTCGGGATGCCCACTGCCGCCTTGTTTTCATGGCGCTTTTCCCCCTTCGCGCCCGCAGACCCGCTGCGACCTTCCGCCGATCTCGCGGCGCTTTTCTCCGGCCGGGAGATCGGAAGAATGGACCGGCGGCGGCCCCAGCGCGACAGATTCGCAGCCGCCACCGCCCGGGCACGGCGAGGAAACCCCCGGAGCGCCCCGTTCGGGCACGCGCTCGGAGGCGAGAGGATAACGAGAGGAGGGGAAGATGGCCGCGATCACGCTTTACGGGCTGAAGAACTGCGACCGCAGCCGCGCCGTGCGGAAGGCGCTGCAGGAAGCGGGACATGAGGTGGTGCTGGTCGATATCGCCTCGGGGTGCGATCCTGCCTTCATCGACCGTCTGCTAGCGCGGTTTGGAGATACCGTTCTCAACCGCCGCTCGACCACCTGGCGGCAGCTCTCCGCCGCAGAACGCGCCCGACCGGCCGCGGCGCTTCTTGCCGCCCATCCGAAGCTGATGCGCCGCCCCGTCCTCGCCCTCGCCGACGGGCGGCTCGTGGCCGGCTGGGACCGGGAGGCCCTCGCCCCGCTCCTCCGGGGCTGAACACCTTGCATGCCCGGCCCGCCGAGGGGTAAGGGAAGGCGGCAGCAGAGGGCCGCCCCGGCGCCGGACGGCTCTTCGGCTCCCGCGCCCTCCTCCGCCCGTTCGTCTTCCGATGAGGAATGCCACCGATGATCCCCACCGTTGCCCCCTACCCTCTCGCCCGCTCCCGCCGCCTGCGCCGCAACGCCGCCATCCGCGATCTGGTGCGCGAAAGCGCCCTTGCGCCGTCCGACCTGATCTGGCCGCTCTTCGTGCGCGAGGGGGAGAACGTGGCCGAACCGATCCCCTCGATGCCCGGCGTCTTCCGCCATTCTGTGGACCGGATCGTGGCCGAGGCCGAACGGGCGCTGGCGCTCGGCATCCCCGCCGTCGCCCTGTTCCCCCATACCCCGGATCATCGCCGCACATGCGACTGCGCCGAGGCCTGGAACCCGGACAACCTCGTCAACCGGGCGACACGGGCGATCAAGCGGGCGCTGCCCGAGCTTCTCGTGATGCTCGACGTGGCTCTCGACCCCTACAATGCCGACGGCCATGACGGCATCGTCCGGGACGGGATCGTGCTCAACGACGAAACCCTCGACGCGCTCGAGCGCCAGGCGCTGGTGCAGGCCGAGGCCGGGGCCGACATTCTCGGGCCCTCGGACATGATGGACGGGCGCATCCGCCGTCTCCGCGAAACCCTCGAACGCCGCGGTTTCAAGGAGGTCGCCATCCTTTCCTATGCCGCCAAATACGCCTCCGCCTTCTACGGTCCGTTCCGCGACGCCGTCGGGGCGGCCGGCGCCCTCAAGGGGGACAAGAAGACCTATCAGATGGATCCGGGCAATTCCGACGAGGCGCTGCGCGAGGTCAGGCGCGACATCGAGGAAGGGGCCGACATGGTGATGGTCAAGCCCGGCATGCCCTATCTCGACATCTGCCGCAGGGTGAAGGACACTTTCGGCGTGCCGACCTTCGCCTATCAGGTCTCGGGCGAATACGCGATGATCATGGCCGCGGCGAAGAACGGCTGGATCGACGAGGAAACGGCGATGATGGAGAGCGTCCTCGCCTTCCGGCGCGCCGGTTGCGACGGGGTGCTGACCTATTTCGCCCCGCGTGTCGCCGCGCGGCTGCGCGCCGAGATGGGCGGCTGAGCGCCGGCAGGCGCTCCCGTCCCGCAACCGGCGAGACAGGGGCGGCAAAAGCGGTTATGTTCGCCACAAAACGCGTCCGAACCGCCCGGCACATCCGGGGCGGAAACGGGCCGACGGACACCCGGAACGCGCAGGACGAGGACAGGACAGGCAGGAGGACAGCATGAACAGGATCGCCGAGATTTCCCGCCCGGCACAGGACCGGCTCTGCGCCCCCTCGGCGCCACGTCTCGCCGCGCCGGGCCGACGGGCGCTGCTTCTGACCGGCGCCGCCGCCCTTCTGGCCGGTTGCGTGAACCAGGGCTTCAATTCGCGTCGTGCCCGGATCGACCGCAAGGTGCGGGCGGCGATCGACTTCATGTATCAGGAAATCCCCGAAACCCGAGAACTGGCGGCCCGGGCGGCCGGCATGCTGGTGATCCCGACCGTCACCACCGCCGGTTTCGGAATCGGCGGCAGCTACGGCTCCGGCGCCCTTCTCATCAATGACGTGATCGTCGGCTATTACGCCGTCACCAGCCTGTCCTACGGGCTGCAGATCGGCCTCGGGCAGTTCGGCATCGCCCTCTTCTTCATGACCCCCGAGGCGCTCGAAGGCTTCCGCACGTCCGACGGCTGGGTCGCCGGTGCGAATGTCGGCTACATCGTCAAGGATTCGGGTGGCCAGCTCGGGGTCGATACCGCACGGCTGACGGAGCCGGTGATCGCCGTGGTCTTCGGCGAGGCCGGACTCATCGTCGGCGCCCGCATCGAGGGCACGAAATACACCCGCATCAACCCCTGACGCCCCTCCCTCCCCTCCGTGGCGCGTCATCCGCCCTCGGGGGGAAGGTCGCGGAGCGGCGGCGGACGCGGCATCCCCGGCCGCCCCTGCCGCCCGGTCGCCCTGCCAGGACAATCGCCCCTCGGCGGACGGGCGGCGGCCCGTGCCGGGCTCAGCCCTGCCCTTCGAGATTGTCCACCGCACCGCCGCCGGGGCAATTGTCGAACACGCGCAGGCGGCGGATGAGCGAGGAGGTGTCCCAGCGTCCGCCTCCCATCTTTCGGATGTCCTTGTAGTATTCCCGCACCTCGGCCGTCACCGGCAGGCTGGCTCCGTTGCGTGCCGCCTCGTCGAGGCAGATCCCCAGATCCTTCAGCATCCAGTCGACCGCGAAGCCGAAATCGAAGCGGTCCTCGAGCATGGTCGGTCCTCGGTTCTCCATCTGCCAGCTGCCGGCGGCGCCCCGGGAGATCACCTCGAGCACCGCCTTGCCGTCGAGCTCGGCCTTCTCGGCGAAATGCAACCCTTCGGACAGCGCCTGCAGGAGCCCGGCGATGCAGATCTGGTTGACCATCTTCGTCAGCTGCCCCGCCCCCGACGGACCGAGCAGTTTCGCGATGCGGGCATAGCTCTCCATCAGCGGCAGCACCTTTGCGAAGGCTTCGCTCTCGCCGCCGCACATGATCGAGAGCTGCCCCTTCTCGGCACCGGCCTGCCCCCCCGAGATCGGGGCGTCGATGAAATCGATCTGCCGGGCCTTCGCCTCGGCATGGAGTTCGCGGGAAACGCGGGCCGAGACCGTCGAGTGATCGACATAGACCGACCCCGGGCACATGGTGGCGAAGGCGCCCTCGCGGCCGCAGGTGACCGCCCTGAGGCTGTCGTCGTCCCCCACGCAGGAGAAGACGAAGGGCCGCCCGCGCGCCGCCTCGGCCGGCGTCCCGGCGAGAGCGCCGCCGAATTCCGCCACCCATTTCTCCGCCTTGGAACGGGTGCGATTGAACACGACGACATCGTGCCCCGCCTTCGCCAGATGCCCCGCCATCGGATAGCCCATCACCCCGAGGCCGATGAATGCAACCTTGGCCATGCCGTTTCCTCCCTCGCTGGCTGCCGTGCCGCGTCCCGAGCCGCCGTCCCGCTCTGCGCCCGAAGCGCGGCATCGCCGCCTCGGGCAGCGCGGGCGGGGCTCCGGGGGAGACTAGCGCCGGGAGCGGATGAAGAAAACCGTTTCCTTGCCGTTGATGCCCCGGTTCATGTCCGTGTCCCGTCGTCTGCCATGTCCTTGCGCCATGCCCGCCCCGTCATGTTCCCCCGCATGTCTCCCGGTTTCCGCAGCGGAAAGCTTGACAGGGGGCGCATGGGACGCATGCTCCCTCGGAGCATGGGCGCACGGCTTTTCGGGTCGGATCCGGGCCGACCGGGGCGGAGCGCAGCAGAAGAACGCGACGGCAGAACATCGGCATCAGGGAGGGAGGGACATGCGCGGCATCATCAGGTGGATCTTGCGGGGGCTTGTCGCCCTTCTCGTCCTTGCCCTTCTGGCCGCGGCCGGGGTGTGGTATCTGGCCAGCCGCTCGCTGCCCGATTACGACCGCACCGTCACCGTCGCCACGCCCGACGGCAAGCCCGTCACCATCATTCGCGACGCCAACGCCGTTCCCCACATCTCCGCCGGGAGCGAACTCGGCGTGTTCTTCGGCCTCGGCTATGTGCATGCCCAGGACCGGCTGTGGCAGATGCTGCAGATGCGCCGCGCGGCCCAGGGGCGGCTGTCCGAGATCTTCGGCGAGGTCACGTTGCCGATCGACGCCTATCTCCGCCGGCTCGGCCTCCACGAAGCGGCCCGCAAGAGCTTCGAGGTCCAGAGCCCCGAGGCCAAGGCCGCCCTCGCCGCCTACGCCGCCGGCGTCAACGCCCGTCTCGCCGTGGTCAATCGCGAGGCCCTCGGGCGCGGTGCGCCGGAGCTTTTCCTCTTTCCCCAGACCATCGCCCCCTGGAGCCCGGCCGACAGTATCGCCATCATCAAGCTGATGGCGCTGCGCCTCGCGCCGCACATGGATGACGAGATCCTGCGGGCGCGCCTGGCGCGCACCCTGCCGGCGCCGCGCATCGACGATCTCCTGGCCCCCGCACCCGGGCCGGGCACGATTGCCGTCGGCTCCTATGCCGCCCTCTTCGGCCGAGACGTCCGCTTCGCCGCCGCTGCCGATGCGCCTCCCGCCGCCCGCCCCCCCTTCGACCCCGTGCCCGCGCCGGGGCTCGCGGGCGCCTCCAACGCCTGGATCGCCGCGCCTTCGCGGGCGGCACGCGGCAGGTCGCTTCTGGCCAACGACCCCCATCTGGGGCTCTCGGCGCCGTCGATCTGGTATCTCGCCCATCTCGACTTCCCCGACGGCGGCGTGATCGGCGGCACCATCCCCGGCCTGCCGGCGGTGCTGGTCGGCCGCTCCGACAGGCTCGCCTGGGGGCTGACCTACGCCTATGTCGACGACACCGATCTCTACATCGAGAAGCTCGGCAAGGACCCCGACACCTATCTCACCCCCGAAGGCTGGAAGCGGTTTCGCGTCGCCCGCACGCGCATCCGCGTGAAAGGTAGGGAGGACGTCGAGCTGACCCTGCGCTGGAGCGAGAACGGCCCGATCCTGCCGAGCGACCGTTTCGGTCTCGCCTCGGTGGTCCCGGAAGGCCATGTCGCCGCCCTTCGCTGGACCGCCCTTGCCGAGGACGACCGGTCCTATACCGCCACCTACGGGCTGATGAAGGCCGGTTCGGTGCAGGAGGCGATCGCGGCGACGCGGCCTTTCAACGCGCCGGCGCAGAACCTGTCGCTGGCCGACCCGGAGAACATCGCCATCAAGATCATCGGCCGCATCCCGAAGCGCAACCCCGCCCACCAGACCCGCGGCATGATGCCCGCCCCGGGCTGGATGAAGGAGAACCGCTGGGAGGGTTTCTTCCCCTATGAAGACAATCCGGTGGTCATCAACCCGCCCGAAGGCGTGATCGCCAACACCAACAACAAGACCGTCGATGCGCCCTTCCCGCGCCATGTGAGCTACATCTGGGGCGACAGCCACCGCATCGAGCGGGCAAAGCGGCTCCTGGGGCGGCAGAAGGCCCATACGCTCGAGAGCTTCACCGCCATCCAGACCGACATCGTCTCGAACGCGGCCCGCACGCTGCTGCCGCTGGTGATGCGCGATCTGCCGCTCACCGCCCCCCCCGATGCCGACGCCCGCACCCGACGACGCGCCGAGGCCCTGCGGCTTCTCGCCTCCTGGGAAGGCGCGATGGACGAGAACCGGCCGGAGCCGCTCATCTACGCCGCCTGGATGCGCTTCCTGCAGGCGCGGCTCCTTGCCGACGAACTCGGCCCGCTCTCCGACGAATTCCGCCATCTGCGGCCGCTTTTCGTCGAACGGGTCTTCCGCAATCTCGGCGGAGCCGGCATCTGGTGCGACGTGAAGGGCACGAAAGCGATCGAGAGCTGCCCCGAGATCGCCGCCGCCAGTCTCGACGAGGCGCTCGACTGGATCGCCGCGCGGCAAGGCCGCGACATGGCCGCCTGGGAATGGGGCAGGGAGCACATGGCCGCGCTCGACCATCAGGTGCTCGGGAAGCTGCCGCTCGTCGGCGCACTGTTCAACATCCGCCTGCCCAGTTCGGGGGGCGACGAGACGCTGATGCGCGGCCGCACCGCCGGCACGGGGCCCGACCCCTTCCTCAACGTCCACGCCTCGGCCTATCGCGGCGTCTATGACTTCGCCGACCCCGAAAGCGCCCGCTTCATCATCTCCACCGGCGAGAGCGGCCATCCCCTCTCGCGCTTCTACGACAATTTCGCACGTCTGTGGAAACGGGGGGAATACGTGCCGATGACGATGGATCTCGAACTGGCCCGCGCCGGCGGCGTCGGCATCACCCGCCTCGTCCCGAACGCGCAGGAGGAACGGGGCGAGGAGAAGGAATAGAGGCGCTCCGCGGGCCGCCCGGGCCACGTTCTTTCCGAAGGCGGCCCCCGCCGGAGGGTATGGCCGCCGGGCCGGACACCACCGCAAGAACGGCGGCAAGGCGGCGCTTTCCTTCTCCCTCCCGCCCCGCCGAAGGAAGGCGGACGGGCGCCCCCTTCGGGGCAGGAGCGCGCATCGCGCACGCCTCCCGCGGGCACGCGCGCAGGAGAAGGCGGGCTTTCTTCGGACCGCCCCTTTCCATTTCCCGCCTTCCGTGAAATAGGAAAGCGCCAAACGAAGCTTCGGAGGAACCATCCCATGAAGATTCGCGAGGCCCTCACCTTCGACGACGTGCTCCTCGTGCCGGCCGCTTCCTCGGTGATGCCCGCCGATGCCGATGTCGGCACGCGGCTCACCCGCCGCATCCGTCTCAACATCCCGCTCCTGTCCTCGGCGATGGACACGGTGACGGAAGCGCGCATGGCCATCGCCATGGCCCAGGCGGGCGGCATCGGCGTGATCCATCGCAATCTCGACATCGCCGAACAGGCCGAGGAAGTGCGCAAGGTCAAGCGCTTCGTCTCGGGGGTGGTCTACAAGCCGATCACGCTCAGGCCCGACCAGACCCTCGCCGATGCCCGCGCCCTCGGCGCCCGCTTCAACATCACCGGCTTTCCGGTGGTGGACGAGGAGGGGCGCGTGCTCGGCATCGTCACCAATCGGGACATGCGCTTCGCCTCCGACGAGAACACCCCCGTCAGCGAGGTGATGACCTCCGACAATCTCGCCGTGCTCGACGAGCCGGCCGATCTCGAGGCGGCACGGCAGGTCATGCGCGAGCGGCGGATCGAGAAGCTGCTCGTCGTCGGGCGCGACGGCAGGCTCACCGGTCTTCTCACGCTCAAGGACATCGAGCAGGCCGTGCTCAACCCCAACGCCTGCAAGGACGAGCTCGGCCGGCTGCGCGTGGCCGCCGCCTCGACGGTAGGCGATGCCGGCTTCGAACGCTCGATGGCCCTCGTCGAGGCCGGGGCCGATCTCATCGTCATCGACACCGCCCACGGCCACTCGAAAGCGGTGATCGAGGCGGTCGAACGATTGAAGAAGGCGGCCGATGTCGAGGTGGTGGCCGGCAATGTCGCCACCGCCGCCGCCACGCGGGCGCTGATCGATGCCGGTGCCGATGCGATCAAGGTCGGCATCGGGCCGGGCTCGATCTGCACCACCCGCATCGTCGCCGGGGTCGGCGTGCCGCAGCTCACCGCCATCATGGATTGCGCCGAGGAGGCCGACCGTTCCGACATTCCGGTGATCGCCGACGGCGGCATCAAGTTCTCGGGGGATTTCGCCAAGGCCATCGCCGCCGGGGCGGCTGCGGCCATGGTCGGCTCGATGCTCGCCGGCACCGACGAGGCGCCGGGCGAGGTCATCCTCTATCAGGGCCGTTCCTACAAGGCCTATCGCGGCATGGGCTCGGTCGGGGCCATGGCCCGCGGCTCGGCCGACCGCTACTTCCAGAAGGAGGTCTCGACCGACAAGCTCGTTCCCGAAGGCATCGAGGGGCAGGTGCCCTACAAGGGACCGGCCGAAGGGGTGATCCATCAGCTGGTCGGCGGGCTCAGGGCGGCGATGGGCTATGTCGGCGCTCCCAGCATCGAGGCAATGCGCGGCAAGTGCACCTTCGTCCGCATCACCAATTCCGGGCTCCGGGAGAGCCATGCCCATGATGTCGAGATCACCCGCGAAAGCCCCAATTATCGTGTCGGCTGAGCGCGGTTGAGGGATGCGCGAGGACGCCCGCCATCAGGCCGCGATCGACATTCTCGACGCCTGGCTGGCCGGTGCCCCGGTCGAGAAGGCGCTGACGGGCTGGGCGCGGCGCAGCCGCTTCGCCGGGTCGCGCGACCGGGCGGCGGTGCGCGACATCGTGTTCGACGCCGTTCGCAAGCGCCGCTCGGCCGCCGCGCGCGGCGGTGGTGACACGGGGCGGGGTCTCGTTCTCGGCCTCCTCGTCGAGAAGGGGGCGGAGCCGGACCGCATCTTCACCGGCGCTCCTCATGCCCCGGCCCCGCTCACACGGGCCGAGCGCGCCCGGCTCGCCGCCCCGCCGGATCTGCCGCCGCCTGTCGCCCTCGACGTGCCCGACTGGCTCGCGCCGCGGCTCGCCGCCTCCCTCGGCGACGATTTCGCCCCCGTCATGCGACTGATGCGCGAGCGCGCCCCGGTCTTTCTCAGGGTCAACACGCTCAAGGCAAACCGCGAAGAAGCGCTGGCGGCACTGGCCGGGGAAGGCATCGTCGCCCGCCCCCATCCCCTGGCCGCCACCGCGCTCGAGGTGACGGAGGGGGCGCGCCGCATCCGCCGGGCGGCGGCCTTTCGCGATGGGCTCGTGGAGTTGCAGGATGCGGCATCGCAGGCGGTGGTGGACGCCCTGCCGCTCGTTCCCGGAATGCGGGTTCTCGACCATTGCGCCGGTGGCGGCGGCAAGGCCCTCGCCATGGCCGCGCGCATGGGCGGCAAGGGCACGATCCTCGCCCATGACGCGAATGCGGGGCGGATGAAGGACCTGCCCGCCCGGGCCGCCCGGGCGGGGGCACGCATCGAGAGGACGGCGCGGCCCGAAGGTCTGTTCGACCTCGTTCTCGCCGACGCCCCCTGTTCGGGGTCCGGGGCCTGGCGGCGCAGCCCGGAAGGCAAATGGCGCCTCACTCCCGAACGGCTCGAGGCACTCCGGAGGCTTCAGGACCGGATCCTCGACGAGGCGGCCCCGTTCGTTGCCCCCGGCGGGCATCTCGCCCATGTCACCTGTTCCCTTCTCGAGGAGGAGAACCGGCAACGGGCCGAGTCCTTTCTCGCGCGCCATCGGGAATTTGCGCCCGAAGCGAACCGCCGCTGGACCCCGCTCGAGGGCGGCGACGGCTTCGGCCTCGCCCTTTTCCGCCGCAAGGCGGACCGCGGGGGCGGGCGTTAAACCTTCCTTAAGACCTTCTGCGGCACAGTCGGGATGATTCGGTCGCCGGTTGCCGGGTCGGGGCCTGAACGCCTCGGCCCGGTGGGCACCGGAACCGGTGCGACGGGTGCGATGCGGCTGCCGCGTCGGCGAACAGGCAGACTGGACGGGCGGGCAAGGCGGACCGAGAAAGGCGGGAGGGGGCATGGCCGGGCCATTCGGGCTCGAGATGCGGACAGACAGCTGGCGCAGCGGCGGCGGTGCGCAGCGACGACGCATTGTCCATCCTGCCCTCGCCCTGCTCGCGGCCTGCCTGGTCCTGGGGGCGCTTCCTTTCCTGTTCCGGCCTGCCGCGCGCGATGCGGAGCTCCTGCGCCCATTGCTCGTCCCGCTCTTTTCGGCGCGACCGGGCGATGACGCCCCCGATACGCCGCCCGATGTCGTCGCCCCTGCCGCCCCCGATCTCGCCACTGGTGCCGCTACCGGTGCCGCCCCCGATGTTGCCGCCGATGTTGCCGTCGGTGTCGTCTCCGAGGTCGCCACCGATACCGTTTCCGATACCGGTGCCCCGGCCGGAGAGCCGATGCGTCCGGGCGCCCCCTCGGCCACTCTGATTGCGCCGCTCGCCCTTTTCCTCGGGCTGGCGGCGGCGCTGGCCAGCGCCTTTCTCCTCGGCCACCGATCGCACCGGGCACGCAGGGAGGGACCGATTGTCGATCTCCTTCTCGAGCGCGCCGATCTCGAGGGGCGACCGGCCTGCCTGACCGACGGGAAGGGGCGGATCCGGGCGCTCAACGCCGCGGCCCGATCGCGCATCCAGGCCCGCCATGCTCCCCGGCCCCGATCTGCCCGAGATAACGCTTCCGGCACACGGCCCGCCACCGAACCGCCGCCGCGGGACATCGCCGCGTTCGTCTCCCGCTGCCTTCCCGGAGGACGGGCGCCGCATCCGGGCACGATCCGCCGCATCCTTCTTGCCGGGCGGCGCATCAACCTGCCTCTCGGCGACCGCAGCAGGGAGCGGCTCGTGGTATTGCCCGCAGGGCGAAACCGCCTGCTCTGGGAGATCGCCGCGCCCACGAGCCGCACCGCCGCCGAAGCGGATGTCGCGCCGCTCGCGGCGGCCGTCCTCGTCGTCAGCCGCAGCGGCAGGCTCCTCGCGGCGAACCCGGCGGCCGAGGCCCTGCTCGGCCCGCTGCCTTCCCATCTCGAGGCGCTCGTTTCCGATCGGCCGTTGCGGCCCCACGGGGTGCACCCCGTCCGCACCCGCGACGGCGTGAGGGCGATGCGGATCATCACGCTCGAGCGCGAGGGAGGGCTGCGCCAGCTCCATTTCTTTCCCGTGGACGATGCCCAGAGCATGGCAGCGGGCGTCGAGGCGGTGATCGACCGGCTGCCCACCCCCCTTCTCAAGCTTTCGCCCGACGGGCGGATCCGCCATGCCAACCGGGCCGCCACCGCCCTTCTCGGCATATCGGCCCGGCCGGATCTCGCTCTCGGGGACCTCGTGGAAGGGCCCGGCATGCCTGTCGGGCGGTGGATCGCCCGGGCGCTGAACAGCGAGGAAGGGCTGCCGCCCGAGACCGTTCGTCTGTCCCGCCAAGAGGAGGAGCGGCATGTGCGGGTATCGCTGGTTCGCGGGCTGGAAGACGGCAGGCTCTTCATTCTGGCCCATCTCCACGACACCACGGCGCTGAAGCGGATGGAGGCGCAGATCGCGCAAAGCCAGCGGATGCATGCCATCGGCCAGCTGGCAGGTGGCATTGCGCATGATTTCAACAATCTGCTGGCCATTCTTTCAGCACGGTCGGAGGAGCTTCTCGAGCTGCTCGGCGAAGCGGACACGGCGGCGAAGGAGCAGATTGTGGCGATACGGGCCACCATCGAGCGCGGCGCGCGCCTCGTGCGGCGGATCCTCGCCTTCTCCCGCCGCCAGCCGATGAGGCTGCGCCCGCTCGCCCTCGCCGCCCTGCTCGAGGAAGCGGCCGGCCTACTTGCGCCGCTTCTCGGCCGGGGGATCGATCTCGTCATCGCCCCCGTGCCGGAAGAGGCGGTCGTCGAGGCCGATCCGGCGGCGCTCGAACAGATCGTCATCAACATCGCCGTCAACGCCCGCGACGCCATGAACGGAAAGGGCACGCTGCACATCTCCTCTCTCCTGCTCGCCCTCGAGAGCCCCGCGCGGCTGCGCGGCGCGCCGGTGAGCCTGCCGGCGGGGAAATGGGCGGTCCTCAGCCTGCGCGATACCGGCCCCGGCCTGCCGGAAGAGCAGATCGCCCGGCTGTTCGAACCCTTTTTCACCACCAAGCCGCCGGGCAAGGGCACCGGCCTCGGTCTGGCCATGTGCTACGGGCTGATGAAGCAGATGGGAGGATATGTCTTTGCCCGCAACCATCCCGAAGGCGGTGCCGAGTTCCTGCTCTGCCTGCCCTTGGCCGTCCCTGCCGAAGGGGAGGAAATGGGCGGGAAAGCGGCGCAGACCCGTTTCGAGGTGGAGTCTGCCGCTCTCGTGCCGCCCGCCACCGGCTTGCGGGGGGAAGGACCGCCCCGCCCGCTCCCGAAACCGCTCCCCACCGGGGAAGGCGCACCGGACGGATCGACCGCCCCGGTTGACGACCCGGCCGACGGGAAACGACCTGTCTGCGCAAAAGGCGACCATGACGCTGCGTGCCGGGAGGAAGAGCCGTCCGTTGCCGCGCCGACGGCCCGGACCGTCGTGCTCGTCGAGGACGAGGCGCCGCTGCGCCGGTTCATCCACCGCTCCCTCGAGCTCGAGGGCTATCGCGTCCTTTCCTTCGCGAGCGGGGAAGAGGCCCTGCGCCACCTTCTCGGCGAAAAGAGTCCGCCCTGCGATCTCATCCTCAGCGACATCACCCTCCCCGGGTGCGACGGGCCGTCCTGGATCGCCCGGTATCGCGCAGCGCTGGCCACAAGGCGGGGTAGCGATGACGGGGTGCCGCAGGGGGCGGATCCGTCATCCGCGCATGCCCGGCCCGTCGAAACCGCGCCCGGCGCATCCGGCCACGACGAACGCCGCCCCGGCACGCCGCGCAGAAGGCCGCCGTCCCCCTCCCGTTCCGCAGGGCCCGAAGTGCGGGTGCTCCTGATGAGCGGAGGCGGCCCCGAGCCGGAGGGGGGCACGGGCGCGGTTTCGCCCTCGTGCGGTTTTCTCCACAAACCCTTCGACAGGAAAACCCTGATCGAGGAAGTCGCCCGGGCCTTCGCGCAAGGGGCGCCGCTGCCCGAAGGGTGATCCCGGCCGGCGCTTGCGCAACGCCGTTTCCCCATGCCGGCGACGGAACCGGCCCACGCTGCCCCCTTGTTGGTGCGCCCTTCGGCGACGGCGGAGCCGAACACGGCTCCGACGCGATGCGGCAAAGACGGTCTTTTGGCCGAAATCGCCCTGCCCGGCCGAAAGGCCTCGCTTGACCGGGAACACCCTGCCGGAGCCGGGCCGGTTGATACGCCTGCACCATCCCCCCTGCCGGCCGGCATGGTCGCCTGCCTGCCGCGCCGGTTCGCGACGCCGGGCAGGACACATGCCATGCCTGTGAATCCCGCGGTCCCGCGCAGGTGGACAAGGCGCTGATTCGCTACCTCACACGTAACGAGCACACCCCGCCGCCCCGTGCAGATCGACGAAGCTGCAGTCGGTGTCGCACCACCCGTCGGTCAGCCCCGCACTCCCTGCCGAATCGCGCCATCTTTCGGGAACATTACCTTCATCTTCCGATGAGACTCCGCCGGCGGCGCCTGCCGGGACCGGAGGGCAGTATTCCTTCCTCTAGAAACACCTTCCATCCTATTGACGCATGCTTTCATGAAAACAGATTTTCAGGAAAATGCTTGTCGCCCGGCCTGATTTCCCCATAAGCTGCGCCTTCACGGTGGTGTGATCCTGCGCGGTCATCCGCGTGATCGGGCCGCGGTGCGAAGGAGCGGCGACCCTTCGCCGGTGCAGGGGAGAGCACGGGAGGAAGACTGGTGAAAACGCCGTCACGGAAGACGAGAAGGAATGCCGTGCGCCGTCTTCTCGGGCGGATCGGCTCCGGGATCCGTCGGGAAAGTGTGGTTCTCGCGAGCCTCCTCCTCGCTTTTGCGCCATCTGCGCATGCCCAGGATGCCATGTCAGCGGAGCTGCCGGTCACGATCGGCGATCTGGTCTTCACGCGCGCCGGCGCCGCGATCGCGCTTCGGCGAGAGGAGGAGGGCCTCGGCTTTCTGCGCGATACGAGCGCCCCGGTTCTCGAGCTGCGCCGGGGCGTGCCGGCACCGGCGCTTTTCGCCGGACAGAGCTGGCAGCCCGCCCCTGTCCTGACCGTGACCGCCGCCGATATCGGGCAGGTCTTCGGCCTTGCCCTGCGGCCGCGGCGCCTGCGCGTGGACGGAAAGGAAACCCTTGCCGCCGATGTCTTCATCGCCGCGAGTTCGGCCTATGGCATCGCCCTCGCCGAACCCGACCCGGCCCATCCCGACCGGATCCGCCCGGCCCTCACCGGCGGCACGCGCGTCACCTTCGCGCCGGGCCAATGGGGGCGGCTTGCCGCGGCGGCCGGGCGCGGCTACGGCCCGGGGGCGATCTATCTTCTGGACGGGGTGACGGGCACGGTGCGCCATTTTGCCGAGGTGCGGCCGCTCGGCCGACCCAACAGCGGCGCCGCCCTCGGCAACCTCGCCTGGGATCCGCGCCACGGGCTACTCTTCGTTTCCGACAGGGAAAGCGGGTTGATCCTGGCACTCGACGCGCGGGGACGCGAAGTGGACCGCTTCGATCACGGGCTCGCGGCGCGGCCGCTGGCGGACCTGCCCCCCGCTCCCCTCGTGCCGGCCGCATCCGGCTCCTCCTCGCCGGATTTTCGCCCCGCGGTTCCCGCCAGCTGGGGGCTCGCCCCCCTGTCGCGGCGGGTCTGGGGGCTCGCGGTGCACCGGGGGCGGCTCTACTACGGAGCCGCCGAGGGCCCTTCCCTCTGGTCGGTCGGGATCGACGCGAAGACCGGCCGTTTCCTCGACGATCCGCGGCTCGAACTCGTGGTGCTCGAAGCCGGCCCCGACGCCGAGATTGCCGACATCGCCTTCGCCCCGAGCGGCGAAGTGCTGCTGGCCCTGCGGGCCCTGCCGACGCGGATCGATCCGCAAGGGGATCTTTCCCGCCCCGCGGAAGGGCATGTGCTGGCCTATCGTCCCGTGAAGGACGATCCGCGCCGGTGGGATCAGGTCCCGCGGCGGATCGGGGTGGGGGCCGGCGGCACGAGCGGTGATGGCGGCATCGCCCTCGGCCCGACCATCGACTGGGACGGCCGCCCCCTTCTCCAGCGCTGCGGCGAACGGGTGGTCGCCACGGGGCATCGCCTGCCCGTCGCCCCGCCCGCGGCCCCTTCCATGACCACGCCGCTTTTCACAGGCGTGCAGCTGAGCCCGCTGCGGGTCTCGGCACCGGCGGCCCTGCCCCCGGCGGCCACCATCGCCCTGCCGGCCATCGAACCGCTCCTCCTTCCCGAGCGCGCCGGCACGATGGGGGATGTCGCCCTTTTCGCCCCCTGCCCGGCAAATGGCGGCGCGGCGCTCTTCGCGATGTGCCGGGCGGCGGGCTGGGTGCCGGGAAGCGGCGGCGTCGTGACCCCGAGCAGCTCCGGTCCGGGACCGGGCAGCACCCTTCCCGCCGATCCGGGCGGCGGGCTCTCCGGCGGCGGCTTTCCCCTGCCCCTTCCTCTCCCCGTTCCCCTGCCTCCCGGCGGTGGTGAACCGACCGGACCGGGCGCTACCTGCCTTGCGGCCGATCCGGCGGTGAGCTGTGGCGAGAACGGCACCTTTCTCGTCGATCTCGGCGCGGCGGCGACGGCAGGGCTGGGTGCCGATTCGGTGAAGGTGACCTCCCTCACACCGGGTGTTGCGGTGGTCGGCGGGCCGGTCTTCCCCCTGCCCGGCGGACAGATCCCCCTCGCCGGCGCCGCCCCCGGCCAGAGCGTCACCCTCGGCCTGTGCGCATTCGACAGCGCCGCGGCCGCCGGCGACGCCCCCTTCAGCTGCTGCCGGCGTCGGATCACCCTGACCATGCCCGCCGCCTGCACGGGCGGAGGCGACGCGGGACAGGGGGGCGACGAAGCTTCTTGCCTTTCGCCGCGGCTGCAATCCCTCTGCCGGACACCGGAGGGGGTGCGGATCACGCTCGATCCGGGCGCCGCTCCCGCGCTCGGCGCCGATGCACTGAAGGTGACGAGCCTCGTGCCCGGCGTGCGCCCGATCGGCGGGCCGATCCTGCCCCTGCCTCCCGCGATCCTTTCCCTCGCCGGTGCCATGCCGGGGCAGACGGTGTCGCTCGCGCTGTGTGCCTTCTCGAGCGCCGATGCGGCAAGCGGCGGCCCCTTCAGCTGCTGCCGCGGCCGGCTCGATATCGCCATTGACAAGGAGATGCCCGCATGTCCCGACTGAGCTCCGCCCCCCATGCCGCGCTCTTCCGCATCATGGCCGGGCTCCTTCTCGGCGCGGCCGCCTTCGCGCCTGCGGGCCACGCCCAGGAAGGCGGGCTGTGCGAAACCTTCGAACAGGTGGGGAGCACCAGCGGTTTCGCCGCCTGCCCCGACCGGCCCCAGGTCACCGTCTCGACCGACACGGCCAACGGGATCGACGGCAGCTATCTGCTGTTGCAGGATCTCTCGGGCCCTTCACAGGCCTGCAATGTCTCGCCCCGCTTCACCGGCAACTGGCTCGAGAAGGTCGGGCAATGCGGGCGGCTCTGCTTCGATTTCCGGCTGTTCTATGCCGGGCAGAACCCCGACGGCTCGACGCCGACCGTCTATCCCCGCATCGTCATCGTCGGTCCGGCCCCGACCAATGTGAACCGGGCGGTGTTCCGGGCCTTCAACCCGGTCACCATGGCCGATGGCTGGGTGCGTATCTGTGCGCCGATCCGTCCGCTGCAGCCGGGAGAGACGACCTTGCCGGCCAATGCCGACGGCGAATGGCGCATGCCCGATTCGAGCGGCAGCAATTTCGCCAACACCAACATCGCCAACTGGAACGCCACCATCGGCAACGTCACGGAATTCCGCCTGCCGATCGACTATTCGCCCCAGCCTTCCGAACGCGCAGGCTATGACAATTTCTGCTTCGAGCCCGGCGGTTGCGGCGCCGACACGCCGCCCCCGAGCTGCCTTGCGGTCACCCCTGCCGAAGTGTCCTGCGTCGCCGGACAGCCGGTGGTCGCCCTCACCCTCACCCCTGCCCCCGGCACCAGCCCCGACGCGGTCGAGATCACCGCGACAACGCCCGGTGTCAGCGTGGTGCCGGCGGGGCCGCAGGCCTTCGGCTCGCCGGTGGTGGCACAGATCCTCGGCGCGGCGCCCGGCAGCACTGTCAGCCTGATGGTCAACACCATCGAGAACGGTGCCGGCGCCGTGGCGGGCAGCGATCTGTGCTGCCTTGGCGAAACGCAGCTCCAGATCCCCGCGGACTGCACGCCGGCAAATGGAGGCCCGGTGGGCGATGGCGGAAGCGCGGGAAATGCGGGAGGTGCCGGGCAGGGCCAAGGCGTCGATCTTGCACTCGAGAAGACCCAGGTGCCGACCCCGGCGCAGGTGGGCTGGGTGGCGTGGTATCTCGACGTGACCAGCAACGGGCCCGGCACGGTGCCGGCCGCGGCCGGCCTGAGCGTTCAGGACCAGGTGCCGGCCGGCGTGACGATCACCAGCGCCGGCAGCGCCGACTTCACCTGCAGCCCCGTTCCCGTCACCGGGCCCGCGACGCTGACCTGCAGCTATTCCGGTATCGGCCCGATTCCTCCCGGTCCCGTCGGCCGCATCACGATCGAGGCCACCTGGGACACGCAGGAGACCCCGGCACCGGGCGAGAATTGCGCCACGCTCGCGATGACGGCTCCCGATGCCCCGACCGATGCCGATCCACAGAATGACAGCGCCTGCGCACCGACGCACACGGGCAATGCGCGCCAGTCCGGGCAGCCCGAGCCGGAGGCGCCTCCTGCGCTGACCCTCGCCAAGCACGGCCCGCGGCGCTGCGCGGCGGGAGAGAACTGCAACTACACCATCTCGCTCACGCCCCGGCCGGGCCGGGAAGCACCGCCCCTCGTTCTCTTCGAGGACGAGGCCCGCGGCACGAGCGGAGCGCGGCTGGTAGTGGGCGGTCGCAAGAGGGGCGTGCGCTGTTTCTCCCGTGGGAAAGCCCGCCGGCTCTGCCTGCTCGAGGGCGCAGCGGTGACCAGACCGATCCGGATTCCGGCCACGGTTGCCCTGCCCCGTTCGGCCCGCGGCACCGTGCGGCAATGCGTGCGCGGCGTGGACCCCGTCACCCTCGAGGGAGCCATGCTCGTTCGGCTCGTGCAGATCCGTCTGCGCCAGCTCGGGCTCTACAAGGGGCCGATCGACGGGGCGGCCGGCCGCGGCACGCGCGCGGCAATCGCCGCCCGTCTTCGCGAGGCCGGGCTCGACATGCCGCCGCGCATGGCCCTCCGCGACCGTGCCTTCCTGCGAAGCCTGTTCGGCCCCCCCGCCCTGTCGGGCACGCCGCGCTGCGCCAGGACGCGGATCGTACCGCCCCGGAGCACCGCCCCCGGCCCGAACAGGCCACCGAAGGACGAGGCCGGAGGGAGCGACAAACCCGCCACATGCCTTCCGCCGTTCGTTCCGGACGAACGGGGGGGATGCCGGCCGATGATCCTGATCGGCCCCTCGGCCCCGAAAGACGTCCATTGACAGCGAAAATCAGCCCGGTCGATGAGAGACGTCGGGCCGTATCGCTCCGGTCGCGCTTCGACCCCGTGCCCGACCGATACGTGAGGTTTCGGGAGGAGCGGCTTCGCGCCGCATGGCAACTCGGATCGCCCCGGTCATGCTCATTCTCTCGCGTTCGAGCAACACGCCGATCCGCCGACAACCGGAACGGCGGCGCTTGCCCGCGATCTGCTTCATCGCTTCGCGGATCTCCGGATGATCCGGCGGGCATTCGCGCCGAACCGTCTTGGGATCGACACCCGTTGCCGGCAGGGCATGCACCGCATGCCCGAGAGGGCGGCATGGCCGCCCCTCCCTTGCGCATGAAGTCGGACGGGGCGGAGTGCGGTGCCGGCCGGATCGCACGCTGCCGGCAGACCAACCCCCGAAGGAGAGGAACCCTTCCGCCCATTTCCCGTCCTGCCGAAGGAAGGCGGGTGATCCCTCTCCGCAGCGGTTGCCCCTTGTCGTGCCCGCGCCCCCATGCCGCGTCGGCGGTCGTTGCGGCCGGTACCCGCTCCTGCGGAATCCATGGGTGAAGGGTCGGTGTTCCCCATCTCGAAGCACGCGGACCGAGCGGGCCGTTCCGTCGTTCCGGTGCACCTCCGCATGTCGCCGGCACCATTTGCCGGAAAGCGCCGTTCCGTATGAAGACGAGGAAAACCTCACATGTCGGAAATGCAAACTCCAGGCGCTTCGCGGGCAAGCCGCCGGACCCGGGCATTCCTTCGCACGACCGAAGGTGGAAAAGCGAGCGGCGAGTTCACATAGAAACGCCCCGCGAATGGCCGGAGCTCCGTCATCGCCGACCTCATTTCGTTCGAAAGCGCGGCAGGCAGTATCGGCGTCGTGGTGGCGCAGGCGGGGCAGGGATGGTTCGCCGGAAAGACGTTCCGGACAGCCGCCGGTGGATGCGCCGCAGACCGGAACGACGCGCGCCGATCCGACGAGCCTCGCGCCCTCGTTCGGACGTATCGAGAAGCGGGAGCGAGAGGAAGCGCATCGCGCGGCGGCGTGGCGGCTCTTCACCGGTGGCCGGTCCCGCGCGATAGGCGGTCGGCCGACTCGTCTTCCTCGAACGAGAACGGGCGAGGCGGTCCCATATGGCGCCCCCTCCCTGCATGCCACCCCTGTGGCGACCGGCCGGTGCAGCCGCGCCACTCTCCCTCGCTTCCCGCGTCTTCCGACCGTCGCGGCCGACGGGCTGCCACCCACCGCAAGGAGAGAGCCGGGGGCCGAGGCCACGTCGCGGCATGCATCACGGCATCACGGCAGCACGGCTTTGCTTCCGATTCTTTCGCTGCCTCCCGGAAGCGATCCACGCTCTCGGCGCAGTGGACCGGGAGCCGGGCCTTCCCGAAGCCGCCGGTGCCTCGCGCAGCGCGAAACCGCACCGCAGCATGCCGCGGCCGGCATGACCACCCTGCACCGGGCAGACGCGCCCGGATATGTCCCGCCGCCGATCACGCGACCGTTTCTTCCGCGAGAAGGGCCGCGGCCGGATGATCGATCCGCGCCCATGAAAAGGTGGCGAGGATCTGCCGTGCCCGATCGGTCGGAACGAAGTCGAGGCACCACCCCTCCTCCTTCCGGAAAGCGCGGATGGGTGTGCCACCCCGGGCAAGGGGCGCGATGGCAAGGCAAGCAAGCAGAAGACGCCGGGCCTCGGGGCGGGGAATGTCCGCCTCCGTCTCGAGCGCGATGGCGTGACGGCGGCCGAAACGGGCCTCGAGCAGACGGCGCATCTCCCGAGCGGATACCCGGTCAGCCCTCCCGCCCCGTCGCGCCTCCGTCTCTTCTTCCCGGGCAAGGGGCTGAATCCCCGCGGGCGAAGGTCGAGAAGATACTCCCGCTTCCGGTATCTCATGCCGGCCCGCCGCACCGGGCTCCGCCGCCCGCCCCCCGGACGGCGCCGCGCGCTCCCCTCCTAGGGAAAGCGGCACGGCCGGCTCCTCCGGGGCGTTCCGGGGACCAGGCGCGTCTCCCGCCTTTTCCCCCGCTTCGCCCGGCGGGAGCGGCGCCATGCCGGAGCGGCCGAAGGCGATGCGATCGTAGGCCAGTCGCTGCATCAATTCCTCGACGGCATCGCGCAGGATCGCCCGCGCCTCCGCCTGCAAGAGCGGATCGGGCATCTCGAGGAGATCGAGACTGCCGGCCATGGCCCCGAGAGGGCTCGCAAGGTCATGGCAGATCCAGGAGCCGACGGCGCAGGCCAGGGCCGCCCTTTCCCCTCCCCCGCCCGCTCCGGACAGGCGGATCCGCCTCATGGCGATTTGCTCTTCCATGCCGACACCTCCCTCCCCGTTCACCGTCCCCCGGCCAGCCCACAGGCAGGACGCCGCCACTTGATCCCACCCGCCCTTTCCGTCACTCAGGGGGCATGAGCGACAGGAAAACCACCAGCGCGCCGCCGGCGCCGCCCGGTCCGCAGCAGCGCGCACCCCGCAAATGCGACAGCATCGCCACCCTTCCGGACGATCCCGGCGCCCGCCTCGGCCTCGGAATGATCGTCCGTGCGCCCCACATGCCCGAATGGGGGCTGGGCCAGATCCAGTCGATCACCGGCATGCGGGTCACGGTGGATTTCGAACATGCCGGCAAGAGGGTGATGTTCCTCGACAAGGCCCCCCTCGAGCCCGTGGAGGAAGACTGAGCCGGCGCAGGGGAAGGGCCTGCAACACAGCACCCGCATGCCGCTACCGCTGGTGACGGCGCCGCACACCCGCGGCGCTCCCCTGCGTCATCCGCCGCCCCGCATCGGCACCCCGAATCCGTGCCTGCCATGCGCATCCCATGCGCATCTGCCGCTCATGCCTTCCATCGCCGCTTGGACGCCGCTCGGAGATCTCCCGCCCCGCATGGAAACGGATACACGCATCCATGTTCGCGCATCGACGCGCATTGCATCTGGTGACCGAGATGCTCCGAACCCTCGTCGGCATAATGCGTCGGCATATCGGGAATCCCGGCGGCGCCCCTGTCTTCACGAAACTGTCTTCACGGAACGAGCCTGGCCGTCTTCACGGATCCGACGCCTTCACGGGCCCGTGCCCGCCCGGCACGAATCGGGCGGCAGGAACAGATCTCCCCATGCCGCAACCCGCAACAGGCGACCGCCTTCAAGCCCGCCCCTCCGAAGCGCCCCGGCCATGACCGGCGCAACGTGGTCGGTGCAAGTCGCCGGTCCCGGCTCCGCCATCCGGGATCACCAGCCGCCCTGTCCTCCTTTTGCTCTCTCTGGCCTCTCCTTCTCCTGTTTCCCGTCTTCGCCCGTCCTGCGCCGGGGCCCCTCGGCATGGGTGATCCGTGCTCCTTCCCCAGGGCATCCCTCCGCCTCCGGCCGGACTCCTCCTGGCCCTGGCCCGCGAATCACCCTTTCTTGACCCGGGATCGATATTGACGGCAAAGTCTTAACCGGAGATTAACGGCGGCAGGATCGCGCCCCGGCAACGGGACGGCAGGCACGGGCCATCAGCGGGACGACGGTCGGGACAGGGCCGGGACAGGGCCGGGACAGGGAAGGACGCACAGCATGACGCAAGGGGAGAAGCCCCGCGAACCGCTCTCCCATCTGACCGTGCGGCTCGCCCGTTCGGAAGCGGACCGCCTGTCGGCGCAAAGGTTGCGCTACCGGGTCTTCGTCGAGGAGCTCGGCGCCGACGGGCCGACGGTCGATCATGCGGCGCGGATCGAGCGGGATGCCTTCGATCCCCATGCCGATCATCTCCTGCTCGTCGATACGCGGCGGCCCGAAGAGACGGGCGATCATGTGGTCGGCGTCTATCGGCTGCTTACGGGGGAGCGGGCGCTTGCCGGACCCGGCTTCTACTCCGCCGGAGAATACGACCTCGCCCCGCTCATCCGGTCGGGGCGCAAGCTGCTCGAACTCGGCCGCTCCTGCGTCGATCCCGAATACCGCGGCGGACCGGCCATGCTGCTGATGTGGAACGCGCTTGCCGATTACGTTCTCGCGCGCGGCATCGAGATCCTGTTCGGCGTCGCCAGCTTTCACGGCACCGATGTCGCGGCCCTGGCCCAACCGCTTTCCTGGCTTCATCATCATCATCTGGCCCCGCCCGAGCTGCGCGTGCGCGCCCTCGAGAACAGCTATCAGCACATGGACCTGATTGCGCCCGGAGCGCTCGACGGCCGCGCGGCCAAGGCCGCGATGCCGGCTCTCATCCGCGCCTATCTGCGCCTCGGCGGCATGGTGGGGGAAGGCGCCTGGATCGACCACGCCTTCAATACCACCGATGTCTGCCTGATCGTCGATACCGCGCGCATGTCGGCCCGGCACCGCGCCTTCTACACCCGCGGCCGCGAGCCGCACCCGCTGACGGAAAGTCGCGCCCCGCTAGACGGCGGCGCCCCCGAACCGGAGCGGCCAGCGAAGGAGGGGCGGGGTGGAAGCGGCCCGCGTGGCGGGAACCCGGCCTCATGAGCAGCCTCACCTGGAACGGCGCAGAGCCGCCTCCGGCGCCGCCGACAGGGCCGGGGGGCGTGCTGCGTGCCATTGCCCGCGGCACTGCGCTCTTTCTTCTGATCTCGGCCTTTCTGCCGCCGCTCTGGGCCCTGCGGGGAGGCGAACGGCTCACCGGTCGCCGGCTCGGCGCCACCTTCATCCCCCATCTCGTCTCGCGCCTCGCCCTCTGCATCCTCGGCATCCGCCACGAGGTGAAGGGGCGGCCCGACCGCCGCGCCGGCGCCGTGGTGGCCAATCATGTCTCCTGGCTCGACATCTTCACCCTGAACGCCGCCGACGAGATCGTCTTCGTCGCCAAGGCCGAGGTGGCGCGCTGGCCCTTCATCGGCCTGATGGCCCGCTCGACCGGCGTCGTCTTCATCGAGCGGCGCCGCAGCCAGGCGCATCATCACCGCAACATGCTGGCCGAACGGATCGCCCGCGGCGACCGGATCCTGTTCTTTCCCGAAGGGACGAGTTCGGACGGCTTGAGGGTTCTCCCTTTCAGATCAACACTTTTTGCCTCGTTCTTCGACCAAGGCTTTCCCCAGCCCCCGGCGATCCAGCCGGTCACGGCCATCTACCATGCCCCCCCGGGGCGCGACCCGCGCTTTTATGGCTGGTGGGGAGAGATGGCCTTCGGCCCCCACCTCCTGCAGGTGCTGGCGACACCGCGCCAGGGCCGGGTAGAGGTGATCTTCCATCCGGTGGTACAGGTGGCCGACTTCACCGACCGCAAGGCCCTCGCCGCCCATCTCGAGGCGGTGGTGCGACGCCCCGTGGAAGAGACTTTCGCCGCCACGGCCGACGGGGCGATGCGCCCGATCGCGGACGCCCCTTCCGCCCTGCCCCGATCAGCCGCCACCGCCGAACGCCGCACCGTCTCCCCCGGTCCGGGAGAGGGCCGGGCCGGCTGAAAGGCCGCACAGACGGGCTGCCCCGGAGGCTGGACAAGCCCGCGGGGCATGCTATGGAACCCGCAAGCCCGAGTGGCGGAACTGGCAGACGCAGCGGATTCAAAATCCGCCGGCTTCGGCCGTGGGGGTTCGAGTCCCCCCTCGGGCACCAGCTTCTCCGCGTTTCGCAAGAAATATGAAATCTCATGCACTGTCGGTCTGCCAACTCCTCCGTTCCCCACACTGCGGCTGGCCTTCAGGAGCGTACAGCGGGTGCAAGATTTCGAACCGGTCGTCGAGATGGATCGACCGATGGGAGGGAGAAGTGGCTCGGTTCGTTTGAACAGTTCCGGGCGGTTTCATAAGTGGATCACCCGCTCTGTCATGCTGCGACCGGTACCGGTTGCAGCGCCTCATGATATGCCAGATCGGGCGTTCGCCCGTCCAGTGATGAATGCGGTCTCCTGGCGTTGTAGAAATCGATATAGCGGCGCAGGCTTTCGCGCGCGGCCGTGACACTGTCATAGGCCCGCAGGTAGACCTCTTCGTATTTGATGGTCCGCCACAGCCGTTCGACGAAGACATTGTCCCGCCAGGCCCCCTTGCCATCCATGCTGATCCGGATGTCGGCGTCCTTCAGCGCCGTGATGAAGTCGATCGAGGTGAACTGGC
>JALSJQ010000023.1 GCA_026989275.1 Albidovulum sp.
TCGCCGTCCCCCTTCGCAGAGCTATCTTCCTTGTCTTCCGCCAGAAGTTCCTCGGCGGATCTGTCGATGTCGCCGAGGCCGAAGCGCCCCGGATCGGCGCTTTCCCGAAGATCCCGCGCCATGTCCCTGACCCCGGTCTCGTCTGCAGCCTGTTCGAGCGAGCGCTGGAATTCGGAGGCCATGGCGCGAATCCGCCCCGTCACCTTTCCGAGCGTACGGAAGAGCCGTGGCAGATCCTTCGGCCCCACGACGATGAGAGCGACGATCCCGATGAGAAGAAGCTCGGTCCAGCCGATGTCGAACATGGCGCGACCCCCTTGCCGAGGCCGTCAGGCCTTGTCCTTTTCCACCTCGGCCGCGACCTTGGTATCCGCCTCGACCTTGGGCGTGATGTCCTTGGCTTCCTCTGCGGACGCTTCCTCGAGCTCCTTCTTGCCTTCCTGGACTCCCTTCTTGAAGGCGGTGATCCCCTTGCCGACCTCCCCCATGAGCGAGGAGATCTTGCCACGGCCGAAGAGCACCAGCACGACGATGGCGATCAGGAGAAGTCCCGGCAGGCCGATATTGTTGAGCATTCCTCAATCTCCCTAAGGTTCGTGCATCCTGCCCGAAGGTGGCGGCCCCGGCCGCACCGGGCAGGTTCATGCGGCATTCGCTGTTTATTGCCTTTCGCCCCGAAGGGCAAAGCACTTTCCGTCAACCGGCGCAAGGGGGCGGCAGGTCGCCGCGACCCCGACCGGAGCGAAAGACGGGAAGGGCGGCGGCGCCATATCGCATCCGGCATCTCCCGCAAAGAGAGCCGCCCGCATGAGCGGCGCCGGTGATTCGCCCAGCCCGTCACGCCAGGGCGGGCGCCGCTCCGCCACCGGCATGACAGATGCCCGACCGGGAGCCGGGAAAGAGGAGCGGGGAGACGGCAGGAAGACCGGCCCGCAAACGGGGCCCGGCCGGAGCGGCGATGCGCCCCGCCCGGCCGCCCGGCGAAGACAGGGGCGCGCCATCCGAAACGATCCGTGCCGGGGTGCTACTCGGCCGCGCGCGGCGGGGCGGGCGCCTCTTGCGTCGCGTCGCCTTCCACCCTCTCTCCCGCCTCGGAGGCATCGGCGACGCCGCGGGGAAAGACGAAGCAGCGGTCGCGCCGCAAGGAGAGCCACAGGGGCGTGCCCGGAGGAGGCAGGAACACCGCCGGCACCGAGGCGGTGAGCCTCGAGCCGTCATGCTCCATGCGGAACTCGACCAGCGACTGCCCGCCCATGAAACGCGCCCTCTCGACGATGCCGCGGGCCGGCACCCCGTCTTCCGGCGTCGGCGCCGGCCCCTTGCCGCCGCGATCGAAATCCATCTTGAGATGCTGAGGGCGGATGACGATCTCGACCTCGGTGCCGTCGGGCAGGCCCGGCGCGAGGAACTGGCCGAAAGGCGTTTCGGTCAGGGAGTTGCGCACCACGCCGCGAATGACGTTGATGTCGGAGAAGAAGGCCGCCGCCTCGCGATCGACCGGGTTGTTGTAGATGTTGTAGGGCGCGCCGCGCTGGACGATCCGCCCCGCCCGCATCAGCAGGATCTCGTCGGCCATGCGCATCGCCTCGTCGGGCTCGTGGGTGACGAGGAGCACCGCCGTCCCTTCCTCCTTGAGAAGATCGAGCGCCCCGTCGCGCACCTCGTCGCGCAACCGCATGTCGAGACCGGAGAAGGGCTCGTCCATCAGCATCACCCGCGGCCGCGGCGCCAGCGCCCGGGCAAGGGCCACGCGCTGCTGTTCGCCCCCCGAAAGCTCGTGCGGGAACTTGTGTTCATAGCCGAGAAGATCGACCTTCTCGAGCAGCTCCTTCACCCGCGCCCGCTTCTCGGCCGCCGATCCCCTGAGGCCGAAGGCGATGTTCCGCTCGACATCGAGATGGGGAAAGAGGGCGAAATCCTGGAACATCAGACCGACCGAACGCTTCTCGGGCGGCATGTGCATCCGGTCGTCCGAGATCACCTCGCCATCGATCAGGACCTCGCCCTCGTCCTGGTGATCGACGCCGGCGGCGATGCGCAGCGTGGTGGACTTGCCGCAGCCGGAAGGGCCGAGCAGGCAGGTCACCTGCCCCGGATGCAGCGCGAAGGAGACGTCATCGACCACCTTGCGCCCCTCGAAGCTGCGGCCGACATGCCTGAGCTCGAGCCGCCCCGGCGCTTCCGGAACCCGGGCCTCGCCCGCAGACACGCCCCCGGCCGAAGGGGCGCGGCGAGGCGTGGCGGCAGCCGGCGCTCCCCGCCGCACCGTCTTCCCGTCTGCTCCCGCCCTGTCGGTGGCCTTGTTCACGCCTCGCTCTCCAGCAGCTTCCGACCGCCCGACGGCCGGCGCCTGCGCGACGGACCTTCCGCCGCGGTCATTGCCGATGGTTTCACTCAACAATGATGCGTCAGATGTAACCCGCCCCGCCCCGTCGTTCAAGGCTGGCCCGCCTCCGGGGAACGGCAGGGCGGTGCGGATGCGGCAGGAGCCCGCAGCGTCAGATCGAGATGTTGGCCGCTCCGCCGTCCACGAGGATGTTCTGGCCGACGACGAATCCGACATGCTGCGAGCACAGGAAGGCGCAGATGGCGCCGAACTCCTCCGGCGTGCCGTAGCGGCCAGCGGGGATGGAATCCTCGCGCGCCCGGCGCACCGCCTCGATGCTCCGCCCCGAAGCCTGTGCGGCGTTCGCGTCGAGCGCCTTCGCCCGGTCGGTATCGTGAATGCCGGGCAGAAGATTGTTGATGATGACGCCGTCCTTCGCCACCTGCCGCGCAACCCCGGCCACGAAGCCGGTCAGCCCCGCCCGGGCGGCATTGGAAAGCCCCAGCACCGGGATCGGCGCCTTCACCGACACGGAGGTGATGTTGACGACCCGGCCCCAGCCCTTCCCGATCATCTTCGGCAAGGTGGCCTGCATGAGGGCGATCGGGGTCAGCATGTTGGCGTCGATCGCGCGAATGAAGTCCTCGCGGTTCCATTCATGCCACATGCCCGGCGGCGGCCCGCCGGCATTGGTGACGAGGATGTCGGGTGCCGGGCAGGCGGCCAGCACCTCGGCGCGCCCCGCTTCGGTGGTGATGTCGGCCGCCACGGGGACCACCTCGACGCCATGCGCCGCACGAACCGCCGCGGCCGCCGCCTCGAGCGGCCCGGGGGTGCGGGCATTCATCACCAGATTCACCCCTTCGGCCGCCAGCGCCTCGGCGCAGCCACGGCCCAATCCCTTCGACGAAGCGCAGACGATGGCCCATTTGCCCCTGATGCCGAGATCCATGCCGTGCTCCTCCCTTCGACCCCCCGGATGTTCCTCGCCTCCTTCCTCTCCCATCCGCCCCTGCTTGGCAAGCGCCCCGGCCCTGCCCCGGATGCCTGTCCGCGCCGGTACCGCGGGTGAAGCGTTTGCACCCCGGCTGCGCGCTCTGCTATAGACGGGCGTGCCGCGCGCCCCTTCCGGGCCCTCATCCGGCCCCCATCATCCAGGAAAGACGAAGCCGTGACGGATACGCCCCAGGAGCCTGAAAACGAAAAGGAAAACGGCGACGGACCCAGCGCCGCCATCCATGCCCACGACGGGCCTACCATCTCCATCGAGGAGGAGATGAAGACCGCCTATCTCGATTACGCCATGAGCGTGATCGTGAGCCGGGCGATCCCCGATCTGCGCGACGGGCTCAAGCCGGTGCACCGGCGGATCCTCTATGCGATGTGGGAGAGCGGCAATACCTGGGACAAGCCCTATCGCAAGTCGGCCCGGCCCGTGGGCGACGTGATGGGGAAATACCACCCCCATGGCGACGCGGCGATCTACGACGCCCTCGTGCGCATGGCCCAGCCCTTCTCGATGAGCCTGCCGCTTCTCGACGGTCAGGGCAATTTCGGTTCGCTCGACGGGGACAGCCCCGCCGCCATGCGCTACACCGAAGTACGCCTCGCCAGGGCCGCGAACGCGCTTCTCGAGGACATCGACAAGGACACGGTCGATTTCCAGCCCAACTATGACGGCAAGGACGTGGAGCCCGTCGTCCTGCCGGCCCGCTTTCCCAACATGCTGGTCAACGGCGCGGGCGGCATCGCCGTCGGCATGGCCACCAACATCCCGCCGCACAATCTCGGCGAGGTGATCGACGCCACCCTCGCCCTGATCGACAATCCCGATCTCACCTCCGAGGAGCTGATGCGGTGGATCCCGGCGCCCGACTTTCCGACGGGCGGCATCATCCTCGGCCGGAACGGCGCGAAGCGGGCCTATACCGAAGGGCGCGGCTCGATCGTCCTGCGGGCGAAGACCCATGTCGAGGAAATCCGCAAGGACCGCCACGCCATCGTCATCGACGAGATTCCCTATCAGGTGAACAAGTCGGCCCTGGTCGAGAAGATCGCCGAGGCGGCGCGCGAGAAGCGGATCGACGGCATCGCCCATGTCCAGGACGAGAGCGACCGCATCGGCGTGCGGGTGGTGATCGAGCTCAGGCGCGACGCCACCCCCGAGGTCGTGCTCAACCAGCTCTACCGCTTCACCCCGATGCAGGTGAACTTCGGCGCCAACATGCTGGCCCTCAACGCCGGGCGACCCGAGCAGCTCACGCTGCGCCACTTCCTCAAATATTTCCTAGACTTCCGCGAGGAGGTCGTCGCGCGGCGCACTGCCTTCCTCCTGCGCAAGGCCCGCGAGCGGGCACATCTTCTGTGCGGGCTTGCCGTTGCCGTCTCCAATGTGGACGAGGTGGTGGCCACGATCCGCAATTCGGCCGACCCGGCGGAGGCCCGCCGCCGGCTGATGGAACGGGCCTGGCCCGCCGCCGACATTGCCGACTACATCCGGCTGATCGACGACCCGACCCACGGCATCAACGCCGACGGCACCTACAACCTCTCCGAATCGCAGGCCCGGGCGATCCTCGATCTGCGGCTCCAGCGGCTCACGGCGATGGGCGTGCAGGAAGTCACGGACGAGCTGCGGGATCTCGCGACCAGGATCCGCGACTATCTCGACATCCTGCGCTCGCGCGAGCGCATCCTTGCCATCATCGCCGAGGAGCTGCGCGAGGTGCGGGCCGCCTTCGCCGTGCCGCGGCGCTCACAGATCGTCGAGCACATCGCCGATCTCGAGGACGAGGACCTGATCGAGCGCGAGGACATGGTCGTCACCGTCACCCAGGGCGGCTACATAAAGCGCACCCCGCTCGACGAATACCGGGCCCAGCGACGGGGCGGCCGCGGTCTTCAGGGCATGAATACCAAGGAGGACGACGTCGTCACCCGCCTGTTCGTGGCCAACACCCACACCCCGCTCCTCTTCTTCACCACCAACGGCATGGTCTACAAGCTCAAGACCTGGCGGCTGCCCCAGGCGGGGCGCAACGCCCGCGGCAAGGCGCTGGTCAACATCCTGCCGATCGAGCCCGGGGTCGGCATCGCGGCGGTGATGCCGGTGGAGGTGGCGGAGGAGGCGTGGGACGGGCTCGAGATCGTCTTCGCCACCTCTGCCGGCGACGTGCGGCGCAACCGGCTGTCGGATTTCGTCAATGTCCGCGCTTCGGGCAAGATCGCCATGCGCCTGCCCGAAGGAATGCGGCTGGTCAATGCCGCCATTGCCGACGAGGACCACGACATGCTTCTCGTCACCGCCCTCGGCAAGGCGATCCGCTTCCCGGTGACCGATGTGCGGATCTTCAAGGGGCGCGAATCGACCGGCGTGCGCGGCATCCGCCTCGGCGAAGGCGACGAGGTCGTCTCCATGGCGGTGCTGCGGCATTTCGAGGCCCTGCCCGAGGAACGTGCGGCCTTTCTCAAGCTGCGCCGCGCCGTGGGCGGGCAGCTCGGCGAGGGAGAGGGCGCCGAACACGAAGGCGCCGACATGGCGGAAGAGGCGGACCGGTCCGGCGACATGGCCGGAAACGCGGCGGGCGATGCGATCAGCAGCGGCGAAATCGCCCTTTCGCCGGCCCGCTATGCCGAGATGTCGGCCGCCGAGGAGCTGATCCTGACCGTCACCCGCAAGGGGCTCGGCAAGCTCACCTCCTCTCATGACTACCCCGTGCGCGGACGCGGGGGTCAGGGGGTCCAGGCCATCGACAAGGCGCTCCGGGGCGGCCCGATCGTGGCGGCCATCCCGGTCAAAGCACACCATCAGGTCATGCTGGTGACGAATACCGGCCAGTCGATCCGCATTCCCGTGGGCGACATCCCCTTCCGCTCCCGCAGCGCGGGCGGCGTCAAGGTCTTCAACGCCCGTGCGGGCGAAGAGGTCGTCTCCGTGGCCCGCATCGCCGATACGGGCGAGCCGCATGACGGGACGAGTGCGGAAGAGGCTGCCCAGGAACCCGGCGACACCGATGCGGACAAGGCCTGATCCGGCGGCCCTTCGTGGACCGCGGGCAGGCAGGGGGCGTCGGCTTCGCCCGGACGACCAGCTCCGGATGAAAGGGACACGCGCCTGCAGCGGCAGATCGAATGTCGCTTGTCTCCCCTGCCGAAAGGGGTAGGCAGGAATATGCGGGGCGGGGCTTGCCTTCTCGGTGCCGCAACCTCCGCGACCGCGCCCGAAGCGAAGGCCCCGACCGGACACCCCTTTCCTCCACGGCGGATCTTCCGTGCGGCGGAGGCGTTGGCTCGGAGAGGAGCCTCAGGGGGGCGTCACCGGTGTTGCGGCACCGGAGTTTCCGCGAGAGGGAAGCGTCCCATCTCCCCCCATGCGCCATCACCTCGCGGAAGTCCCCGCGCTCGGCAAGGATGCACTCAGGGGCGGGCCGCCGGGCCGTCCTCCGCCGCCGCTGCCTTGTTGCGCCCCGCAAGCGCCCGGTCGAAGGCCTCGAGCGTCGCCTCCAGCGCCAGCATGATCGAGGCGTGACGGTTGGGATAGGCGCGCGCGGGTTGCAGCACCTCGAGCCCGTCGAACGGTGCGGCCGGCGGCGGACCATCCTCCTTGAGCATCGCCCAGAGCGCATCGCGCGCCCGTGCGATCTCGTCGCGATCGCGCCCGATGACCTCCCGCCCCACCACCGAGGCCGCCGCCTGCCCCAGCGCACAGGCCTTCACGTCCTGGGAAAAGGCGGCGATGCGCCCTTCCCCGTCGAGACGCAGGGCGACCGAGACCGTCGATCCGCACAGGGGCGACCGGCGCCGCGCCATCGCCTCGGGCGCCTCGATCGGCTCGGTATGGGGAATCTCCGCAGCCAGGGCCAGAATGCGCCGCGAGTAGAGCTTGAAGAGATCGGAATCGGCATTCATGGCGGTTCCCCCCGTCGGTCTTCCCCATTACTTAGGAGTTTCGCGGCATCTTGAAAAGGAGACCATGATGACACACGCCCCGGATGAGCCTCTGGAACCCGCCCGGCACGCCGGGGGGGATGGGGAGATCGGGAAGATCGTCGATGAGATGCCCGGCCGGGGGCCGTGGCCCTTCGACCCCGCAATGCTGAATTTCAACGCCGATGGCCTGCTCCCCGCCATCGCCCAGGATGCGGAGACGGGCGAGGTGCTGATGCTCGCCTGGATGAATGCCGAGGCCGTGAAACGCACATTGACGACCGGGCGCATGACCTACTGGTCACGCTCGCGGCAATCCTACTGGGTGAAGGGGGAAAGCTCGGGCAACATTCAGGAGCTGGTCGAAATGCGGGTCGATTGCGACGGGGACACCCTCCTCTGCCTCGTGCGCCAGAGCGGCCCGGCCTGCCATACCGGGCGACGCAGCTGCTTCTATCGACGGATCGAGGGGGCGCGGCTGGTCGAAATACGCCATCGGGACGAAAACCCGTAGAGCCGGGGAGCCCGCCCTGCCACGCGGAGAGAGCCGCATGGCGGCCGGACGGGCGCATCGGGGCGCAAGTCCCGACACTTCGCGAAGCTGGCACCCGTTCGCAAGGCGGATCCTTCGGTCGCGGCGGGTGGCGGAGCCATGCCCGGGCCCCCTCTCGAGATGAGAACGGAAGTTCCGCCCCGGTGTCCCCGATCCTGGCACCGGCATGCTCGGGCGCATGAAACCGGCTCTCCGGACGGCGACCGGCCCGGCCGGCACCGGAGCAGGCATGCCGCAGAACGTCCTGCACGATATTCCCGCCCGCCGGAAGGACGCGGCGGCTTGAAACCCGCACGACATTCCCGTTTCATGCGACCAACAGGGAGGAGCCGATGGAAATCAAGGGTGAACGCATCATCAACGCCGACCGTCAGACGGTCTGGGAAGCACTCAACGACCCCGACCTTCTTTGCCGGGCCATTCCGGGCTGCCAGCAGATGGAAGGTTCCCCGGAAGAAGGTTTCACGGCAACGGTCACCCAGAAGGTCGGACCGGTGAAGGCCACCTTCAAGGGAGTGGTGCGGCTCGAGGATGTGGTGCCGGCCGAAAGCTATCGTCTGGTGGGCGAAGGCAAGGGCGGCGTGGCCGGCTTCGCCAAGGGAAGCGCGAAGGTCCGGCTCGAGGATGTGCCCGAAGGCACACGGCTGAGCTATACGGTCGATGCCCGGGTCGGCGGCAAGCTCGCCCAGCTGGGGGGGCGGATCATCGGCGGCTTCGCCCGCAAGATGGCGGACGCCTTCTTCGAGCGCTTCCAGAACCTGCTCGAGGGGCGCGCCGCCGAGGACGACGGCACCGACGCGACAGGCTGAACCCTGCCGCGGACAGGCTCGGCGGCCATGCGCCACGGGCCTGCTCCGGTCGGACCGACAGCAACATGCCGGCCGCTCCCGGCGGTCGAACCGCATCGGGCCCGCCGCCTCCGACACCAGGCAAGGGGGCGCACCGCCGCTCCCGGCCCGGGGTGCCGCCTCCCGCAAGGGCACCCGTCGCTCCTCCGCCCTCCGACGGCCCTCGTCCGTAAGGAGGTCATGTGAAAGATACTGCCGGTTCGACCCTCACGATCTTCGGCTCCGGCCGGTCGCGTCGGGGGGCGCATGCCTCCTCGTGCCCGTTCCCCGATCCACGCAATGAGCTGCGCCCTTGATTGCATGCCTTGTTTGCTACGGGCTTCCGGTCCTCTCGGAAACAGAGAGAAACGGCGCCATCGGAGAGAAATCCCGGGCCGGAGAGGACGGAAGGACGGCTCTCGGAGTACGCGGCTTTCCGCAGGAATCCCCGAGAATACCACCCTTCGGCAGCGAAAAAGGCCGACCTGGACAGGTAGGCTTGGCGGTATTGGCGGAGAGAGTGGGATTCGAACCCACGAGACCCTTGCGGGCCTACACGCGTTCCAGGCGTGCGCCTTCGACCACTCGGCCATCTCTCCGGCAGCGCATGATCTAGCGGTCTCGTGCGGCCTTTTCAACCCCGGGAATGTCGGCCCGCCCATCGGGAGAAGGGTGTGCACTCGGCCGGGGGCCGGACCCTTGGCCGCCCCTGTTCGGACGCCGGCGCATGAGGGAAGAAAGGGGCGGTCCGGCGTTGATCGTGCCGGTCGGATCTTCCGGGGAGGCGGTCCGGAAGACGCCCCCGGTCGCCATGACGAGGGGCGGGGCGAAGAGTGACCCACAGGCGTGTGACGCCGCTCCTCGCCGCATTGTGCCCTCTCGAGGAATGCAAAGCGGCATCTGCCGCTCCCGCGTCGCAACGCCGCGGCGCCTCGTCGGATACGCCGTCTTGCCGACGCTTTCGCATGAGCGACCGGAACGGAAACGGCCCGCACTGCGCTGCGGGCCGTCCGGAACGCATCGTCGTCATGCGCCGGGCTCGTGCCTTCCCGGCGTCCGCGCCTTGCGGAGACAGGTCGTCAGGTGCGGAAGATGGCGAGATAGATCAGGATCAGGGCGATGACGATCCCGATGCGGATCAGCCACTTGACGAAGCCCTGATAGACCTGCTTGTGATATTCGATGTCCATCGAACCGTGCTTGTGTTCGGTCATTTCGTCCCTCTCCTGCGTCTCGGTTTCCCGTGCGGACCGTCCCGCCCCTCCGTTGCATGTCCGCCGCAAAAAGTCACTGCGTCATGGCGCCGTCCTTCGCCGCGGTCGAAATTTCCTTAGCGGCATCCGCGCGCAATTTGAAGAGCCAGGTGCCGCCCGAATCGAGCATTCTCTCCGCCTCGCCCCGCCTGCACAGGTGGTTGAGATGGGCCACCGCCTCGGCGAGGGCGAGGCCATATTCCCCCTCTCTGATCTCGCGGCGGAAGAGCGGTGCGAAGCACTCGGCCGCGCTGCGGGGACGGTCGAGAAAGGCACGCAGCCGATCGAGGGCCGACAGGTGGTTGTCGATCAGTTGCGAAAGCCGCATGGGCAGGCCGGTGAAGGGCAGCTTGTGCCCCGGCAGGACGAGCTGGCGGGTTTCGGCGAAACCGGCAAGCCAGCGGCAGCTCGCGAGCCATTCCCCCACGGGGTCGGCTTCGGGTTCGGTGGCATAGACTCCGAGATTGGGCGAGATCGACGGCAGCAGCTGGTCGCCGCCGATGACGAGATCGCCCCCTTCCTCCCAGAAGGTGGCGTGCTCCGGCGCATGCCCGTCGCCCATGCGGACGATCCAGCGCCGCCCGCCGAGCGTGATGCGCTCTCCCTCCTTCAGCCGGGTGAAGCCGAGAGGCAGCGGATGTACGACGTCGGCGAAGTTGAAGGGCCGTTCGGACAGGCGCTTCTCGTAAATCGCCCGATCCATGCCGGCACGGCGCCAGAAACGCGCCACTTCCGGCACCACTTCGGGCTGCTCGTCGAGGGTCAGCATCCGCGCCGTCAGCCAGGCGGTGCGGGGCATGAGAAGAGGGGCATCGAAGCGCTGCATCAGCCAGCCAGCCAGCCCGACATGATCGGGGTGGTGATGGGTGACGACCACCCGCCGCACCGGCCGGCCGGCCAGAGGGCCGGCAAGAAGCGCCTCGAATTCCGCCCGGCTTCTGCGGGTGTCGAAGCCGGTGTCGATCACCGTCCAGCCGTCGCCCTCGTCAAGGGCATAGATGTTGACGTGATCGAGCCGCATCGGCAACGGCAGGCGCAGCCACAGCACCCCTTCGGCGACTTCGATCGCCTCGCCGGCGGCAGGCGGAGCCGGGAAGGGGGTGCGGATCGGGCCGTCCGCCTCGGCAGCTGCAGTCGCTGGGTGCATGGGCGCGTCCTCGTGTTCGACCGGCCTGCAGGAAGCTTGCCGTCTCGCCGGGCAGGCCGGACCTTTCAGGCTGCGAAATCCTCCGGGGCCAGGGCGTAAAGCGGCGCCGCCCCCTCGCGCGCGGCCGCCAGAAAGGCCTCATGGGCCGGCATGATCTGACGGATGAAGAAACGGGCCAGGCGCGTGCGCGGCCCGTCGCCGCCCTCGGCAAGCGCCGCCGCGAGGTGGAAATGCCCGCCGAGCACATGGGCGAAGGCCATGAGATAGGGCGTGGCGCCGGCAAGCCGGTCGTTGATGTCCTCGCGCTCGAGCATCCAGCGCGTGGCCGCGGCCATGTCGGTTCCGGCGGCCGCAAGGCGGGCTGCGAGATCGGGCAGATGCGTCTCGGCCGCGGAAGCGGTGCGGGCGACATCGGCAAGAAGCGCCATCGCCGCCCTGCCTTCGTCGGAGAGCTTGCGGCCCACGAGGTCGATCGCCTGAATGCCGTTCGTGCCCTCGTAGATCTCCGTCACCCGCACATCGCGCAGGAACTGGGCCGCGCCCGTTTCCTCGACATACCCCATGCCGCCATGCACCTGGATGCCGATATCGGCCACGGTCTTGCCCGTCCATGTGCCATAGGCCTTGGCGATCGGGGTGAGAAGGGCGGCCCGGGCTGTCTGGTCGGCGTCTCCGGTGGCGCGCGCCAGATCGATCGCATGGGCGGTGGCAAGGCCGATGGCTCGGGCGGCGAAGGTATGGCTCCGCATGGTCGCCAGCATCCGCCGCACATCGGCATGGTCGATGATGGTGCCGTGCGGATCGGGGATCGGAGCGCGGTCCTGCACCCGCTCGAGGGCATGGGACAGGGCCTTTTGCGTCGCCGCTTCGGCCACGCCCACCCCCTCGAAGCCGACACCGAGCCGGGCGTTGTTCATCATGGTGAACATGGCCCGGAGCCCCCTGTGAGGCTCGCCGATCAGCCAGCCGGTCGCACCGTCGTATTCCATCACCGCCGTCGGAGAGCCATGCAGCCCCATCTTGTGCTCGAGCGACACGACGCGCACGGCATTGCGCCTTCCGGGCTCGCCCTGCGCGTCGGGAACGAATTTCGGCACGAGGAAGAGCGAGATTCCCCTGGTGCCCGCGGGCGCATCGGGCAGGCGGGCGAGGACGAGGTGGATCGTGTTGGCGGTGAAGTCGTTGTCGGCCCAGGAGATGAAGATCTTCTGCCCGGTGATGGCGAAGGTGCCGTCCGGGCGGGGCTCGGCCCGGCTGCGCAGACGGCCGAGATCCGAACCGGCGTCGGGCTCGGTGAGGTTCATGGTGCCGTTCCACTCCCCCGAGATCAGCTTCGGCAGGTAAAGCGCCCTGATCTCGTCGGATGCGTGATGCTCGAGGGCCTCGATCTGCCCCTGGGTCATCAGCGGGTTGAGGGCGAGGGAGAGGCAGGCGCCGTTCATCATCTCGTTGACGGCGCACAGCAGCGTCTGCGGCAGGCCGAGCCCGCCGTATTCGGTGGGAGCGGCCATGGCCACCCAGCCGCCTTCGGCAATGGCACGATAGCCCTCCGCAAAGCCCGGCGGGGTGACGACCCTGTCGCCCTCGAGCCGGGCGGGGTGTTCGTCGCCCGGCCGCTGGAGCGGGGCGAGCTTCTCCTCGACCATCCTCGCGGCTTCGGCGAGAATGGCGTCGGCCGTCTCGGGCGTGGCCTCGGCGAAGCGTTCGGTGGCCGCCAGCGCGTCGAGCGGCACGATGTTACGAAAGAGGAAGGCGAAATCGGCAAGGGGGGCGCGATAGCTCATCCTTGTCTCCCTGAGATGTGCGGCCGGGCGTTCCGGGCACCCGTGATCGTCGATGCGCTCGCCCGGAACCGCCAGACGCGACGGCTCGACGGCGCTTCGCCGGCCGCGTATGAAGGCGGCATGCGGGATGCTTAGGGGGAGGGCGCCGCCATGACAAGCGGGACATCACGTCAGTTGCACCCACCCCCGGGCGGAGGCGGCAAGGAAAAGGGGCATGGAACGCTGCGACTGCCCCCGGACGCCGCTGGCATCGCCCGGGCAGCAGAGATGGTGCGGGCCGGCGGGCTCGTCGCCATGCCGACCGAAACCGTCTATGGTCTCGCGGCGGACGCCACCAGCCCCGATGCCGTCGCCCGGATCTATGCCGCCAAGGGCCGGCCGAGCTTCAACCCGCTGATCGTCCACCTGCCCGACATCGAAACTGCCCGGCACCTGGCCCGCTTCTCCCCCGAGGCCGAGGCGCTGGCCGCCTCCTTCTGGCCCGGCCCGCTCACCCTCGTCGTGCCGCCCGGGCCGCAGCACGGCCTTGCGCCCGCCGTCACGGCCGGGCTGCCCACGGTGGCGCTGCGGGTGCCGGCCCATCCCGTCGCACGGGCGCTGATCGCCGCGGCCGGCCGACCGCTTGCTGCCCCCTCGGCCAATCCTTCAGGCCGCATCTCGCCGACCACCGCCGATCATGTGCTCGAGGGACTTTCCGGGCGAATCGAGGCGGTGATCGACGCCGGCCCCTGCCCGGTGGGGATCGAGAGCACCATCCTTGCCGTGACCGAAACCGGCGTGCGGCTCCTGCGACCGGGCGGCATCTCGCCGGAGACGATCCGGGAGAAGACAGGCATCGAGCTGCTGGGGCCGCAAGGAAAGGCGGTCCTTGCGCCGGGCATGTTGCACTCCCATTACGCGCCCCATGCGCCGCTGCGGCTCGACGTGACGGCACCGCCGCCCGGGGCGGTTCATGTCGGGTTCGGCCCCGATCGACCGGGGGAGCTCACCCTCTCGGCCGAAGGGGATCTCGCGGAAGCGGCGCGCAATCTCTTTGCCGTGCTGCGCGTGGCCGACGAACGCGCCGCCCGCCGCGGCGCCGTCATCACCGTCGCCCCCATCCCCCGCCGCGGGGTCGGCATCGCGATCAACGACCGCCTCGCCCGTGCCGCCGCTCCGCGAGAGGCACCGGAGAGCTGATCGGCCCGTCGCCCCCGACCGTTTCGACCGATCGACCGGTCTGCCGCAACGCGTGGCCGGGAATGCCCGCCGTTCCTCCGGTCGGGTGAAAAGCCGGGAAGGGCGGACATGCCCCCGGTCGGGGCGCCTGCCGCGCACTGCCCCGTGCACGGGCCCCGCCGCCGCGGCTTCCGGCCGGAACGGCGCTCGGCGCCACCCTCAGGCGTCGCGGCGCAGCTCCTCGAGCGCGGCGAGATCGTCTTCGGGCAGCACGCCGCCTTCTTCGAGCGCCTCGATCATCGGCAGGAGCCCCTTGCCATAGCGGCGCCATTTCTTCGACGAGCTGCGATAGATCGGCTGGCGCGCCTGATAGACGGACAGCGTCTTCACCTTGCGGCGATTGGCGGTGACATCGAGACAGGCCGGATCCCAGTCGAGCCCCAGCGCCTCGATCAGCGCCCGGGCTTCGGTTTCGGGGTCGGCCACGAGGCGGTCGTAGTCGAGATCGATCATCCGGCCGGGAAAGAGCTTCTCCCAATAGGCCATGTGCTCGCGATACATGACGTAGTATGCGCCGAGCTCGCGCTGGTCGTAGGCATAGCGATGGGCGGAACCGGCGAACTGGTTCTTGTAGATCGACAGGCAATTGTCGATCGGGTCGCGATGCACATGCACGACCTTCGCACGCGGCAGGGCGACATGGACGAGACCGAGATAGACGAAGGTGTGCAGCGTCTTGTCGCTCACGCGCGGCAGGTCGGGAAACTCCGTGCGCAAGGTGGCGATGCAACGCTCGGCGAGTGCGCGAATGTCTTTCGCCGCCACTTCGCGGGCCGTGCGGAAGCGGCCGTCGGGCTTCTGCATCAGGATATGGGCCGGCTGCGAGAAGGAGCCGATCTCGCCGGCGCCCCCCACCTGCGGATGGGCCGAGATGATCTGTTCGGTCAGGGTCGAACCCGAGCGCGGCAACCCGACGATGAAGATCGGCGTCTCGTCACCGATGCCGGCCTCGCGGAACTTCTCGAAGAATTCCGGCGAGAGTGCCTCGCGCAGCCGCCGGAAATCGGCCGCGGCTTCCTCGGTCGAATAATGGAAGGTCCTGCGATGCAACGCATTGGCGACATCGAGATAGCGAATCGCGGCTTCGTGATCGCCGATGTCCTCCATCGCCTTGCCGAGGGCGAAGCCGAGATGGATGTGGTCGCTGTCGGCAAGGGTGTCGTCTTCCCAGAGGGTGCGCATCCGGGCGAGGAACGGATCGTCGGGCCGCCATTTCCGGGCGCGGCCCATCTGCAGATAGATTCCCGTCGCATGGGGCGTCTCGTCGAGGATGGCCTCGTGGAGCCGCTCGGCCGCATCGAAATCGCCGAGCCGCATGAGCAGCTGCGCCAGGGCGATCATGACCTGCCGCCGGTCCGGCCCGTTCTCGGCCAGCCGCGCCTCGAGAAGCGCACGGGCCTCCTGTTCGCGGCCGAGCTCCTCGAGCGCCTTCGCCTCGTCCACATGGCCGCGATATTTAGACGGCGCCAGCTCCTTGAGCCGCTGCAGGTCGCGAAGCGCCGCCTCGTGCAGCGTCGCATCGCTCTCGGCCATGGCAAGGAGACCGAGGATCTCGGGGTTGTCGGGGCTCTCCTTCGCCACCTCGCGCAGGATCTCGAGTGCCGCCGCCGGCCGCTCGAGCCTGAGCAGCGCCATGGCCTTGTTGAGCCGCGCCCCCCGGTGATCCGGTGCCAGATCGAGCGCCGCCTCGATCTCGCGCAGCGCCTCGGCCGTCTCGTCCAGATCGAGCAGGGTCTTGCCGAGATTGGCCCGGGCATCGGGGAAGAGCGGATCGCACCGCACCGCCTCGGCGAAATGGCGCCGCGCCTTCTTCGGGTCGCCCGTCTGTGCCGCGATGATGCCGGCCAGATTGTGGAGGAAGGCCACGTCCTTGTGTGCGCCGAGAAGCCGCGCCACCTCGCGCTCCGCCGCCGCGATCGCGCCCGACTGGAGAAGGGCCACCGCCCTGTCGACCTCCTCCTTCGGCGCCGAACCGAGGCTCGTGCCCGCCTCCCTCCGCTCCTTTTGCGCCAGGGATTCGAGACGGGCCATCTCCTCGGACGAGAACCCCTGGGCCTTCGCCCGGCGCAAAAGCCGCCTGATATGCTTCTTCATGCCGAGAGCGGCCATGGTCTCGACCACGGCCTGCCAGATCTCGAACGCCTGTGGTGCCGCCGCCAGAGCCTTTTCGTAGAAGCCGAGGGCTTCCCGCAGCGCCCCCTCCCGGGTTCTGAGACGCCCCATCTGGTAGAGCGTTTCGGGCTGATGGGGCAGAGCTGCGAGCACCTGACGATAGAACGCTTCCGCCTGCGCAAGGTTCCCGGCGTTGTGCGCCTGCACCCCCTGCATGTAGAGCTGCTGCAGTTGCGCGGGGTCGGGCCGCGTCGTTCCCATGATCGCCATGATCGCCATCGCCTGTATTTGCTGCGGGTGGAGAGATCACGGGTGGTTCTACCCGATCCGGGGAGGAAGACCAAGACGGGAGGCCGGAGGGGCTCGCCCCGTCGGCGGCCCGTCATGCAGGGGCGTTTTTCCTCTTGTCACCGCCCCCGGCAATGCCTAAATAGCGCCTGCCCCGCGGAGAGGTGCCGGAGTGGTCGAACGGGGCGGTCTCGAAAACCGTTGTACCCGCAAGGGTACCGTGGGTTCGAATCCCACCCTCTCCGCCACATTCTTCGTAAAACAGCATATATTTCAGAGCATTATGCGGCGCCGAAAAAAATCGGTCCCCCCAATCGTTCCCCCAGTTCGCAGCGGCTCGGGGCAGATTTCGCCTTGGAAGCACTCCGGAACAGGGCGGTTCTGGCCTCGCCATTTCCGGGGCGCTGGGGCCTTCCCGAAACTTTTTTCTGCGGGTTTAGCGAAGGAAGGCTCCCCGGGCCGGTTTCGGGAGGGGACGGCCGGGGGATCGTGCCACCCCCTCCCTCACCCCGGCTCGCGGCCGAGGCGTTTCGCTTCTCTCAGCACCCGGCGCACCCAGCGGGCGGTGCGCCGCTCGAGAAAGACCGCGTCGGCGGCGATCTCGTCGATGGTGCGCCCGGCGGCCCTCTGGCGGATCACCCATTCGCGTTGCGCTTCCCGCCGGCCGACCGCATCGAGGGGGATGTAGAGCTTCTCGCCCCGGAAATGCCGGACCATCTCGTGCGCCCTCTCCGGGCCGACGGCCGTCGCGATGCGCTGCCACCGCTCCCCCTCCGGCCGGACCGGCACCACGATCTCCAGCCCGCCCATGGCGCGGATCAGCGCGTCGGCCGCTTCCTCGCCGAGGTAGTCCGCCAGCACGGTGCGGCAGAGCGCCCGCATCACCATTCCCGCACGATGGTGATCTGCGGGCGGGCGGCGTCTCCGTCCAGCCCCCAGGCGGCCCGTTCGCCCTTCTGGCGCAGGATCAGCATCTCGGCCGTGATCTTGGCGAGCTTGGCATCCTCGAAGCCTTCGGGCAGGTGGCCGTGGCGCTGGCGATGGGCCTCCCAGTCGTTGCGCTGGCGCTCGAGGAGGGCGGCGGCGCTCTCCGCCGCCTGCTCGAGGGCTTCCTCCCTTTTTTGCCGGGGGCCGGCAACCAGGCCGGCAACCTTCGCCATCGCCCGGTCCCGCACCAGCCCGGCGATGTCGCTGCCGTCGCCCCAGCCCTCGGCCTTCGCCCGCTTCATGATCGCGGTCTTGGAGACGCCGAATTCCCGGGCGAGCGTGCCGAAGCTGGCGCCGGTCTCCCGCCGGGCGCGGATTTCGGCCCATTTCTCGAGCGGCAGCCGGGGCATGGCTCACTCCTCCCGCAGCACCTGGTCGAAGACGGCCATCACCCGATCGGCATTCGCGCCGGGTGTGGCGTCGATCCGCGCGACGATGTCCCGGTGATCGCGCAGGAGATCGGCCAGTTCGTGCAGCGCCACCTCGCCTTCCGCCTGCCGCAGCTCGGAGGCGGCCTCGGAGAGGGTCATGCCGGCCCGCTCCCACATCCTGCGGGCGTCCTCGAGGGCGGCGCTCACGGCCTTGCGCTCGACCTTCAGCCGCTCCAGCCGCTCCCGCGCCTCCAGCAGCGCGTCGAGATCGTGATCCCTGCCCTCGAGGGCGGCCATGCGGGCCGCGCGCGTTTCGGCCTGCATGCGCCCGTCCGTCTCGCGGATGTCCCCCTCGAGGGCCTCGAGGCGGGCCTCCAGGCGCTCGACGGCCCGGGCGGCCTTCTCGCGCCGCTCCCGCGCCTTCTCGAGCAGGGCACGCAGCCGGTCGCGCCGCTCGCGGGCGGTGACCGGGGCCAGGATCACGGAAAGCTCGGTTTCGAGGGCCCGGATGCGGGCCCGGGCCCCGGCCAGTTCGTCTTCGGCCTCCTGCCAGGCCTTGTGCCGTCTCTTCAGTTCCGGGTTGTGGCTGCGATCGCTCGAATTGAGAACGGCGTGGAGCTCCTTGAAGCGCTCCTCCGCCTGCCGGGCCTTCTCCTCCAGCTCCGGCAGCGTGGCCTCGATCTGCGCGATCTCTTCCTCGATCTTCCGCTTGCGGGCGGTGATGTCGCTCTTCCTGCGTGCCATGGTTTCCTCCGCATGGGTTGCCGTCGGAAACCTGCATGGCACGGGGGGAGGTCAGGGGCTCCCGGACCCGCGTCCGACAGGAAGCGGATGTTCCATTTGCCCGATCCACTCCCTGAATTCCGGGTCCACCCCCTAAATTCCGGAATTTAGGATCGCCAATCTGTCGCTGGCGCGCTTTTGCGCTCCGCCCGCCCGTGTCCCTCCAGGGCCCGGAAGGACCCGATGGAGAGGCTCGTTGTCCCGGATATGCTGGCGTGATGAGCAAGCTGCCCCGGGTCGGCCCCCGGCCACCTCATCATGGCATGGCCAAGGGTGAGGCAGCCATCGCCGGCAGCCGGGGGCTGTCGGGAAGACGGGTGCGGAAAGCAAGAGGGTGGCCAGTGCCCCGGGTGGCGCCCGGTCCCGCGTACATGCCGAAGGCATGGCAGGGTCCGCCTTGACAGCACTGGCCGTGATCGAGCCTGCCCCCGACAGGGGCCGGGGTCAAGGGCGACGGCACCCCGGGGCGGCGTATCCCGGTTGCCTCATCATGCACCAAGCGGTGCAAGGGCAAGCCAGCCTGATAGCGGTGCCGTCAGGGCAAGGGTAGCACACCGGCAGAAGCGGTGGAATACGACGAAACGAACGATACTCGATAAAAAAACCCACCTCGGAAGGTGGGGTTGTCAATGCGGTGACTTGGCATCGTCGCCCGCATCCGCCACCCGGAGGTGGTCTTGAGACGCATCGCGAAGCTACGCCGCGAGCGTGATCATCCTCCATATAGGGGATCTCTTCCTATTTGTCGAGATACAAGGCCAACCCCGGCATGCCCAAGGCGTGGAGCACTGCAGCCCTGACCTTTTTCAACTCATCTTCGTCCAGTCGCGGGGTGAGATAGCGGCGCTTTCCTTCATGATCCCGCCCCACCGAGATGAGAGAGAGCCGATCATAGCTAACGGTTGCCAGCATATCGCATTTTGCCCAGTTCACGGGAGCATTCCACGGTGAGGGTAAGCAGTCAGGAAGGTGCACCTTGCACTGATAGCGAATCCCCTTTCTGGGTGGCTTTGTGCTGATGGGAACCACCGTGCACAAACCATCGCGATGGGGAAGGCGGGGCGATATGACTATGACGGGGCGCCGTTTCACCATTTCCGGCTCACGAAAGCCGGTGTTGAAATTGCAGATCAGAATTTGCCCCGGTCTTGGAGGGTATTGACCTTCTCCCCAGAAAAGTCCTCGAATTTGGGTTAGTCTGTTCTTCGACGGAGGAGACAGACGATGAAGAGAAGCCGTTTCGGCGAAGAGCAGATCATCGGTATCTTGAAGGAGCATCAGGCTGGTGCGAAGGCGGCTGATCTGTGTCGCAAGCACGGGATCAGCGATGCGACGTTTTACAAGTGGCGCTCGAAATATGGCGGTATGGAGGTGTCGGATGCAAAGCGGCTGAAGGCGCTTGAGGCAGAGAACGCGAAGCTGAAGAAGCTGCT